>NZ_JAEBEP010000011.1:0-302615 GCF_046548915.1 Streptomyces sp. cmx-18-6 | reverse complement strand
ACCGAGTCCGGTCGACCGCGCCCGATCCGGATCGAAACACCACCTGATCACGGATGGCCACGGCACTCCGCTCGCCGTGATCCTCACCGGCGGCAACCGCAACGACGTCACCCAGTTGCTGCCTCTGGCCGCCGCCTCCGTCCGGCGAGCGCGTTCGGCGGTGGCTGCGCTAGCATGATGCAGTGAGACGAAACGTATCGTCTCGCCCATCCCACCTCGTCTCACTTCATGAACTGGGGTTCATCATGGAACACCACGTCCACGTCACACCCGGTGTCCGCCTGTGGGTGGAGGAGCGCGGCGCGACCGACGCCCCGGCGCTGGTGCTGGTCATGGGGGCGCAGGCGTCCGGGCTCGGATGGCCGGACGAGCTGGTGGAGCTGCTCGCCGCCCGGCACCGCGTGATCCGTTACGACCACCGTGACACCGGCCGCTCGACCTGGTCCTTCGACGAACACCCCTACCCGCTCACCGCACTCGCCGAGGACGCCGTGCGGGTGCTGGACGCCTTGGACGTCGAACGGGCGCATCTGGTGGGCATGTCACTCGGCGGCATGCTGGTACAGCTGCTCGTCGCCGACCATCCCGAGCGGGTGCTCAGCGCCACCCTGATCGGCACGGGCGCGCTCAGCTCCGTACCGTACGAGCACGGGGACGGCACCCGGTCACCGGCCGCGGCGCTCCCCGGCGTCTCCCCCGCCCTGCTGGAGTTGTGGTCCCGGTCCGTCGAGGACCACGGCCCCGAAGCGGAGTTGGAGCGGCGGGTCGTCGCGCACACTGGGCACCACCGCGTCGGCAGCGCGCACGCCCGGGCCGACAGCTCCGGCATGGACCGCACCGACGCCCTCGCGAGCACCCGGGTCCCCACCCTGGTCGTCTCCGCGCCCGCCGAACCCGTCTACCCGCCACCCCACGCGCACCACATCGCCCAGGCGATTCGCGGGGCCCGGCTCGTCGAGGTCCCCGGCATGGGCCACGCACTCCCCCGCGAGGTGCACGCCCCGCTCGCCGCCGCCATCCTGGACCACACCGGCGGGACGGGCGCGCACAGGCCCTGATGCGGGATGGGCGGCGGGCGTGTGGGCTCCGCCGGCGGTCCCGGAGCTGGCGGTCCCGAAGGGGCGCAGCAACGCCACCGGCGGTCCCGGAGGGCACGTCAGCGCCACCGGCAGTCCCGGACCCGGCAGTCCCAGACGGGCGCAGCAACGCCACCGGCGGTCCCGAAGGGCACGTCAGCGCCACCGGCAGTCCCGGACCCGGCGGTCCCAGAGGGGCGCAGCAACGCCACCGGCAGTCCCGGAGGGCACGTCAGCGCCGCCAACCGTCCCGGAGGGGCCGGATCAGCCGCTGCCCGGCGTGGTGCCGGCGGAGCCAGAAGGGCAGCCGGCGGTGGTCCACGAAGGACCAGAGGTCGTCGTCGGCCTCGTTGCCCCGGGGGAAGGCGCGCAGGAGTTCGAGGCACCGCTCGTCCACGGTCCGGTGCAGCCGGGCCACATGGGCGAGCGCCACCACGCCCTGGTGGCGGAGTCCGGGCTCCTCGGCCGCCAGGGCGCGGGCGACGCGGGGCAGGATCGCGTCCGCGTCCGGGTGGTTCAGCGCCAGGGCGATCAAGGCCACTCCGACGTGCGGTTCGCCCCGGTCGAAGGCGGAGTCGATCTCCTCGGGCCGCTCGATCCATCGCAGTGTGGAAAGGTCCTGCCAGTCCACGGAGGGCGGGGCCTCGGCGAAGCCCTTCTCATCGGGCTCGGCGGGGTCCGTGGGGTCGGGGTGCACGGCACGACCCTACTGGTCCGTTGTCCTCCCCCTGTGGAGCAGGCGAGTCCGGCGCGACGCCGCCTGCGCGGACGACCCCGTCACCCTTGAGAGCCACCCCGCAGGTCCCCTCCACAGCGTGACGTCAACTACCCCTCCCCGTCCATAACTTCTGTACCGGAAACACGCGAGGCCCCCGTCGCGAAGCCCCCGGTACGGAAGGACCCCATCCCATGGCGGACCGCCCGCGCAGACGCCGTCTGCGCCGCTCCCTGCTCGCCGCCCTCGTCACCGTCGCCGTGGCCGTGCCGGTGTCCGGCGCGGCCCGGCCCGCCGCCGTGCCCGCCCCCGTGCCGACCGCGCTCGGGCCGCTGCGGGACGCGAGCCAGGCGGCGCTCCACGAGCGGTACGCGGCGAGCCGGCAGGACATCCTGGCCGCCGGGCGCGCGGCCCTTGAGCACGGGGACCGGAAGCGAGCGGCCTCCCTGCGCCAAATGGCCTCGCCAGAACGGCAGTTCCTCGCCTTCGACGGGCGGGACGGCGGGCGGAGCGTCGAGGTCGTCGGTGATCTCTCGGCGGCCCGCCGGATCGCCGTACTGGTGCCCGGGGCGGGCGTCGGCCTCGACGCGTACGGGCGGTTGCGGCGCGGAGCGCAGGCCCTCCAGCGGGAGTTGGGGGAGGGCGGGGCGGTCGTCGTCTGGCTCGGCTACCGCACGCCCGCCACCCTGAGCCCGGCCTCGGTGACCGACGGGCGGGCCGCCGAGGCCGCGCCGGCACTCCGGATGCTGGTGGACCGGCTGAGCGCCGCCCGTCCCGGCGCCCGGATCAGCCTGCTCTGCCACTCCTACGGTTCGGTGATCTGCGCCCGGGCCGCCTCCGGGACCCCGGCGGACGCCATCGTCCTCTACGGCAGCCCCGGCACCGGCGTCGTGGATGTGGCGGCGCTGCGCACCGGCGCGCGGGTGTGGGCGGGGCGCGGCGGCGGGGACTGGATCTCGGGGGTGCCCAACGTGCGGGTGCGGCTGCCGTTCGGCGCGACGGTGGGGTTCGGGACGGACCCGGTGGCGG
This sequence comes from Streptomyces sp. cmx-18-6, assembly GCF_046548915.1. Lineage (NCBI taxonomy): Bacteria > Bacillati > Actinomycetota > Actinomycetes > Kitasatosporales > Streptomycetaceae > Streptomyces > Streptomyces sp. cmx-18-6. The sequence goes on along the minus strand of NZ_JAEBEP010000011.1, from coordinate 299,795 downwards.
ACCGGTTCGGCGCGGAGGTGTTCGACGCGGGCGACGGCGGCCACAGCGACTACCTGCTGCCGGGCTCCCGCTCGCTGACGAACCTGGCCCGGATCGCGTCGGGCCGCGCTCCGGTGGAAGCAGGCGGAGCCTCCGAGGTCGACCACACCCCGGTGGGGGCCTCCCGTGGCTGACGTGCGCGGAGAACTCCTCCTTCGCGACGGGCTCCCCGTACGCGAAAGGCCCCCGGCCCGGGGCGATTTCCCGGTACGTGCGGCGGTGCGCGATCTCGTCACGCGGATCGAGGCCGCCACCCCGCCCGGCCGCGACCGGGCCGTCGACGCCCTGCGGGCCCTGGCCGTCCTGGGGGTGGTGGGCGGGCACTGGCTGGTGACCGCGCTGGTCGCGGACAGCGGCACCGTACGCGGGGCGAGCCCGCTGGCGTACCTGCCGGAACTGGCCCCGGTCTCCTGGGTGTTCCAGACCCTCGCCGTGTTCTTCCTGGTGGGCGGGCAGGTGGCGGCGGGGAGTTGGGCCTCGGCGCAGGGGCGGGGCGTGCCGTACGGGCGGTGGCTGGGCGGGCGGATGGGGCGGCTGTTCCGGCCGGTGGGCGCGGTGTCGGCGGTGTGGGCTCTCGCGGCGGGTGCGATGCTCGCCTCGGGGGTCGGTGAGCCCACGGTGCTCGCGCTGGCCAAGCTGGTCTGGTCGCCGCTCTGGTTCCTGCTGGTCTTCGCCGCGCTGACCGCCCTGACCCCGCTCGTCGCGCGGCTCCACCCGCTGTGGCCGCTCGCCGTGGTGCTCCACGTCGACCTCGTACGCTTCGGACTCGGCGGTCCGGCGGAGCTCGGGTGGGTCAACGTCGTCGCGGGGTGGCTGGTGCCGTACTGCGTGGGGGCGCTGGTCGCGCGGGGCGGGCTGCGCGGGCTCAGGGGCGGCTGGGCGCTGCTGGCCGGCGGGGCGACGGCGGCCGGGGCGCTCGTGCTGTGGGCGGGGTACCCGGCGTCCATGGTCGGCGTGCCGGGCGGCCGGATCTCCAACCTGGACCCGCCGAGCCTCGCCGCCGTCGCCTTCGGCCTGGCGCAGTGCGGGGCGGCCCTGCTGCTGCTCGGGCCCCTGCGCCGGGCGCTGCGCCGGCCCGCTGTGTGGGCGGTGGTGGCGCTGGTGAACCTGTCGGCGATGACCGTCTTCCTCTGGCACCAGACGGCGATGATCATCGTGACGATGAGCGCGCTGCTGCTCGCGGGCGGGCCGCTGCCGGGGCTGCACGCTGTGCCCGACGACGCCGGCTGGGTGCTCGCCCGGCTGCTCTGGCTGCCGGTGTTCGCCCTGGCCCTGCTGGTGTGCTGGGCGGCGTTCCGGGGCTGTGAACAGGGCGGACGGAGAGAAGGCCGGCGCTCCGACGTCGTACGGACATCGTCCCCCGAGCGGAAGCGGGAGGTGCGTCGTGCCTAGTCTGAGCGCGGGTGAGGCCGAGGGGGCGGTGGGGGGCGTGAAGGGTTCCGGGGGCGTGAAGAGTTCGGGGGACGCAAAAAGTTCGAGGGACGTGAAGGGTTCGACGGGCGTGAAGGGTTCGAGGGACGTGAAGGGTTCCGGGGGCGCGCGGGTGCGGGCCGTGGTGCGCCGCGCGCCGCGCGCCCTGTACGCGGACCTGTGGGCGAGGCCCGCCGACCGGGTGCCGCGCATGGGGGAGGCCGACGCTCCGGCGTGGCGGCCGACGTTGGTCATGCTGATGATCTTCGCGGCGGCCTGCTTCGCGGTGCCGCGCACCAACGAACTGGTCCCGCACCCGGCCGGAGGGATCGGTGGATGGGCGGTGGCGGCGGCCCTGGCCCAGTCGGCGGTGCTGGTGGCCGGGATGTTCCGCCCGGTGGGGGCGTGGTGGGCGGCGACGGCGCTGTCGGTGGTCACGGTTGCGGTCACCGAGTCCACGATGAGCCCGGACCGGCTGTTCCCCTGGAGCATCATGGGCATGGTGTTCCAGGGCGGTGCGCTGTTCCTGCTGGCGCTGCGCGTCACCCTGCGCCGCGCGGTGGGAGCGCTGGCCATCACCCTGCTGGCGGGCGTGGCCCTCACCCTGCACACCACCCAGCGGCACAACCTCGACCTCGACCGCTCCGCACCCGTCTTCGTCATCGCCCTGGTCCTCGGCGTCGCACTCCGCAGCGTCCGGCTGGCCCGCAAGGACCTTGTCGTCCAGGTGGAGTTGACCGCCGACGAACGGGCGCGGCGCACCTTGCTGGAGGAACGCCACCGCATCGCCCGCGAGCTGCACGACGTGGTGGCCCACCACATGTCGGTGATCTCCATCCAGGCCCAGGTGGCCCCGCACCTGGTGGAGGACCCCTCCGACGAGCTCAAGGAGAACCTCGCCGGCATCCGCGAGAACGCCCTCGAAGCGCTCACCGAACTCCGCAGGGTCCTGGGCGTCCTGCGCTCGGAGGACGCGCCCGCGCAGAGCACCCGGCACACCCCGCAGCCCACCCTTGACCGGCTCGACGGCCTCGTCGCCACCGTGCGGCTCGCCGGTCTCCCCGTCACCCTCGCCACCACCGGCGAACCGCGCCCGCTGCCGCCGGGCGTCGAGTTGTCGGCGTACCGCATCGTGCAGGAGGCGCTGAGCAACGTCATGCGGCACGCCCCCGGGGCGAGCGCCCGGGTGGAGGTCGCCCACCGGGCCGCCGGGCTGACCCTCCGCGTCGCCAACACCCGGCCGGACCGCCCCGCCGCCCCCTCCCCCGGTGTCCGCCACGGTCTGCTCGGGATGCGCGAACGCACCGCGATGCTCGGCGGCGACCTGGCCACCGGCCCTACTCCGGAAGGGGGTTGGGAAGTCACGGCGATCCTGCCCGTCGGCTCTGCGGGCGCCGCCCCCACCACAGACATCTCCACCGCCCCCGCCACGACCGAGGACGCCCCATGACCCCGCCCATCCGCGCCGTGATCGCCGACGATCAGATGATGGTCCGCCAGGGCTTCACGGTCCTGTTGAACGCCGAGCCGGACATCGAGGTCGTCGGGCAGGCCGTCAACGGACTCGACGCGGTCGCCCAGGCCGGCGAACTCGCCCCGGACGTCGTCCTGATGGACATCCGGATGCCGGAGCTGGGCGGCATCGAGGCGACCCGGCGGATCACCGCGCGCGAGGGTTCCACGGTGAAGGTGCTCGTGCTCACCACCTTCGACCTCGACGAGTACGTGTACGAGGCGCTGCGCGCGGGCGCGTCCGGCTTCCTGCTGAAGGACGCCTCCGCCGACGAACTCGCCCACGCCGTACGGGTGGTGGCGGCGGGCGACGCACTGCTGTCCCCCAACATCACCAAGCGGCTGATCATGGAGTTCTCCCGGACGGCCGGGGCCCCGCGCCCCCCGCTCAAGGAACGGGTCGGGGACCTGACCGAACGGGAGACGGAGGTGCTGTCCCTGATCGCGGGCGGCCTGTCCAACGCGGAGATCGCCGGGCGGCTGGTCGTGGCGGAGCAGACGGTGAAGACCCATGTGAGCCGGATCCTGGTCAAGTTGGGCGTACGCGACCGGACCCAGGCCGCCGTGTTCGCGTACGAGTCGGGGCTCGTGCGCCCGGCCGGCCTCTGACCGCAAGGCGGCCGGGCGGGCGGGCCCCAGGAGGATTCCGGGCAGGAGGTCTCCGGGAGGTCTCCGGCAGGTCTCCGGCTCAGGCCCCGGGCAGCAAGTGGCGGTAGCTGTCCGGGTTTTCCGCGAGGTAGTCGGCGAAGCTCTTCGCCGGGTGACCGGTGAGGGTGGGTACCGCGTCCGACACGGCGGCCAGTTCGCCGGCCGCGATCGCCTCGTACGAGGTGACCCAGCCGGCCACCTCCCACTCCTCGGCCCCGTACCCGGCGCGCGAGGCGTAAGCCTCCTCCCGGGACTCGGGGACGTAGCGGATGGAGCGTCCGGTGACCCGGCTCAGCTCCTCGGCGGCCTCGGCCAGGGTGAACGCCTCGGGCCCGGTGAGGTCGTAGCCCCGGTCGTCGTGGGCGGCGGTGTCGTCCAGCAGTACGGCGGTCGCCGCGTCCGCGATGTCCTCATGGGCGACGGCGGCCACCCTGCCGTCGCCCGCCGGGCCGCGCAGCACGCCGTCCGCGCCGGTCATCGCGGGCAGCCCCGCCAGGTACCAGTTGTCCCGCAGGAACGTGTGGCGCACGTCCGCCGTGCGGATATGGGCCTCGGTGTGCCAGTGGTCGCGGGCGAAGGTGAACGTGGCGTCGGGCGCCGCGCCCTGGAAGGACACGTACACGATCCGCTCCACGCCCACCGCCACGGCCGCGTCCACCGCCGTGACGTGCTCGCGCACCCGGTCGGGGCTCTCGTGCGCGGAGACCAGGAACAGGGTGTGCGCCCCGTCCAGGGCCCGGCGCATCGCCTCGGCGTCGCCGTAGGGGGCGGCGGGCGCGCGGTCGGCGCCGGGCAGGTCGGGGAGGCGGGCCGGGTCGCGGCCGAGGAGGCGTACGGGCACGCCGGCACGGGCGAGCCGCTCGGCGACCCGGCCGCCGACCGCTCCGCTCGCTCCGGTCACGGCGGTGAGGGGGCCGGTCAGGGGGGCGGTCACTGGGGTTCGTCTGCCTCTCGTCGTTCGCTCGTCGTTCGCTCGTCGTTCGGGGTGCTCCGGTCGCGCTCGGTGCTCTTCTCTCCGGCCCCAGGACCCCGCGCCTCAAACGCCCGGGGCTGGATATGGAGGCCGGGCCGATCAAGCCCCTCCGGCGATTGAGGAGCGGGGGTACGGGGCGGAGCCCCTGTCCGCCGGTGCGGCTGAGCCCTGGGCCCGGGCCCGCCTCAAACGCCGGCGGGGCTGGAGCGCGGGCGGCCGCGCCTGTGCGAACCGCTCCCGGCGGGAGCGGTTCGCACAGGGCCGTACGGGCAGGCGCGGCAGCGGACGCCGCGGGCACTGCGGGCACTGCGGGCACTGCGGGCACTGCGGGCACTGCTAGAAGGTGCGGCGGCGGGCCCTGCGCGTGACGAAGAGGACGGTTCCGCCGGCGGCCACCAGCGCTGCCGCGATGGACCCGATGATCCACTCACCGCCCCGGGAGCCGGTGTCGGGCAGTTCACCCGGGTGGGACGGCGAGGGGGACGGCCTCCACGTCGGCTTGTCGGTGGGGCCGGGCGTGGGCTCGGTGGGAGTCGGGGTGGGATCGGTCGGGGTCGGCGTCGGGTCGGTGGGAGTCGGCGTCGGATCCGTCGGGGTCGGCGTCGGGTCGGTGGGAGTCGGCGTCGGATCCGTCGGGGTCGGCGTCGGGTCGGTGGGAGTCGGCGTCGGATCCGTCGGGGTGGGCGTCGGGTCGGTCGGCGTCGGGGTCGGATCCGTAGGCGTCGGCGTGGGATCGGTCGGCGTCGGGGTCGGATCCGTGGGCGTAGGCGTCGGGTCGGTCGGCGTGGGCGTGGGATCGGTCGGCGTGGGCGTCGGATCCGTAGGCGTCGGCGTGGGCGTCGGGTCCGGTCCGCAGGTCGGCAGGTCGCCGTCGAACGGGTACGCGTGGATCTCCTGGCCGCCCGAGGCGCCGAACGAGGTGTGGGTGAGCGAACCGGCGGAGTAGAAGCGGCCGTTGGTGCCGCTCATGTTGAGCGTGGTGGTGCTGGCCGGCTGCCCGACCAGCACGCTGCCCTGGAACTGGGCCGGGCCCGTCAGCGTCAGGTCCGTCGCGTCCGGGAAGTTCCACAGCAGGCGCTCACGGAGCCCCGGGTTGGGCAGGGTCCCCATGAACGAGGCGACCGTGCGGGCGCTTCCGTAGACGTTGACCAGGACGGTCGCCCCGGCGGGAATGCCGGTGAAGGCGAACCCCGCGTTGCCGCCCGTCGAGGAGACGAGGTCCGTGTCCACGTCGAAGATCTGGATCGCCGAATCGCCGTCCCCGGCGAAGGTGATGGTGTCGCCGGTCCTCGTCCAGCTGCCGGTCGTCGCGCGGTGCTCGTCGCCCTCGTACGCGTAACACCGGCTGGCCTCGGTGAGCTGCGGGCGCAGGCCGGTGAACGGGGCGGCGGCCTCCGGGTCGAAGCGCGGTGCGTCCACCGGGTTCACCGTGCCGGTCAGGCTCGCCCCGTGGGCGACCCGGCCGGAGTTCCCGCCCTCCTCGGCGAGCAGGCGTTCGCCCGCGGCGATGGTGATGTTCCCGCCCACCGTCAGGTAGTCGGAGCCGTCCGGCGGCGGAACCCGCGAACCGACGCCCGCCACACCGACGTTGTAGATCTGCGACGCGCCGTCCCGCTTGTCCATGTCGAACCGGCCCAGGGTGACGATCTTCCCCTCGGCCTCGGCGGCGGCCTCCCGGACCAGGAAGTCCCCGCCGACGTAGATGTTGATGTTCTCGTCGAAGCCGGCGATCGGTCCGTTGTTGGGATCGTTCCACCCGGCCGGGCACCCGCTTCCGAGGCAGGGGCCGAGTCCGCCCGGCAGCGGATCGGCGGCGGCGGCCGGGGCCAGCACGGCCACCATCGCCGCGGCCGTGGCCACTGTCACTGCTGCCCGGATTGCGTTGCCGCGCCTGCGCGCCTGTTGTTCCATGCCGCGCAATATGCATCTTTAATGCCTAGTCATTTAGTATGACACGCCGGATTTGCCCCTATGTGTCGACCTATAGGCGGGTGTGCAGGCGCATGCGAAGGAGGGTCCACGGGCGCGTTCACCGAGCCAGCAGCTTCTCCTCCAGCCGGGGATCGAGACCCACGGCCGGCCGGTCCGGTCGCTGGGGTGCGACGCCGCCCCGCTCGCCCAGCCAGGCCCAGGTGTCCGCGACGGTCTCGCCGACCGGGCGGCAGCGCAGCCCTGCCGCATGGGCCTTGGCATGGCCGCCCCGGTGCAGGGTGTCGTGCAGCTCACCCTCCGGCAGCCAGATCGGCAGGTCGCTCCAGGGTTCGACCCCGGCGGCCAGCAGGACGTCCGGGTCCGTCCAGCGCAGCTCGGCGTCGGAGCCGGTGACCCGGACGCAGGCGTCGAGCAGCTCGCCCATGGTGGCGTGGCCGGAGCGGCTGACCGTGTTGTACGCACCGTGGAGCCCGGCCGCCGCGGCGTCCAGGAGCCAGGCCGCCAGGTCGCGGGCGTCGATGTACTGGAGCTGCGCGGTACGCGGGCCGGGGGCGATCACCGGGCCGCCGCGGGCGATCCGCGACAGCCACCAGGGCAGCCGGCCGATGTTCTCCCCGGGTCCGATGATCAGCCCCGCCCGCGCCAGCAGGGCCCGGTCACCGAAGGCGTCGAGCGCGGCCAGCTCGCCGCCGCGCTTGGCGCGGTCGTACGGTACGTCCCCGGCCTCACCGGCCCGTTCGCCCTCGTCGGGCGATGCCCCGGCCACCAGCGGTCCGTCCTCGTCCAGCCCGGCGGGGGCCGGATAGGCGTAGACGGAACGGCTGGAGACGTACGTGTAGTGGCCCGCCCGGCCCGCCAGCAGCCGGGCGGCGTCCCGTACGGCGGTGGGCGCCCCGCTCCAGGTGTCGACGACCAGGTCCCAGTCGCCCCCGTGCGCCGCCAGCGCCGCGAGGCCCGCCGCGCCGCCCGTGCGGTCCCCGGTCAGTGCGCGCACGCCCGGCGGCGGCGCGTGGTGGCCCCGGTGGAAGACGGTGACCTGCCAGTCACGCGTCAGCGCCGCATCGGTGACGGCCCGTCCGACGAACTCCGTACCGCCCAGCATCAGTAGCTTCATGCCCCGAGCCTGCCCGCCCCGGCCGCCCCGGGGAACACCAGCACGCTGTCAGCAGAACGGGGAACTCGCAGAGCCCTCAGGGCGTGCGGGTGAGCGGGCTGCGGTGGCGGAGCAGCCACTCGTAGTAGCCGCTGGAGCGCCGGGCCGCCTCCCGGTAGGCCGCCTCCAGCTCCGCGTACACCACCGAGGCGTCCGTGCCCGGCCGGGAGACCAGGAGCAGCCGCACGGCCAGCGGGTCGCCCAGCAGCGGGCGGATCGCCATGTCGTCGCGCGGCCCGGAAGTGGGCTGGCAGGGGGCGACGGCCTCGCCCAGCACGACGAGGGAGGCGGCGGTGAGGTAGTCGCCGTGCAGGACCGGCGGGTTCAGCCCGGCGGCCCCGAGCACCCGGCGCACCCCGTCCCACTCGCCGTCCACCGTCGGATCGACCATCCACCGGTCCCCGGCCAGCTCCCCGAGCTCCACCACCCGGCGGCGGGCGGCGGGGTGGTCCCGGGACAGGGAGATGAACTGCGGTTCGCGGTCCAGGAGTACGCGTTGTTCCAGCCCGTCCGGGAGGGCGAGCGGACAGCCCTCCACCTCGTGCACGAAGGCGACGTCCAGCCGGCCCGCCGCGACGGAGCCGAGGAGAGCGCGGGCCGAGACGTCGACCCGCAGGGAGATCTCCGTACCGGGCAGGGCGACCCGCAGCCGCCGCAGCCAGCCGCCGATGACCCGGCTCGCGGTGGAGCCGATGCGCAGCCGCGCCCCACGGGACCGGGTGGCGTCGGCCTCCGCCAGGGCGTGGGTGACCAGGGCGCTCATCCCGTCGACGAGCGGCCGGGCCCGGCTGAGGACGGCGCTGCCCAGCGGGGTCGGGCGGCAGCCGGTGCGTTCGCGGCGGAACAGCTCCGCGCCGAGCGAGTTCTCGATCCGCCGCAACTGGGTGGTCAGGGAGGGCTGGCTCACGCCGAGCCGGCGGGCCGCCTGGTGCAGACTGCCCGCGTCGGCGATGGCGCACAGCGCCCTGAGGTGCCTCACCTCAAGCTCCATGGAGCGGAGACTACGACCGCCCGGGCCCCCGCACCAGCGGCCTCAACCCCATCAAAGGGCGTTAATTCAGGGAGTGTTGGGCGCGGCGACACCGAGCGATGGCAGAGTGGCGCGGCGCGGCGGGCGGGTGACGCGGTGCGGTGGACGGGGCGGCACGGCGTGACAGTCGGGCGACACGGCGCGGCGCGGTGGACGGGTGACGCGGCGCTGCGGGCGGGGCCGCGCGGCACGACAGGCGGGCGACGCGGCGCGGCGCGGCGGGCGGCGGACGCGGGGATAGGGCGGTGCTATCACCGGTTGGCATCATCCCCGGCGGCCGTCCGAGCCCCCACACTCTCTCCGTACCGCCCCCCACGCCTGTCCGTTCACCGGACGCCCCCACGGCGTGGGTTCATCGGACAGTAGGAGAAATCCCCCATGAGACACCTCAGGACCGCCATCGCCTCCGCCATCGCCGGTCTCGGCCTCGTCGCCGCGCTGGGCACGGCTCCCGCGGTCTCCGCCGCTCCCGCACCTGACGTCTCCACCCCCGCCACCATCGCCGCGTACAACGGTTCGGGCGAGAACGCCGCCGCCAACCGGGCCTTCTTCGACGCGGTCGTGAAATCCGTCGCCGAGAAGCGGGCCGCCGACCCGGGCGCCCAGGTCGTCACCGTCACCTACAGTGCGGCCTCCGCGCCGAGCTTCCGCACCCAGATAGCCAACAGCACCCGGATCTGGAACAGCTCGGTCAGCAACGTCCGCCTCCAGGAAGGCTCCCGGGCCGACTTCACCTACCGCGAGGGCAACGACCCGCGCGGTTCGTACGCCTCCACCAACGGCCACGGCCGGGGCTTCATCTTCCTGGACTACCGGCAGAACCAGCAGTACAACTCGACCCGCGTCACCACCCACGAGACCGGGCACGTGCTCGGCCTGCCGGACACCTACTCCGGTCCGTGCAGCCAGCTGATGTCCGGCGGCGGCCCCGGCCCGTCGTGCACCAACGCCCAGCCGGACGCCAACGAGCGGGCCCGGGTGAACTACCTCTGGCAGAACGGCTTCGCCGCCGCACTGGCGCGTACGGCCTCCTGACCCGTACCGCCGCCTCACCCCGGCGGGACCGACCGCACCACCCACCCGCATGAGCGAAGGGCCGTTCCGGACGCGGAACGGCCCTTCGTGCTGCCGACCTGTCCGGTACGCGGGTGGGGCGTCCGCCGACTTCTGCGTACGCGGGCGGGGTCAGCCGCCGCTTTCTCGCCGTACGCCGGCAGGGTCAGCCGCCGAATTCTCCCGTACGCGGGCGGGGTCAGCCGCCGCCTTCTCCCCGTACGTCGGCGGGGTCAGCCGCCGAATTCTCCCGTACGCCGGTGGCGTCAGCCGCCCAGTTCGGCGCGGACCAGCGTCAGCAGCTCCTCCTCCGTCATGCCCAGCTCCCGGGCGTCCACGACGACTTCGCGGACGCGTTCCAGCAACTGGGCGCGGCGCGGGGAGGCCCCTTCGGTGACCACCGCACCACGGCCGCGGCGCAGCTCGATCAGCCCCTCCTCGCGGAGCCGCTGGTAGCCGCGCAGCACTGTGTGGACGTTCACTCCGAGGGATTCGGCGAGCACCCGGGCGGCTGGCAGACGCTCGCCCGGGGCCACCGCGCCCTCGGCGACCGCGCGGCGGACCGAGGCCGCGATCTGGTCGCCGAGCGGCACGGTGGAGGTGGGATCGACGCGGAAGAGCACGGTCAGCGCCCCACCCGGCGACGGTCGACGAGGGTGTTGAGCAGGGCCGCGCCGGTCGCGGAGTCCTCGACGGTGACGATGAAGTCGCGTCCGTTCGTCCGCCGGGCGACGATGGCCTCGCCCGAGCGGACGATGAAGCCGCTGCGGCCGGGGCGGATGCGGTAGCCCCAGCCGCCGAACTCCGCGACCGCGTTGACCTCGCGGCTGTCCGCCGCCTCGATCCGCTCCAGCGGCACCTGGACCCGGGGCCAGGGCAGCAGGCCGGACACGGTGAGGCCGCGCCGGTCCACGGTGACGTGGGGGCGGGAGAAGGTGACCGCCAGCAGGGCGAACAGGAACAGCGGCGTCGCCGAGTACCAGCCCACCGCGTAGGCGAGCCCCCCGGCCGAGGCCAGCAACAGCAGCGAGCTCAGCGGCAGCCACCAGGCGCCGGTGGTGCGGGCCCAGCCGGCCACCTCGCCGTCCGCAAGGGCGATCCGCCCGCCTTCGCCGGGGGTCTTTCCGGCGTCGGGGTCCTCGGGTCCGGGGATCAGGCGGGCCGTCAGCAGGCCCAACGCCCCGGCGAGGACAGCGGATCCGAGGGCCACGGCGAGGTGCCAGGCCGGGAAGCGGGCGGCGGAGCCGCCTTCGGTGGCGTCGACGTTGACGAACAGGACGGCGGCCATCAGATACCCGAGGAAGGCGGCGAAGCCCCAGCCTCCGGCGATGAGCAGGCGGTGAGCACGTCCGTAGAACTTTCCGTTGACCGCCATGAGGACCCACATCGCGCCGAGCAGAAGCAGCATCGGGGCGACGGAGAGGACGAAGACGGCCCGGTCCACCTGGCCGTCGACTTCTCCGGCGGCGTTGAAGTGGCTGGCCAGGCGGTTGGGCAGGCGGTCCTTGAGGGCGACGAAGACGATCAGGTCGACGAGGAGTGCGAGGACAAAGGGCAGGGCGGCGAGCGTGGCGCGGCCAAGGTTCTTGCGTGTCATGAAAACCTCCGTTGTTCGCATGCTAGTAGAACAACTAGAAGGGACGCAACGGCTTGGCGGCGGCGCAGGGGCGCTCTCCGGGTCCGGGAACAGCTCTGCCCCGTACCTCTGTTGAGGGACGGGGCAGAGAACGGAACGGCCGGCGGAGGGCTGCCGGGCCGGAGCCTGACACGGCTCCGGCGGGGCTGCCGCCCGGAGCCGTGTCAGGCCGGTTCGAGAGGGAAGGCTCCCCGGTGGCCGGTGCCGGCCCCCTTGTCCGGGCGCACCTCGAACTCCCGGCAGCTCCAGATCTCCTGGACGAATCCGCTCCGCCGGTCCCACAGGTCCAGCACGGCGTCCTCGCCCTCCGCGTCCCGGTAGGCGTCCTTGGCGCCCCGGAAGCAGGCGAGGCCGCCGGAGAGGCCGCGGCCGGGAGCGGGGAAGTAGTCGGAGAAGGCGCAGGCGATACAGGTCTGGAGCTGGACGCCGTCCGGCAGGATGTGCTGGATCGCCGCCAGCGCGGCGGCGAAGTCGCTTTCGGCGCGGGCGGATTCGTACACCGCGCCGTCCAGATGGAGGGCGAGATAGAGGTCCGGGTCGACCCGGCGCAGCGAGAGCAGACAGTGGAGGGCGGCCTGCCGCACGGTGCCCGCGACGAGGACGGGCAGCGGGAGGTCCCATTCCAGTACGCAGTCGGTGAGCGCCCCGTCCGCCAGGGCGAACATCCCGCTCTCCGGAGGCGTTCCTGAGACCGGTACGAGGTCGTCGAAGCTCTCGCCCTCGAAGTCGACCCCCCGTATCCGGATCCGGAGCTGCTGTCCGTCCGTGGTGAGAACGACGGCGTCGGAACCGTTGCGGTCCCGGTACCAGCCGGCCCACGACTCATCTGTCATGAGCAGGGACTGTAGCCCCTGCCGGGCCCGGCCCCCGTGCCGCCCTCCCCCTCCACGGACCGATCGGCCAACGGTCGACCGCCGGCTCGGCCGCGGGTCGGCCAATGGCTCGACCGCCGGTCGACCGGCGGGTCAACTCACCTGCGGTTCGCGCCACATGGGCCACATCGACGGCCCGTCCGGCAGCTCGACGGCGCGCCCCAGGAAGTGGTAGCCGAGCCGTTCGTAGAGCGCACGGCTGCGGGCGTTGCTCGCCTCCAGATAAGCGGGTACGCCGTCGCGGTCGCAGCGCTCCAGCTCGGTCCGGATCAGCTCGGCCCCGATGCCCTCGCCCTGGCGCCGCGGCGAGACGCCGATCATGAGCAGGTAGGAGTGGGCGCGGTCGTGCGGGTGCACCTCCCCGGTCAGCCTCCCCACCAGCTCGCACCGCCCGTTGTCGGGGTCGGCGGTCTGGCGCATCAGGGCGGGCGTGGGGTCCTCCCCCTCGGGCGCGCCGGCGGGCACCGGCAGCCACAGGGCCACCGCCGCGCCGTCCTCCGCCACATCGATACGGCCTTCGGCGAGCGTGATGTCGGCGAAGACGCCGAGGAACCTGCCGTGCACCGCCCGCCGGTGCGCCTCGTCGGGGAAGACCCAGCTGCTGACCGGGTCGTGGTGGAACGCCTCCTCCAGGACCGATACGACCAGCTCCCTGTCGCCCTGGCCCGCCTGCTCCACCCGTATGCCCATGACGGCTTCCGCCCCTTCGCCCGCTGCTCACGGCGCTCGACTGTCGACTCTCAACCAACCTCCGGAATAATAGAGTTGACGCGGGGAACTCCGGCCGGGCCGGGCCGGTCAGTTGGTGCGGCGGGTGACGAATTCGGCCAGGGCCAGCAGATCACCGGCCGCGCCGGGTTCGGGGACCGCCCGGGAGAGGTGGTGGACCGCCCGGGCCATCCGGTCGGCCGCGCAGACCTGGGCCCAGTCGCGCCCGCCGGCCCGGTCCACGGCGTCGGCGGCCCGGTCCACGTCCGCGGAGGTGGTCATGGGTCCCCGGTAGAGCGCGGCGAGCTCGGCGGCGGCCGGGGTGCCGGAGGTGAGGGCCGCCACCACGGGCAGCGACTTCTTGTGGGCGGCCAGGTCGGCGCCGACCGGCTTGCCGGTGCGGGCCGGGTCCCCCCAGATGCCGATCAGGTCGTCGATGAGCTGGAACGACAGGCCCGCCTCCCGCCCGAAGCCGTCCATGGCGCGGACCGCCCGGTCCTCCGCCCCGGCGTAGAGCGCGCCGAGGGCGCAGGCGCAGCCCAGCAGGGCGCCGGTCTTGGCGGTGGCCATGGTCAGGCATTCGTCGAGGGTGACCTCGTCCGGGCCGCGCTCCTCGAAGGCGCAGTCCGCCTGCTGGCCCGCGCACAGCTCGATGACGCAGGAGGAGAGGCGTGCGGCGGCCCTCTGGGCGGCCGGGTGGGCGTCCTCGGCCAGCAGCCGCTGGGCCAGGGCGAGCAGGGCGTCGCCGGTGATGATCGCGTCCGGGACGCCGAAGACGGCCCAGGCGGTGGGCCGGTGTCTGCGGGTGGTGTCCTCGTCGATGACGTCGTCGTGGAGCAGGGTGAAGTTGTGCGCGAGCTCGACGGCGACGGCGGCGCGCACCGCCTGCTCGGGGTCGCCGCCCAGCGCGCGGGCGGCGGCCAGGACGAGCGCCGGCCGGATGGCCTTGCCCGCCTGGCCGGAGGCGGGGGTGCCGTCGGCGTTCTCCCAGCCGAAGTGGTACATCGCGATCCGGCGTATGCCACCGGGCAGCGATTCCACGGCCGATCGCAGATGCGGGTCGACGACCGCGCGGGTGCGCTCCAGCAGCACCGCGGCCTCGTGCCCTTCCGTCGCTGCGTCCGTACTGGTCATGGTCACGGTCACTCCCTGGGGCGGTGCGGTGGGGTGCGGGGCCCCGGGGGCCCGGGCGGTGTCGGCCGGCCGGGCCCCCGGGGGTGACACGGGGTCAGCGCCAGCGGCTCACTTCCACGTTCTCCAGTACGCCGAGGGCGTCCGGTACCAGGATGGCGGCGGAGTAGTACGCGGTCACCAGGTAGGAGATGATCGCTTGCTCGTCGATGCCCATGAAGCGGACCGAGAGGCTCGGCTCGATCTCGTCCGGGATGCCGGTCTGCTGGAGGCCGATGACGCCCTGTTCGGCCTCGCCGGTCCTCATGCAGATGATGGAGGTGGTGCGGGCGTCGGTGACCGGGATCTTGTTGGACGGGAAGATCGGCACGCCGCGCCAGGCCGGCACGTGGTGGCCGCCGATGTCCACGCTCTCCGGGACCAGTCCGCGCCGGTTGCACTCGCGGCCGAAGGCGGCGATGGCGCGCGGGTGGGCCAGGAAGAGCTTGGATCCGCGCCGCCGCGAGAGCAGCTCGTCCATGTCGTCGGGGCTGGGCACCCCGTCGTGCGGCTGGAGCCGCTGGCCGTAGTCGCAGTTGTTGAGGAGGCCGAACTCGCGGTTGTTGATCAGCTCGTGCTCCTGGCGCTCGCGCAGCGCCTCGACCGTGAGCCGCAACTGCTGCTCGGTCTGGTTCATCGGCTGGTTGTAGAGGTCGGCGACCCTGCTGTGCACCTTCAGCACCGTCTGCGCGACGCTCAGTTCGTACTCACGGGGTGCGGCGTCGTAGTCGACGAAGGTGTGCGGGACGACGGCCTCGCCCACATGGCCGGCGGAGAGGTCGATCGCCGCCTCGCCGTACTTGTTGGTCCGCTGGTGCGGGATGGAGAGCAGACCGGCCAGATGGGCGCGCAGCGGCTCGGCCCGCTCCGCCAGGTTGAACACGTCCGCGCGGCTGAGCGTCAGGAGCGTGCACGCGGTGACGGCCCGGGCGGTGTACTCCCAGACGGCGTCGCCGTCGACCAGGCTCTGGTCACCGAAATACGCCCCGTCCGCGAGGACTTCGAGCTCGGTCTCGTCCCCGTAGAGACCGGAGCCGACCTTCTCGACCTTGCCGTGCGCCAGCAGGAAGACCCGGTCCGCCGCGTCTCCCGAGGTGGCGAGCACCTCCCCCGCGGCCACGTCCCGCTGCTCGCACCTGCGGGCGAGCTCGGCGAGCACTTCCTCGTCGTCGAAATCACGCAGAGCGGGCAGCTCCCCCAGCTCCGCGGGGATCACGGCCACCCGGCCCCCGGTCTGGACGAAGGTCACCCGGCCGTCACCGACCGAATAGCTGAGCCGACGGTTCACCCGGTACGTACCGCCCTGTACCTGCACCCACGGCAGCATCTTCAGCAGCCACCGCGAGGTGATCTCCTGCATCTGCGGCGCGGATTTGGTGGTCGTCGCGAGGTTCCGCGCAGCTGCCGTCCCCAGACTCTGCTGCGGCGGCGCCTGCGTGTCGCGAACCTCTTCACCAACGGACATCTGACGTCCTCTCGATCATGGGCTGACCTGCTGGAGAAGCCTTTCAGCAGGAGGACGTGGCCCGCCATTACACAAAAGAGTGTGACTAATCGGCCTTCGGTCGGGGCATGTCGCCCCTCGTCGCTCCGCCGACCGCAAAACTTGAATCTTAGATACCACTTACCTAGGATCAAGCCATGCGGCTGACCAGATTCACCGATGTGGCGCTCCGCGTGCTCATGCGACTGGCGGTCGCCGAGGGCGCGGACCCGCCCACCACGCGCGAGGTGGCGGACGCCATGCGGGTGCCGTACACGCACGCGGCCAAGGTGGTGGCCCGCCTCCAGCACCTGGGCCTGCTCGACGCCCGCCGCGGCCGGGGCGGCGGCCTCGCCCTCACCGCGGCCGGGCGCTCCGCCTCGATCGGCGCTCTCGTGCGGGAGCTGGAGGGCACGGACGACGTCGTGGAGTGCGAGGGGGCCACCCCGTGCCCGCTGCGCTCCGCCTGCCGGCTGCGCGGCGCGCTGCGGCAGGCCCAGGACGCCTTCTACGCCTCGCTCGACCCGATCACCGTCGCCGATCTCGTCGCCTCCCCCACCGGCCCGCTGCTGCTCGGCATCGGCGGCGGCCCGCCCCCGGACTGAACCGGCCCCGCCCCGCCCACCGGCCCGCCCGCCCGAGCCAGGGGCGGGCTGCGCTCCGCCCAAAAATATGCATCCCGAATGCCCATTAAAGAGGAGTCCCTCGTCATGCTCTCCGACCGGTCCACCGCCACCGTCCGTGCCACCCTTCCCGTCGTCGGCGCGGCCATCGGGGACATCGCGGACCTCTTCTACCGCAAGCTCTTCGCGGCCCGCCCCGAGCTGCTGCGCGACCTGTTCAACCGGGGCAACCAGGCCACCGGCGACCAGCGCAGGGCCCTGGCCGGGTCCATCGCCGCCTTCGCCACCGCGCTGGTCGAACACCCCGGGGACCGGCCCGACGTGATGCTGGACCGGATCGCCCACAAGCACGCCTCGCTGGGGGTGACCCCCGAGCAGTACGAGGTGGTGCACACCCATCTCCTCGCCGCCATCGCCGACGTCCTGGGGGACGCCGTCACCCCTGAGGTCGCCGCGGCCTGGGACGAGGTCTACTGGCTGATGGCGAACGCCCTCATCGCCGTCGAGGCGCGGCTCTACGCCCAGCAGGGCGTCGAGGCGGGCGACGTGTGGCGACCGTGGGAGGTCGCCGCCCGGATCGAGGAGACCGAGGACGTCGCCACCTTCCACCTCCGCCCGGCGGACGGCGGTGACGCTCCCGCCTTCCGGCCCGGCCAGTACGTCTCCGTCCAGGTCGAACTGGCGGACGGGGCCCGGCAGATACGCCAGTACAGCCTCTCCTCCTCCCCGGCTCCCGGCTGCGCTCCATCACCGTGAAGCGGGTGCGCGGGGAGGCCGCCCCGGCGGGCGAGGTCTCCCACCACCTGCACGAGCGCACCCGCGCGGGCGACCGGCTGCGGGTCTCCGTCCCCTACGGGGACCTGGTCCTCGACCACCTGGACGCGCCACTGCTGCTGGCCTCGGCGGGGATCGGCTGCACGCCCATGCTGGCGATGCTGGAGTTCCTGGCCGAGCAGGGCCACGACCGCCCCGTCACGGTGGTGCACGGCGACCGCTCGCCCGCCGACCACGCCCTGCGCGCCCACCACGTCCGGCTGACGGAGACGCTCCCGGACGCCGAACCGCACTTCTGGTACGAGGCCCCGGAAGCCGGCCACCCGGCCCACCGCACCGGGCTCGTCGACCTGGACGGCATCACCGTGCTGCCCGGCACCCACGCCTATCTGTGCGGCCCGCTCCCCTTCATGCGCGCCGTCCGCACCCGGCTGCTCGACGCGGGGGTCCGCCCGGCCGACATCCACTACGAGGTGTTCGGCCCGGACCTCTGGCAGGCGAGCGCCTGAAGGAGAGCCGCCGCCGCGCGCCACAATGGAGGGGTGAACCGCCCGCCCCGCCCCGGCCCACTCCTGCGCCCCCAGGTGCCGTCCCCGCTGCACGAGGTCCACGACGACCGCTTCGTACGACGCGGGGTCGCCCTGCTCCTCAAGCGGGACGACCTGATCCACCCCGACCTGCCGGGCAACAAGTGGCGCAAGCTCCACCTCAACCTGGAGGCCGCCGCCGGGCGGACCGTGCTGACGTTCGGCGGGGCCTACTCCAACCACCTGCGGGCCACGGCGGCGGCCGGCCGGCTGCTCGGGTTCCCCACCATCGGCGTGGTGCGCGGCGACGAGCTCGCGCACCGGCCGCTCAACCCCTCGCTCGCCCGGTGCGCCGCCGATGGCATGCGGCTGCACTTCGTGGACCGTACGACCTACCGCGCGAAGGGCTCCCCCGAGGTCCTGGAGGGGCTGCTGAGGCTGTTCGGGGACGTCGAGGTGATCCCGGAGGGCGGCAGCAACGCCCTGGCCGCACAGGGCTGTGCAGCGCTGGGGCGGGAGTTGCGCGGGCACACCGATGTGGCGGCCGTGGCCTGCGGGACGGGCGGGACCCTGGCCGGGCTCGCCGCCGGGCTGGGCCCCGGGCAGCGCGCCCTGGGCGTTCCGGTGCTGCGCGGCGGCTTCCTCGGGGAGGCCGTCACCGCACTCCAGCGCGAGGCGTTCGGCGGCCCGGCCGGCCACTGGTCGCTGGACGAGCGCTTCACCTTCGGCGGCTACGCCCGTACGACCCCGGAACTGGGCGCCTTCGCCGCCGACTTCGAGGACCGGCACGGGCTGCCGGTGGAGCGGGTCTACGTCGCCAAACTGCTGTTCGCGCTGACGGCCCTGGCCGAGGAGAGGGCCTTCCCGGCGGGCGCACGGGTGAGCGCCGTCATCACCGGGCCTCCGCAGCCGCCGCCCGTTCAGGTGTCGTCCGACTCCCGGTAGGCCGCCGCCTCCTCCAGGTCCAGCCGGCGCAGCAGCGTACGCATCATCTCGTCGTCGATCCGCCGCTCGTCCCGGAGCCGGACGAAGACCTCCCGCTCGGCCTCGATCATCTCGCGGGCGAGCCTGCGGTAGGTGTCGTCCGCCGACTCCCCGGTGACCGGGTCGGCCGCCCCCAGCCGCTCCCACACGGCGTTGCGGCGGCGCTGGAGCACGGCGCGCAGCCGGTCGGCCAGCGGGGGCGGCAGGCTGTTGTGCGGGGCGGCGAGCAGCTCCTCCAGGCGGGCCTCGGCGGCGGCGGACGCCTCGCTCTGGGCCTGCGCCTCGATCAGCGTCTCGGCCTGCCGGTCGCGTCCCGGCAGCTTCAGTACGCGGACGAGCACGGGCAGGGTCAGCCCCTGGATCACCAGGGTGGAGATCACCGTGGTGAAGGTCAGGAACAGCACCAGGTTGCGGGCCGGGAACGGCTCGCCGTCGTGCGTGACCAGCGGGATGGAGAAGGCGACGGCGAGCGAGACGACCCCGCGCATGCCCGCCCAGCCGACGATCAGGGGCGCGGTCCAGTCGGTGCCCGGTTCCCGCTCCCGTACGCGCCGGGAGAGCCACCGGGGCAGATAGGTGGCCGGATAGACCCAGAGGAAGCGGACCACGACGACCGCGGCGAACACGATGGCCGCGTACCCGAACGCCTCCCTCCAGCCGCCCGCTTCGAGCCCCTTCAGCACGAAGGGCAGTTGCAGCCCGATCAGGGCGAAGACCGTGGACTCCAGGACGAAGGCGACCATCTTCCAGACCGCCTCCTCCTGGAGGCGGGTGGCGAAGTCCACCTGCCAGGAGCGGTGTCCCAGGTAGAGGGCGACGACGACCACGGCGAGGACGCCGGAGGCGTGCACCCGTTCGGCCGCCGCGTACGCCACGAACGGGATCAGAAGAGAGAGCGTGTTCTGGAGGAGTGCTTCTTTCAGGTGGGTGCGCAGCCAGTGCAGCGGCACCATCAGCAGCAGCCCGACCCCCACCCCGCCGACCGCCGCGAGCAGGAACTCCGCGATCCCCTCGCCCCAGCTCATCCCCTCCCCCACCGCTGCGGCGAGCGCCACCCGGAAGGCGGTGATCGCCGTGGCGTCGTTCACCAGGGACTCACCCTGAAGGATGGTCGTGACCCGCGCGGGAAGCCCCACCCGGCGGGCGATCGCGGCGGCCGTCACGGCGTCCGGCGGCGCGATGACCGCCCCCAGGACGAGCGCGGCGGTGAGCGGCAGCTCCGGGATCACGAGATACGCCAGCCAGCCCACCGCCATGGTCGCGAAGAGGGTGTAGCCCACGGAAAGCAGCGCCACCGGCCGGACGTTGGCCCGCAGATCCAGGTAGGAGCTGTCGACGGCCGCCGTATGGAGCAGGGGCGGCAGCAGCAGCGGGAGCACGATGTGCGCGTCCAGGTGGTACGTCGGAACGCCCGGCACCAGGCCCGCGACCAGGCCCACGGCGACCAGGATCAGCGGGGCGGGCACGGGGGTCCGGCGCGCCGCGCCGGCGACCGCCGCACTGGCCGCGACCAGCGCCACCAGCGGCAGGGCGTCCATGTCACCGTCCTCGCTCCGTCGTAACCTGCCCATCATGAGCGAGTGTCCGCACGTATCCGATCTGCCACGCCCCGAGCCCGCGCCGCTCGGGGATACCTGCCGCGAGTGCCTGGCGGCGGGCACGCACCCCGTGCAGTTGCGGCTCTGCCTGACCTGCGGGCACGTCGGCTGCTGCGATTCCTCGCCGCTGCGGCACGCCACCGCGCACTTCGAGGAGACCCGTCACCCGGTGATGCGGAGCTTCGAACCGGGCGAGCGGTGGCGCTGGTGCTTCGAGGACGGTTCGATCGTCTGACGTCTGGGTACGTCAATCCGGCGCTGGTTCTTCGTAATTGGACGCCGCAACCCCCTAGCCACTGTACGTACCCATGTGCTTACCATGAGTGACGGGTGCGGGGTGGGGTCCCGGCGACACTGCATCATGGATCCGATAGCGTCGCCGAGCTGAGAACCGTCGACCGACCGCATGGCTCCGGGCCACCCTTCCCGGAACCTCGAAAGAGTTTGTGCCACCTTGGAGGTGAGGGTGTCCCAGATCGCAGGCGAGCCCGGGAATCAGGACTTCGTGGAAGTCCGGCTGCCCGCTGCGGGTGCCTACCTGTCGGTGCTGCGAACGGCCACGGCCGGTCTCGCAGCGCGCTTGGACTTCACTCTCGACGAGATCGAGGATCTTCGCATCGCGGTCGACGAAGCCTGCGCGATCCTGCTTCAGCAGGCCGTGCCCGGCTCCGTCCTCAGCTGCGTCTTCCGTCTCGTCGACGACTCTCTCGAGGTGACGGTGTCGGCCCCCACGACGGACGGCCGCGCACCCGAGCGTGACACCTTCGCCTGGACGGTGCTCTCCGCACTGGCCGGCAAGGTCGACTCGACGGTCGCCGACGACCGTACGGTCAGCATCAGCCTCTACAAACAGCGCGGCGCGGGCCCCGGGCCGGCGTGAGCGAGGGGAACGGGGACGGTCCTGTGCGGGACGAGACGATCCGACCCGGGGTGGTGCGCCCAGCGGGCATCCCGGAGCAACAGGCCCGGCCGCATCCGGTGGACGGAGCGGACGGGTCCCAGGGGCTCAACGTCGCGGTGGAGCAGTCGCAGGCAGAGCGGGCGGGCCAGATGAGCGAGCACGGGCACCACGATCCACACGACCGCAGCGGGGCTCGGGCCCTGTTCATCGAGTTGCGGGAGCTTCCCGAGGGCTCGGCGGAGAAGGCGGAGCTGCGCAACCGGCTGGTCCGGATGCATCTGCCGCTCGTCGAGCACCTGGCCCGGCGCTTCCGCAACCGCGGGGAACCGCTGGACGACCTGACGCAGGTCGCCACCATCGGGCTGATCAAGTCGGTGGACCGGTTCGACCCGGACCGGGGCGTGGAGTTCTCGACGTACGCGACCCCCACGGTCGTCGGCGAGATCAAGCGCCACTTCCGGGACAAGGGCTGGGCGGTGCGGGTGCCGCGCCGGCTCCAGGAGCTGCGGCTGTCGCTGACCACGGCGACCGCGGAGCTCTCCCAGCAGCACGGCCGTTCACCGACCGTGCACGAGCTGGCCGAGCGGCTCGGCATCTCCGAGGAGGAGGTGCTGGAGGGGCTGGAGTCCGCCAACGCCTACAGCACGCTGTCGCTGGACGTGCCGGACACGGACGACGAGTCCCCGGCGGTCGCGGACACGCTGGGCTCGGAGGACGAGGCGCTGGAGGGCGTGGAGTACCGGGAGTCGCTCAAGCCGCTCCTGGAGGACCTGCCGCCGCGCGAGAAGCGCATCCTGCTGCTGCGCTTCTTCGGGAACATGACCCAGTCGCAGATCGCCCAGGAGGTCGGCATCTCGCAGATGCACGTCTCCCGGCTGCTGGCCCGCACCCTGGCCCAGTTGCGCGAACGCCTGCTCGTCGAGGAGTAGCCGGCCCCGGCCGTACGGGGATGGCCCGCGGCGAGCAGCCGTCGTCACGGGGACGCCCCGCGGCGAGCAGGCGACCGTACGGGCACGGCTCGGGGACCACGGGGACCACGGGTACGACTCGGGGGCCAGGAGACAACCGCACGGGCACGCCCTGCGGCGCTCAGGCGTCCGGGGTCGCCCCGGCCCCCCCGCGGATGCCCAGCACCTGGGCGGTCGCCGGGTTCAGGGCGAGCACCAGACCGGTCACGGCGACGCCCGCGAGCACGATTCCGGTGGGGATCAGCGCGCCCTGGGAGCGCAGCAGCGTCCAGGCCACCGGCAGCGCCATGATCTGGGTGATCAGCGCGGGGCCCCGGCCCCAGCTGCGCAGCAGCATCAGGCCACGGGCGGCCAGGAGCGGGATCGCGCCCAGCGCGATCAGGGTGACGCCGACCGTCTCCGCCTGCTGCGGGCTCTCGGGACGCCCGAGCACCCCCATGACCAGCAGCCAGATCCCGCCGATGGCGAGCGCCGCGCCTTCGAGGGCGTTGATCCCGGCGAGGACGGTGATCCTTCTCGGGCGCTCCGCCGCTGCGGGCGAGGGGGAGGACGAGGTCGCTTGAGTGCTCACGTCCTTCAGGTTGGCATCCCGGGGGGCCGGAAGTGAAGCCGGGGGGCGCGGGCGCGGCGTACGTCACGTACGGGGCGCGGTGGACGCTGGGTACGGGGCGCGGTGACCGGCCACGTGCACGGGAAGGGGTGCGCGCCACGCACGGCCGCGTACAGGGCGCGGTGGACGCCACGCACGGCGCGCACAGGGAGCGGCGCACATCGCTCACGAGAGTCGGCGCGCGTCGCGCACCGGCGCCGGTCACGCCCCGTGACCGGCCCTGAGCGCTGCGAACCGCGACTTCAGGGCCGAACCGCCCGGTAGGTACTCTGGCCAGCATGCGCGCACTCCTCGTGGTCAACCCGGCAGCTACCACCACCAGTGCCCGCACCCGTGACGTACTCATCCACGCCCTGGCCAGCGAGATGAAGCTCGAGGCGGTGACCACCGAGTACCGGGGGCACGCCCGGGACCTGGGGCGGCGGGCGGCCGACAGCGACGACATCGACCTGGTGGTCGCCCTCGGCGGCGACGGCACGGTGAACGAGGTCGTGAACGGGCTGCTGCACCGGGGCCCGGACGTGGACAGCCTGCCGAAGCTCGCCGTGGTCCCCGGCGGCTCCACCAACGTCTTCGCCCGCGCCCTGGGTCTGCCCAACGACGCGGTGGAGGCGACCGGCGCGATCCTGGACGCCCTGGAGAACCGGAGCGAACGCACGGTCGGCCTGGGTCTGGCCGCCGGCACTCCGGGCACCGAGGACGAGTCCGTACCCGAACGCTGGTTCACTTTCTGTGCCGGTCTCGGTTTCGACGCCGGAGTGATCGGCCGGGTCGAACAGAAACGCGAGCACGGCAAGCGTTCGACGCACGCGCTGTACGTACGCCAGGTGCTGCGCCAGTTCCTCAACGAGGCTCACCGCCGGCATGGCCAGATCACGCTGGACGTGCCCGGCCAGGACCCCGTCACCGACCTCGCGCTCTCCATAATCTGCAACACCGCCCCCTGGACCTACCTGGGCAATCGCCCGATGTACGCCTCCCCGAAGGCCACGTTCGACACCGCTCTGGACGTCCTCGGACTGAAGCGTCTGTCCACCTCGGCGGTGGCCCTGTACGGCACCCAGCTGCTCACTTCGAGCCCTGACAGAGGGCCGCGCGGGAAGCACGCCGTTTCACGGCATGACCTCACGGACTTCACCTTGCATTCAAAGGTTCCGCTGCCCTTCCAGATGGACGGCGACCACTTGGGGCTGCGTACGAGCGTGACGTTCACAGGCGTACGCCGTGCACTGCGTGTGATTGTGTGAGTGGAAGGGCCGAAAGTCCTTTAACTCGAACGTTTGGACTGGGCCCCACCCCTTAGAAGTGCGGCTGTGACCTAGTCGACACCGAGGAATCAAAAAAAACTTTCCAGAAGGGGTTGTATCCGCCGCCGAGGTTTGCGAATCTCTACATGGCGATCGGGACAGCCCGCAACACCGGCATCCGCTGAGAGCCAGAACCCCTCCTCACCTCACAGACCACAACCAGTTCATCTGGGAGTCGGCCCGTCATCTGCGGGGGGATTCGTGAAAGCGTTCACATTCACAAGCAACAAGCGTGTAATACCAAGGAGAGGTAGCAGCCATGGACTGGCGTCACAACGCCGTTTGTCGTGAGGAAGACCCCGAGCTGTTCTTCCCCATCGGCAACACCGGTCCTGCGCTGCTGCAGATCGAGGAAGCCAAGGCCGTCTGCCGTCGCTGCCCCGTCATGGAGCAGTGCCTGCAGTGGGCGCTCGAGTCCGGCCAGGACTCCGGCGTCTGGGGTGGCCTCAGCGAGGACGAGCGCCGCGCGATGAAGCGCCGTGCCGCTCGCAACCGGGCGCGTAACGCCAGCGCCTGACCGACGCCCCCACGAACACGCCTCAGCCCGGCGGCGCGCACAGAGCGTGCGCACAGCCCCGCCTTCGAGTCGCAGCGCGCAGTACCCCGGAGCGCATCGCATCGTGAGCATCACGGAGCGGGCCCGGACCGTCACCACGGTCCGGGCCCGCTCTGCTGTGTGCTGCCCCGTCAGCTCCCGGAATGGGCCCGTCAGTTCTTCGCCCGCCTGCCGGCCGTGTGCGGCTACTTGTCGGACCGGACCGGGAGGTCCAACACCACCTGGGTGCCGCGCTCGGGGGCCGGGACCATGCCGAAGGCGCCGCCCAACTCCCCCTCCACCAGCGTCCGTACGATCTGGAGCCCCAGATTGCCCGCCCGCTGCGGGTCGAACCCCTCGGGCAGGCCGCGGCCGTCGTCGGTGACGGTGATCAGCAGCCGGCCCTCGGTCGGGGAGCCGCCGCGCACGGCGGAGACCTCCACGGTGCCCTGGTCGGCCACCGTGAACGCGTGTTCCAGGGCGTTCTGAAGGATTTCGGTGAGGACCATGGAGAGCGGGGTGGCGACCTCCGCGTCGAGGATGCCGAAGCGTCCGGTGCGGCGGCAGGTCACCTTTCCGGGTGAGATCTCGGAGACCATCGCGATGACCCGGTCCGCGATCTCATCGAACTCGACCCGCTCGTCCAGATTCTGCGAGAGCGTCTCATGGACGATCGCGATCGAACCGACGCGCCGCACCGCCTCGTTGAGCGCCTCGCGCCCCTGTTCGGAATCCATCCGGCGGGCCTGGAGGCGCAGGAGGGCGGCCACCGTCTGAAGGTTGTTCTTCACCCGGTGGTGGATCTCCCGGATGGTCGCGTCCTTGGTGATCAACTCGCGTTCCCGGCGGCGCAGTTCCGTGACGTCCCGGAGCAGGACCAGGGAGCCGATGCGGACGCCCTTGGGCTTGAGCGGGATGGCCCGCAGCTGGATCACCCCGCCCGCGCACTCCACCTCGAACTCGCGCGGCGCGTATCCGCTGGCCACCTTGACCAGCGCCTCGTCCACCGGGCCCCGGGAGGGCGCCAGTTCGGCGGTGGTGGTGCCGAGGTGGTGGCCGACCAGGTCGGAGGCGAGGCCGAGACGGTGGTAGGCGGAGAGGCCGTTGGGGCTGGCGTACTGCACGACCCCGTCCGCGTCCAGCCGGATCAGGCCGTCGCCGACGCGCGGGGAGGCGTCCATGTCGACCTGCTGGCCGGGGAAGGGGAAGGACCCGGCGGCGATCATCTGGGCCAGGTCGGAGGCGGACTGGAGGTAGGTGAGCTCCAGCCGGGAGGGGGTGCGCACGGTGAGCAGGTTGGTGTTGCGGGCGATCACGCCGAGGACCCGGCCCTCACGGCGTACGGGGATGGACTCGACCCGTACGGGAACCTCCTCGCGCCACTCCGGGTCGCCCTCGCGCACGATCCGGCCCTCGTCCAGGGCGGCGTCCAGCAGCGGGCGGCGGCCGCGCGGCACCAGGTGGCCGACCATGTCGTCCTGGTAGGAGGTGGGGCCGGTGTTGGGGCGCATCTGGGCGACGGAGACGTACCGCGTGCCGTCGCGGGTGGGGACCCACAGCACCAGGTCGGCGAAGGAGAGGTCGGAGAGCAGTTGCCACTCCGAGACCAGCAGATGGAGCCACTCGAGGTCGGTGTCGCTCAGAGCGGTGTGCTGGCGGACGAGGTCGTTCATGGAGGGCACCTGTGGAGCGTACCCGGGGTTAACGGAAGTGTTCGAACCGATGAGCCCCGTGGGCCGTGCGGTGGGTGAGGGGGCCGCTGCCGCACGGGATGTCGATGGACAGGGGTCGGGGTGCGGCCGGAGAATGTCGTGCACATGGATGGACACGGGCAATTGGTCTAGTCCACAATGAGTTCACCAAGACCTCCGCTCTCCCCGCACAGGAGAGCGGACCGAGGCACCCGGCGCTCTCTGCCCTGACCGCGCCGGTGCCTCCAGTGGCCGGAGGCACCGCACACCGCCGGCCAGGTAGGGCCTGCCTTTTGGAACAGGCCGGATCAGCGAGCGGGGTCCGGTGCGTGCAGCTGCAAGGCGGAGGAGGGAGTCGACGCAGTGGGGTCTCCCCCGCTCGAGCTTGTCGAGAGCTCGGGGAAGTCGGCGACCGACGACAACGCCGCAGATGTGCGTGCCGGGGCCCGGGAGCCCGGCCTGTTCCGAAAGGCAGGCCCGCAGCTCCGGGCTGCGGTGCCGGGCGGGCTGAGGGTCCCGCTCCGGCGCCGTGGCCCGCGGGTGTTTCCGGGGGCTTTTCGCGTCCTGCGGTGACCAGCCCCCCGGCCCCTGCCCGCTCGGTGCGGCTCAGGTGCTCAGCGGGTCTCCGTGACCTTCGCCAGGGCGCGTGGGGAGTCCGGGTCCTGGCCGCGCGCGATGGTGACCTCGTACGCCAGCATCTGCAGCGGCAGGATCTCCAGGATCGGCTGCAACTCCTCCGGCACCCCCGACGTCGGCAGCGCGAAGCCCGCCGACGCCGCCTCCACCTGGGCCTTCGGGCCGACCACGAACAGGTCCGCGCCGCGCCCCCGCAGCCGGTCCAGCACCGGCTGGAGGGCCTCGCCGCCCCGGCCGTCGGTGACCACGGCGATCACCGGGGAGATGTTGTCGACCATGGCCAGCGGGCCGTGCAGCAGGTCGGCGCCCGAGTAGGAGAGAGCGGGGATGTAGCTGGTCTCCATGAGCTTCAGGGCCGCTTCCTTGGCCGTGGGGTAGCCGTAGCCGCGCGAGGTGATCACCATGCGTTCGGCGAAGCGGTAGCGCGAGGCGAGGGCCTTCACCTCGGCCCGGCGGCCCAGGATCGCGCCCGCCAGGTCGGGCAGGGCGGCCGCCGCGTCGGCGCCGTCGCCGCCGCCCAGGCCCTCCACGAAGAGGTAGAGGGAGAGCAGGGAGGCCGTGTACGTCTTGGTGGCCGGGAGCGCCTTCTCCGGGCCCGCCAGGATGTCGATGTGGTACTCGGAGACCGCCGCCAGCGCCGAGTCCGGGTTGTTGGTGACCGCGAGAGTGACCGCACCGGCCTCCCGGGCCGCCCGCGTGGAGGCCACCAGGTCCGGCGAACCGCCCGACTGACTGACGGTGATCACCAGGACGTCCCGCAGATCGGGCTTGGCCCCGTACGCCGTCGTGGTGGACATGGACGCGAGGCCGCAGGGCAGGCCGAGGCGGATCTCCAGCAGGTACTTCGCGTAGAGCGCCGCGTTGTCGGAGGTGCCGCGCGCGGTGAGCAGGACGAAGCGGGGCTTCCTGGCGGCGATCTCGGCGGCCACTTCGCGGATGCGGGGCGCGCCCTGTTCGAGGATGCGCCGGAGCATCGCCGGCTGCTCGGCCATCTCGCCGGACATGATGCGGCCGGGTACGTCGTCGTCCTGCTCGGCCCGGGCGGGCGGAGGGGTGGCGGACATGTCGGGTGCCTCCCGTGCGGTGTCGTCTACCGGACAAGTCGACCAGGCAATCCCGGGGGCCGCCAGCGGGCCGGGCGGGTGGACGGATGTGTGAGCAGTTCATCGCACGGCTGCCCGATTCTGCTAGATTGGGCCTTTGATTGGTCTATACCACAGGACCCTACTAGCAGATCGGCAGGCACAGCGTGGAAGTTGTCATCGTCCCGGACGCCACGGCAGGCGGCGAACTGATCGCGGAGGCCATCGCTTCTCTTCTCAGCCGCAAGCCCGACGCCCTGCTCGGCGTTGCCACCGGCTCCACCCCGCTGCCCGTCTACCGCGCGCTGGCCGCCAAGGTCGCCTCCGGGGCCGTCGACGCATCGCGCGCCCGCGTCTGCCAGCTGGACGAGTACGTCGGGCTGCCGGCGGACCACCCGGAGTCGTACCGCTCCGTCGTCCTGCGCGAGGTCGTCGAACCGCTCGGGCTCTCCGAGGCGTCCTTCATGGGCCCGGACGGCTCCGCCGAGGACATCCAGGCCGCCTGCGAGGCGTACGACCGGGCGCTGGCGGAGGCCGGCGGGGTCGACCTGCAGCTGCTGGGCATCGGCACGGACGGACACATCGGCTTCAACGAGCCGTGCTCCTCGCTCGCCTCGCGCACCCGGATCAAGACGCTGACCCAGCAGACCCGGGTGGACAACGCGCGCTTCTTCGACGACGACATCGACCAGGTGCCGCACCACGTGATCACGCAGGGCATCGGGACGATCCTGGACGCCCGTCACCCGATCCTGCTGGCCACCGGGGAGGGCAAGGCGGAGGCCGTCGCCCAGATGGTGGAGGGGCCGGTCGCCGCGGTCGTGCCCGCCTCGGCGTTGCAGTTGCACCCGCACGTGACGGTGGTCGTGGACGAGGCCGCCGCGTCGAAGCTGAAGCTGGCGGACTACTTCCGCGCCACGTATGCGGCGAAGCCGGTGTGGCAGGGGTTGTAGGGCCTGTACGCCTACGGCCGAGGGCCGGGACACCTGATGGTGTCCCGGCCCTCGGCCGTCGTGCCGCCCGTCCGGCGAGAGGCTTTGTCCTCAATCGCCGGACGGGCTTGGTGTGGCCGGCCCGAGGCTTGGTCACCGCGGGACGGGCTTGATGTGGCCGGCCCCAGGCTTGGTCACCGCGGGACGGGCTTGAATGGGCCGGTCCCAGGCTTGGTCACCCCAGGACGGGCTTGAATGGGCCGGCCCCACCTGCCCTGTCCTCAATCGCCGGACGGGCTTGGTGTGGCCGGCCCCAGGCTTGGGCACCGCCGGACGGGCTTGATGTGGTCGTCAGCCCTTCGTGCCCGTGACCGCCTCTACCGCTGCCAGGCCGCAGACGCGGGACGCGCCGTGGGTTGCCACGTGCAGGGCTCCCCGGGGTTCTGACTCGGGGAGGCCCATCTCGACCACGATCGTGTCCGGGCGCGCCGCCAGCAGCGCGTCCAGCGCGTCGGCCATCCAGGCGTGCCGGTGCACGTCGCGGACGACGGCGACGACGCGCCGCTCCCCCGCCGCGGCCAGGATCTCGGCGGCCGGGTCGGTGTTCGCGCCGGTGTAGGTGTCCGCGCCGGTGCCGGGCAGGACCCGGCCCAGTTCGGCGGCGATGCCCCAGGGGGTCTCGGCGCCGACCGCGATGTTCGCCACCGGGCCGAACTCCGCGACGTACCCCGGTTCGGTCAGCAGGTCGCCGGAGCCGGTGACCCTGACCGCGCGGCGGGCGGCCACCAGGCCGATGTCGGAGCTGACTCCGGTGCCGGGCGCGGTCCCCTCCTGCACTTCCGCGCCCGGCTCCGGAACGTCCCCCCGGGCCCCGCGCGTCCAGGACGCGAGGGCTCGTACACGGGCGGCCGCGTCCGCGAGCCGCTCCTCGGGCAGTTCCCCGCTGCGCACCGCCGCGACGAGGGCGTCGCGCAGCCGCAGCACCGTCTCCTCGTCGGCCAGCCCGCCGCCGACGCAGATGGCGTCGGCGCCTGCGGCGATCGCGAGGACCGATCCGCGCTCGATGCCGTAGGTCTTGGAGATGGCGTCCATCTCCATGCCGTCCGTGACGATCAGGCCGTCGTAGCCCAGCTCCTGGCGCAGCAGACCGGTGAGGATCTGCGGGCTCAGGGTCGCCGGGCGGTCCGGGTCGAGTGCGGGAAGCAGGATATGCGCGCTCATCACCGATTTGGAACCCGCGGCGATGGCTGCCCGGAAAGGCAGCAGTTCACGGGCGTGCAGGGTGTCGAGGTCCACATCGATGCGGGGCAGCGCGTGGTGCGAGTCGACCGCGGTGTCGCCGTGACCGGGGAAGTGCTTGGTGCAGGCGGCGACGCCGGCGGCCTGGAGGCCCTCGACGTACGCGGCGGTGTGCCGGGCGACCAGCCGGGTGTCGGCGCCGAAGGAGCGTACGCCGATGACCGGGTTGCCCGGGTTGGAGTTGACGTCGGCGGACGGTGCCCAGTTGAGGTTGACGCCGCACTCGGCGAGCCGGCGGCCCAGCTCCTGGGCGACGGCCCGGGTGAGGTGGACGTCGTCGACCGAGCCGAGGGCGAAGTTGCCGGGGAACGAGGAGCCGTGCCTGACCTCCAGGCGGGTCACGTCGCCGCCCTCCTCGTCGATCGCGACGAGGACGTCGTCCCGCTCGGAGCGCAGCCGCGCGGTGAGGGCGGCGAGCTGCTCGGGCGAGTCGATGTTGCGGCCGAACAGCCCGACCGAGGCGAGGCCCTCACCGACGCGGCGCAGCAGCCAGTCCGGCGCGGTCGTTCCGGTGAAGCCGGGCTGGAGCACGGCGAGCGCGTCGCGCGTCACGGTGTCCGTGGTGGAAACGAGGGTGGTCATGGGCCCGCACTATCCCTTCACGGCGCCGGAAGTGAGACCTGCGGCCATCTTCTTCTGGATGATCATGAAGAAGATGACGACGGGCAGGGCGATCATGGTCGAGGCCGCCATGAGGGCGCCGTAGTCCGTTCCGCGCTCGGTGGTGAACGTCATCAGCCAGACGTTGAGCGTGTACTTGGAGTTGTCGTTGATCAGGATGTACGCGAAGAGGTACTCGTTCCACGCGTTCACCAGGGCGAAGATCGACGCGGCGGCGAGCCCGGGGGCCAGCAGCGGGAAGATCACCCGGCGGAACGCTTGGAAGCGGGTGCAGCCGTCCACCATCGCGGACTCCTCCAGCTCCACCGGGATGTTCACGACGAAGCCGCGGATCATGATGGTGGCGAAGGGCAGCGTGGAGACCAGGTAGACGACGATCAGGCCCCAGTACTCGTCGATCCCGCCCATCGCGTTGAGCTGGGCGTAGATCGGGATGAGCATCGCCGTGGGCGGCAGCATCTGGACCAGGATCATGACCAGCAGGATGGCCTTGCGGCCGAAGAACCGGAACCGGCCGATCGCCAGGGCCGCCAGCGTCGCGATGATCATGCCGCCGAGCACCGCGGTGCCGGCGACGATCAGGCTGGACTGGATGGCGGTGACGAAGTTCTGCTGCTCGGTGGCCCGGACGAAGTTGTCCAGGGTGAACGAGGAGGGCCACAGGGTCTGGTCGTAGCTGCGGATCTCGTGGTTGGGCCGCAGGGCGCTGATGATCAGCCAGTAGACCGGGAAGATCATGACCGCGGCGATGCCGAGGCCGATGATGTCGAGGTGCAGCCGGCTCTTCTTGCGGTCGGGACGCAGCGCCTGTGTTTCGGTCGTGCTGCTCATTCGACCTCTCCCGTCTTCATGAGCTGGCGCAGGTAGTACACGGCCACGCCGGACAGCAGCAGCACCGTGATGAGGGCGATCGCGGTGCCCTGGCTGAAGGACGTGGACTCGAACGCCTTGGAGTAGGAGTAGAGGCCGAGCGTCTTGTACTCCGGCTCCGGCTTGTTGCCGCGCAGCAGCCAGATCTGGCCGAAGACGTTGAAGTCCCAGATCACCGAGAGGGTGGCGACCATGGTGAAGACCGGCTTGATGACCGGCCAGGTGACGTACTTGTAGATGCCGTACGCGCTGGCGCCGTCGAGCGACGCCGCTTCCTCCAGCTCCTGGGGGACCTGGGTGAGGGCGGCGTACAGGGTGACGACGACGAACGGGATGGCGCCCCAGACGACGAGCAGGGTGATGATGCCGAAGCCCTGGACGGGGTTGAGGTACCAGTTGTGCCCGAGCCAGTCCTCGCCGACGACCTTGGCGATCAGGGTGTTGAGCAGGCCGTAGTCGGAGTCGGCCATGAACCGGAAGATCGAGGCGGCGACCATCAGCGGCATCGACCAGGCGGCGATCAGGGCGACCGTCAGGACGAGCCGGACCCAGGTGGAGAGCTTGCGCATGAGCAGGGCGACGAGGAGCCCGATGCCCATGGTCAGCGTCACACAGACGGCCATGAAGGCCACTGTGCGGAAGGTGACCCACCAGAACTCGGGGTCGCTGAGGATGTTGGTGAACTGCTCGAAGCCCACCCACGGGGCGGGCTCGCCCGACCACAGCTCACGCCGGCCCATGTCCTGGAAGGACATGACTACCGTCTTGCCCAGCGGGTAGAGGTAGACGGCGGCGATCGCCACGATCGCCGGGAGGATCAGGAAGTAGGGGAGAAGTGCGCCCTTCTTCCGTCTCGTCTTCTGTGCCCGGGGGGCGTCGTCGGTGGACGACTTCCCGGTCGGCTGCGGGTCGGGTGGTACGGGGACCGGCGGCCCGACGGCCTTGGTATCAGCGGCAGACACGTGGCTGACCTTCCATCGCGGGTCCGGGGCGGGCCCCGGAATTCACGGCGTGCACTTCTGGAAAGGAGCGGGGGCCCGGCACTGCGCCGGACCCCCGCCTGGCGATCGGAAGGAAGGGTCAGGATTCCTTGTTGATCAGCGCGTTGACCTTGTCGTCGGCCGTCTTGGTGGCGTCGGCGACGGAGGTGCCCTTGAGGATCTCGAGGAGCAGGTTCTCCAGGATCTCCTCCTTCTCGACCGAGGCCCAGCCCGGCGCGATCGGCGTGAACCAGGCGTCCGGCACCGCGTTGGCGATGGCGGCGGTCTCCGGCTTGCTCTTCAGCGGCTCGAGCTGCTTCTCGTTGTTCGGAAGGACGTTCTTCGACGCGAGGACCTCGCCGCCCTTCGCGTTGGTGAAGAGGGCGATCCACTCCTCGCCCAGGTCCTGCTTCTTGGACTTGGAGATCGTCGCCAGGTCCGAGCCGCCGATGAAGGACGGGAGGGCCTTGCCCTCGGGGCCGGGCATACCGGCCGTCGCGATCGACTTCTCGAGCTTGGGGTTGCCGTTCTCGCCGCCCCAGACGCTGCCGGCCTCCCACGCCTGGCCGTAGATCACGGCGGCCTTCTCGTTGGCCATGACGTTGGCGTGGTCCTGCTCGTCCTTCAGCTGGTCGCCCTTGTTGTACTTCTTGACCAGGTTGATGAAGTGCTCAAGGCCCTTCTGCGCCTCCGGGGTGGAAAGCGTGGACTTCCACTCCTTGGCCCCCTCGTCGTACTTGGCTATCTGGCCACCGTAGGCGGCGACGTAGGACATCGCGGCGTACCAGTAGCGGCCCGGGAGGTACAGCGTGGAGGCGCGCTTGTCCTTCTTGCCGAGCTCGGCGGAGACCTTGTCCATCGCCGCGAGGAACTCGTCCTCGGTCTGCGGGAGCTCGTCGCTGCCGGTGCCGGCCTTCAGCATGTCCTTGTTGTAGACGGCCAGACGGGCGCTGGCGTAGTAAGGAACACAGTAGGTCTTGCCCTCGAAGGTGCACGTGTCCTTCAGACCCTTGATCCAGGTGTCCGAGTTCTCGTACTTCTTGGGGTCGATTTCCCCGAGCGCACCATTCAGGATGTACTGCATGGTCTCGGTGTTGCCGAGTTCGACGACGTCGGGGAATTTGTCGCCGGCGAGGGAGGTGTCAAGCTTCTTGACCTTGTCGGCCCACTGCTGGTACTGAACCTTGACCTTGACGTTCGGGTACTTCTTGTTGAACTCGGCGTTGACGTCCTTGACCAGCTCCGGCCAGGTCGAGCGGGCCTCGCCCATGAGCCAGACGGTCAGGTCTTCCTTGCGGTCCTTCGGGTCCTGCGACGATGCCTTGTCGTCAGTACCGCACGCCGCGACCGAAACCAACATGCCCGCGACACCGATAGCCGCGATGAGCTTGCGCTTCACGTCAAACCCTCCTCAGGGATGCTGCAACCCCACCCACCGCGAAGTCATTCGACGAGTTCTGCTGGGGCTGGACCTGGTCTTTAATGGTTTAGACCAGTACCGGGAGCTTGGCCTAGACCTTTAGGGGTGTCAAGGGTGTATAAGAAGTGCACTCGCGTCCGTTATAGGACCGACACCTAAGGGAGGGCGACGACCCGTGAGCCGACCGTGCCACCATGTGAGCCGCGACAGACGGAGGAGCCGGTGACGGCAGCAACGCAAGCGTCGGAAAGGCGGGCCATGGGCGCCGACGGGGGCAGTTCGGGGAGCGAGACCGGCAACGGTACGCGCACCGCGCGCGTACCGAAGTACTACCGGCTCAAGCGGCATCTCCTCGACATGACCGACACCCTGCCGCCCGGCACCCCGGTGCCGCCCGAGCGCACGCTGGCGGCCGAGTTCGACACCTCGCGCACCACCGTGCGCCAGGCCCTCCAGGAGCTGGTCGTCGAGGGCCGGCTGGAGCGGATCCAGGGCAAGGGGACGTTCGTCGCCAAGCCGAAGGTCTCCCAGGCCCTCCAGCTGACCTCGTACACCGAGGACATGCGCGCCCAGGGCCTGGAGCCGACGTCCCAGCTGCTCGACATCGGCTATGTGACGGCGGACGACACGCTCGCCGGGCTGCTGGACATCTCCACGGGCGGCCGTGTGCTGCGGATCGAGCGGCTGCGGCTCGCCAGCGGGGAGCCGATGGCGATCGAGACCACCCATCTTTCGGCCAAACGCTTCCCGGCGCTGCGCCGTTCGCTGGTGAAGTACACCTCTCTCTACACCGCGCTCGCCGAGGTGTACGACGTCCGTCTCGCCGAGGCCGAGGAGACCATCGAGACCTCGCTCGCCACCCCTCGTGAGGCGGGGCTGCTGGGTACGGACGTAGGTCTGCCGATGCTGATGCTCTCCCGTCATTCGGTCGACGGCCAGGGCGAACCCGTGGAGTGGGTGCGTTCGGTGTACCGGGGCGACCGGTACAAGTTCGTGGCCCGCCTCAAGCGGCCGACAGGCTGAGGAAACCGCCGCCCCACCGAGGGAACGCGGCGCACGGACAGGCGGTGGCCCGGGGATCTCCTCCCCGGGCCACCGCCTGTTTTCGGTCATCCCAGGTGGGGCCGGTCCGGGTGAACCGATCCGTCCTCCCGTCCGTGTCCCTACTGCGGAACTTCGGTGGAGACATCGGGGATGCGCGACCGGTATGCGGACAGGGGTTCCGGACGGCGGTCGCAGCACCTAGATTTCGCGCACGTTACGACAGTGATCACGCGAGGGGACGGATCGATATGCCGGAATCGCCCACACCAGCACCACCGGTTCCACAGACGTCAGGACGGCGGCCGCTGACCCCGAAGTCCATCGTCGTCTGGAGCCTCGTCGCCCTCGTCGGCGCCATCGGCTGGGCCACCCTCGCGCTCTCGCGCGGTGAGGAGGTCTCCGCCGCCTGGATGCTGGCGGCGGCCCTCGGCTCGTACGCCATCGCGTACCGCTTCTACTCCCGGTTCATCGCGAACCGGGTGCTGAAGGCCGACAAGAACCGCGCGACCCCCGCCGAACTGCTGGACAACGGCGTCGACTTCCACCCCACCGACCGCCGGGTCCTGTTCGGCCACCACTTCGCCGCCATCGCCGGGGCGGGCCCGCTGGTCGGTCCCGTGCTCGCCGCGCAGATGGGCTATCTGCCCGGCACGATCTGGCTCGTCGTCGGCGTCATCTTCGCCGGCGCCGTCCAGGACATGGTGACGCTCTTCTTCTCCACCCGCCGCAACGGCCGTTCGCTCGGCCAGATCGCGCGGGACGAGATCGGCCCGGTCGGCGGCGTCGCCGCCCTGGTCGCGGTGTTCGTCATCATGATCATCCTGCTCGCGGTCCTCGCGCTGGTCATCGTGAACGCGCTCGCCCACTCGCCCTGGGGCGTCTTCTCCATCGGCATGACGATCCCGATCGCCCTCTTCATGGGCGTCTACCTGCGCATCCTGCGGCCCGGAAAGGTCAGCGAGGTGTCGGTCATAGGCGTGGCGCTGCTGCTGCTCGCGATCGTCGCGGGCGGCTGGGTGGCCGAGTCGTCGTGGGCGGACTTCTTCACCCTGGAACCGGGCACGCTGGTCATCTGGATGATCGTGTACGGGTTCCTCGCCTCGGTGCTCCCCGTGTGGCTGCTGCT
This sequence comes from Streptomyces sp. cmx-18-6, assembly GCF_046548915.1. Taxonomy (NCBI): domain Bacteria; kingdom Bacillati; phylum Actinomycetota; class Actinomycetes; order Kitasatosporales; family Streptomycetaceae; genus Streptomyces; species Streptomyces sp. cmx-18-6. Next base: position 263,648 of record NZ_JAEBEP010000011.1, on the reverse strand, counting down.
GGCCCCGCGCGACTACCTCTCCACCTTCATGAAGGTCGGCACGATCGGGCTGCTGGCCCTCGGCGTGGTCGTCGCGATGCCGACGCTGAAGATGCCCGCGGTCACCGACTTCGCCACCAGCGGCGCGGGCCCGGTCTTCGCCGGTTCGATGTTCCCGTTCGTCTTCATCACCATCGCCTGCGGCGCGCTCTCCGGCTTCCACTCCCTGGTCTCCTCGGGCACCACCCCGAAGATGGTCCAGAAGGAGACGCAGATCCGGATGATCGGCTACGGCGCGATGCTGACCGAGTCGTTCGTGGCGATCATGGCGATGATCGCCGCCTGCATCATCGACCCCGGCCTCTACTTCGCCATCAACGCGCCGGTCGGCGTGATCGGCGACAGCGTCCAGTCCGCGTCCGAGGCGGTGGCCAACTTCGGCTTCACCATCACCCCGGACGCCCTGGCCCAGGCCGCCAAGGACGTCGAGGAGCAGAGTCTGCTCTCCCGGACCGGCGGCGCGCCGACGTTCGCGCTCGGGATGGCGGAGATCTTCTCGGCGGTCATCGGTGGCACGGCCATGAAGGCGTTCTGGTACCACTTCGCCATCATGTTCGAGGCACTGTTCATCCTCACCACCGTGGACGCCGGCACCCGGGTCGGGCGCTTCATGCTCCAGGACATGCTGGGCAACGTCTACAAGCCGTTCCGCCAGGTCAGCTGGAAGCCGGGCGTCTGGTTCGCCAGCGCCGTGGTCGTCGGCGGCTGGGGCTACTTCCTCTGGGTCGGCGTGCACGACCCGCTGGGCGGCATCAACCAGCTCTTCCCGCTCTTCGGCATCGCCAACCAGCTGCTGGCCGCCGTCGCACTCGCCGTCTGCACCACGCTGCTCGTCAAGTCCGGCCGGCTGAAGTGGGCGTGGGTCACCGCGGTCCCGCTCGCCTGGGACGTGGCGGTCACCCTCACCGCGAGCTGGCAGAAGATCTTCTCGCCGGACGTGAAGGTGGGCTTCTTCGCCCAGCGCGACAAGTACCAGGCGGGCATCGACGCGGGCGAGGTGCTGGCGCCCGCCAAGAACATGGACGACATGCGGACCGTCGTCACCAACTCCACCGTCGACGGCGTGCTGTGCGCCCTCTTCGCCGTCCTCATCATCGTGGTGCTCGTGGACGCCGGCCGGGTCTGCTTCAACGCGATCCGCGACCCGGAGAGCGTCAAGCTCCACGAGACGCCGTACGTCGAGTCCAAGCTCGTCGCCCCCGCCTCCATCTTCGCCACCAAGGAGGAGAAGGCCGAGCTGATCGCGGCGGGCGTCGGCCCCGAGGGCGGCATCCGCAAGGAGTCGGCGGGGACCGGGAGCCGGACATGACCGTCGCGGACGTACGGAGGGTGGCGGGGCGGATCCGCTGGTACGTCCGTGAGCTGACCGGCGAGTCGGTGTACGACCGGTACGTGGCGCACGCCAGGTCCCACGATCCGGACACGCCGGTGATGACCCGCCGCGCCTTCGAGCGGAGCCGTATGGACGCCCGCGAGGCGGACCCCCGCGAGGGCTTCCGCTGCTGCTGACCACCACCGGCCGATCGGGGCCGTCGCACCCCTTCCAAGGGCGCGGCGGCCCCTTTTCGCGGCCTCGGAAGGGGGCGTACGTACGCCGCCGATACGGAAAAAGGCGGGCGAAGAAACCAGACCGTCACACCAACTTCTGTTCACGCCGACACAACATGTGGGGGCTTCCTCATCGGGCGGCCCCCACATGTATGCTCGACCTCGCTGTCGCCGCAGGGGAATCCGGTGTGAATCCGGAACTGTCCCGCAACGGTGTGATCAGTGTGCTTTTGCACACCCGTAGTCCGACGACCTGTCGACAGCGCGTCCGGCTCGACCGAACCGGACGCCAGACGTCCGGGCCTCGCGGATGGGCCGGTGGACGCCGTGTGCAGTGCTGCCTTCATGGCACCGTGCTGCCCGGCTCCCCCTTCCCGCCGCCGGCCCCCAGCCGAGCGAGGGAAAGCCCAGTGACCATCGCGCCCGCCGATCCGGTTTCAGCCACCGAATCCGCTGCCTCCACCACGTCCGGAGCAGGCACGAACGACGGACCCGGGACCGCCCTGCTGCGGACCCTGACCGACCTCACCGTCGATCTGCCCGACACCGACCCCGGACGGGTCGCCGCCTCCGCGCTGCGCGGGCGCAACGCCCGGTCCGACGAGGCCGAGCTCCGCTCGCTGGCCACCGAGGCCGCCGCGGGCCTGATCTCCGAGGACCCGGCGTACTCCAAACTCGCCGCCCGGCTGCTGACCCGTACGATCGCCGACGAGGCCGCGAGCCAGGGCGCGACGTCCTTCTCCGCCTCCGTCGCGGTGGGCCACCGCGAGGGCCTGATCGCCGACCGCACCGCGGCCTTCGTGGAGCTGCACGCCAAGGCGCTGGACGAGCTCGTGGAGCGGACGCTCGCCGAGGGCGCGGACGACCGTTTCGGCTACTTCGGCCTCCGTACGCTGCACAGCCGCTACCTGCTGCGCCACCCGATCACCCGCCAGGTCATCGAGACCCCGCAGCACTTCATGCTGCGTGTGGCCGCGGGCCTCGCCGAGGACGAGTCGGTGCGGGCGCTGGACGAGGTCGCCGCGCTCTACGGGCTGATGAGCAAGCTCGACTACCTCCCCTCCTCCCCCACGCTCTTCAACTCCGGCACCCGGCACCCGCAGATGTCCTCCTGCTATCTGCTGGACTCGCCGAAGGACGAGCTGGACTCGATCTACGACCGCTACCACCAGGTGGCGCGCCTCTCGAAGCACGCGGGCGGCATCGGCCTCTCCTACTCCCGCATCCGCGCCCGTGGTTCGCTGATCCGGGGCACCAACGGGCACTCCAACGGCATCGTGCCGTTCCTCAAGACGCTGGACGCCTCCGTGGCGGCGGTGAACCAGGGCGGCCGGCGCAAGGGCGCGGCCGCGGTCTACCTGGAGACCTGGCACGCGGACATCGAGGAGTTCCTCGAGCTCCGCGACAACACCGGTGAGGACCAGCGCCGTACGCACAACCTGAACCTGGCGCACTGGATCCCGGACGAGTTCATGCGCCGCGTCGACGCGGACACCGTCTGGTCGCTGTTCTCCCCCGCCGAGGTCCCCGAGCTGGTCGACCTGTGGGGCGACGAGTTCGACGCCGCCTACCGGGCGGCCGAGGCCAAGGGCCTGGCCCGCAAGACGATTCCGGCGCGTGAGCTGTACGGCCGGATGATGCGGACCCTCGCGCAGACCGGCCAGGGCTGGATGACGTTCAAGGACGCCTCCAACCGGACCGCGAACCAGACCGCCGAGCCGGGCCGGGTCGTGCACTCCTCGAACCTGTGCACCGAGATCCTCGAAGTCACCGACGACGGCGAGACGGCCGTCTGCAACCTGGGCTCGGTCAACCTGGGCGCGTTCGTGGCGAACGGCTCGATCGACTGGGAGCGCCTGGACTCCACGGTCCGCACCGCGGTCACCTTCCTCGACCGGGTCGTCGACATCAACTTCTACCCGACCGAGCAGGCCGGGCGCTCCAACTCCCGCTGGCGTCCGGTCGGCCTGGGCGCCATGGGCCTCCAGGACGTCTTCTTCCAGCTGCGGCTGCCGTTCGACTCGCCGCAGGCCCGCGCGCTCTCGACGAAGATCTCCGAGCGCATCATGCTGGCCGCGTACGAGGCGTCCTGCGACCTCGCCGAGCGGTCCGGCCCGCTGCCCGCCTGGTCCGAGACGCGTGCCGCGCGCGGTGTGCTGCACCCCGACCACTACGACACCGAGCTGAACTGGCCGGAGCGCTGGGACGCGCTGCGCGCCCGGGTCGCGAAGACCGGCATGCGCAACTCGCTGCTGCTGGCCATCGCGCCGACCGCCACGATCGCCTCGATCGCCGGTGTGTACGAGTGCATCGAGCCGCAGGTCTCCAACCTGTTCAAGCGCGAGACGCTCAGCGGTGAGTTCCTCCAGGTCAACGCCTACCTGGTGGACGAGCTGAAGAAGCTCGGCGTGTGGGACGCCCGCACCCGTGAGGCGCTGCGCGAGGCCAGCGGCTCCGTGCAGGGCTTCGCCTGGATCCCCGAGGACGTGCGGGCGCTGTACCGCACCGCGTGGGAGATCCCGCAGCGCGGTCTGATCGACATGGCGGCGGCCCGTACGCCGTTCCTCGACCAGAGCCAGTCGCTCAACCTGTTCCTGGAGACGCCGACGATCGGCAAGCTCTCCTCGATGTACGCGTACGCCTGGAAGCAGGGGCTGAAGACGACGTACTACCTGCGTTCGCGCCCGGCGACCCGGATCGCCCGTGCCGCGTCCGGGCAGGTGGCGGCCGCCGCCCCCATTCCCGTACAGCAGGCTTCGGCTCCCGACGCGGACGCCATCGCCTGCTCCCTCGAAAACCCTGAGTCCTGCGAGGCATGCCAGTAATGAGCACCAACGACAACAAGAACTTGCTCGACCCGGGCTTCGAGCTGACCCTGCGTCCCATGCGCTACCCGGACTTCTACGAGCGCTACCGGGACGCGATCAAGAACACCTGGACCGTGGAGGAGGTCGACCTCCACTCGGACGTCGCCGACCTCGCGAAGCTGTCGCCGGGCGAGCAGCACATGATCGGCCGGCTGGTGGCGTTCTTCGCGACCGGTGACTCGATCGTCTCCAACAACCTCGTGCTGACGCTGTACAAGCACATCAACTCCCCCGAGGCGCGGCTCTACCTGTCGCGGCAGCTGTTCGAGGAGGCCGTGCACGTCCAGTTCTATCTGACGCTGCTGGACACCTATCTGCCCGACCCGGACGACCGGGCGGCGGCGTTCGACGCGGTCGAGGAGATCCCCTCGATCCGTGAGAAGGCCCAGTTCTGCTTCAAGTGGATGGACTCGGTCGAGAAGATCGACCAGCTGGAGACGAAGGCCGACCGCCGCCGCTTCCTGCTGAACCTGATCTGCTTCGCGGCGTGCATCGAGGGGCTCTTCTTCTACGGCGCGTTCGCGTACGTGTACTGGTTCCGCTCGCGCGGGCTGCTGCACGGTCTCGCCACGGGCACCAACTGGGTGTTCCGTGACGAGACGATGCACATGAACTTCGCGTTCGAGGTCGTGGACACCGTCCGCAAGGAGGAGCCGGAGCTCTTCGACGACGCGCTCCAGCAGCAGGTCACCGACATGCTGAAGGAAGCGGTCGAGGCGGAGCTCCAGTTCGGCCGCGACCTGTGCGGCGAGGGCCTGCCGGGCATGAACACCGAGTCGATGCGCCAGTACCTGGAGTGCGTCGCCGACCAGCGGCTCGCCCGCCTGGGCTTCCCCACGGTGTACGGCTCCGAGAACCCGTTCTCGTTCATGGAGCTCCAGGGCGTCCAGGAGCTCACGAACTTCTTCGAGCGCCGCCCGTCCGCCTACCAGGTGGCGGTCGAGGGCTCGGTCGGGTTCGACGACGAGTTCTAGGCCCTGGCCGTCTGTTGCGGCAGCTTGTTCCGGTGGCGCCGCCCCGCTGTGCGTTCAGCACGGTGGGGCGGCGCTGCGTCGTGTGCGCCCGTACCGGGTGGCCGGGGCCCCGTCACCGGATCGCTCAGACCTGCTGCGGGTGCCCGCCGTCGCCCTCCACGACGAGCCGGTCCGTGCCGGGCTCGTCCCCTCCCTCGACGACCGTCACGTCGACCTTCCCGTCACCGGTGGTGTCGAACTGGTACAGGTCCGCCGCGCCGTCGCCGGTCGTGTCGGTGACCCACACATCGGGCTTCCCGTCGCCGTTGGTGTCCGCGCTGAGGAGGACGTGGTGCTCGTCCCCCTGGGTCACGGGCGTCTCTTCGATGCTCTCTTCGGTGTCCATGGCGGCCGGTTGCCCCTCCGGCGCGCTTCGAAACCGCGGGATGGCGGTGCCGGCGCTCCGGGAGAGAGGGCGCGACGCGGCCCCGCGGACCGCGGCAGGGCGAGATCACGGCTCGGAGAAGACCGGCCGAGCGGAAATCAATTGGACTAGACCAAGCCTTCGTGTGCACACTCTCCGCTCGACCCCGCCCGACAGGGCCGGCCCGCTCCAGGAGAGGCGCACATGTCCGTCATCGAAGTGGCAGACCTCGTCAAGGAGTTCACGCGGCCCAAACGGCAGGAGGGCGCCTTCGCGGGCATCCGCACGCTGCTGACGCGTGAGCAGACCGTCAAGCGTGCTGTCGACGGCGTGAACTTCGAGGTCCAGCAGGGCGAGATGGTCGGCTATCTCGGCCCCAACGGTGCGGGGAAGTCCACCACGATCAAGATGCTCACCGGCATCCTCGTGCCCACGTCCGGCACGGTCACGGTGGCCGGCGCCACGCCCTGGCGAGAGCGGTCCCGCAACGCCCGCCGGATAGGCGTGGTCTTCGGCCAGCGCAGCCAGCTCTGGTGGGACCTGCCACTGCGCGACTCGCTCTGGCTGATCAGCCGTCTCTACGACGTGCCGCAGGCCCGGTTCCGCGAGAAGCAGCGGCAGTTCAGCGAGGTGCTCGACCTCGGTCCGTTCCTCGACACCCCCGTCCGCCAGCTCTCTCTGGGCCAGAGGATGCGCGGCGACCTGGCCGCCGCGATGCTCTACGACCCGGACATCCTCTACCTGGACGAGCCGACCGTCGGGCTCGACGTCATCGCCAAGGAGCGGATACGCGCCTTCGTCGGGGAGCTGAACCGCGCATCGGGCACCACGGTCGTCCTCACCACCCACGACCTCGACGACGTCGAGGAACTCTGCGACCGGATCATCCTCATCGACCACGGCAAAGTCGCCTACGACGGAGCGGTGGACGAGCTCAAGACCCGCTACGCCCCGCACCGCGAACTCGTGGTGCAGACCGACCGGCTGGAGAGCGTGGAGGGCGCGGAGGTCGTCCGCCGGGAGGAGGGCAAGGTGTGGCTGCGCTTCGACCCCGTCCGCACACCGCCCGCCGAACTGGTGGCCGCGGTGCTGGCGCAGCACCGGGTGACCGATCTGTCGATCGTGGAACCCGAGCTGGAGAGCGTCATCCACCGGATCTACGCGGACCGCGGATGACCGCCACGACGGCCCGCGCCGCGGCGAAGACGCCCCCCGCCGCCGCGAAGCGGCCATGGGCGACGCTGCTCCGGGCCCATTTCGCCTGCGCCCGGATGGAGTTCCGGGCCGCACTGACGTACCGCACGTCCTACTGGTCGTCCTTCGCGATGATGCTCCTGCAGATCTGGTTGCTGACGGTGGTCTGGAAGGCCCTCTACGACGGCCGTGCGGAGGTGGACGGACTCAGCCTCACCACCATGACGGCGTACGCGACGCTGACGACGCTCCAGTACCAGCTCGTCAGCCCGTGGCGGTCCTCCCCCGTCGACCAGCGGGTACGGGAGGGCAAGGTCGCCGTGGACCTGCTGCGGCCCATCGGCTTCCCCGGGCAGATGCTCGCCGGCCAGCTCGGGTAGGCGTCGGCCGCGGTCCCGGTCCTGCTGGTGGCCCTGCCGTTCGCGCTGCTGATCGGCGCGGGCCGGGCGCCCGCCTCGGCGGCCGCGGGGTTCGCCTACCCCGTGGCGCTGATCGGCGCGCTGCTCGTGAACCAGTTGCTCGGGCTGCTGCTCGGCATGGTCTCCTTCTGGACCCTGGAGGTGAGCGGCGCCCTCATGGCCTACCGCTTCGTCGCGCAGTTCTTCTCCGGCGCCCTGGTCCCGCTGTGGTTCATGCCCGGCCCGGTCAGGACGGCCGCGGAGTGGCTGCCCTTCCAGGCCACCGCGTACACCCCGGCGGCCGTCTACCTGGGCCAGGTCGAGGGCGCGGGCATCGCGGCCGCCCTCGGGGTCCAGCTCGCGTGGATCACCGCGCTCGGGGCACTGGCCGCGTTCGTCTGGTCGCGCGCCCGGCACCGCGTCATGTCACAGGGGGGATGAGGGATGATGCGAGGTCCGCGCGTCTATCTGCTGCTGGCGGGTGCGGCGTTCCGCGCCGAGTTCCAGTACCGGGGGAACCTGTTCATCAACATCATCGGCGGCCTGTTCTACCAGGGCGTCGGGCTGGCCTTCATCTGGGCGGTGCTGGACCGCTTCGGGCAGGTCGGCGGCTGGGGACTGGGGGAGATCGCCTTCCTCTACGGGATGAGGCTCACCGCCCACGGCCTGTGGCTGCTCCCCGGTCACCAGCTGATCCACGTCGACCATGTCGTCGTCGAGGGCGAGTACGACCGCTATCTCGTCCGTCCGGCGCCGCCGCTGGTCCAGCTCCTCACCCGCAGGGTGGGGCTGAGCTCGATCGGCGACCTGACGGGCGGACTGGTCCTCCTGTCCATCGCCTCGGCCTCCGCGCCGGTCGACTGGTCGCCGGGAGCCGTCTGCTTCCTCCTGCTCGCGGTGGTGGGCGGTGCACTGGTGGAAGGCGCCCTGCAACTGGCCGCCTCGGCGCTGGTCTTCAGGATGAAGCGGGTCTCCCCCATCAAGTTCGCCATCGACATGATCTTCAGCGACTTCGGCAACTACCCGCTGAAGATCTTCGGCCCGGTGGCCGGCTTCGGGCTGACCTTCGTCTTCCCGCTGGCCTTCGTCGCCTATCTGCCGGCGACCGTGCTGATGGACCGGGAGGAGGAACTCGCCGTGCCGGAATGGCTCGCCTGGGGCGCTCCGGGCATCGGCGTCGTGCTCATGTACGCCGCGTACCGCTTCTGGGAGCGGCAGTCCCGCCATTACGAGAGCAGCGGGCACTGAGCGGGGCCGCCGGGGCGTCGGGGCGCGGGGCGGGACGGTGCCGCGCGGTTCACGCGTCGAAGTCGTACTCCAGGACATAGGCCGCCGCGTCCAGGACCATCTCGTTGACCTCCACGGGGCGGCGATCCTCCTCCGCGAAAGCGGTCCGGCAGACGAGTATGACGGGCGTACCGGCAGGAAGGCTCAGCTTCGACGCCTCCTCCGGCAGGGGCATCCGGGAGCGGATCTCCTCCCGGAAGCGGACGGGTCGGCGGCCCAGTTCGGCCAATCGCGCGTAGACGCCGCCCGGGCCCGTGTCCGGCTGGGTGATGGCCGAGCCCCCGACCAGGGACGTGGGGAGGTACGAGGTCGACAGCAGGACCGGTTTACCGTCCAGGACGAACCGGCGACTCCTGATCCAGGCCCGCCCCTCGCCCCCGAGTCCCAGCACCCGCGCCACACCCTCCGGGGCAGCCCCCTCGCGTACCTCCAGCTGGTCCACCACCAGGTCCCGACCCTCAAGGTCCGCTTCCCAGACAGAGCGGCCGGACCCCCACTGCTCGCTCGCCAACCGCTGGATCCCGCGACGCCTGAGCGGCTGGAAGGCTCGAACGAAAACGCCCACGCCTTTCCGCGCTTCCGTCAGCCCTTCGCTCTGGAGCACGCTCAACGCCTGCCGAACCGTCATGCGCGCCACGCCGTACTGCGCCATGAGGTCGTTCTCGCCGGGAAGGCGGCTCCCCGCTCCCCATGCTCCTGACTGGATCTCCGCCTTCAAGGCGTTCGCGATCCGCTGGTACTTGGGCTCACGGCGGCTGGCGTCGGTGGCCATCAAACGGGTTCCTCTCCTTTCCGGACAGCTTAGGCCCGCCCCTCACTCACGCGACATCCGGGCAGGCTCAGTGAGCCGATCGGCTGTCTCCACCTGGGCGTCGGCCAGATGACTTTCCGTCAGGTGGCCGCGAGTGGGAGATCCAAGTGGCCACCCACCAGTAGTTCGGAGAAGGACATAGGCCGCCGCGTCCAGGACCGTCTCATTGTCCTCCACGGGACGGTTTCCTTACTGCCCGAGGAGGTAGAGCGCGCGCTCATCGAGCTCCGCCGCACAGCGCACCCCGCGAGCGCGGAACCTCGCGATGTCCTTGCGCATGTTCTTCACAGCTTTGCGTGTACGCGTTGACTGCACGCCGTCCATATGGTCGATGGCCCGGTTCCAGATCTCACACGCCTCCTCGATCCGTCCACGCTTGAGCTGCATCTCCGCGCCAGCCACGAGGTCGAGGGAGACGATCCGCGCATAGGTCGTGGCGGGGCGGGCGGCCGCCGCTCGGGCGTACTGGGCGGCAGCGGCGCTGAAGTCGCCCAGCGTCTCGTGCACCTTGGCCAGCCGGGAGTAGACGGACGCGGCGGGTGGTCCCCAGGCCAGAGCCCAGAAGGGAGTCTCGTCGCCCTTGTCAGCGGCGAGGAGTTCACGGACCCGTTCGACCTCGGCCACAGCGGCTCGATGTTGTCTGCTCTTGGCGAGGGTGTGGGCGTGGACGACACGGAACAGGGCCATGGTCGCGTTGTCGACCTTGCCCTTGGCTCGGTTCAGTCCGGTTTCCGCGAGGCCCTGGCAGTGCTCGGGACGGTGGAGCTTCAAACCCTGCATGGCCATGGTGCGCATGATGAACCCGTCGTGCCCGGTGATGCCCGACTCGACGGCCAGTGCGTAGGACTGGAGGTAGTAGCGCTGGGCGAGTCCCTGCTGTCCCGCGTCGTAGGACTTCCAGCCCAGGAGGTGCACACCCCGGCTGGCGGCGGAGAGCATGTGCTGGCGCATCTCCTCGTTGCGGAAGCGGGCACGGCACAGCGGTGCGACGTCGTCGCGGAGGTACTGGACCAGGGCTGAGCGTCCGTGGCGGCCGCCGTGGCGTTCGTCCATCTCGGAAAACATCCTCACCATGTCCCTCACCGCACGCACCTCGGCCATTCCGACGATGCGTCCGGTGCGAGCGGCAGCCGACCTGTCGACCACCTCCTGCACGTAGTCGAGAGGCAGTGCGGCAGCGGCCACCGAGTAGGCGGAGCTGGTCAGGAAGGTTCGCCGGTCCAATTCGGCCCTCCACATCGGCACCAGGGCGTCGATCGGGTCCGCCCCGAGGGACAGGCCCATAGTGTCATTGTCTGCCACATCCGGGCTGGGCAAGCCGAGGTCGGCCGGCGTGAGCAGACGGCCGAGGTGCCGGGACAGGGCGGCGGCCAAGAATCGAGCGGTCGTCTCCTGTGGTACGACACCGTTGAGCCAGTGCCGGATCATGCCCTTGTTCGTGGCCAACTCGATGCCGCACTCGGCAGCGACCTGCCGGACGGCCTTGGCGAGTGCTTCATAGGTGAGACCCGACTCGGAGATGCGATCCCGCAGCCGCTGGTTCCGTGCGCTCATGGTCGTTCCCGCCCCCGTGATACCCGTGATACCGCTTGCCCTCCTCGTCACCGTACCGCCTCACGCCTACTACGGGTTGACTGTTCATCACGCCGGGCGACCGCTCCCACGAGGGAGTTCCGGGGACGCGTCACGCCTGACCACGTTCCACCGGACGTGACGGCGTCCCAAGGCTGACCGGGCGTCAAGCCGCGAAGGGCCGCGCTGCGTGCACGGCCTCCGGCGGCCCGGTGCCCGCTCATGTACCGGCGATCGACATACCCCTGCAGAGAAGGGAACAAGTGCGAGTGGAGATGGAGCCCTTGCCACCCGCCGTGGGTGCGCTCCTGGTCGACACCAGTCGCGGCGACCGCGTGGGCGAGTTCCGTGGGGTCGCCGGCTGCTACTGGTCGCTGCGGCCCGTGGGCGGCAGGCGGGAGTGGGAGGTCGAGCCCCGGTACGTACGGCCCGCGCTGGTCATAGAGCAGCTTCGGGCCCGTATCGCGCGGATGAACGCACGCAGTCGGGGGGAAGTGCTGTGAGTACCCTCGCCTGGTTACGGGTTCGGCTCGCCCTCGCCCTCGGGGCCGCCGAGGTCCGGCTGCGGCTCCGCTTCCCCGGCCTCATGTGGGCGCTCACTCCGAGCCCGGCCGAACACGACGTACCCTTCGCCGAGTTGCAACGTATCGAGTCCGACCCCGCCTACCGGGCGCTGTTCCTCGCCCGGTTGGGTGCGGCGATCACCGACCGGGACGCCGAACGCGAAGCGATGGTGCATGCGATCGAGGCGGCGGCCGACCGGCTCCGGGCCCTGACCCGCACCGACAGCGACGAGCATGCCGCATGACGCGCGCGAGCTACGCCGCCGAGGTCACCATGTCGCACGGGCAGCGGTTCGTCTCACTCGGCGGTGTCACCGTACGCAACCGGCGGCTCGTGCTCCTGTGGCTCCGCAGACAGGCCCTCCGCCTCGCCAACGGCCACGGGCTCGCCACGGCCGCCGACACGCTGCCGCTGCCGACCCGAGACGTGCGGCCCGTCCGCTTCCACGGCTCCGACGCGCCCGAGGGGCTGCGGTGCTGGGCCACCGACAACCGGCGTCAGGACGACGCGATACGCGCCCTCGAAGCCGGCTTTCCCCTCCTGTTCACCGTGGTCGACCCGGCAGTCGGGCTGAGCCTGACCCTTTCCGGGTGGCGCGGCTGTCTGACCGACCACGTGTAGACCTCCACGGAAGAGACCCATGTGCTGCAATGCACCGCAGTAACCCGGGCTCCCGTCAGCGACGTACTGACCGCCCTCGTCACCATGGACGGCGGGCCCGACGACCCGTCGCAAGCCCTCGCCCCGACTCACTACCTCCTGTGCGAACTCGGTGAGCACGACACCCGCACCGAGCACGCCGCGCTCCTGTGGCCGGCCGAAGTGCCCCACCGGCCCGCCCTGTGGTTCTTCTGGACCGGCAGCGGCACCGACCGCGCCCACCGGATCGTGACCAGGCCCTGGTGCCCCGCCGTGCTCCGCATCTTCGCCACCGACTCCGTGTTGCCGTGCGCCTTCTTCGACCACCACACCGCACCCCACTCCTGGGGCGTGAGCGATCCGCTCAGCGACCTGATCGCCGGGCCGGCCGGCTCAGGCGACACCACCGACGACCCGAACAGTTGGGATCAACCATGAACCAGTGCACGGCCGTTGCCCTGCTGCCGCCTCCCGACCACGTCATCGCCCTGTCCATCCCCGGACACCGCCCCGAGCCCGGGTACGTCCTCTGCGAACTCGGCGAGGACCACGAGGGTGGCGATCACGCGGCGATGCTGTGGGACGTGCGCGATCGCCCCGAAAGCGCCGTCTGGGTCCGGTGGGACGCCGGCCGCGCCCGGCTCACAAGGCTCCTCTGGTGCCCTACCCTCGACTCCCGCCGCGAGGCGTGCGGGCTGTTCGCCCAGCATCCGTCCGGCCACAGCTGGGAGGTCACCGACCCCGTCCACGAAGCGATCACCCTGGCCCTCGTGGAACAGCACCCCCACCCGTACCCCCAACACACCGACGAGGGCGGGGAGTAGGCATACCGCCTACCGTCCCCACCCCCGCCCAGATCGAACAGCGCCAGACTCAGGCCCTCGCCCAACTCCGCAAGGGGACGAGCCGCGTGGCGCGTTCCGTATCCGGAGGCGTCGGCCGGGGCCCCCGCTCCGCGTCGCGGAGCTGGCGGTCGATGCGGCGCTCACGGACGAGGCCGATGGCGGCGGGGAGGAGGACGAGGGCGAAAAGGGCGGTCACGACCAGGTAGTTCAGGAAGAGGTTCATGCCTCTACCTTCGTCCGCCCGGAAAGGATCCGTCAGTGGCAGCACTGCCACGCAGCATCGAATTACTGCCACACCCGTGCCATGCTGACACCATGATGAAAAACGTCGCCGTCCTGCTGCTCGACGAGGTCCACCCCTTCGAACTCGGTGTGCTCTGCGAGGTCTTCGGCCTGGACCGCAGCGCGGAGGGCCTGCCGGTCCACGACTTCGCGGTCGTCTCCGCCGAGGGTTTTGAGGTACGCACCCACGCCGGCTTCTCCATCCGTACCGAACACGGGCTGGAGCGGCTGGAGGAGGCCGACCTCATCACCGTGCCGGCGGGCAGCGACTTCACGGGCCGGGAGTATCCGGAGGAGGCCCTGGACGCGTTGCGCCGCGCCGTGGAGCGCGGGGCGCGGGTGCTGAGCGTCTGCGCGGGGGCGTTCGTCCTCGGGGCGGCCGGTCTGCTGGACGGCCGCCGCTGCACGACGCACTGGCGGCACGCGGCCGAGCTCGCCCGCCGTCACCCGAAGGCGATCGTGGAGCCGGACGTGCTGTACGTGGACGAGGGCGCGGTGATCACGTCGGCCGGGACCGCCTCCGGGATCGACGCCTGTCTGCACCTGGTCCGCCAGGAGTACGGGCAGGACGCGGCCAACACCCTCGCCCGCCGCATGGTGGTGCCGCCGCACCGGGACGGCGGCCAGGCGCAGTACATCAACCGCCCGCTGCCCCGGAACGCGTGCGACACGGTCGGCTCCACCCTGGCCTGGATGGAGCACCACCTCGACCAGGAGATGACGGTCGAGCAGCTGGCCGCCCTGGCGCACATGTCGCCGCGCACCTTCGCCCGCCGCTTCCAGCAGGAGACCGGGACGACCCCGTACCGCTGGCTGCTGCGGCAGCGGGTGCTGCTGGCCCAGCACCTGCTGGAGACCTCCGACCAGACGATCGACACGATCGCGGGGCAGACGGGGTTCGGCACGGCGGCGACCCTGCGCCACCAGTTCGTGCGGACGCTCGGCACGACGCCGAACGCCTACCGCCGGACCTTCCGGGGACCGGCGGCAGCCGTGCCCGACGTCGCCTGAGGGGGGCGCACGCCGGGCACGGTCAGCGAGGTGCGGTCAGATGCCGCACTGCGATGCCGACCAGAAGCGGCTGGGCCCCTGGTTGACGTGCACGTGGTCGCCATGGCCGGCGTAACCCGGGCCGAGGATCCCCTTGAAGCCGTGGTAGCGGGCCTGCTTGGCCAGCGTGCACAGGGAGTGCGGCGAGGCCCCGAGGTCGACCGCGTCGCCGTACAGATGACGGCTGTTGGCCGCCCCGCCGACCGCCGCGTTGCAGGAGGTGGAGCGGAAGCCGCTGGTGACGCGGATGGACTTGTCCCCCAGCGCGTGCCGCAGCGCCTCCAGCTTCCACATGCTGCTCAGCGCGTTGGCCTTGGCCGTGCCCGCCGCGACCGCGCCGCCCGCCCAGGTGCCGTTGCACTTGTTGAGTTCGGCGTACGTGAAGTGGACCGGGGTGCAGTCGTTGTCCTGGAGCTCGTAGATCTTGGCCTGGGTGGCCGGACCGGCGACCCCGTCCGCCGCCAGGCCGTAGGCCGCCTGGAAGCGCTTGACGGCGGCGGTGGTGGCCGGGCCGTAGGAGCCGTCGACGGCCAGCACGGAGTCGTATCCGGGCCAGCCGGCCACCCGGATCTGGAGCTGGGTGACATCGTTGCCGGTGGCTCCCGGCGAGAGCGTACGGGTCCAGGTGTAACAGCCGTCCGCCTGGGCGGGGCCCGCGGTCAGCACCGCCCCGCCCAGGGTGAATGTAATGGTCATGACAAGTCCGAGCAGAACGCGTGCGGTGCGTCTCAGCATGAGGCTCCCTCTTCGTCACGTGGCGCTGTGCAGGCGAGCCTGTCCCAGGAGTCGACGCGCGTCAACTACGCCCGGGGAAACGGCAGTCATCCGCCAGGAGCGCGCGAAGGCCCGACACCGGCGGACGGTGTCGGGCCCCTCGGGACTCTGGACTCACTCAGGACTCGGGACTCGGGGCGTCCTCAGTCGTTCGGGACGGTCTCGTAGCGCGGGGTGCCCTCTTCCATCTGCCGCAGCGCGTCCTTGCGGTCGCGCTTGGAGAGCCGGTCGATGTACAGGTAGCCGTACAGGTGGTCCGTCTCGTGCTGGAGGCAGCGCGCGAAGTAGCCGCTGCCGCGCACCTTGATCGGGTTCCCCTTCGCGTCCTGCCCGCGCACCACCGCGTAGTCGGGGCGGGCCAGGGAGGCGTACGCGGTCGGGACCGAGAGGCAGCCCTCGTTGGAGTCGTCCAGCACCCGCGCCTCGGGGGCCAGCTCCTCCAGGACCGGGTTGCAGACCACACCGGTGTGCCGCTTGCCGTCGTCGTCCGGGCAGTCGTAGACGAAGACCTTGAGGTCCACACCGATCTGGTTGGCCGCCAGGCCCACGCCCTCGGCCGTCTTCTGGCTGGCGAACATGTCGTCGATCAGCCGCGCCAGCTCGTCGCCGAACTCGGTGACGTCCTTGCACTCCTTGTGCAGCACCGGGTTGCCCACGACCGTGATCGGACGCGACGTGCCGCGCTCCCGGTACGCCGCCTCGCGCGCCTCGCAGTCCTCGGTGTCGACGATGAACCCCTCGTCGTCCACGCCGATCCGCCCGTCCGTCTCCTGCTGCGACATGTCCGCCGTACGCCTTCCTGCAAAACCTGAACTCGGTGACCCCGCGGGACCCGGCCGGATGCCGGAACGCGCGGGAGGAACAGCACCGCGATCGGTGCGCGTACAGCCTACGGGCAGCGGTCAGCAGACTTCTTCGAGATCCCGCCACTCGCGGCTGTCCGGGCTGTCGGCGACCCAGCCGTCCAGCAGCCCGCGCACCAGACCGGCCGGGGCCGCGAGACCGCACTCCCGCTCGGGAACCCACAGGTCTCCCGCGCCCGCGATGCGGTGGCCCAGCGGGCCCGGGTGGCCCGGCTCGCTGTGGTCGTGCGGGTCCAGGTGCTCCCCGTCGCCCTCGTCGCTCTCCATCCGGCTCTCCGAACAGGCCCGGCAGAGCAGGCGCACGGAGGAGGACCAGTCCTCGGCGGCGAACCCGGCGTCCGACGCGAGCTTCTCCAGCGCGTCCCGGTCGTCCTCGGTGGCCGCCTCCAGCAGCACCACCCAGGTCGGCACCGGGGAGGGCGCCCAGAGCTCGATCTCGTCGAACACCGGATACGAGGGTCCGGCGGCGGTGACCCGCTCGCCGTTGGGCACCCCGTCGTGGAGGACGACCTCGCCCCAGCGCCGCCCGGAGGAGGGCAGCGGGATGGAGAGCACCTCCATCCGGGCCGGGTCGAGCCGCCGCCCCCAGACCACCTCGGCCTCGCCCTCCGGCGAGAGCCGCACCGCCGCGCTGCCCAGCTCCATGCCGGCCGGCTCGGTGGTCGCCGCGCTGTTCAGCCCGGAGCCGGGCACCTTGAGGCCGTACGCCTGCCAGGCCCGGCGCGCCAGCGGCCAGTCCTGGAGCGCGGTGGCCGCGATCCCCACGTTCCACCAGTCCGGGGCTCCGGCCTCGCGGTCCAGCAGCGCGACCGCCCGCAGGCCCGCCGCGCGCGCCTGTTCCCAGTCGTGCCGGAACTTGTGGAGCAGCGCCAGGTTGAACCAGGACTCCGAGAGCCAGGGCTCCAGATCCGCCGCGCGCGTCAGCAGCGCCCCCGCGTCCTCGTACCGGCCGTCGCCGATCAGCGTGAACGCGCGGTCCGTGGCCTGCCGCCAAGAGGCGGACGGCCGATGCCGTACCTTCCCGAAGATCCTCACGATTCCCGCCTGTCCCGACTGGACACCCTCGTTTTCCGCTCTGCTTTCGCATCCAACCATGCCCGGCCGGACGCTCGCTCATTACCCATGGGTTACCCAGCCCCGGCCCGGGTCAGACCGCCCCGCCCCAGGACTCTCGCCAGGGCCTCCACCACCTGCGGCTGGTAGTCGCGGCCGGTGCCGAGCCTGAGCTCCTCCAGCGCCCCGAGGGGCCCGCTCGCGCTTTCCCCGCACAGGTCGTCGTATGCGTTGACCGCCCTGACGATCCTGGCGGCGGGCAGTTGTTCCCCGTACGGATCGGCCTGCTGCTCCACCACCGCGGCGACCGCCGGATCCACCCCGGTCCGCCGGACCACGGCCCCGCCGAGCAGCGCGATCCGGCGCTGCTCGGCGGCGGGCAGCCTGGCGGTGGCCCCGTCGGCGACCGGGTCGAGCAGGGAGAGCTGGCCGATGTCGTGCATCAGGGCGGCGTGCTCCAGCACGGTCAGCTGCGCCCCGGTGAGCCCCAGCTCCCGCCCCACGGCGGTGGCGAGGACGGCGACCCGGTGGGCGTGGCCGGGCGGGGTGTACCCGGCGATCTCGGTGGCGCGGGCGAGGGAGGCGATGGTCTGGCGGCGGGTCGTGCGGACGGCCGCGTACCGGCGGAAGGAGACCTGGGTCAGCAGCAGTGGCACACAGAGCACGGGCAGCGCCCACAGCCCGGCGACGGCCACCCCGAGCGCCATCACCACCCCGCTCGCCCCGACCGCGGGCCCGATCCCGGCGAGCGCCCGCAGCTCCTCGCACAGGAACGGCCCGTACGGGGGCGGGGCCCCGGTCCGGCTGTCGTACGGGGGCGGGGCGCCGGCGTCGTACGGCAGGGCCCTGGTGCGCGCCGCGAGGGCGGCGAGCAGCGCGTCGCAGACGGCGGTGAGCGCCAGCAGCGCGAGCAGGAACAGCGCGAAGCACGCCCCGTCCCCGAACCACCGCACCGCCTGCCCGGAGTTGTGCAGCGGCTGGAAGCACACGGCGGCGAACCCCACCGTCAGCACCCGCCGCGCCACCCGGTCCACGTCCGGGGCCGGTCGCCGTACGGCGGCCACGAGCTGCGCGGCGACGACCACCGCGACCACCTGGAGGGCCCCGTGCCCGGTCGGCTCCCCGGCGCTGTTCCCGAGCAGGGCGTACGCCAGCGCCCCGGCGGCGGCGAGCGGCGCGGGCTCCCGCTCCCCGGGCGCACCGCCCCGGCGGGCCAGCTCCCCGAGGGCGACGAGGAGCCCGAAGGCGAGGGCGTGGGCCGGTTCGGCGAGCCCGTACCGCAGGGTGTGGGCGAGCGCGGCGAGGGCGAGCGCGAGGGCGGCGGCGCGGACGGCGATGAGGGCGGGCGGGGTGCGGCCCGTCGACGATGTGACGCCTTTCACGCGGACCGGTCCGGGGAGGGCCGGCGGTCCCGGGAGGGCGCGGCATCCCGCCGGGCGGCGGGCACCGGCACGCCGCCCCCCGCCTCGTCCGCCGTGACGGCGGTGTCCGCGCAGCTCCAGCCGTGCCGGTCCACGGCGCGGGTCAGCGCCCGCACCATGCGCGGGTCGAACTGGCTGCCCGCGCACCGCCGCAGCTCGGCCAGGGCGGCGGGCACGGGACGCCCGCGCCGGTAGGAGCGGGTCGAGGTCATGGCGTCGAAGGCGTCGGCGACCGCGACGATCCGGGCGAACTCGGGGATGCGGCAGCCGCTGAGCCCGTACGGATAGCCGTTGCCGTCCATCCGTTCGTGGTGGTGCAGGATCGCCGCGCGGGCCTCGTCCAGAAAGCCGATGCCCCGGACGATCTCGTGGCCGTACTCCGGATGCAGCGACATGACGCGGCGCTCCTCGGGGGTGAGCGGGCCGTCCTTGCGCAGCACCCGGGTCGGTACGCCCAGCTTGCCCACGTCGTGCAGGATCCCGGCGAAGCGCAGCGCCTCCAGGCGGGCGGGGTCCATGCCGAGTTCACGGGCGATCAGGACGGAGGCCCGGCCGACGCGTTCGCTGTGGCCGCGGGTGTAGGCGTCCTTGATGTCGACGGCCTGGACCAGCGCGCGGATGGTGGCGCGGTGGGCGG
This sequence comes from Streptomyces sp. cmx-18-6, assembly GCF_046548915.1. Lineage (NCBI taxonomy): Bacteria > Bacillati > Actinomycetota > Actinomycetes > Kitasatosporales > Streptomycetaceae > Streptomyces > Streptomyces sp. cmx-18-6. The sequence continues at coordinate 244,427 of NZ_JAEBEP010000011.1, read as the reverse complement.
TCTCCTCGCGGTGGCACTGAGCGAAGACCCAGCAGGAGATGTACATCGGCAGCAGGACGAAGAGCGCGGAGAGGGGCCCGTACAAGCTGCGCCACAGTACGGCCATCATCAGCCCGGCGAGCGCGTGCACCAGGTGCGGCCCCAGGGCGCGCGGCAGCAGGGCGCGCCAGGAACGGCGTACGGGCTGCCCTTCGGCCGCCGCGAGGATGGCGCAGTCCAGGGCGGTCAGCGTCAGGGAGAAGGTGAGGGCGGCCGCCCCGGCCGGCAGCAGGGCGTACGGGAAGTCCGGCGCTCCGGGGCCGCCGAGGGTCGCCGGGCCGCCGAGGAGCGTGTGGGTCCAGGAGGCGGCGCAGCAGGCGAGGGCGAGTTGGGCGGCCCGCCAGATCCGGCGGGCCGCGAAGGGGGGCCGCTCCACCCGGCCGGCCGCTGCCGCCCCCGTCGCGACCAGTGCGGCGGCCGCGGGCGGCAGCAGGAAGGCGGCGACGGGGAGCAGGGGGAGGAACGATCCGGCGCCGCCGGCCCGGAGGGAGCCCGGATCGAAGCGGCGGCCGAGGGCCTCACAGGCGAGGCAGAGGGCGAGGAGAAGGCCCGACGCGCCCCAGGGCGTGCCGGCTCGGGGGCTGAGGGCGGGAAGGGCGCAGCAGGCGGCGCAGAGCACCGCCGCCAGGATGCGGACACGCGCCGCCGCCGGTGTGCCTCTCACGCCCGCACTCGCCCCCTGTGCCCGGTCGATGGAGGCGCCAGGCTAGCGAGCCGGTGGGTTCACCGAGCCGCTACAGGGGCGATTAGCACGTTCGGGTGACCAGGGGTGTCCGGCTGACCATGCCCCAAGGGGCACACGACGCCCGGCAGACCCTAGGGCGTGTCCGGCGGATCTTGACCGCGTCCGCGACGCCCGGCACGGCCTATCCGGCCCTGATCCGCCGGACACACCCTAGTCCCGCGCGGTGGCCGTCTGGTCCGTGCCGCTGACGGGGACGTCCGATCCGCTGACCGAAGTCTCCCGGCCCCCCGCGGTGACGTTCGGGGCGGCGGCCGTGATGTCCTGATCGGGCACGGTCTCACCGGCCCTGATCAGGTCGATCCGGCCCATCACCTTGGAGCGCAGGTCGGTGGGGACCTCGTCCTGTCCGCAGCAGCGCTTGACCAGCTTCTTCACGGCCTGCTCCAGGCCGTACTTCTCCAGGCACGGGGAGCACTCCTCGAAGTGCACCTCGAACTTGGTGCAGTCGCCCTCGGGCATCTCCCGGTCGAGGAACTCGTACAGGTGATCGAGGACTTCCGAGCAGTCCGTCTCGTGCGGCTCTTCGCAGCTCATGACGCCGCGCCTTTCCGATCGTCCGAGTCCCCGGCGCCGGCCGCCACGAGCCCGCGCTCACGGGCGTAGTCCTCCAGCATGCCGCGCAGCTGACGGCGGCCGCGGTGCAGCCGGGACATCACCGTGCCGATGGGGGTCCCCATGATGTCCGCGATCTCCTTGTAGGCAAAGCCCTCCACATCGGCGAGATAGACGGCGATGCGGAACTCCTCGGGAATCGCCTGCAGCGCCGACTTCACATCGGAGTCCGGCAGGTGGTCGAGGGCCTGGGACTCCGCCGAGCGCAGACCGGTCGACATGTGCGACTCGGCGCGCGCCAGCTGCCAGTCCTCGATCTCCTCGGCGGCGCTGCGCTGGGGCTCGCGCTGCTTCTTGCGGTACGAGTTGATGAAGGTGTTGGTGAGGATGCGGTACATCCACGCCTTGAGGTTCGTGCCCTCACGGAACTGGTGGAAGGAGCCGTACGCCTTGGCGTAGGTCTCCTGGACCAGGTCCTCGGCGTCGGCGGGGTTGCGCGTCATGCGCAGCGCGGCCGAGTACATCTGGTCGAGAAACCCGAGGGCGTCCCGCTCGAAGCGCGCGTTGCGCTCGGCCGTCGTCTCCGGTGCGCGGCCGTCGTCGGTCCCTGTGTCGGTCCCAGTGACCGGACCCACCTCCTCCAACGATGTGGCGGAGCCGAAACCGGACCCGCTCGCCTCGGAGAATAGTCGACCTTGCTTCGAGGCGGGCTGTCGATCGGATCCGCCCACGGACCGTCCGGAGGTGGTCTTCGCCGCATGCAGCACGGTCCACTCCAGTTCTGCGGCGTTCGAGCGGCTCGGGCAGATGGTCGAACCCATGCGACGGACTCCCTCTCCACGTACGACGTTGCTGTACCGGGTACGACGTTGTCGTCGTACCGACATGTACGACGTCGCCGCCGTACCGATGTCCCGAACAACAGCGCCCCCGCGCGGAGCATTCCCGGGGGCCTGGTCATCCGAGAGACACGAGCCACCCCGTCACCGCGTCGGTCAGCACGGCCATCGCCTGATCCTCACTCAGCCCGGACTTCTTCGGTACGGCGAAGCCGTGGTCGCCGTACGGCACTTCCGCCAGCTCGTACGGGCCGGGCGGGAACTCGGCCGGCCGGCCGAACGGGTCGTTGCCGCCCTGGACCACCAGAGTGGGCACGCCCGCGCCCAGCAGCTCCTGCGCCCGGGACTTCTCCGGCCGGCCCGGGGGGTGCAGCGGGAAGCTGAGCGCGAGGACGGCCGACGCGCCCAGTGCTGCGGCGGTCCGGCAGGCGACCCGGGCCCCGGCGCTGCGCCCCCCGGCGACGACGGGCAGGCCGGGGGCGGCCAGGGCGGGCCACAGGCCGCGCCAGCCGGTGTCCAGGGTCTTCGGCGCGGGCGCCATCTTCCTGCCCGCCACCCGCCAGGGCTGCTCCGCCAGGGCGACGGTGACGCCGTGTGCGGGCAGGGCGGCGGCCAGGGCCCTCAGGTCGCGGGCCTCGATGCCGCCGCCGGCCCCGTGGCTCGCGGCGAGCACGAGGCGCGGCCCGGCGGCGGTCGTGGCGGGGAACCAGGTGATCCTGGCCTCCCCGGCGTCGGTGGGGACGGCCTGCACGTGCTGCGCGCTCTCGTTACGGCTCACGCGTCCATCCTCCCCGCTCGATGACCTGCCTCAGAACAGCGTGGACTCCTCCGGCGCGGCCAGCTCCTCCAGCAGTTCGGGCCCGTTGTTGCGGACGTTGCTGACGGCGGTGGCGACCGGGTAGGCCCGCATCAGCCCGCCGGGCGGCGGCTCCAGCAGCGCGCGCAGCTCGTCGACGCCGGTGTTCGAGGGGTCCAGCCAGGTGTCCCAGCGGTCCGGGGTGAGCATCAGCGGCATCCGGGGGTGGATGTCGGCGAGCGCGCCCGGGCCCTCGGCGGGGGCGACGGCGAGCGGTGTGGTCTCGGCCTCGGTGGTGATCACCGAGCACGTCACCCACCAGGCGTTCTCGTGGTCGCCGGGAAGGGTGGCGTCGCGCCAGAACTCGTACAGTCCGGCCATCGCGAAGACCGAGCCGTCCGCGGGGGTGACGAAGTAGGGCTGCTTGCGCGGCCTCTTCTTGCCCTTCTTCTCCTCCAGCTGCCGTTCCTCCGCGCCGGTGACCCACTCGTAGTACCCGTCCGCGGGCAGGATGCAGCGGCGCTGGGCGAAGGCGCGGCGGAAGGAGGGCTTCTCGTGGACGGTCTCCGCGCGGGCGTTGATCATGCGGGCCGCGCCCTCGGGGGTCTTCGACCAGGAGGGCACGAGCCCCCATTTCAGGGTCCGCAACTGGCGAACCGGACGTTGGTCGTCCGCGTCCTTAACAGAACGCTCCAGCACCGCGTAGACCTCTTTGGTCGGCGCGACGTTCCAGTCCTGCTCCAGGGTCTCGGCAGGTTCCCATTTCTCGATCCCGAAGAGTCCGGTCAGGTCCTCGGGCCGCCGACTCGCTGCATACCGTCCGCACATAAGTGCCAGACTGCCACGACCGCCCACCCCCGCCGCAAGGAGTCGCCCGGCCGATGAACAGCACCGAACTGGGCGATCTGTTCGATCGCCTCACCGGCACCCAGCCCGCACCCGAGCAGTGGCTCGTGGTGGTGACGGCCACGCTGGCGCTCATCGCCGTCGTGCCGAACCCGATATGGCGGCTCGCGCGCAACACCATCACCATCGCGCACGAGGGCGGCCACGGCCTGGTGGCCCTGCTCACCGGGCGGCAGCTCTCCGGCATCCGGCTCCACTCCGACACCAGCGGGCTGACCGTGAGCCGCGGCAAGCCGACCGGGATCGGCATGATCCTCACGGCGACGGCCGGCTACACGGCCCCCTCGCTGCTGGGGCTGGGCGGCGCCTGGCTCCTCACCAATGGCCGGATCACGCTGTTGCTGTGGGTGTCGACGGCTCTGCTGGCCGCGATGCTGGTGATGATCCGCAATGTGTACGGGGCGCTCACCGTCATCCTGACCGGCACGACGTTCCTGCTGGTGTCCTGGCTGACCTCGTCGGACGTGCAGTCGGCGTTCGCGTACGCGGTGGTCTGGTTCCTGCTGCTGGGCGGGGTGCGCCCGCCCTTCGAGCTCCAGTCCAAGCGGCGGTTCGGCGGCGCCCCGGACTCCGACGCGGACCAGCTGGCCCGGCTGACCCACGCCCCGGCGGCGCTGTGGCTGTTCTTCTTCCACGCGGTGTCGCTGTGCTCGCTGATCGGCGGCGGGCGGTGGCTGCTGGGGTGGTGAGGGGCGCGATCGAGCCTTCCGGTCCGCACCGCTCCCCGCCGCTCCCCGTCACCGAAGGGTTTCCGCCCTTTTGGTCAGAATCCGGGTTTGCGCGGAGCCACTAAAGTAAGGGCCATGACCGAGAGTTCCGTGCACCCCGCCCTCTGGCCCGCCCCCCACGCGAGCGGGGCGGTCGACGCGACCGTCACCGTGCCCGGATCCAAATCGGTCACCAACCGGGCGCTCGTGCTGGCCTCCCTGGCCTCCGAGCCTGGCTGGCTGCGCCGCCCGCTGCGCTCCCGCGACACGTTGCTGATGGCCGACGCGCTGCGCGCGATGGGCGTCCGCATCGAGGAGACCGTCTCCTCCAGCTCCACCGCCACCGGCGAGCCCGGCGTCTCCGGCGAGGCATGGCGCGTCATCCCGGCGGGGCTGCTCGGACCGGCCGCCGTCGACGTCGGCAACGCCGGCACGGTCATGCGCTTCCTGCCGCCGGTCGCCACGCTCGCGAACGGCCCGGTCCGCTTCGACGGCGACCCCCGCTCCTACGAGCGCCCCCTCACCGGCGTGATCGAGGCGCTGCGGGCGCTGGGCGCGCGGATCGACGACGACGGGCGCGGGGCGCTGCCGCTGACCGTGCACGGCGGCGGGGCGCTGGACGGGGGGCCGGTGGCGATCGACGCGTCGTCGTCCTCGCAGTTCGTCTCGGCGCTGCTGCTGTCGGGGCCGCGCTTCAACCAGGGCGTGGAGGTCCGGCACACCGGCTCCACCCTCCCCTCGATGCCGCACATCCGGATGACCGTCGACATGCTGCGGTGCGTCGGGGCCCAGGTGGACGAGCCGGAGACGGGCGGCGAGCCGGACGTCTGGCGGGTCTCCCCCTCCGCCCTGCTGGGCCGGGACCTGACGATCGAGCCGGACCTCTCCAACGCGCAGCCGTTCCTGGCCGCCGCGCTGGTGACCGGGGGCCGGGTCACGATCCCCGACTGGCCCGAGCGCACCACCCAGCCGGGTGACGCCCTGCGGGAGATCTTCACCGCGATGGGCGGCGGCTGCGAGCTGACCGCGCGCGGGCTCGTCTTCACCGGCACGGGCCGCATCCACGGCATCGACGTGGACCTCGGCGAGGTCGGCGAGCTGACCCCGGGCATCGCGGCGGTCGCGGCGCTGGCCGACTCCCCCTCCACGCTCCGGGGCGTCGCCCATCTGCGGCTGCACGAGACGGACCGGCTCGCCGCGCTGACCAAGGAGATCAACGAGCTCGGCGGCGACGTCACCGAGACCGCGGACGGGCTGCACATCCGCCCGCGCCCGCTGCACGGCGGCGTCTTCCACACGTACGACGACCACCGCATGGCCACCGCCGGGGCGATCATCGGCCTCGCGGTCGAGGGCGTGGAGATCGAGAACGTGGGCACGACCGCCAAGACCCTGCCGGACTTCCCGGACATGTGGGCCGACATGCTCGGGGCCTCCGGAAGGCTCGGGGCCTAGGGCATGCGCCGTTACGGGAAGAACCCCGACGAGGACGACATCCGCGTCCGCCCCAACCGCAAGGGCAACCGGCCGCGTACGCACATCCGGCCCAAGCACGAGGACGCCGAGGAGGGCATGGTCCTCACCGTCGACCGGGGCCGCCTCACCTGTCTCGTCGAGGGCCGCACGGTGGTGGCGATGAAGGCCAGGGAACTGGGCCGCAAGGCCGCGGTGGTGGGCGACACCGTCTCCATCGTCGGGGACCTGTCCGGCGAGAAGGACACCCTGGCCCGGATCGTGCGCATCGGCGCCCGGCGTACGGTGCTGCGCCGCACGGCCGACGACGACGATCCGTACGAGCGCGTGGTCGTCGCCAACGCCGACCAGCTGGCGATCGTGACCGCGCTGGCCGACCCGGAACCGCGCCCGCGCATGATCGACCGCTGTCTGGTGGCCGCGTACGACGGTGGCCTCACCCCGCTCCTGGTGCTGACCAAGTCCGACCTGGCCTCACCGGACAAGCTGCTGGAGGCGTACACCCCGCTCGGCGTCCCGTACATCGTGACCAACCGCGAGGAGCTGGAGAACGGCGGCGCGGCGGAGCGGGTGCGCGAGCAGCTGAACGACCGCGTCACCGCCTTCGTCGGCCACTCCGGGGTCGGCAAGACGACGCTGGTCAACGCGCTGGTGCCGGCCGACCGGCGGCGGACCACCGGCATCGTCAACGCGGTCACCGGCCGCGGCCGGCACACCACCACCTCCGCGCTCGCGCTGCCGCTGCCCGATGGGCGCGGCTGGGTCATCGACACCCCCGGCGTACGGTCGTTCGGGCTGCACCACGTCGATCCCTCGCGCGTCATCAACGCCTTCCCCGACCTCCAGCCGGGCACCGAGAACTGCCCGCGCGGCTGCACCCACGACGAGAACCAGCCGGAGTGCGCGCTGGACGCCTGGGTGGCCGAGGGGCACGCCGATCCGGCGCGGCTGGACTCCCTGCGCCGGCTGCTCGCGACGCGCGAACGCCGCGAGGGCGACTGAGGGAGGCCGGCCGGTGCCGACCGGCCTCGAAAGAGCTGCATTTCGGCCCCTGCGCACCGGTCATGTTCGCGAGTTTCAACGACTGGTAAAGGCATAATCGCCCGTGCGGGACCTACCCGCCGCCCGTGCGGGACGTACCCGCCAACCACGCAGGAGGCAACGGACGATGGCATGGCTGCTGGTCGTGGTCGCCGGACTGCTGGAGACCGGTTTCGCCGTCTGCCTGAAGCTCTCGCACGGCTTCACCCGGCTCTGGCCGACCATCGCGTTCGCCGCTTTCGCCCTGGGCAGTTTCGGCCTTCTGACGATGGCCCTGAAGAAGCTGGACGTCGGACCCGCGTACGCGGTGTGGACCGGCATCGGCGCGGCCGGGACGGCGATCTACGGGATGATCTTCCTCGGTGACGTCGTGTCGACGCTGAAGCTGGTGTCGATCTCACTGGTGATCATCGGAGTGATCGGGCTCCAGCTGTCCGGCTCGGCGCACTGAGACCGCGGAAAATCCCGTGCCCGCCCGACGCCGCCGACGGTAGCCTGCGCCGTCCGGCCCCGTTTCCTGACGGCCGGAGAGACCGGAAGGGGTACCGCGCATGCGCCCGCAGGACGGAACAGAAGCAGAGGTGGAGGTCCGCGCCTTCGCGGAAGGGGATCTCGACTCCGTCGTGGCCCTGTCCCTCGAAGCGTGGCGTCCCGTCTACGCGAGCTTCGAGGCGGTGCTGGGGGACGAGATCTTCCCCCTCCAGTACCCGGACTGGCGCGCGTCGCAGCGCAAGGAGGTCGAGGCGGCCTGTACGGCGGAGGGCGCTCATGCCTGGGTCGCCGTGGCCGGGGGCCGGGTCGCCGGGTTCACCGTGGTGGTGCTCCAGCCCGAGGACGCCATGGGCCATGTCGAGCTGCTGGCGGTCCACCCGGATTTCCAGGGCCGCCGGATCGGCACGGTGCTCACCGAGTTCGCCGTCGAGTGGATGCGGGAGGCCGGCGTGAGGTTGGCCTCGATCTGGACGGGCGGCGACGTCGGGCACGCACCGGCGCGGAAGACGTACGAGAGGGCCGGATTCAGCCCGCTCCCGCTCGTCCGGTACTACAAGGCCCTGGACCCGGTCGGGCACGGGACGACCACGTAGGAGAGCGCGAGCCGCAGGGCGGTCTCGCAGCGCATCGCTGTCGCCTCCGCCGCTGTCCTTCTCCTGGCTTCCTCTCCCGTCGCTGTCTCTTGCGTTGCAGCCTCTCCCGCCGCTGTCCCTCCCCTCGCTTCGTCTCCTGTCGCTGTCCCTCGCGTTGCCGCCTCTCCCGTCGCCGTGGTCGGGTCCGAGGCGGCCACCATCCGGTCCCGGGCCAGGCCGAGGAGTTGGGCGGGGGCCGGGACCTCATGGCCGGGGCGGGGCAGCCACTCACCCCAGAGTCCCGTGAGCAGCCCCTTGACCAGCGGATCCGCACGAGAGGCCCGTACGGTCCAGCGCGCCACGGCGGCCGGGCGCTCCGGCGCGGGAGCCGTCAGTGCGCGGTCCACGCCGGTCAGATAGCGGTCGGCGGCCCGCCGCAACAGGGCGGTGGCCAGCCCGTGCTTGGTGCCGAACTCGTTGTAGAGGGTCTGCCGGGAGACCCCGGCCAGCGCGGCGACGTCGACCATCCGCACCGCACGCCAGGGCCGGTCCGCGAGCGCCCTGAGGGCGGCGTCCAGCAGGGCTTCTCGCGCTGCCGGCATCGTCGCCTCCCACGCTCCTGGGACCTGCGGTTCAGAGTTGAGGCGCTCATGACGACTGTCAAGGGTCCGCGTACGGAACCGGGGCCGGGGACCCGGGCCGGGGGCCGGCAGGTGGGCCGGGGCGGGCGGGGGCCGTTGGCCCGTGCCCCGTACGGCTGGATACTGTGACGGCATGCCCGACTACCACGATGATCTGCGCCTCGCCCATGTACTGGCGGACGCCGCCGACGCGGCGACCATGGACCGGTTCAAGGCCCTCGACCTGAAGGTGGAGACCAAGCCGGACATGACTCCGGTGAGCGAGGCCGACACGGCCGCCGAGGCACTGATCCGGGGCCACCTGCAACGGGCCCGCCCGCGCGACGCGATCCTGGGCGAGGAGTACGGGGTCGAGGGCACCGGGCCGCGGCGCTGGGTGATCGACCCGATCGACGGCACCAAGAACTACGTCCGCGGCGTGCCGGTGTGGGCGACGCTGATCTCGCTGATGGAGGCCGGCGGAGGGGGTGCCTCCCGCTCGAGCGGAGCCGAGAGTGGGGGAGGCTTCCAGCCGGTGGTCGGTGTGGTCTCCGCGCCGGCGCTGAACCGGCGCTGGTGGGCGGCGAAGGGCGCGGGCGCGTTCTCCGGGCGCAGCCTCACCTCCGCGACCCGGCTGCAGGTGTCGAAGGTGGAGACGATCGAGGACTCCTCGTTCGCGTTCTCCTCGCTGAGCGGCTGGGAGGAGCAGGGCCGTCTGGACGGCTTCCTGGACCTGACCCGCGCCTGCTGGCGGACCCGGGGGTACGGGGATTTCTGGCCGTACATGATGGTCGCCGAGGGTTCCGTGGACATCTGCGCGGAGCCGGAGCTCTCCCTCTGGGACATGGCGGCGAACGCGATCATCGTCCAGGAGGCGGGCGGCCGGTTCACCGACCTGGACGGGGTGGACGGGCCCGGCGGCGCCAACGGGGCCGCGTCGAACGGGCTGCTCCACGAGGAGCTGCTCGGCTACCTCAACCAGCGCGGCTGACCGAACACCGCTCCCGAGCGCCGGGCGGCCGTGGGGCTGCGGCGCGTGCTCGCGCGCTCCCCCGGCGCACGCCCCGCCCACCCCTTGTCGACCCGGCCCAAGGGTGCAACTCTGAGAGTCCCCCCACTTGTGAACTTGTGAATCGACTCACAGAGTCGGCGCACCGAGGAGGTGGCTCGTTTCATGCTCGTCCGTGACGCCATGAGCACGGTGGTCCTCACCATCGGCCCCACCCACACGCTCCGCCAGGCCGCCCGGCTGATGTCGGCCCGCCGTATCGGGGCAGCCGTCGTCCACGACCCGGACACCTGCGGGCTCGGGATCATCACCGAGCGCGACATCCTCAACGCGATAGGAGCGGGCCAGAACCCCGACCTGGAGACCGCGTCCGCCCACACCACGACCGACGTGGTGTTCGCCGCCCCGGCCTGGACCCTGGAGGAGGCCGCGGAGGCCATGACGCACGGCGGGTTCCGGCATCTGATCGTGCTGGACGACGCCGGCCCGGTGGGCATCGTCTCGGTGCGCGACATCATCCGCTGCTGGGCTCCGCCCCGTCGCCGTACGGTGGCGGCCGCGGGGTCGGCTTCGGTTTCCGCTTCGGCTTCGGCTTCGGCCTAGCAACGGCCGGTGGGCCGGACCCCCATGAAGGGACCCGGCCCACCGTCGACGGCGAGCGTCCGGATCAGCCGCGAAGGGCCTGGACCGCGGCGTCCAGCCGCTTGCCGAAGTCGCCGTCCGCCTGGCGGAAGTTGTTGATCGCGCGCTCGGCGATGTCGTCGCGCGAGACCTTGGCGATGAACTGGGCGAGGTTGTCGACCAGCCGCGCCTTCTCGTTATCGGAGAAGAGCCGGTAGAGGTCGCCCGCCTGCACGAAGTCGTCGTCCTCGGCGTGGAGGGGGGCCTCGGTGTTGCCGGTGGCGCCACTGACGGGGACGGGCTCCCAGAGCGGACGGCCCGTCTGGACGGGGCCGCCGAAGCTGTTCGGCTCGTAGTTCTTCGTCCCCTTGTGGCGGCCGTCGTACAGGTAGCCGTCGCGGCTGTTGGTGCGCGCCTCGGTGGCGTGCGGGCGGTTCACCGGCAGGTGGTCGGCGTTGATGCCGACGCGGTAGCGGTGGGCGTCGCCGTACGCGAAGAGACGGCCCTGGAGCATCTTGTCCGGGGACGGGCCGATGCCCGGCACGAAGTGCGCGGGGCTGAAGATCGACTGCTCGACCTCGGCGAAGATGTTCTCCGGGTTGCGGTTGAGCTCCAGCTTGCCGATCTCGATCGGCGGGTAGTCCGCGTGCGGCCACACCTTGGTGAGGTCGAACGGATTGAAGCGGTACGTCGCCGCCTCGGCCGCCGGCATGATCTGGACCTGCACCGTCCAGGACGGGAAGTCACCGCGCTCGATGGCCTCGCGCAGGTCGCGCTGGTGGCTGTCGGGGTCGACGCCGGAGAGGCGGTTGGCCTCATCGGTGGTGAGGTTCTCGATGCCCTGGTCGGTCTTGAAGTGGTACTTGACCCAGAAGACCTCGCCGGCCTCGTTGTTCCATTGGAAGGTGTGCGAGCCGTACCCGTTCATGTGGCGCAGCGTGGCCGGGATGCCCCGGTCGCCGAAGAGCCAGGTCACCTGGTGCGTCGACTCGGGCGACAGACCCCAGAAGTCCCAGACGTTGTCCGCCTCCTGGGAGCCGGTGTACGGGTCGCGCTTCTGGGTGTGGATGAAGTCGGGGAACTTGATGGCGTCCTTGATGAAGAACACCGGGGTGTTGTTGCCGACGAGGTCGTAGTTGCCCTCCTCGGTGTAGAACTTCAGCGCGAAACCGCGCGGGTCGCGCACGGCGTCGGCGGAGCCGAGGTTGCCGGCGACGGTGGAGAAGCGGAGGAACGTCTCGGTCTGCTTGCCGACCTCGGAGAGGAACTTCGCGCGGGTCCACTGCGAGGCGTCGCGGGTCAGGGTGAAGGTGCCGTACGCGCCGGCGCCGCGGGCGTGCACGATGCGCTCCGGGATGCGCTCCCGGTTGAAGTGGGCGAGCTTCTCCAGCAGCGCCTGGTCCTGGACGAGAACCGGACCGCCCGCGCCCGCGGTCTCGCTGTTCTGGTTGTCGGCGACCGGAGCCCCGGCCTCCGTGGTGAGCGGTCCCTGCGTCACGTGCGCCTCCTGCGTCATGTCCTGCACAGCCTTCTGTTTCCTGTACAGCCCTGTCCCTTGGCCAATGCCAGTATCGATCCCACAATGGACAATGTCCAAGTCAAGTGAGCATCCAAAGTCACACCCGATCGGGACTCGATCCCTCCACTGTTAGGCTGGGCTGCATGAGCGACCTGCTGGAACGACTCCGTGGACGCGGCTGGCGCATGACGGCGCAGCGGCGTGTCGTGGCCGAGGTCCTCGACGGGGACCACGTGCACCTGACGGCTGACGAGGTCCACGCGAGGGCCGTCGACAAGCTGCCCGAGATCTCGCGCGCCACCGTCTACAACACCCTGGGCGAGATGGTGTCCCTCGGCGAGGTGCTGGAGGTCTCCACCGATCGCCGGGCGAAGCGATACGACCCGAACGCGCACCGCCCGCACCACCACCTGATCTGCGGCCAGTGCGGCGCGATCCGCGACGTGCACCCGGCGGGCAACCCGCTCGCGGACCTGCCGGCGGACGAGCGCTACGGCTTCATGGTCTCCGGCGTCGAGGTGACGTACCGAGGGCTCTGCCCGAGCTGCGCCGGTACCGCGTGAGTGCACTTTGACGTAGGCCGGGCCCGCCCTGTTCGAACAGGGCGGGCCCGGTTTCTCGTCCGCTCCCGGTTTTCTCGCCCGCCCCCGGGTTTCCTCGCCCGGGCTTCTTCGTTCCCGGACGTGACGAAGGCCCGGACATGACGAAGGCCCGGATCTCTGATCGAGATCCGGGCCTTCGTTCTTCAGTAGCGGGGACAGGATTTGAACCTGCGACCTCTGGGTTATGAGCCCAGCGAGCTACCGAGCTGCTCCACCCCGCGTCGGTGAATGCAACATTACGTCAGCAGGTCGAACGGCGCAAATTCATTCACATCGGCCCCGGGAGGCCGGTGTTTCCGGTGCTTTCGGTACTCCTGGTCCTGCTCGCCTCCGGTGCTCCCGCGTTACGCGGTGAGCTCCTGGTGCAGCGCCTCGCGCAGCCGTGCCGCTCGCTCGGCCACCTCGGCCGGGCCCAGCTCCACCGCCCGGGCGCACCAGCGCTGCCCCTCGGTGAGCTCGCCCCGGCGCGCGGCGAGCAGCGCCAGGCGCAGTGCGGCCCGGCCGTGCCCGGCGTTGGCGGCGCGGCTCCACCACAGGGCGGCCTCACGCTCGCTGCCCTCGCGGGCGAGGAGCAGCCCCAGGTTGAAGGCCCCGTTGCGGCTGCCCGCCTCGGCGGCCTCGCGGTACCAGTGGGCGGCGCTCTCCGCGTCGCCCCGGGCGGCGGCGAGCATGCCGACCCGGACCTGGGCGCGGCGGTGGCCCTGCTGGGCGGCCCGCTCGTACCACTCCTCGCACTCCGTCTTCTCCGGCATCGGCTCGCCCAGCGCGGGCGGACCCGGCGGCGGCTGGCGCGCGTCGAGCACCCCGGCCAGCCGGAACGCCGCCTCGGCGCTGCCGCCGCCCGCGGCGCAGCGCAGATGGCGCTCCGCCTCCCGGTCCTCGCCGTCGCGCAACAGGGCCATGGCGACCTGGAGCGCGGCGTCGGTGTGCCCGGCCGCCGCCGCCCGCTGGTACCAGCCCAGCGCCGTACGGTCCTCGCCGCGCCCGGCGTGCAGGATGCCGAGGTTGAAGGCGGCGTCCACGCTGCCCGCCTCGGCCGCCTTGGAGAACCAGGGCTCGGCCCCGGTGTGGTCGCCGGCCTGGAGGAGCAGCACGGCGAGCGCGTTGGCGGCCTCGCGGTGCCCGGCGTAGGCGGCGCGGCGGTACCACTGCTCGGCCTGCGGGGTGCGGTCCTGGGCGGCGCAGAGCAGCCCGAGGTTGTACGCCCCGTTCACGTCACCGGCGTCCATGGCGGCGCGGTACCAGCGTTCGGCGGTCTGCTGCTCACCGCGCGCCGCGTGCAGGGCGCCCAGCGCGTTGGCGGCGTTGCCGTCGCCGTCCTGGGCGGCGCGCAGCCACCACACGGCGGCGCTCTCCTCGTCGCCCGCGTCGCGCAGCAGGAAGCCCAGGGCGCAGGCGGCGCGGGGCTCGCCCTCCTTGGCGGAGGTGAGGTACCAGCGCCCGGCCTCCTTGAGCTCGCCGCGCTGCTCCAGGATCGCGCCCAGGTGCAGGGCGGCGCGCCGGTGCCCCCGGGCGGCGGCCTGGCGGTACCACTGCTCGGCCTCGCCGACCCGGCCGGCGGCCGGACCGGCCACGGGGCTGTCCCCGCCGGCCGCGCTCTTCGCGTTCCTCCCGCCCGTCGCGTTCTTGGCTCCCGCCGCGCCCGCCGCGCCCACCGTGCCCTTGCCGCCCGTCGCGCTCCGGCCGGCCGACGTGCTCCGTGCCGCACCCGTCGTCCGCGCGGCGGGCGCGGTCGGGTCGCCGGGCAGCGCGAGGCCCGGTCCGCCCCGGCCGCTGCCCGGCCCCCGGCCCAGGCCGAAGGCGTCATGCGGGTCTTCGACCGCGTTCCGCTCCAGGGTGCGGGCCAGCCGGTAGGCGGCCTCGCGGTGACCCTGCTCGGCGGCGGCGCGCAGCCAGCGCTCCGTGCCGACGTCGCCCCGGTGCTCCAGGAGGTCGGCCAGCGCGTAGGCGCCGAGCGCGTGGCCCTGCTCGGCGGACTGGCGCAGCCAGTACTCCGCACCGGGCTCGTCTCCGCGCTCGCGGAAGTGGCGGCCCAGGGCGTGCGCGGCGGCGGCGGACCCCGCCACGGCGGCGATGCGCCACCAGCCCGCGGCCTCGTCCGGGTACCCCCGCTGGTGGAGCAGGACGCCCAGGTTGTTGGCGGCGGCCCGGTCGCCGTCAGCGGTGGCGGCGCGCAGATGCGTCTCGGCCTCGTCGAGCTCCCCCCGGCGCAGCAGCAGCGCGCCCAGGACGCTCATGGAAGCGGTGTCCCCGGCTTCGGCTCCGCGGCGGTGGCGCGCTTCGGCCTCGGCGCTGTCCCCCGCGTCGACGGCGTCCGTGGTGCCCGTGTCCGTGGCGGTCGCGCCCGTGGCGCCGGCGCCGCGTACGGCCTCGGCGTCCCCACTGCTCACCGCCCCGGTGGTCTCGCCCGTGGTGCGCCCCCTGCTCCGGGCCGGCGCCTCGACGGCTGCCCCCGCGTCGCCTGCGGTGGTGGCGTCCCCTGCTCCGGGCGTGCTCGCGTGCGCTCCGGCCGCACCGGCGATGACAGCAGCGAAAGCCGCATCCGTCACCTTGTCCGCCTTCTGGCCGCGCCCCTGAACAAACCGCCCTGTCTCCAACAGAGTTGCCCTGTCCCCCATAAATACCATCGTCGCACCACCTGTAACCCGCGTACACCTGGTATATCGCGGTCAGTGAGGTCACTACAGCGTTTTGTCGACATGCCCACAGAGAGACAAGTCAAACACGCCCGAGCTCAACTCGTGCCCAACGAACCGCACTTCACGCCGATGGTTCGGGAAAGACAGACGACATGACGAAGGCCCGGATCCATAGGATCCGGGCCTTCGTTCTTCAGTAGCGGGGACAGGATTTGAACCTGCGACCTCTGGGTTATGAGCCCAGCGAGCTACCGAGCTGCTCCACCCCGCGTCGTTGTGTCCAAACCGTACCACGACGCGGGGTGGGTCATTTCTCAGGTGCCCTGGTCGTTGCCCTTCTCGGCCTCGTCGCCCTCATCGGGCTTCTTGGCCGCGTCGGACCCGCTGCCCTTGTCGGGGGCGTCGGCCCCGTCGGCCTTGTCCCCCTCCTTCGGCCCGTCCGCCTTGTCGCCCTCGCCGCCGGCCTTCGGCTGAGCCGCGGCCGCCCGTTCGAGGGCTTCCTGGAGCGCGTCCTGAGCCTTGCCGTAGGCGGGCCAGTCCTGCTCCTTCAGCGCCGTCTCACCGTCCTCGTACGCCTTCTGGGCGTCCGCGATGGCCTTCTTGAGGGCGTCGCCGCCGGTCGCCGGCGGCTTGGGGGTCTCGCCCGGCGGCTCACTGGGATCGGGGGTCGGATCCGCGTCGCCGTCGACCCCGAAGACCGCGTTGAGCGCGTCTCCCAGGTTGTTCTCGAAGACGATCTTCGATCCGTACGAAGCGGCCACCTTGCGCAGCAGCGGATAGTTCTGGGTGCCACCGCGCGTGTAGACGGGTTCGATGTAGAGGAAGCCGCCTTCGAGGGGCACCGTCAGCAGGTTGCCGTACTCGATGTCGGAGTCCGTGCCCTTGAGGTTCCTCACGAACTCGGCGACGTCGTCGTTGCCGTTGAGCTCACTCTGCACCTGGCCCGGGCCCTTCACCGTGGAGGTGACCCGGAGCAGTCTCATGGTGCCGTAGTCCTTACTGGCCGCGTCCGCGTTCACCGCCATGAAGGCCCCCAGGTTGGGGCGCCCCCTCGGGGTGAACGTGGTGGTCAGGGAGAACTGCTGCGCGTCCTGGCCCGGCATCTTCATGCTCAGGTAGTACGGCGGGACGGAGCCCGGCTCCTTGTTGGTCGGGTCGTCCGGCACCTGCCACGCGTCGGAGCCGCTGTAGAACTGCGCGGGCTCCTCGACGTGGTAGCGGGTGAGCAGCTCGCGCTGGACCTTGAAGAGGTCCTGCGGATACCGCAGGTGCTCCATGAGCTTCTGCGGGATCTCCGCACGGTCCTTCACCGTGCCCGGGAACGCCTTGCGCCAGGTCTTGAGGACCGGGTCCTTGGTGTCCCACTCGTAGAGCCTGACCTTGCCGTCGTACGCGTCGACGGTGGCCTTCACCGAGTTGCGGATGTAGTTGACCTGGTTCTGCTGGGCGACGACCGCGCGCTGATTGGTGGTCAGCGAGTCGGCCGTGGTGTCGCCGAGCGTCGTCCGGGAGGCGTACGGATAGCCGTTCGTCGTGGTGTACGCGTCGACGATCCACTGGATCCGGCCCTCGACGACCGCCGGGTAGGCGTCGCCGTCGATGGTCAGCCACGGGGCGACCGCCTCGACGCGCTCCTTGGGCGTGCGGTTGTACAGGATCCGCGAGCCCTCGCCGATGGCTCCCGAGTACATGATCTGCGGCTCGCTGAAGGAGACCGCGTAGGCGGCGCGGTTGAACGAGTTGGAGAGACTGACCCCGCTGTCGCCCTTGTAGCTGGTGGTCTTCTCGCCGTCCTCCTCGTAGTCGAGCTCCTTCTGGGGCCCGCCGACGATGGAGTACTGCTCGGTCTTCTCGCCGTAGTAGATCCGCTGCTCGTAGTCGCCCAGCTCACCGGTGGAGGGCAGACCGGACTCGGTGAAGTCCGGGGAACCCGTCGGGTTGCTGCCGGTGGAGGTGCCCTTGGCCGCGATGGCGCCGTAGCCGTGGGTGTACGTGAAGTGGTCGTTGATCCAGTTCCGCTTGGGCAGACCCTGGATGTTCAGCTCACGCAGACCGATGACGGTGTCCTGCTCCTTGCCGTCCTTGCCCTTGTAGCGGTCGACGTCCAGCGTCTTGGGGAACTGGTAGTAGTTCCTCCGCTGCTGGAGCTGCTGGAAGGCCGGGGAGACGACGTTGGGGTCCATCACGCGGTAGCTGGCCGCCGTGTTGGCGGCGGCCCGCAGTTTGCCGTCGTCCTCGGTGGTGGCCTGGCCCGCGTAGTCCTCCATCACCGCGTCGTCGATGTCGTACGCATCGCGGGTCGCGTCGATGTTCTTCTGGATGAACGGCGCTTCCTCGGCCTGCTCGTTCGGCTGCACCTGGAACTTCTGCACGATCTGCGGGTAGAGCCCGCCGATCAGGATCGCCGAGAGCACCATCAGGCCGAAGCCGATGACCGGCAGCTGCCAGGTGCGGCGCCACAGCGTCGCGAAGAACAGCACGGCGCAGATCGCCGCGATGAAGAACAGGATGGTCTTCGCCGGGAGATAGGCGTTGGCGTCGACGTACCGCAGGCCCGTCCAGTTGTCCGCGGCCTTGAAGTCACTGGACTTCACCGCGAGACCGTACCGGTCGAGCCAGTAGGCCACGGCCTTCAGGGAGACGAAGATGCCGAGCAGCACCGAGAGGTGGCCGGTGGCCGCGGCGGTGGCACGGGCGCCGGGGCTGGTGACGCGCAGCCCGCCGTACAGGTAGTGCGTCAGGGCGGCGGCGATCAGCGAGAGCACGGTCGCCGCGAAGCCGAAGCCCAGCAGGAAGCGGTACCACGGCAGGTCGAAGGCGTAGAAGGCGACGTCCAGGTTGAACTGGGGGTCCTTCTTGCCGAACGGCACGCCGTTGACGTACATCAGCCACGTGCGCCACTGGCCGGAGGCGGATGCTCCGGCGATCAGCCCGACGAGCGCGGTGACGGCGAGCAGCACCCACTTCTTGAAGGGGGCGACGCTCATGCGGTAGCGGTCCAGGCTCTGCTGCTCCAGCGACATCGCGCTCAGCGGCGGCCGGAGCCGGTGCGCGAGCCAGATGTTCACACCGATGGCCAGGGCCATCAGCAGTCCGAAGACGAGGAACAGCCCGATCTTGGTCCACAGGGTGGTGGTGAAGACAGACGTATAAGCGACCGACCGGTACCAGAGCCAGTCCGTCCAGAACCCGGCGAACATGACGAAGGCCATGACGAGAACCGCCAGGACTCCCAAGGTCATGAGCAGGGTGCGGACGCGCCGGGACGGGCGGCCGACAGTGATCCGTGGCCCGGTCGGGCCTCCGCCGCGGTCCGGCATCTGGAAAGCCAACGTGCGCACCTCGAAGTTCGCGGTCGTGTGGAGCGGGCCCCAGCGGTCGTAGAGCCCACCTATGCAACTTACTGAAGCTTTACCTAGTTCCCGATACCGGGGCCGAAGGAGGCAGGATATTGCCCATGCCCAACGTTTCCCCCGCAGGACCTCCGATGGCCGCGAGCCCGCTCACCGTCGCCGTCCTCGAAATCGACTCCTATGCCTCCACCCTCGGCTGGGACCAGCCCGCCCGGCTGTTCGCCCTGGTCGACACCGCCCGGCTGCGGGTCCAGGAGCCGGGCCTCGCCGCTCAGCTCGGGCTGGACGACACCGCGGCCACGACCGCTTCCCTCACACCGATCGAGCAGGAGGAACTGCCCGCCGGCACCGCCCTGGACGATTTCCTCGGCACCATCGCCTGGCCCGACGCCGTGGCCGGCTGCGCCATGACCGTGGAGCGGCTGATGCTGCCGCCGTCCGCCGAGGCATCCGTACCGGAAGGGCTCAGCGACAAGCAGCTCACCCAGTGGGTCGCCAAGCACCCCGACCGGCAGGAGGTCCGGATGACCGTGGCCGTCCTGCGGGACGGGGCGCGCGAGTCCGCCGTACGGCTGCGCGAGAAGGACTCCCCCACGGAGGTCCTGACCGGCGCCGGTCTGGTCCCGGGGCTCGCGGAGGCCCTCGCGGCGACGTTCGAGTCCTGACCCGGTCGCTCGCCCGGGTCCGCCCCGCGGGGCGGACCGGGGCGGGCCGTCAGCCGGTCGAGCAGCTCGGCAGTGCGTCGGTCTTCCCGGCGCTGATCTTCTCCAGCGACTTCCTGGCGTCGTCGAGGGTCTTGACGCGGATCAGCGTCAGTCCGTCCGGGGTGTCCGCGGCGGCCGAGGCGCAGTTCTCGTCGGGCGTGAGGAAGTAGCGGGCGCCCTCTTCGCGGGCGCCGACCAGCTTCATGTTGATGCCGCCGATCGGGCCGACCTTGCCCGCGTCGTCGATGGTGCCGGTGCCCGCGATGAACTTGCCGCCGGTCAGGCTGCCGGGGGTGAGCTTGTCGATGATGCCCAGCGAGAACATCAGCCCGGCGCTGGGTCCGCCGACGTCCGCGAGCTTGATGTCGATCTCGAACGGGAACCTGTGGTCCGTACCGGCCCTGATCCCGACGATCGCCCGGTCCTCGTCGTCGCCCTGCTCCGTGTCGGGCGCCTTCTCGGTGGTGATGGTGATCTTCCGGCTGCCCTCGGGCTCCCGGCCCGCCTTCTCGGCGGCGGCCGCTTCCCTGGCCGGGATGATGGTGAAGACGACGTCCTCGCCGGGCTTGTGCTTCGTGACGAGTTCGGCCACGTCGCCGGGCTCCTCGACCTTGGCGCCGTCGACGGCCTTGATCACGTCGCCCGCGTGGAGCTTGCCCTCGGAGGGGCTGTCCTTGACGACGGTGGAGACCACGACCTGCGTGGCGACCGGAATCTTCAGCTCCCGCAGGGCCGCGACCTTGGCGCTCTCCTGGGACTGGCTGAACTCCTCGGCGTTCTCCTGGGTGGACTGCTCCTCGGTCTTGCCGTCCGGGTAGAGCGTGTCGTGCGGTACGACGACGCTGTCGTGGGCCAGCCAGCCCACGACAGCCTGGCCCAGGTTCATCCGGTAGTCCGCTCCGGTGACCCGCACCGTCGTCATGTTGAGATTCCCGGAGGTCCGGTACGTCTTGTGCTTCGGGATCCGCAGGACGGGCTCGCCACGCGTCTCGCCCAGGGTGTTCACCGTCGGGCCGGGAGACATCTCCGCGTACGGCACGGTGATCAGCACGCCTGCGCAGAGCAGCGCGATGAGAACGAGGGTGGAGGCGAGCATCGTCGCGGTGCGGCGTGGCATGGAACGACAGTACGGGAAGGGCCTGTGCGTCCACCGCCGGGGCCGGTCCGTCCGGGGAGGGATCGGGAACGCGGCGGAAGGGATGTCACGCGGCGTTCGGCGGCCTCAGAGGGCCTCGGAACCGGAGTGCGATTTCTCCATCGCGTCACGGAACCTGGCGTACCCGGCGAGTTCGGTGACATCGCCGGTCGTGCGATTGCGAGCAGCCCAACTCGCCCATATCGCACCGCCGACAGCAGCGAAAAGTGGAATCAGCAGCCAAGCGAGTACTCCCATCACGACCTCCCTACCCATGAGCGACCGAGTGATCGATCAGCAGATTAACGATCCGGAAGACCAACGCTCATGGCAGGGGTGCGGTTACGCAAATCGGGGCTGATCCGTGCCGGTCCGGTTTGCGCTCAGCAAGCTCCGACCCATTCCTCCGTACCGTCCGAGAACCGCTGGTGCTTCCAGATCGGAACCTCGTGCTTGAGGTCGTCGATGAGCTTGCGGCAGGCCGCGAACGCCTCCGCGCGGTGCGGACAGGCCACGGCGACGACCACCGCCAGATCACCGACCTCCAGTTCACCCACTCGGTGGACCGCGGCGAGGCCGCGGACCGGGAAGTCGGCGACGACCTTCTCCGCCACCCGGCGCAGCTCGTCCTGGGCGGAGGGATGGCAGGAGTAGCCGAGGCCGCCGACGTCCTGGCCGCCGTCGTGGTCGCGGACGGTGCCGACGAAGAGCGCGACGCCCCCTGCCGCGTCGTCCCCCACGGCACGGAAGATCTCGTCGACGGAGAGCGGTGTCTCCCGGATCTCCAGCAGCCGGATGGGGTCCGAAGCCGCCTGCTCGCCGGGGTGGTCCTGGATGCGTGCCATGCCCCCATCGTGCCGCACGGCGCCGACAGCGCGGAATTGCCTCTTCGACCGGCGGCGCGCCCGCCGCGTTGGAGCCTCCTACAGACGGCTGCCGGGCGCCGGTGCCGGCGGCGGAGCTCAGATGCGGCGGACCTCAGATGCGGCGGCGGGCCTTGCGGGCGCGGCGGACCAGGGCCGCGGTGCCGAGCAGCGCGACCGTGGCCCCGGCGGCGGTGGCCGTGGCGGCGGTGGCGTCCTTGCGGCCGAGGCGGCGTCCGGCGAGCGTGTGGCGTCCCTCGACCTCTTCGAGGAGGGCGCCGAGGACCTCCTCGTTGGTCCATCTGGGCCGCCACCCCGCGTCGTGCAGCCGGCTCACGCTGACCACCCAGGGGTGCATCGTGTACGCCAGGTCGCCCGCCGGGGACGGGGTGAGCCCGATCCTGTGCAGCCGGGCGGCCGCACCCAGGGCGACGGCGGAGGGCAGTTCCATCCGGCGTACGCCGCTGAGCTCCTCGACCTCCTCCTGCTCCAGCCAGCCGTCGCAGCCGACCGCGAGCTCTCCGTCGATCTTCTCCAGGGCGGCGTACTCCAGGGCTGTGACCAGGTCGTCGACGTGGCAGAACTGCCAGGTGGGGCGCGATCCGGCGACGACCAGGAGGCGCGGGGACTCGAAGTAGCGGGTCAGCGCGGTGTCCGTGCCGCCGACCAGGACGGTGGGGCGCACGACGGTGACGTTGAGCCCGGGGTGGGCGCGGGGCGCGCGGCGGCCGAGCCGTTCGATCTCCAGGAGGTCGCCGACCCCGGTGGCCTCGGCGGTGGCCCGCAGCTCGGCGTCCTCGGAGAGCGGCACGTCGTTGTCCGGCAGTGCCCCGTAGACCATCGCGGAGGTGCACAGCACGACCCGGTGGACCCCGGCGGCGGCCGCGGCGGTCAGCACGGTCTGGGTGCCGCGCACGTTGTACGCGGTCCGGGCGGCGGGGTCGGTCTCCAGGTCGAGGTCGAGCGCCAGGTGCACCACGACGTCCGCGCCGCGCAGCTTCTCCGCGATGGCCGGATCGCGTACGTCCAGGATGTGCCAGGTCGCCTCGGAGACCTCTCCGCGGCGTTCGTCGATCGCGATGACCTGCTTGATCTCGTCGGATGCGGCGAGGTGGGCGGTCAGCAGCTCGCCCACGCCGGTCGCGGCGCCGGTGACCGCGACGACGGGGCCCCGGTTTCTGGGGGTCCTGGGGCGTTTCTTCTCGGGCGTGCTCTCGGGCGAGGGGTCGGTCAGGTTTCGCGCTGCGCGAACCTGCGGATCTGGGGAACTCACCGGGCGTCTCCAGCGGTTGTCTTCAGTACGTACCCGAATGACGCGTACGTACCAGGTGGCGTCCATCCTGCCGCAGGCCGGGAGTCGGCGGAGCACTGAGGCCCGAAGCGGGCGTGGTGTCTACGCTGGATGGTGATGTCGGGCAGTCGCCGCCGGTTCGAGCCGGCGGCCCTACGAGCCGAGGAAACCCGTGAGTGACACCCCATTCGGATTCGGCCTTCCGCCGGAGGAGCCGGAGAACGGCGACGAGGGCAAGAAGAAGGACCCCACCGAAGGTGGGCAGAGCGCGGGCGGGCCGGGAAACCCGTTCGGTTTCGGGCCGGGGGCGGGCGGCGACAACCCGTTCGCCGCGATGTTCGGTTCGATGAACCCGAACGATCTCGGTGCGGCCTTCCAGCAGCTCGGCCAGATGCTGAGCTACGAGGGCGGTCCCGTGAACTGGGACATGGCCAAGCAGATCGCCCGCCAGACCGTCTCCCAGGGGACGTCGGACGGCACGAAGGACGCGAGCGTGGGCCCGTCCGAGCGGACGGCGGTCGACGAGGCGCTGCGGCTGGCCGATCTCTGGCTGGACGGTGTGACGTCGATGCCCTCCGGTTCGGTCTCCACCGTGGCGTGGAGCCGCGCGGAGTGGGTCGAGGCGTCGCTGCCGGCCTGGCAGCAGCTGGTCGACCCGGTGGCCGAGCGGGTGGGCGCGGCGATGGGCGATGTGCTGCCCGAGGAGATGCAGGCCATGGCGGGCCCGCTGATCGGCATGATGCGGTCGATGGGCGGCGCCATGTTCGGCCAGCAGATCGGGCAGGCCGTGGGCACGCTGGCCGGTGAGGTGGTCGGTTCCACGGACATCGGGCTGCCGCTGGGCCCGGCGGGCAAGGCCGCGCTGCTCCCGCTGAACGTGGCGCAGTTCGGCAAGGACCTCAGCGTCCCGCAGGACGAGGTCCGGCTGTATCTGGCCCTGCGCGAGGCCGCCCACCAGCGGCTCTTCTCCCATGTGCCGTGGCTGCGCTCGCACCTGTTCGGCGCGGTCGAGTCGTACGCACGGGGCATCAAGGTCGACACCTCCAAGCTGGAGGACGTCGTCGGCCAGTTCGACCCCTCGCAGCCCGAGCAGCTTCAGGACGCCCTTCAGCAGGGCATGTTCCAGCCCGAGGACACGCCCGAGCAGAAGGCGTCCCTGGCGCGTCTGGAGACGGCTCTGGCGCTCGTCGAGGGCTGGGTGGACGCCGTGGTGCACGAGGCCGCGAAGTCCCGGCTGACCTCGTCGGACGCCCTGCGCGAGACGATGCGCCGCCGCCGTGCCTCCGGTGGCCCGGCCGAGCAGACGTTCGCCACGCTCATCGGCCTCCAGCTGCGCCCGCGCCGGCTGCGGGACGCCTCGCGCCTGTGGGCCTCGCTCACCGACGCCCGGGGCCTTGAGGGCCGCGACGCGCTGTGGGAGCACCCGGACATGCTGCCGACCGCCCACGACCTGGACGACCCGGACGGCTTCGTCCACCACGAGCAGGCGGACTTCTCCGAGCTGGACAAGATGCTCGGCGAGGCCGCGAAGGGGACGCGGAAGCCCACCGAGGGCAAGGACGCCCCGGCCCAAGACGCCCAGGACGCCCAGGACGCCCAGGACAAGGACACCGGCGAGGACGGCAAGGACGGCCGCGACCAGTGATCCTGCACGACGACGCCACCCTCGTACTGAAGGGTTACGCCCCCGAGGGCGAGGGCGGTGATCAGGCGGAGCTGCGTCAGCTCTACCTGGACCATCTGGCGCTCCACGACGACGGCATGTGGAAGGCGTGCGAGGCCGGGCATGTGACGGCCAGCGCCCTGGTGATCGACCCGGAGCGCGGCAAGGTGCTGCTCACCCTGCACCGGAAGCTCCGGATGTGGCTCCAGATGGGCGGCCACTGCGAGCCGCAGGACGCCACGCTGGAGGCGGCGGCGCTCCGTGAGGCGACGGAGGAGTCCGGCATCACCGGGCTCTCCCTGCTGCCGGGCGGCCCGGTCCGGCTGGACCGGCACCCGATTCCCGCCCCCTGCAACTGGCATCTCGACGTGCAGTACGCGGCGCTGGCTCCGGCCGGAGCGGCGGAGCGGATCAGCGCGGAATCCCTGGAGCTGCGCTGGTTCGCCTACAGCGAGGTGCCCGAGGTGGCCGACGCCTCCGTCGTACGGCTGCTGGAGGCGACGCGGTCCCGGCTGTAGCGGCAGGCTGTACGCACGCGCGTAAGGGGCGGCCTCCATAGAGGCCGCCCCTTACCGCTGTACTCCGTGCGCGCCGGTCAGTTCCAGGCGTTGTTCTGGTTCTGGCCGTAGGCCCCCTGCTGGCCCATGCCGAACTGGGCGCGGGCGCCCTGGCCGATCTGAGCGTTCTGCGGGGGCATGACCTCGCTCGGCTGGACCAGGGCGAAGCCCTGTCCCAGGAAGCTGAGCTCCCAGCCCTCCCCCGTGTTGCCGCGACGCCGGAAGACGCCGGAGGAGTGGGTCTGGGCCTGCATCTGCACCCGCAGGGCGCTGGACCAGGCGACGATCGCGTCGGCGTCCACGTTGACGTACTTGTCGGGCGTGACCTGCATCATCAGCGGTTGGCCCGAGGTCATGAGGGCGACCTTGCCGGTGCCGGTGATGTTGAGCTGGTACTTGCCGCTGCCGGAGATCCCGTACTGGCTGTCCACCGCGATGACCTCGGTGTGCAGCGAGGAGTCGAGCGCGAGGACGTACGCGCTGTCCACGGTCATCCCCTCGCGGTCGACGTCCACGACGTGGATGTACTGGGCGAGGTTGGCGAAGTAGACGGTGCCCTGGCCGGACACCCGCATCAGGTCGAGGCCCTCGCCGGTGCGCGCGCGGGCGTTGCGCTGCCCGTGCGACTGGTACTCGCCGTCGAAGTCCATCAGTCCCTGGTAGGCGACCATGGCGCCCTTGCGGGCGAGGATGTCGTCCTGCCCGGTCAGCGCCACCCGCAGGAGCTGCGGGTTCTGGATCGTGTACCGGTCCTGGGACTGCTGCTCGGTGTGGCTGAAAAGCGGACTCTGCATGGTGTGTTCCCCTCCCCTCAGTTCCGGATCCGCAGGCGGTCCGTGCTGTCCTCGCTCGGCTGGACGACGACGATGCCCTCCCCGGAGAAGGCCATCTGGTACGCCTCCCCGCTGCCGCGGCCGATCAGCGCGCCGGCCTTGAAGCTGCGCTTGCCCTTCACCTTGAGGTTCGTGGACCAGGCGACGAGCGCGTCCGGGTCGACGTACGTCTCGTCGTCGCCGCGTCCGCAGTCGACGACGATCGGGGTGCCCCGGGAGGTGATGGCGACCCAGCCGGTGCCCTGGACGACGACGTTCCACAGCCCCTGTCCGGCGAACTTGGCCATCCCCTTGACCCTCTCGACGCCCCAGGTGAGGTGCGCGTCGAAGGCGAGGAGGTTGGTGCCGTTGACCGAGACGGACTCGTTGTTCAGGTTGATGACGACCACGTCGGCCCCGTAGTCGGCGAGGTAGAGCAGTCCGTCGCCGGAGCACTTCATGACGGGTGCGCCCTCGCCGGTGATCCACTGGGAGGCGATCTGCCGGGCGGCGGGCGGATTGGGCTCGTACTGGATGAACCCTTCGTACGCCACCATCGAGCCGGTGCGCGCGTAGAGGTCCTGCCCGGAGGCCATGGCGACCTTGAGCATGGCCGAGCCGTGGTTCTCCATCCGGGCCGTGACGGGGGTCGGGGCGTAGCCCGCGAGTTGCTGGTTCATGACGGGCTCCCTCAGACCTCGTAGGGCTGGACGACGATGAAGTTGCCGGGGGCTCCCCGGAACTGGAGGTTCACGGTCTCCCCGCTGTGCCCCGGGTAGGCGTTGCGGCGCAGCCGGACCTGGCTGGAGACGATCACCTGGGAGGCGGCCGACCAGGCCACCACCGCGTTGCAGTCGGCGAACGTGGTGGGCGTGACCGGCAGGACGACCGGGGTGCCATGGGTCTTGATGATCACGGTGCCGGTGCCCTGGAACTGCATGGTGAACAGCGCGCCGCCGGGGATGCCGTGCCCCTCGACCCTGCGGACCTCGTACTGGAGGGACTCGTCGAAGGCGAGGACGCTCTCGGCGGAGACGCAGATGGCGTCGCCCTGGAGCTCGATGGGGTGCAGATACGAGCCCTCCTCGGCCAGGAAGACCTGCCCGCGGCCGGTACAGCGCATCAGCTGCATCTCCTGGCCGGTGGCGTTGCCGACGGCCCGGCCGACGAACCCGGCGCCCTTGTAGCCGAAGTCGACCTTGCCCTGGTACATCACCATGCTGCCCTGGCGGGCCAGCACTCCGGCGCCGCCGCCCATGGTCAGGTCGACCCGCATGAGCTGCTGGTTCTGCGGGGTCCAGCGCTGCCCGGTGGCGGTCTCCTTGTACGGCTGGAGGGCCGCCTTGAGCCCGGCGCCGGCCGCCGGAACGCCCTGGGGCACTCCTTGGGGGACGCCCGGGGGCTGCTGGCCGAAGGGCAGCGGGGCGGGCTGACCGTACGGGGCCGGGGCCGGCTGGCCGTACGGAGCGGGCGCCGGCTGACCGTACGGCGGCGCGGGCGGGACACCCTGGCCGGGCACCTGGCCGAACTGCGGCTGGTGGGGCTGCTGACCGGGTTGGCCGTACGGGGCCGGGGGCGCCTGCGGGGTCAGGGGCGCCGCGATCGTCGGCGCGGCGTGCATCGGCTGCTGCGGCGCGGGAGCGGGCGCGGGCGGGGCTCCGAAGGAGGGCGCGGGCTGCGGAGCCTGGGGGGCGGGCGGGGCCGCGAAGGCCGGGGGCGCGGTGGCCTGGGCCGGCGGGGCGAACCCCGGAACCGCCTGCGGGGCGGCCGGGGCCTCTTCCTCCGCGACCTCGCCGCCGAAGTTCCTCAGGAGCGCGTCGAGACCGCCGTCGAAGCCCTGGCCGACCGCGGCGAAGCGCCAGACGTCCTTGAGGTAGAAGTCGCCGAGCATCACCGCGCGCTCGGTGGTGAACTCCGAACCGGTGAAGGAATACCTGACCACCTCTTCGCCGCCCGCCACGATCCGGATGTAGCCGGGGCCGATCTGCGACATCTGCCCCGCGCCGTCGAGCGTCGCGGTGAAGGAGAGCTTCTGGATGGCAGCCGGAACGCGGTCGAGCGTGACGCGGAAGGACTCGGTGTCGCCGGACTGCGCGCCGAGGAGCTGGATGGACTCCTCGGGCGATTTCGGCTGATTGAAGAAGATGAAGTAACGGTCGTCCGAGAGCTGTTCATTGGCGTCGAGGCCGAAGCAGCTGATGTCGAAGGTCAGTCCGGGGGCGGCGATCTGCACACCTACGTACAGATCTGTCCCAGGCGTGAGATCGCTGATCTTGGCCTTGTGGCCTCGTTGGAATTCCCTGGCCATGCGTAACGACCGTCCCCCATCCCGAAGGTGAATGCGTCGCGTCAGGCTAACCGCAAACCGCGACAACCGGCCAAGCCGGTACACACCCGGTACAGAATCACCGAACATGCCGCATCGCGACCACGGAACGTGCCCGCCTCACTCCTCGCGCGCGGCCGGCAGACGGGGCAGCTGATCGGCCGCCACCACGCCTTCGAGATAGCCCCGGGCCCGCTCGGTGCGGGGATACGCCTCCAGCAGCCGCCAGAACTCCGGACCGTGCCCCGGGACGAGGAGATGGGCCAGCTCATGGAGGAGTACGTAGTCGACGACGTACTCCGGCATGCCCTGGAGCCGGTGGGAGAGCCGGATGCTGCCCTCGGCGGGGGTGCACGAGCCCCAGCGGGTGTTCTGGTTGGTCACCCAGCGCACCGAGACGGGCCGGGCCCGGCCGGCGAAGTACTGGGCGGACAGCAGCTCGGCCCGCTCCGCGAGCCCGGAGTCCCCGAGGGAGCGCTTGCTCTCCTGGGCGGCGAGCTTGTCGAGCATCACCCCCACCCAGCGCCGCTCCTCCGCCTCCGACATCCGGGCGGGGATGAGCACGATCGTGCGGTCGCCCTCCCGGTACGCGGAGACCGATTTCCTGCGCCGGGTGCTCCTGCGCACCTCGACCGCGCTCGCCACCGACGAGCGGGGCGTCCGGGCAGCCGCACCGGGCTGCCGGCTTCCCGCGCCGCGCACGGGGGGTTTCGCGGCGGAGCGGGGTGAAGGGTCGGCGGGCACGCTTCGACGTTACCCGCTGTCCATGGGGAAAGTCCCGCCTCGGCGCCCGGGCGACGGCGAACCGGCCGACTCCAGTCCGCCCCGGTCCATCCCCTCCCCTTTCACGGCGCGCACCATTTCCCTGGCGTGCACCATTTTCCTGGCGTGCACCATTTGTGCGACTAATAGACCTCATACCCCTTGCCTGTGGATAACTCTGCGCACGCTCCGGCGTCGGCGCGCATTCTGGCAATGGCTCGACGCGGCCGGGAATCCTCCCGTGCACGCGATCGCGACACCGATCGGGGGAGAGAACTGTGCGTCTCGGGGGAGAAGTCATGCATCCGATGCTGAAGCCCGCCCTGCGCCGGGCATGGCGCGGGCGGAGCACCGTGCAATTCGGGGTGACGCCCGCACACGCCGTGACGCTCGGTCCGGTGGACATCGCCACGGGGAGCTTTCTGGAACTCCTCGACGGCACGCGCGGTCTGCCCCTGTTGCGCGAGGAGGCGCGAGCTCTGGACCTTTCGGACCGCCATGTGGACGTGCTGGTGGAACGGCTGGCCGAAGCGGGCCTTCTCGACGATCCGCGGGCCGGTGGCCCTCAGGCGGAAGTGCTGCGCTGCCGGGCGGAGGTGATGGAGCGT
Organism: Streptomyces sp. cmx-18-6; assembly: GCF_046548915.1. Lineage (NCBI taxonomy): Bacteria > Bacillati > Actinomycetota > Actinomycetes > Kitasatosporales > Streptomycetaceae > Streptomyces > Streptomyces sp. cmx-18-6. The sequence goes on along the minus strand of NZ_JAEBEP010000011.1, from coordinate 215,181 downwards.
CAACGCCCTGATGTCGCCTCGCTCTCCGTGGTCCATCCCGCGCCGGGCGAGGGGCTGCGCCGGATGGCGGCGCGGAGGTCGATGCGGGTTCAGGTGCGGGGCGCGGGGAGGGTCGGTGCGGCGATCGCGGCGGTGCTGTCCGGCTCGGGGGTGGGTCAGGTAGAGGTGCTGGACGGAGGCCGGACCGAACCGGGGGACGTGGCGCCCGCCGGGCTCCCGCCCGCCTCCGTGGGGGAACGGCGTGACACCGCGGCCCGCCGGCTCGTCCGCCGGGCCGCGGCGGGACCGGCGCCCCGGTCGACGGAGTCGGGCCGCAACACGATGGGAGGACAGCCACCGCTGTCATTGATCGTCGTCGCGCCCCGGGACGGCCTCTCCGTGTACGCGCCGCTCCCCGACACCGCGGGGCCCTGGATCGCGTCCGGCACTCCTCATCTCTACGCGGGAGTGATCGAGGCCACAGGGGTGGTGGGGCCGCTCGTGCTGCCGGGCGGCACCAGTTGCGCGGGATGTCTGGAGCTGCACCGCGCGGACCGGGATCCGCAGTGGCCCCGGATGCTGGCGCAGTGGCGCTCCGGGCGACGGGGAGCGGCGGCGCCCGCCTGTGATCTGGGGCTGGCGACGGCGGTGGCCGGTCTGGCCTCGGCGCACGCCCTGTCCTTCCTGGACGGGGAGTTGCCGGCGAGCACGGGGGCGCGCTGGGAGGCCGCGCTGCCGCTGCTGGACTGGCGCAGCGAGCGGATCGGAGCCCACGCCGACTGCTCCTGCGGCGCGGCCGAGCACGGCAAGGGGGATCGGGCCTCCGGCTCGGTTGCGGCGCAGGACACAATGGCCGGGTGACCGCCGTCGACGGAGCGACTCCGGAGGCTCAAGCGGCACGGCAGTCTGGGAACTGGAGGGGCACATGTCTGATCTTCCCCGGAAGGCGGTTACGCGTACCGCCAAACTGGCCGCGCTCCCGCTCGGCTTCGCCGGCCGTGCCACGTGGGGTCTGGGCAAGCGGATCGGCGGGAAGTCCGCCGAGCTGGTCGCCCGCGAGGTGCAGCAGCGCACGGCGGACCAGCTGTTCAAGACGCTGGGCGAGCTGAAGGGCGGGGCCATGAAGCTGGGCCAGGCCCTTTCCGTCTTCGAGTCGGCCCTCCCCGAGGAGGTCGCGGGCCCCTACCGGGCGGCGCTGACCAAGTTGCAGGAGGCCGCGCCGCCCCTGCCCGCCCAGACGGTCCACGCGGTGCTGGCCGAACGGATCGGTGAGGACTGGCGGGACTACTTCCTGGAGTTCGAGGACAGGCCATCGGCTGCCGCCTCGATCGGGCAGGTGCACCGGGCGGTGTGGCACGACGGCCGTGAGGTCGCCGTGAAGGTGCAGTATCCCGGTGCGGGCGAGGCGCTGCTCTCGGATCTCACCCAGCTCAGCCGCTTCGCGCGGCTGCTCGGGCCCCTGATCCCCGGGATGGACGTCAAGCCGCTCATCACCGAGCTGCGCGACCGGGTGTCGGAAGAGCTGGACTACGAGCTGGAGGCGCGGTCGCAGCGGGAGCACGCGGCGGAGTTCGCGGACGACCCGGATGTGGTGATCCCCGGGGTGGTGCACCAGTCCGACCAGGTGCTGGTGACGGAGTGGATCGACGGGATCCCGCTGGCCGACGTCATCGCGGACGGCACGCCCGAGCAGCGTGACCAGGCGGGGCAGCTGCTGGCGCGCTTCCTCTTCTCGGGTCCCGCACGCACGGGGCTGCTCCACGCCGACCCGCATCCGGGGAACTTCCGGCTGCTGCCTGCGGCGGCCGACGCGGACGACCCGGATGCCGACGACGGTCATGCCGACGCGGATGTCGGCTCCGACGCGGATGTCGGCTCCGACGCCGGTGTCGGCTCCGACGCGGCCGCCGACGCCGAAATCGCTGGCGATGCCGATATCGCCGCCGATGCCGACACCGACACGAAGGCCGCCGCCGGGCCGTGGCGGCTGGGGGTGCTGGACTTCGGCACGGTCGACCGTCTTCCGGGCGGACTGCCGCAGACCATCGGTGATTCGTTGCGGATGACGCTGGAGGGCGACGCCACCGGTGTGTACGGGCTGCTGCGCGAAGAGGGCTTCGTGAAGGAGTCCATCGAGCTGGAGCCACAGGCGGTGCTGGACTACCTGCTCCCGATCATCGAACCCGCGCAGGTGGAGGAGTTCACCTTCACCCGGGGCTGGCTGCGCGACCAGGCGGCCCGGATAGCCGATCCGCGCTCCCCCGCCCACCAGCTCGGCAAGCAGCTGAACCTTCCGCCGTCCTACCTGCTGATACACCGGGTGACGCTCAGCACGATCGGCGTGCTGTGCCAGCTGGGGGCGACGGTCCGGCTGCGGGACGAGCTCGAAGCGTGGCTGCCGGGGTTCGTCACGGAGACCGAGAGGGCCGAGCCCACCGAGGGGGCCGAGGAGCCCGAGCTCGTCCCCGCGGCCAAAAAGGCGGAGTTCGTCCCCGAGGGCGGCGAGTAGCCGGGTCACCACCAGACGGAGTCGAGACGGCTCTCGACAGCCCTGATGTGGAGGCGGGCGCAGGCGTCGCAGAAGTGCAGACGGCGTCCGTCCTCCACGGAAGAGAGCCAGGTCAAAGGGGCGGTGTCGCCCTCGGCGGCGGTGCCGCAGCGGGCGCACACCACATGCCCGGCAGTCGGCTCTTCGGGGGGATGCGTCTCCTGGTCCACCTCGTGACGATATCCCCGCCGCGTAACGCCCGGCAGCGCAACGCACCGCGGGGCCGTCCTGGTACGGACGGCCCCGCGGTGCGGGTGGTGACGGTTCATCGGGCGGAGCGGTCGCCCGACGCATCACCGGGGTGATGCGTCGTGGAGCTCAGAGGCGGAGCCTCTCAGTGCATGACCGCCATGGCCAGCGCCCGGCGGGCGCGCAGCGAGGCGCGCTCCGCTCGGCGCTGCATCCGGCGGGCGGTGACGAGGCGCACCGCTTGGCGGTCGCCCTCGGCCTCCCGCAGGCGGTCGTTCATATGCGCACGGGCCAGGGCTTCTGGGATGAGTTGCATTTCGCGGGTCCTGTTCTGACGCGATTCGTTCGCGCCGCTGATGGTGACGTCAGGGGTCGCGGAGCCGACGGGCTCCTGCGTGGGGGTGATCATCGGTGTCTGGTTCCGGGGGTCATGAGTCTGGGGACGGTCGATGGTTCCGAGGCGCTTCCACCGCGTGGGGGCGGGGGCAGCGGAGCCGGCGGTCACGCTGCGACCGGGTTCTTGCGCGGACGGCCACGCGGCCGCTTGCGGGCCACGACGACACCCTGGACGAAGAGCTCGCCGCCCCAGACGCCCCACGGCTCGCGCCGCTCCTTGGCTCCGGCGAGGCACGCCTCGACGAGCGGGCAGGTACGGCAGAGGGACTTGGCGTACTCGACGTCGGCCGGGGACTCGGCGAAGAAGACCTCCGGGTCGTAGGAACGGCAGGGGACGGGCACGCCGAGGTTCTCGATGGCGTCGTCGAGCGCGGTGAGCGCGGTGAGGGGGAGCAAGGTGGAGTCCTCCGTGGAGCCGGGCGGGGAGATCGAGTCGGAAGGCGGTACTGACGGGGCGTGCGCTTCGAGTTGCACGGTGGGTGGTGTCCTCGTCTGGTCGTGCCGGCCTGTTGGCCGGTTGGCGGCTGCTGGTACCAGGTACTGCTTGTCCCGAGGCGCCTTCGTTCCGTCTCGTCCGTTCGGACAAAACAAAAGGGCCGCGGATCCCGAGTGGGGTTCCGCGGCCCTGAGGCGCCGGCCTGATGCTGGATCAGGCTGGATCGCTCCAGGGTTCAGGCCCACGGAAGGCCCACATCGTGTGGTGCTGCTGCGTCTGCTTCTTGGCTCCGGCACCGGCTGCCGCGAAGGCATAGGTCTGAGCCTGTGCATCCTTCGCCACTGCTGCCACCGGTGCCTCGGTCGGTCGCTCATTGCGCTCCCGCATCACGGGCAGGCTCGCCGGGGACAGCGGACGCACGGCGAAGACGCCGGACAGACCAGTGGCACGGAACGAAGCAGCCGAGGAGCGGGTGAGGCCGAGCGAGCAGGCGGAGACGACGGAAAGACCGGTCATTTTCTGGCTTCCAATGATGCTGATCACTTCAATCGCCTCCTCTCGGCGTCTCAGGGGGACCGGGCTGAGCCGGTCCTGCGTATTCGGATAAGTACAGCACGGGGTGAGGGCTTCAGAGAAGTCGCTGTTCCCGTGGTTAAGAACCTATGGTGACGACTGGGGCGGGCGCAAACTATTTTCTGGACGAGTTTTTCTCAGCCCTCGCCGGCGCTCTCTTCGCCCTCCTCACCGACCGCCTCACCTGCGCAGATGGTGAGCACGTCGGCTCCGAAACGGGTCAGCTTCCGGTTCCCGACGCCGGGGATGACGACCAGCTCCCCCTCGGTGGACGGCACCGCCTCGGCGATGGCCATGAGGGTCTTCTCGGTGAACACGCAGAAGTCCGGCTGGTGCAGCCGGGCCGCCTGGTCCGCACGCCAGTCCAGGAGCCGTTCGTACAGCGCCTCGTCCATGTCGGACGGGCACTCCTCGCACCGCATCAGCTTCATCTCACCGGCCGCGGTGAGCGTCCGGCCGCAGACCCGGCACCGCACCGGGCCCCGGTGCGGCCGCTCGGCCTCCGTTGTCCGGTCGGGGCCCGCCGCCCTGCCGGAGCCCCGGTGGATGCCCGCACCGCCGCCGGCTCCGCCGCGGACGCCGAGTGCCGTGGAGCCCGGCCGCAGCCCGTTCAGGAACCGGGTGGGCCTGCGGCTCGCCCGGCCGCCGGGAGAACGGGACAGCGACCAGGAGAGCGAGAGGTGGACCCGGGCGCGGGTGATGCCCACGTACATCAGGCGTCGCTCCTCCTCGACCTGCTCGTCGGTCTTGGCGTAGGCGATCGGCATCATGCCCTCGGTCAGGCCGACCAGGAACACCGCGTCCCACTCCAGCCCCTTCGCCGAGTGCAGCGAGGCCAGCGTGACGCCCTGGACCGTAGGGGCGTGCTGGGCGGCCGCCCGTTCGTCGAGCTCGCGGACCAGGTCGGTCAGGGTCGCCCCCGGCCTCGCCGTCTCGAAGTCCTCCGCCAGCCGCACCAGTGCCGCCAGCGACTCCCAGCGGTCGCGCACCGCCCCCGACCCGGCGGGCGGGCGGGTGGTCCAGCCCTTCGTGGACAGGACCGCCCGCACCTGGGACGGCAGCCCCTCCGCCCCGTCGAGCAACGAGTCGTTGCGCCCGGCGCGGGCCGCGCCGCGCAGCGCGGTGCCCGCCTCCCGGACCTCGACCCGCTCGAAGAACCGCTCGGCGCCGCGCAGTTGGTAGGCCACGCCCGCGTCCGCGAGGGCCTGCTCGTAGACCTCGGACTGGGAGTTGACCCGGTAGAGCACGGCGATCTCCCCGGCCGGGACGCCCGCCGCGATCAGGTCGCGGATGCGCCGGGCGGTGAACTCGGCCTCGGTGGGCTCGTCGGCATACTCCGCGTAGACCGGCTCGGGGCCCTTGTCCCGCTGCGACACCAGCTCCAGCCGGTGGTCGGCGGCCTTGCCGCTGGCCTGGCTCAGCAGCCCGTTGGCGAGGTGGACGACCTGGGGGGTGGAGCGGTAGTCCCGGACCAGCTTGACCACCGTCGCGCCGGGGTGGCGGGTGCGGAAGTCCAGCAGGTGGTCGGGGGTGGCCCCGGTGAAGGAGTAGATCGTCTGGCTGGCGTCGCCGACGACGCAGAGATTGTCCCGGTCGCCCACCCACAGGTCGAGCAGCCGCTGCTGGAGCGGGCTGACGTCCTGGTACTCGTCGACGACGAAGTGCTGGTACTGGCCGCGCACGTGGTCGGCGATGTCGTGCCGGTCCTGGAGGATGCCGACGGTGAGCAGCAGCACGTCCTCGAAGTCGATCACCGAACGGTCGCGCTTGAGCTGTTCGTAGGCGGAGTAGATCTGGGAGAGCACCGCGGGGTCGCGGGGGGCGTCCCGCTGGGTCTTGGCGACCGCGGCCGGGTAGTCGGCGGGGACGGTCTGGGTGACCTTGGCCCACTCGATCTCGCTGGTGACGTCCCGCAGCTCGTTGCGGTCGAGGCGGAGCTCGCAGCGGGCGGCGGCCTCCGCGACCAGCTGCACCTTCCGCTCCAGCAGCCGGGGCAGCTCGCCACCGACTGCTTTCGGCCAGAAATACTGGAGCTGCCGGAGCGCCGCCGAGTGGAACGTCCGCGCCTGGACCCCCGTCGCGCCGAGCTGGCGGAGCCGTCCGCGCATCTCTCCGGCGGCCCGGTTGGTGAAGGTGACGGCGAGGATCGTGGCGGGCTGGAGGATGCCCGCCCGGACCCCGTACGCGATGCGGTGGGTGATCGCGCGGGTCTTGCCCGTGCCCGCTCCGGCCAGCACGCACACCGGTCCGTGCAGGGCGAGAGCCACCTCACGCTGCTCGGGGTCGAGCCCGTCGAGCACGGCGTCCGGGGTCTCGGGAACCTGCGGGAAGAGGGTGGAGTGCGTTGCTGCTGTCACCCCGCCATGCTGCCAGGTCCCACGGGGCGGGTGCGGCGGTTGTCCACAGGGGTGGTGTGTTCGTCGTACTGATGCGGGACGACGGGCCCGTACCGGAGCGCCCGCGCCGCAGCGGGAATGGTGACCGCCTCCCGTACGTTCCACTCGGTGCGGGAAGGCGGCCCAGGCCGTCGAACCGCAGGTGACGCTGCCGGCCGCGCAGCGGGACGGACGAGACAAGGGAGCGCCAGCGACATGGCGGGCACTGTGACGATGTACAGCACCACCTGGTGCGGCTACTGCCGCCGGCTCAAGGGCCAGATGGACCGCGAGGGCATCGCGTACAACGAGGTCAACATCGAGCACGACGCCGACTCGGCGGCGTTCGTCGAGAAGGCGAATGGCGGAAACCAGACGGTCCCGACCCTGCTGATCGTCTCCCCCTCCGGCACCGAGTCGGTCATGACGAACCCGTCGCTGGCCCAGGTGAAGCAGGCTCTGGCCGCCTGACGCCCGCACTCGGACAGCGTCCGGGGCCGCGCTCGGAGATCGACCGGGGCCGCGCTCGAAGATCGCCTGAGGCGCCCTCGGAGAGCGTCCGGGGCTCGCACTCGGTGATCATCGAAGGCCGGCGCTCGGTGGGCGTCCGACGCCCGGGCTCTGCGCGCCGAAGGCACTGAGCCCACCGAGCGCGCCGAGCTTCCACGACTGCCCCCGGCATCCGCCGGGGGCAGCGGTGTCTTCCGTGCACAGCGTTGTCTCCCGTGCACAGCGTTCAGTCGGTTCGGTCCGCCCGGTTCAGTCCGCCCGGTTCAGGCTGCCAGGTGCAGTTCGCCCGGTTCAGTTCGCCCGGTTCAGGCTGCCCGGCCTCGGCAGCGGCTTCCCGTACCAGAGTTCGATCAGCCGGGCGGCGATGGAGATCCCGAACGGGGGCATGACCTCGCCGGACTCGAAAGCCTCCGTGAGGTCCTCGCGGGAGAACCAGCGGGCCTCCTCGATCTCCTCGCCGTCCACGGTGATCTCCGAGGAGGTCGCCCGCGCGATGAAGCCCAGCATCAGGCTGGAGGGGAAGGGCCACGGCTGGCTGGCGATGTACTCGACCTCGCCCACGGTGACGCCCGCCTCCTCGTACACCTCGCGGGCCACGGACTGCTCGATCGACTCCCCCGGCTCGACGAACCCGGCGAGCGTGGAGAAGCGGCCCTCGGGCCAGTGCACCTGGCGGCCCAGCAGCGCGCGGTCCTGCTCGTCGGTGACGAGCATGATGACCGCCGGGTCGGTGCGGGGGTAGTGCTCGGCTCCGCACGCCTGGCAGCGGCGGATGTGCCCGGCCGCCGCGATGATCGTGCGCTCGCCGCAGCGGGAGCAGAAGCGGTGCAGCCGCTGCCAGTTCTCCAGGGCCACCGCGTGGACCATCAGGCCCGCGTCCCTCGGGCTCAGCAGCAGGCCCGCCTCTCGCAGGCCGGCCGGGCGGGCCGACTGGTCCATGCGGCCGGGCAGCGAGTCCTTCTGGAGCGCGAAGTAGCTGACGCCCTCCTCGTCGGTCCCCAGGAAGTACCGGTGGGTCTCGGTGACCGGGGCCTCGAACGCCGGGGTCATCACGATCGCGGTGCCCCCCTCGGGGGTGTCGTCGATCAGCACCTGCCCGCCGGAGACGACGAAGACGCGGGTCCTCGGGTGGCTCCACGCCACGGCCAGCCACGCCTCGTCGAGGCGGTGGTGCGCCGCGCGGTCGATGCCGCTGGGCGCGGTGAGGCCGATCGGGCGGTCTGCGGTGGCGTTGTCGAAGGTGCTCACAGGTGCTTCCTACTCCCCCTGGGCGGATCGGGTGTGCGGAGGTGGGGCCGGGTTCATCGGCCCAGCGCCGAGGCCAGCTCGCCCCACAGGTACGCGGTCGTCTCCACGCCCTTCAGCAGGAGGTCGAGCTCGACCTTTTCGTTCGGGGCGTGCCAGCCGTCCGAGGGTACGGAGATGCCGAGGAAGAGGACGGGTGCCCCGAGGACGTCCCTGAGGTCGGCGGCCGGGCCCGAGCCTCCCTCCCGGGTGAAGAGGATCTTCTTGCCGAAGGCCCGTCCCATCGCGCGCGCCACCGCCTGGAGAGCGGGGTGGTCCAGCGGGGTCAGGCAGGGACGGGTGGCCGGCTGGAAGGTGATCCGGTGCCGGACGCCCGCCGGGACGCGGGACGCGACCCAGGCGCGGACGATCCGCTGTACGTGGTCGGGGTCCTGGTCGTCGACCAGCCGGAAGCTGATCTTCACCAGGGCGGAGGAGGGGATGATCGTCTTGCTGCCCGCGCCCTGGTAGCCGCCGCCGATGCCGTTGACCTCGGCGGTGGGGCGGGCCCAGACGCGCTCCAGCGTGGAGTACCCCGTCTCGCCGGAGGCCGCCTGCGACTTCGCCGTACGCAGCCAGGTCGCCTCGTCGAAGGGCAGCTCGGCGAAGAGGGCCCGTTCGGTGTCGGTGAGGTCGGTGACCCCTTCGTAGAACCCGGGGATCGCGACCTTGCCGTCCGCGTCGTGGAGGGCGGCGACCAGGCGGGCGATCTCGGTGGCCGGGTTGGGGACCGCGCCCCCGAACGATCCGGAGTGGATGTCCTGGGCGGGGCCGTACAGCTCGATCTCACACTCCGCGAGGCCGCGCATGCCGGTGCAGACGGTCGGCGTCTCCTCGTCCCACATGCCGGTGTCGGAGATGATCACGGCGTCGGCGGCGAGGCGGGCGGCGTGCCGCTCGGCCAGGGCGCGGAAGTTCGGGGAGCCCGACTCCTCCTCGCCCTCGATCAGCAGCTTCAGGTTCACGGCGGGGGTGGTGCGGCCGGTGGTGGCGAGGTGGGCCCGGACGCCGAGGGTGTGGAAGAACACCTGCCCCTTGTCGTCGGCCGCGCCCCGCCCGTACATCCGGCCGTCCCGGATCACCGGCTCGAACGGATCGGTGTCCCAGCCGTCCTCGCGGGCGGCGGGCTGCACGTCGTGGTGGCCGTAGACCAGCACGGTCGGAGCGTCCGGGTCCGCGCTGGGCCACTCCGCGAAGACCGCGGGCGCTCCTGGGGTCTCCCAGATCTCGGTGACCGGGAAGCCGGTCTCCTTGAGCTTGGCGGTCAGCCACTCGGCGCTGTGCCGTACGTCCCCGTCGTGCTCCGGCTGCGCGGACACGGACGGGATGCGCAGCCAGGCGGCGAGGTCGTCGAGGAAGGCCGCGCGGTGCTGTTCGGTGTACGTACGGACGGCGCTGTCCGGGGTCTCGCTCATGCTCTTGAGCCTATCCGTCCCGCGGGGCGGGCTCGTCCAGCAGGATTCGCTCCAGCTCGGCCCGGCCGGGCAGCCGCCGCGGATGGACGGTCTCCCCGCTGCGTACGTAGAGGAAGGTGGCGGTGACCGCGGTCAGCGGCAGGTCGTGCAGCTCGGCCCAGGCCAGCCGGTAGACGGCGAGCTGGAGCGGGTCGGCGGTGCGGTGGCGGGTGGTCTTCCAGTCGACGATCTCGTAGCGGTCGCCGGTGCGGTACACCGCGTCGATCCGGCCCCGGATGACCCGGCCCGCCAGGGTGATCTGGAACGGGGTCTCCACGCGGTACGGCGTGCGCCGGGCGTACGCGGTGCGCTCGAATGCCGCCTTCAGCTCGGCGAGGTCCCGCTCGTCGGCGATCTCCGCGTCGCTCTCGTCGCCCCCGGGCAGCTCGTCGGGGCCGAGCATGGGCAGCGGGAGCTCCTCGTACCGCGACTCCACCCACGCGTGGAACCGGGTGCCCCGGCGGGCGGCGGGCTGCGGCGGCCGGGGCATGGGCCGGGCCAGCTCCTTGGCGAACGCGTCGGGGTCCTCGGCCAGCCGCAGCAGCTGGGTGGCGGAGAGCGCGGCGGGGACCAGGACGTCGTGCACGGTGGCGCGGGCGCGGCGGAGCTCCCCGGCCAGCGCGTCGAGGTCCCGGTCCCAGGAGGCGAGGGTGCGGGCCTCCTCGGGGGTGAGCCTGTGAGCGGGGCCGGGCTCCGGGGCGTGGCGGGCGGCGGGGATGTGCGGCGCCGACTCCCGTACGCCCTGCGATGCCGGGGCCGGGGCGTCCTCGGGGCGTTCGGTGGGGAGCGCGTCCCAGTCCCAGTCCTCGTCGAGCGGCGCCTCGTCGGTGGGCTCCTCGTCGAGGAGCAGGTCATCCAGCGGCACGTCGTCGGGATCCCGGTGTACGTCATCGGGTCCGGGCTCGTACGCCGGAGGCTGCTCGTCCCCGTGGACGGCGAGGCCCTCCAGGTGGGCCAGCACCGTGTCGCGGGCGGCGCGGCGGCGGGCCAGGGCCGTGTCGTCGAGCGGGAGCGGCCAGGCCAGGTCGGCGTCGCCCGCCGCGAGGGCCGGGTTCTCCTCGTTCTCGGCGGGCTCGTCCGCCCACGCCTCGATCTCGCCGTGGCCCGCGGCGCAGTGCTCGTACAGCGCCTGGAGGAAGGCGGACGGGCCGCGCGTCCTCTTCTGGGAGGGGCCCCACCAGTGGCCGGAGCCGAGGAGGAGGGAGCGGGGGCGGGTGAAGGTGACGTAGCCCAGGCGCAGTTCCTCCGTGTGCTGGTGCTCCTTCATCTCCTCCTTGAACGCCTTCATGCTCCTGGCGTCGAACGCGTCCAGGTCCGGGAGGGTCGCCGCGTCGCCGCGCAGGGCGTGCGGGAGCACCTTGGCCTGGGCGGTCCAGGAGTCCCGGGACTGGCCGCTGGGGAACTGGCCCGTGACCAGTCCCGGCACGGCGACGACGTCCCACTCCAGGCCCTTGGACTTGTGCGCGGTGAGGACCTTGACGGTGTTCTCGCCGCCGGGCAGCGCGTTGTCGAGGCCCTTCTCGTACTGCGCGGCCGTCCGCAGGAAGCCGAGGAAGGCGAGCAGCGACGCCTCACCGTCCAGGGAGGCGAACCGGGCCGCTATGTCCAGGAAGTTGGCGAGGGTCTCGCGGCGGCGGGCGGCCAGCGCCTGCGGGGAGGCCGACAGCTCGACCTCAAGACCGGTGGCGGCCAGGACGCGGTGCAGGACGTCCATCAGGGGGTCCGCGAGCGAGCGGCGCAGGTCGCGCAGCTCGCGGGCGAGCCGGGCGAAGCGGACGCGGGCCTCCGCCGAGAACGGCAGCCCGTCGTCCGCCGCGTCCCCCGCGATCAGGAAGGTGTCCAGGGCGTCCGCGAGCGATATCACCTCGGCCGGGTCGGTGCCCTCGACGGCCTCCGCGAGCCGCCGGTCCGGGTCGGCGTCGTCGCCGTGGGCGGCCCGGTGGACGAGGAGGCGGGCGCGGCGGCCCAGGAGCGCGAGGTCGCGGGGGCCGATGCGCCAGCGCGGGCCGGTGAGGAGGCGGACCAGGGAGGCGTTGGCCCCCGGGTCCTGGAGGACCTCGCAGACGGCGACCAGGTCGGCCACCTCGGGCAGGTGCAGCAGCCCGGCCAGGCCGACCACCTCGACCGGGATGTCCCGGGCGACCAGGGCCGCCTGGATCTGCCCGAAGTCCCCTGCCGTGCGGCACAGGACGGCGATCTCCCCGGGCGGGGTGCCGGTGCGCACGAGGTGGGCGAGGGAGTCCGCGAGCCAGTCGATCTCCTCGGTGTGGGTGTTCAGGAGGGCGCAGCGGACCATCCCGTCGCGCTCTGCCCCGGGCGCGGGGCGCAGCGCCTCGACGCCCTCGTGCATCGCGCGCAGGGGTTCCGCAAGACCGTTGGCGAGGTGGAGGAGACGGCCGCCGCTGCGCCGGTTCTCGCTGAGGCTGTAGCGGGTGGCGGGGGTGCCGTCCGCGTGCGGGAAGTGCTCGGGGAAGTCGTCGAGGTTGGCGACGGACGCCCCGCGCCAGCCGTAGATCGCCTGGCAGGGGTCGCCCACGGCGGTCACCGCGTGGCCGGTGGGCGCGGGCGGCCGGGCTCCGCCAGGGGCCGGTCCGGAAGTCCCGGCGGACTTCGAGACCGAGATTGAGGACGAGGACGAGGCCGACTCCGGCCGCGAACCCGACTCCGGGCCCGACTCCGACCCCGTGTCCGTACCGCCGCTTGCACTGCCGCTGCCGCTGCCGAACAGCGCCGAGAGCAGCAGCCGCTGGGCGACGGACGTGTCCTGGTATTCGTCGAGCAGCACCACCCGGAACTCGTCGCGCAGGATCGCCCCCACCTCGGGCCGGGTGAGGGCCAGCTCGGCGGAGAGGGCGATCTGGTCGCCGAAGTCCAGGAGGTCCCGGTTCCGCTTGGCGGTCCGGTAGCGCTCGGTGAGGCCGAGGAGGGAGCGGCGGGCCTCGGCGGTCTCGGGGATCTTGCGCAGGTCGGCGTTGCTGAGCCGGGCGGCGGCCAGCTCCCGCAGCAGCTCGGTGTCGTACGACTCCAGCTTCCCGGGGCGTACGAGGTGTTCGGACAGCTCCCCGTCGAGCGCCAGGAGGTCGCTGACCAGGGTGGGGAAGGAACGGGTGAGCGCCGGATACGGGCCCGGGGCCTCGCGCAGCACCTTTGCCGCGAGCTGGTAGCGGGTGGCGTCGGCGAGGAGGCGGGTGGAGGGCTCCAGGCCGATGCGGAGGCCGTGCTCGGTGAGGAGGCGGCCGGCGAACGCGTGGTACGTGGAGATCGTGGGCTCGCCCGGCGGGTTGTCCGGGTCGATGACATCGGGGTCGGTGACCCCGGCGGCGACCAGCGCCCTGCGGACGCGCTCGGCCAGCTCGCCCGCCGCCTTGTTGGTGAAGGTGAGGCCGAGGACCTGCTCGGGGGCGACCTGGCCGGTGCCGACCAGCCAGACCACGCGGGCGGCCATCACCGTGGTCTTGCCCGACCCGGCTCCGGCCACGATCACCTGCGGGGCGGGCGGCGCGGTGATGCACGCCGTCTGCTCCGGGGTGAAGGGGATGCCGAGGAGCTCCTTGAGCTGCTCGGGATCCGTGATGCGTGAGGACACGTGAGAAACGGTAACCGGACCCACTGACAACCCGGTCGTGATCCCCACGAATGCCGTCAGTCCACCACCTGCCGCCCCTCCGGCCGCGCGCTGCAGGAGGCGCGGAAGGCGCAGTTCGCGCAGTGGGCGCCGGTGGTGGGCGTGAACCGTTCGTCCAGGACCTTCCCGGCGGCCGTGGCCAGCAGATCGGAGATCCACCCCCCGGCCGGCGGCTCCTGCGCCTGGACCTTGGGGAAGGCGTCGCCGCCCTCCTTCTTGGGGGCGGGCTGGCGGAGCTGGACCAGTTCGGCCCCGCCTGGCTCGGGCCGCTCGCCGTCGAAGACCTCGTCGACCGCGCCCTCCCGGACGGCCAGCTGGTAGACGGCGAGCTGGGGGTGGGCGGCCACCTCCTCCTTGGTGGGCGCGCCCTTGCCGGTCTTGAAGTCGACGACGTACGCCCGCCCCTCGGCGTCCTGTTCGACCCGGTCCATGGAGCCCCGGATGCGGACGGCGTACTCGCCCGCCTCCAGGGTCACGTCGAAGTCGTGCTCGCTGGCGGCGGGGGTGCGGCCGCCCCGGTCCAGGACGTGCCAGTGGAGGAAGCGTTCCAGGGCGGCGCGGGCCTGCTCCTTCTCCTGGTCGGACTTCCAGGGGGCGTCGAAGGCCAGGCCGTTCCAGACGGATTCCAGGCGCTCCATGAGGACGTCGAGATCGGCGGGCGTACGGCTGGAGGCGACCTCGTCGGCGAGTACGTGGACGACGTTGCCGAACCCCTGGGCGGCGGTGGCCGGGGCGTCGGCCTTCACCTCGCGGCCCAGGAACCACTGGAGGGCGCAGGTGTTGGCGAGCTGGTCCAGCGCGCTGCCGGAGAGGGTGACGGGCTGGTCGCGGTCGCGCAGAGGGACGGCGGAGCGGGTCGGTTCGTCCAGGCCCCACCAGCGGGACGGATGGGCGGCGGGCACGAGCGCCTGCCCCTCGTCGTCGGTGAGCGCGGCGAGCCGGGCGAGGCGGTGGGCGGCGGCGTCCCGCAGGGCGTCGGACGCGGCCGGGTCGACCGTGGTGGCCCGCAGCTCCGCGACGAGCGCGGCGACGGCGAGGGGGCGGCGCGGGCGGCCGGTGACGTCGCGGGGTTCGACGCCCAGCTCGGTGAGGAACCGGGAGGGCTGGTCGCCGTCGTCGGCGGGGGCCTTCACGGCGGTGACGACCAGGCGCTCGCGGGCGCGGGTGGCGGCGACGTAGAAGAGGCGGCGCTCCTCGGCGAGCAGGGCCCCGGGGGTGAGGGGCTCGGCGAGCCCGTCGAGGCCGATCCGGTCCGCCTCCAGGAGGGAACCGCGTCGGCGCAGGTCGGGCCAGAGCCCCTCCTGGACCCCGGCGACGACGACGAACCGCCACTCCAGGCCCTTGGAGCGGTGGGCGGTCATCAGGCGTACGGCGTCGGGGCGGGCGGTCCGCCGGGAGAGGGTGTCGGCGGCGATGTCCTGGGCGTCGACCTCTTCCAGGAAGTTGAGGGCCCCGCGCCCCCCGGTGCGCTCCTCGGCGCGCGCCGCCGTGTCGAACAGGGCGCACACCGCGTCGAGATCGCGGTCGGCGTTGCGTCCGCCCGCCCCGCCGCGCAGCGCGGCCCGCTCCAGCCTGCCCGGCCAGGGGGTGCCGTTCCACAGGCTCCATAGGGCCTCCTCGGCGGTGCCGCCGCCTTCGAGGAGCTCGCGGGCCTTGCGCAGGAGCGCGCCGAGGCGCTGCGCGCCGTGGGCGTACGCCGGATCGTGGGTGACCAGCCGCTCGGGCTCGGCCAGCGCGCGGGCCAGCAGCTCGTCGGAGGGGGCGGGGACCCGGACTCCGGCGGCGCGCTCCTCGTCGCGCAGGGCCCGGCCGAGGCGGCGCAGGTCGGCGGCGTCCATGGAGCCGAGGGGGGAGGTGAGGAGGGCGAGGGCGGTCTCGGTGTCGAGCCAGGTGAGCGCTCTGCCCTCGGCCTGGTCCCCCGGCGTCCCCGCGATCTCTGCCGTCGCTGCTGTCTGTGCCGTCTCTGCCGTCTCTGTGGTTTCCGTCGTCTCTGCTGTCTGTGCCGTCTCCGCAGTCTCCGTCGTCTCTGCGGTCTCTGCGGTCTCTGCGGTCTCTGCGGTCTCTGCGGTCTCTGACGTCTCTGACGTCTCTGACGTCTCTGACGTCTCTGACGTCTCCGTCGTCTCTGCGGGAAGCGGGTGCAGCGCCGCCGTCGCCACCGTCCGCAGTGCGGTCAGCAGCGGGGCGACGGCCGGTTCGTGGCGCAGCGGGAGGTCGTCGCCGTCGACCTCCAGGGGGACGCCCGCCGAGGTGAGGGCGCGGCGGACGGCGGGCAGCGAGCGGCCTCCGGCCCGTACCAGCACGGCCATCTCCCGCCACGGGACCCCGTCCTCCAGGTGGGCGCGGCGCAGCAGGTCCGCGATGTTCTCCAGCTCCGTGGAGGCGGTCGGGTAGGTGTACGTCTCCACCCGGCCGCCCTCGCGGACGGCCTTCAGCTCGCGGTGGGCGCGGACGGTGTCGGCGGGCAGCCGGGTCAGCGGCATCCGGCGGGTGAGCAGCCGGGTCGCGGCGAGCAGGTCGGCCCCGGAGCGGCGCGAGGTGGTGAGGACGCCCACGGGCGCGGGGGCCCCGTCGGCCCGCCGGAAGGTGTCGGGGAAGTCGAGGATGCCGTTCACGTCGGCCCCCCGGAACGTGTAGATCGACTGGTCGGGGTCGCCGAAGGCCACCAGCGTGCGGCCGGCCCCCGCGCCCGCCGCACGCCCCCGGTTCCCGCCCCCCGCCCGCGCCCCGCGCCCCTGGTTCCCGGCGAGCGCGTGCAGCAGGCGCACCTGCGCCGGGTCGGTGTCCTGGTACTCGTCGACGTACACCGCGTCGTAGGCCCCGGCCAGTCGCGCGGAGACCTCGGGACGCTCGGCGAGCAGCACCGCGCGGTGGACCAGCTCCGCGTAGTCCAGGACGCCCTGGGCGTCGAGCACGTCGAGGTACTCGGCGAGGAACTGGGCCGCCGCCGTCCAGTCCGGGCGGCCCGTGCGGCGGGCGAAGGCGGCGAGCGCGTCCGGGCCGAGGCCCAGTTCACGGCTGCGGGCCAGGACCGCGCGCACCTCGTCGGCGAAGCCCCGGGTGGTGAGGCAGGCGCGCAGTTCGTCGGGCCAGCGGACGCGGGCCCGGTCCTCCTTCTCCAGGTCGAGCTGGCCGGCGAGCAGCTCGCGGACGGTGACGTCCTGCTCGGGGCCGGACAGCAGCCGCAGCGGGTCGGCGAACAGGTCGGCGTCCTGGTGGGCGCGGACCAGGGCGTAGCAGTAGGAGTGGAAGGTGGTGGCCTGCGGGCCGCGCGCCGCGCCCAGCCGGGCCGCCATCCGGTCGCGGAGCTCCACCGCCGCCTTGCGGCTGAAGGTGAGGACGAGGATGCGGGCGGGGTCGGCTCCCCGGCTCACCCGCGCCGCGACGGACTCCACGAGCGTGGTGGTCTTGCCGGTGCCGGGTCCGGCGAGGACGAGCAGCGGCCCTTCGGCGTGATCAACCACGGCGCGCTGGCCCGCGTCCAGGAGAGGGGGCTCCACGGAGCCCGGCGGAGTGCGCACCAGGCGGTACGCGCCCGTGGTCCGCGACCGTGACGCACGGTGCGGACTGTGCCGGGTGGTGGAGGAGGAGCTCACGTGGTTCGCCGGTCCTGGTGGGTGTACGGGTCGTGACAGGTCTTGCAGGCCCTGTGGAGGCTGTGGGAACTGTGGGAACGAGGAGAGGGGCTGGACAGGTGCCGCGCTGTGACGACGCTACGCCAGCGGGGGTGCGGGAGGCGGCGGGTGCGCTGCGTCCCGCGTCACGCACCGGACCGTGCGGGGCCGGCGGCTACAGGGGCCGGCGCGGATACGGGCGGCGGGGTCAGCACGCGCGGTCGCGGAAGCCGTCAGGTGTGAGTTTGCTCGCCCTGACCGGCCCGACCGCCCTCACCGTGACCACCGTCACCGTCCCGACCGCCCCCAGCGTGACCACTCTCACCGCCCCGAACCCCCTCACCGTCCCGACCGCCCTGGCCGTGACCGCCCGGCCGTTCACCGCCCCTGACGTCACCGTCCGGATCGCCACCGTCCGGATCGCCACCGCCACCGTCACCGCCCCCGCCGCCGTCCCAGCGCGCGTGGCGCATGTCCAGTCGCGGAAGGTGCCCGTCCGCCCGGCGCGACGCCTCGCGCAGCGGGGTCCCCTCCGCGCGGTAGTGGTCCAGCGCCCGCAGCTCATGGCCCGGGAGCAGCACCCCGTCCGCCCGCACGACCCGCCACCACGGCACGGCGGAGCCGTACAGCGCCATGACCCGGCCGACCTGCCGGGGCCCGCCCTCGTCCAGCCACTCCGCGACGTCGCCGTACGTCATGACCCGGCCCGGCGGGATCAGGTCGGCGACGTCGAGCACCCGCTCCACGTACTCCGGCAGCTCGGCGGACGACTCGGCCGGCGGATCAGCGGCCGACTCGGCCCACAGTCCTCCCGGCGGCTCGGCCGGCGATTCCGCACCGGTCGGGGCGGCGCCGGACCCGCCCCCGCCCGTCTGGTCCTGGCTCATCCGCCCCATCCTGCCGTACGCCACCGACAGCCGGGCCGAAACCGTCCCCGTACGCGGACCGCGCGTGCGCGCCGGTGCAAAAGGGCGTATGTTGCGCATCCCGCGCCCGTGCGACGCACCCTGATGCTCCTCTCCGTTTACGGGCCGTGCCACCATCATCCGGGCGGTGACCGGTGATACGAGACCACGAAGACGAACCAGAGGCGACGAAGGAGCAGGGCGTGCAGCCACCGAAGGCGGCGGACGCCCCCGATGCCGGGGAGCACGCGGGGGGTGCGCCGGAGCATTCGGGTGCCCCGGATCCCGCCGACGTACTCCGGGCAGACGGTCCCACCGCCTCCACCACGGCCCACCTCACCGGCTCGACGCTCGCCTCGGCCGAAGCCGCGCTGACCGACCGCGTCTCCGGGGACGAGCCGCTGCTCCCCGCCCGGGTGCACCGCCCCTCCGACCTGATGCGGCTGCTCATCGGCATCGCCGCGATCGCCGTGCTGTTCGCGATCGCCGCGCTCGCCCAGGGCACCACCACCGGCCTCGAGGACGACATCTCCAAGGGCACGGAGCAGGCGCCCGATCTGCTGATCAAGATCGCGGGCCTGGTGTCCAGCATCGCCGTGCTGCTCGTGCCGGTCGCCTTCGCCATCGAGCGGCTGATCAAACGGGACGGGCTGCGCATCGCGGACGGCGTGCTCGCCGCCGTGCTCGCCCACGGGGTCACCCTCGCCACCGACCTGTGGGTGTCGGGCTCCGCGCCCGGCACGATCCAGGAGGCGCTGACCCAGCCGCAGCCGGGCGACGGGCTCACCGACCCGGTGCACGGCTACCTCGCGCCGGTGATCGCGTACATGACGGCGGTCGGGATGGCGCGACGGCCGCGCTGGCGGGTCGTGCTGTGGGCGGTGCTGCTGCTCGACGCGTTCGCGATGCTCGTCGGCGGGTACACCACCCCGTTCTCGATCATCCTGACGGTGCTCATCGGCTGGACCGTGGCGTACGGAACGCTGTACGCGGTCGGCTCGCCCAACGTCCGCCCCACCGGCCAGCACCTGATGGCGGGGCTGCGGCGCGTCGGGTTCCGACCGGTCGCGGCGATGCGCACCGAGGACATGGCGGACAACCCCGACCAGAACGACCGGGGGCGGCGGTATCTGGTCACCCTGGAGGACGGGCCGCCGCTGGACGTGACGGTCGTGGACCGGGAGCAGCAGGCCCAGGGGTTCTTCTACCGGGCCTGGCGCCGGCTGACGCTGCGCGGGATCACCCAGCGCCGCTCGATCCAGTCGCTGCGGCAGGCGCTGGAGCAGGAGGCGCTGCTCGCGTACGCGGCCATCGCCGCCGGGGCGAACGCGCCGAAACTGATCGCCACCTCCGAGCTGGGCCCGGACGCGGTGATGCTCGTGTACGAGCACATCGGCGGCCGGTCGCTGGACGCGATGGAGGACGAGGAGATCACCGACGACCTGGTGCGCAGCGCCTGGCGGCAGGTGAAGGCCCTCCAGTCGCGGCGGATCGCGCATCGCAGGCTGACCGGCGACGCCCTGTTGGTGGATCGTTCCGGCAAGGCGTTCGTGACGGACCTGCGCGGCGGCGAGATCGCCGCAGGCGACCTGGTCCTGCGGATGGACGTGGCCCAGTTGCTGACCACCCTGGGGCTGCGGGTGGGGGCCGAGCGGTCCGTCGCCGGGGCACTGGCGGTCCTCGGTCCCGACGCCGTGGCGGACTGTCTGCCGCTGCTCCAGCCGATCGCGCTGAGCCGGTCCTCCCGGGCGACGCTGCGCCGGATCGCGCGGGAGCGTTCGCAGCGCGAGCGTGAGGCGGTGCTGAAGGCTTCGCAGGCGGCGAAGCAGGCGAAGGCGGACGACGCGGCAGCGGCGGCGGCAGCGGCGGCCGCCGAGCGCACGCCGGATCACGGGGCCGGGCACGCGGCCGACGCGCAGCGCGTGACTGCGGAGCGCGTGACTGACGGGAATGCCGAGCGCGCGACTGAAGGAAAGGCCGAGCAGAAGGCCGGCCACAAGGCGGAGCGCAAGTCGCTGCGGACCGAGAAGCAGGCCGAGAAGCGTGCCGTGGACGATGCGCTGGAGGAGGCCCGGGAGGAGGATCTGCTCGCCCAGATCCGCCGCCAGGTGCTGCTGATCCGGCCGCAGGCGCCGGTCGAACCGGTCCGCCTGGAACGCATCAAGCCCCGCACCCTCATCAGCTTCATCGCCGGGGCCATCGCCGCGTACTTCCTGATCTCCCAGGTCACCCAGGCCGACTTCGGGGCGGTCGTGGAGGAGGCGGAGTGGGGCTGGGTGGCGGCCGCCCTCGGCTTCTCGGCGCTCAGCTACGTGGCGGCGGCGATGAGCCTGCTGGGCTTCGTCCCGGAGCGGGTGCCGTTCCGCAAGACCGTGCAGGCGCAGGTGGCGGGCTCTTTCGTGAAGCTCGTCGCGCCGGCGGCCATCGGGGGTGTGGCGCTGAACACCCGCTTCCTCCAGCGCGCCGGAGTGCGCCCCGGTCTCGCCGTCGCGAGCGTCGGGGCGTCCCAGCTGTTCGGCCTCGGCTGCCACATCCTGCTGCTGGCCCTGTTCGGTTATCTGACCGGTACGGAAAAGACCCCGGACTCCCTGACCCCGTCCCGGACGGTGATCGCCGGTCTGCTGACGGTCGCGGTGCTGGTGCTGGTGGTGACGGCGGTCCCGTTCCTGCGGAAGTTCGTGGTGACGCGGGTGCGCTCGCTCTTCGCCGGGGTCGTGCCGCGCATGCTGGACGTGGTGCAGCGGCCGCAGAAGCTGGTCACCGGCATCGGGGGGATGCTGTTGCTGACCAGCCTGTTCGTGCTCTGTCTGGACGCCTCGATCCGGGCGTTCAGCGGCCCGGACGTGCCGCAGTTGAGCTACGCGAGCATCGCGGTGGTCTTCCTCGCCGGAAACGCCATCGGCTCGGCGGCGCCCACGCCGGGCGGTATCGCCGCGGTCGAGGGCGCGCTCACGCTGGGCCTGATCGCGGTCGGGCTGCCGAAGGAGGTCGCGGCGCCCGCGGTGCTGCTGTACCGCGTGATGACGCTGTGGCTGCCGGTGCTGCCGGGCTGGATCTGCTTCAACCAGCTCACCCGGAAGGGCGAGCTGTAGGCGTACTGGGGGCACTGGGGCGCGACGAGAAGCACGGGGCGTACCGAGGGGTGCCGAGGAGCCCCGGGGCATATCGAGGGGTGCCGACGAGCCCTGGAGCGTACCGACGAGCGCCGAGGAGCGCGGAGAGGCGTACGGAAGCACACCCAGGGAACCCCCGTAGGCGCGCCACGGACCCTCCCGCTGCCGCGCGCCCGCCACCCGCATGGACCGGCGCCCCGCGCGCTCCCCGGCCCCCCGCCGCACGATGGAGCCCATGAGGACTTCCCCCGCTCTGCGTGCCGCCGCCCTCGCCGCCACCGCCACCGTGCTGCTGCCTCTGGCCGCCTGTTCGGGCGACGACGGAGGCGGGGAGGGGAGCTCGACGCCCTCCGGGGCCTCGACCGCCTCCCCCACCGCCACCTCCAAGGAGCTGGCGTCGCAGAAGCTGGACTGGTCGCCCTGCCCAGCGCCGAACGTGGCGCAGGGCGGTGGTGAGTCGCCCTCCCCGCTGCCCGGCGGCACGGTCTGGGAGTGCTCCTTCATGGACGTACCGCTGGATTACGCGGAGCCGGACGGCCGCACCATCGAGCTGGCGCTGATCCGGGGCAAGGCCAAGGACCAGAAGCGGCGGATCGGCTCGCTGCTGTTCAACTTCGGCGGACCCGGCGCGTCCGGCGTGGCGACGCTGCCCGCCTTCGGCGGGGACTACGACAAGCTCCGCACCCGGTACGACCTGGTGAGCTTCGACCCGCGCGGGGTGGGGCGCAGCGAGGGCGTGGAGTGCGCGGACGACGCCCAGTTGGACGCCCTGTACCAGGAGGACTCCACGCCGGACGACGCGGCCGAGGAGAAGGAGTTCGTCCAGGGGCAGAAGGACTTCATCGCTACCTGTAAGAAGAACTCGGGCCCCGAACTCCCCTATGTGGGCACCACGAACGCCGCCCGCGACATGGACCTGATGCGCACGGTGCTCGGTGACGACAAGCTGCACTACTTCGGCATCTCCTACGGCACCGAGCTCGGCGGCGTCTACGCCCACCTCTTCCCGGACAAGGTCGGCCGGGCGGTCTTCGACGCGGTGGTCGACCCCACCAAGGACGCCGAGCAGTCCTCCATCGGCCAGGCCGAGGGGTTCCAGCTCGCCTTCGACAACTTCACGAAGGACTGCGCGGACCGGGGCGACAAGTGCGCCCTGCCCGGCTCGACCGGCGAGGAGGTCGAGGAGTGGATCGGCGACCTCCTGGCGAAGCTGGAGAAGGAGCCGATCGACGGGCTGGGCGACCGGACGCTGACGCAGACCCTGGCCACCACCGGCATCGCGTCCGCGCTCTACTCCAAGGAGACCTGGCCGCTGCTGGAACAGGGCCTGGACGAGGCCGACGGCGGCGACGGCGCGCTCCTCCTCGCCCTGGCCGACTCGCTGAACGGCCGTTCCGAGGACGGGCGGTACGACAACTCCAACGCCGCCAACATCGCGATCAACTGCGCCGACAGCAAGCAGCGCTTCAGCCTGGAACAGACGAAGGCGGCCCTGCCCGCGTTCCGCAAGGCGTCACCGACGTTCGGGGAGTACCTGGGCTGGGGCCTGATGAGCTGCACCGGCTGGCCGGTGGCGGGCGCGTGGGAGACCCCGGACGTCAGCGCCCCCGGCTCCGCGCCGATCCTGGTCATCGGCAACACCGGCGACCCCGCGACCCCGTACGCGGGCGCGAAGGCGATGGTGGAGAAGCTCGGCGAGGGAGTGGGCGTCGAGCTGACGTACAAGGGGGAGGGCCACGGCGCGTACAACAGCAAGGACGCGTGTGTGCAGAAGGCGGTCGACGGCTACCTCCTGGACGGTACGGTGCCGAAGTCGGGCACGGTCTGCGACTGACCGCCCGTCCCCGGCCCGCCCCTCGGGCGACGGTCCGCGCCTCGGGCGACGGTCCGCTCCTCGGGCGCCCCGGCCCCCGACGCTCTGTCAGCGGTGGCGATTAGCATGGCCGTACATCGCAAACGCCCGACGCGTCACACCGGCTTCGGGCCCTGGGGAGGGAAGCCGGATGATGCGTGCGCGTCGACGGGTCCAGAAGGCCGCCGCTCGCGTGGGAGCGGCCCTTCTGACGGCAGGGCTGCTCGCCGGCTGCGGCCTGTTGTCCTCGGAGCCGGAACCGGCCGAGCGGGCGGACGGCCGCCCCGGTGACAGCGCCTCCCCCGGGCTTCCCGCCGCCCTCACCTCCCAGCGCCCCGACTGGAAGCGCTGTACGGCTCCGCGCGGCGGCGACGCACCGGGCTCCGAGTGGCGCTGCACGAGTGTCGACGTACCGCTGGACTACGCGAAGCCGTCCGGCGAGACCATCTCCATCGCGCTGATCCGCAAGGAGGCCCGCGACAAGAAGCGTCGGATCGGCTCGATGCTGTTCAACTTCGGCGGCCCCGGCGGTTCGGGCGTGGAGATACTTCCGCGCGCGGCCGCGTCGTACGGGAAGCTCAACTCCCGCTACGACCTGGTGGGGTTCGATCCGCGCGGGGTCGCGGCCAGCTCCGGAGTGCGCTGCCGCACCGACGAGGAGCAGGAACAGGCCCACCGGAGCGTCGACCTGACCCCGGACACGGCGGCGGAGGAGACGGCGTTCATCAAGGACGCCGCGGACTTCGGGGCCGGCTGCGAGCGCCGCTCGGGCAAGGTCCTCCCGCACGTCGGCACGACCAACGCCGCCCGCGACCTGGACCTGATCCGTCACGTCCTGGGGGACGAGAAGCTCTCGTATCTCGGCTTCTCCTACGGTACGGAGCTGGGCGGGACATACGCGCACCTCTTCCCGCGCAACGTGGGACGGACCGTGCTGGACGCGGTCGTCGACCCCACGGCGGACGGCGTCGGGCACGCCCGCAACCAGGCGACGGGCTTCCAGCGCGCCCTGGAGAACTACCTCAAGGACCGTGGCGAGGACCCGAAGGCGGGCACGGAGCGCATAGCCCGGCTGCTGGCCCGCATCGACGAGAACCCGCTGCCGACCGGCGCCGGCCGCGAGCTGACCGAGTCCCTGGCCATCACCGGGATCGTCACCCCGCTCTACTCGCAGTCCGGCTGGCCGACGCTGACGGCGGCCCTCGACGAGGCGGAGAAGGACGGCACGGGCGACGGTCTGCTGGAGCTGGCCGACTCGTACAACGGGCGGGACGAGGAGGGGCGTTACGACACCCAGGCACACTCCCAGCGGGCGATCTCCTGCGCCGACACCAAGGCCCGCCCCACGGTCGAGGAGGCCCGCGCGCTGCTGCCGGAGTTCCGCAGGCTGTCGCCGGTGTTCGGCCCCTTCCTGGCCTGGGACACGGCCGGCTGGTGCGCCCAGTGGCCGGTCGACGGGGAGCACGACGACCCCGAGACCAGCGCGCCGGGCGCGGGCCCGATCCTGGTCGTCGGGACCACCGGCGACCCGGCCACGCCGTACGAGGGCGCGCAGAAGATGGCGGACGAGCTGGGCGAGGGCGTCGGCATCATGCTCACCAACGAGGGCGAGGGGCACGGGGCGTACGGCGAGAGCGCGTGCGTGACGTCGGCGGTGGACGGCTACTTCCTGGACGGGAAGGTCCCGGCGGACGGCACGACCTGTTCGTGACGGACCCTGCGCGTACGAAGACCCGTGACGGGCCCTGCGCGTACGAAGACTCGTGACGGGCCCGGGCATACGTAGATTCGTGACGGGCCCTGGGCGTACGAAGAGGGGGCCGGCCCACACCAGGTGGCCGGCCCCCTCCCCGTATGACGAGTTCCGCGGGTCCTAGTAGATCGGCTTCTCGGGCTCGATCTGGTTGACCCAGCCGATCACGCCGCCGCCGACGTGCACCGAGTCCGCGAAGCCCGCCGACTTGAGGACCGCGAGGACCTCGGCGCTGCGGACGCCCGTCTTGCAGTGCAGGACGATGCGGCGGTCCTGCGGGAGGTCCTGGAGCGCGTTGCCCATGAGGAACTCGTTCTTCGGGATCAGCTTCGCGCCGGGGATCGAGACGATCTCGTACTCGTTCGGCTCGCGGACGTCGATGATCTCGATCTTCTCGTCGCCGTCGATCCACTCCTTGAGCTGCTTGGGAGTGATCGTCGAGCCGACCGCCGCCTCCTGGGCCTCCTCGGACACGACGCCGCAGAACGCCTCGTAGTCGATGAGCTCGGTGACGGTCGGGTTCTCGCCGCAGACCGCGCAGTCGGGGTCCTTGCGGACCTTGACCTGGCGGTACTGCATCTCCAGGGCGTCATAGATCATCAGGCGGCCGACCAGCGGGTCGCCGATGCCGGCGAGCAGCTTGATGGCCTCGGTCACCTGGATCGAGCCGACCGACGCGCACAGCACGCCGAGCACGCCGCCCTCGGCGCAGGAGGGGACCATGCCCGGCGGCGGGGGCTCCGGGTAGAGGCAGCGGTAGCAGGGGCCGTGCTCGGACCAGAACACCGATGCCTGGCCGTCGAAGCGGTAGATCGAACCCCATACGTACGGCTTGTTCAGCAGCACCGCCGCGTCGTTGACCAGATAGCGGGTGGCGAAGTTGTCCGTGCCGTCCACGATCAGGTCGTACTGCGCGAAGATCTCCTTCACGTTCTCGGCTTCGAGCCGCTCCTCGTGAAGGACCACGTTGACATACGGGTTGATGCCCAGCACGGAGTCCTTGGCGGACTGCGCCTTGGACCGGCCGATGTCAGCCTGGCTGTGGATGATCTGGCGCTGCAGGTTCGACTCGTCGACCTCGTCGAACTCCACGATGCCCAGCGTGCCGACACCGGCCGCGGCGAGGTACATCAGGGCCGGCGAACCGAGGCCGCCGGCGCCCACACAGAGCACCTTGGCGTTCTTCAGGCGCTTCTGCCCGTCCATCCCGACGTCCGGGATGATCAGGTGGCGGGAGTACCTGCGGACCTCGTCGACGGTGAGCTCGGCGGCCGGCTCGACCAGGGGTGGCAGCGACACAGGAACCTCAACAATGCAGGTGGTCGGATTTTACGTACGTCGCTGACGCGTCCACCGACTGCGAGGGCCGCGTGCATCGACTACGTACGGTTGTTCTTGCCTGCAACACTGCCACGCCCCTTCTCATTCCGAGATACCGGGTCCGATCCGCGAGACGATTTCGTCCCAGTACCTGGGCAGCGCCGCGAATGGATCGCTTTGTCCGCTCCGTCCGTCCCGGTCGGTGAAGAAGATCGTCCCGGCGCCCTGCCAGCGGGCGACGCGCATCGCCTCGTCGAGATGGGTGCGCGGCACCCCGTGGACGAAGTGCGCGAACCGCTCCGGCGGGTAGTCCGCCGTCCACTCCGCCACCTGTGACCAGCGGTAGTCGGTCCACGGGCCCTGGAAGGTGACCAGTTGGTCGGCCGCCTCCGCGTAACCGGGATACGGGTGGGTCCCGTGGCCCAGGACCAGCCGGCCGCCGTCGTCCGCGCTGTCGCTCTCCGCCAGCAGGGCGTGCAGCGTGCCGGTGAGACGGCGGACCGGAGGCAGGGAGGCGCGCTCGGCGGGGCAGCGGGCCAGGTAGAAGCCGCCGACCCGGTACCAGTCGATGAACGCCCGGGCGTCGGCGATCAGCTCGTCGAAGGGGCGCTCGCCGTGCGCCAGGTCGAGGTGGCCGAGGAGCCGGCCGCCGCAGGCGCGTACGGAGTCGTCCGGGGCCTCCCCGTGCAGGGCGCGCTCCCGGGCGTTGCGGAGCCGGCCCGCGGCCTCCAGGCAGTGCGGGTCGGGCCGGGTGCCGGGGCCGTCCGCGATGTTCAGGACGGCCCAGTGCAGCGGGGTGCCCGGGCGGACCAGTTCGGCCCATTCGACGGGGGCGAGCAGCGGGTGGGCGTAGCCGGGGACGCCGAAGCCGAGCTGCTCGCCGCCGGCAGTCCTGCGGGTGTCGGCGGGGGCGGTCAGATGCGGCACGCCGCCTCCATCCAGATGTCCGCGAGGGACTCCTCCAGGTTGATCCGGGGCCGCCAGCCGAGCCGGTCCCGCGCGGTGCGGACGTCCGCCTGCTGCCAGGCCCCGCAGCCGTCCGGATACGGGGACGGGGTCGCGGACAGGTGCTCCATCACCGACTCGGCGGAGGTGCGCGGGGCCCCGATGGGCAGGCGCGCGGGGGGCGTGTCCAGCTCGTGGAGTGCGCCGGCGTACCCGGCGACTCTGGCGAGGACGGCGGCGGCGTCACGGAGCCTGACGGCCCGCCCGGTGCCGATGTTGACGACGCCCTGGGCGGCGGAGAGCGAGGCGGCGTGGACGGCCCGCGCCACATCCCGTACGTCGACGAAGTCCCGCTGCACGCCAAGGCCGCTGAGCTTGAGCTCGCCGTCGCCGGACTGCATGGCCCGGCGCATCGCCTCCGCGAGCCGGCCGAGCGGGGAGCCCGCCGGGGTGCCGGGGCCGACCGGTGAGAAGACCCGGAGCACGACCGCGTCGAGACCCGAGCCGAGGACCAGCTCGGTGGCGGCGAGCTTGCTGACGCCGTACGGGCCGCCGGGGCGCGGGATCGCGTCCTCGGCGGTGGAGGAGCCGGGCTGCGAGGGGCCGTACTCGGAGGCGCAGCCGACCTGGACGAGCCGCGCCCCGCAGCCGCTGCGGCGCAGGGCCTCGCAGACGGTGGCGACGGCGACGGTGTTGTGGCGGGTGAGGTCCCGGGCGCCGCCGCGGGTGGCGCCCGCGCAGTTGACGACGACTCCGGGGTGGACGGCGTCCAGGAAGCGGGTGAGCGCTCCCGGGCTGCCGCCGGCGAGGTCGAACCGGACGTCGGCGTCGTCGCCGCGTCCGAGGGCCGTGAGGTGGACAGCGGGGTCGGCGAGCAGCCGGTCGGCGACGAAGCGGCCGAGGAATCCGTTGGCTCCGAGCAGCAGCACCCTCATCGCGCACCGCCTCGGTGCCGACGGCGGGCTGCCGGTGCGGGGGACTGGGGGGTCATGGCGGGTTACTCCTTGGTGAGGCAGTCAGTTCGTGCGGTGCGGACAGGACCCGCGGCGTCGGCTCCGCGGGGTGGTGCGGTTCGTGGCGGTGGTGCGGTGGTGCGGTTCGTGGGAGGTGGATCGGTGGTGCGGTTCGTGGGGGTGGATCGGTGGTGCGGTGGTGCGGTTCTTGGAGGGGGGTGCGGTGGTACGTGGGTGGGGCGGCCGGGTCAGGTCCTCGTGTGGGCCGAGGCCCGGGAGAGGGCGGCCGAGGCGTGGAGCAGCAGTCCGAGGGCCGCCGCGCCGCAGGCCAGGGCGGGGACGGCTCCGGTGCCGCCCGCCTCGACGAGGGCGTGGACGGGGCGGGCCAGCGGTTCGAGGCCGGGCAGCCGTCCGGCGAGGACCAGGGCCGGGGCAGCGGCCTCCATGGCGCACGCGGCGGCCAGCGCGACCGTCCCCGGCTCGGGCAGTCCGTGCGCGGCGAGGAGCCGGGCCACGAAGAACAGCACCCCGAGGGCGGCGGCCCCCACCGGCGTCCCGTTGCCGCCGAGGCCGAGGTCGGCCAGGTACAGCAGGGGCAGCAGGGCGCAGAGGAAGAGGGCGACGGCCGCCAGGAGCAGGGGGCGCACTCCCGCGCCGAACTCCTCCAGCGCGCGGCTGCCGGTGAGTTTGCCGTGGGCCCGCACGGTGAAGAGGTGGGCGCACCAGGCGGCCGGGGCGATGGCGGCGGCGAGCCCGAGCAGAGGCGCGGGTGCGGCCTCCCACGGGCCGTCCGGGCCGCCGCTGACGACCTGGGCGAGCAGCTCCTCGCCGTACACCGAGAAGCTCAGGAGCCAGCAGCCGTACAGCGCGGCGCGACCGGCCCCCTCGGGGGCGCGCAGGGGGCCCCGGCCCAGGCACAGCCGGAGCGCCAGGCACGCCAGGAGTGCGCCGGTGACGGTCACGGCGGCCCGCGCTCCCCCGCCGAGCGCCCCTTCGGTGACCCGGAGCAGCCCCGCGGTGGCGAGGCACGCGGCTCCGGGGAGCAGCGCGAGCAGCGTCCACCCCGCGCGGGCCCCGGCGTCGGGCCCGGGGTGCGGCGGCGCGGTCACGGCGGACTCGGCGGGCCGGGCCGGGGTGCGGGCGTACAGCTCCTCGGCGAGCGAGAACACGTCCCGGTGGCGGTAGCGGGCGGCGGTGCGGTCGGTGAGGCCGTGCGCCTCCAGACCGGCGGCGATCTCCAGCGGGCTCACGGCCCGTTCGCACAGGTCGCGGTGGTGGTGCATCAGGGACTTCACGGGGTCGGCGGGGCCCCGGCGCGCGGGAGCGGCGGTCCTGCGCCGCACGGCACGCGGCGCGATCTCGGCGGGGCGGCCGGGCCCGGCGGCGGCGTCGTGCGTGGAGGACGTCGCGGGGACGGCGGCCGCCACAGCGTCGGCGGGCACGGCGGCTGCCACAGCGTCGGCGGGCACGGCGGCGACGAGCTCGACGGCATCGGCGGACGCCGTGGCGTCCTCCGGAGGACGGGACATCGGGTGGTCTCCGTGGTCGGGACGGTTCGGGTGGTCACGCATCGCCGTCCCCCGGCCCGCAGACGGCCGCGCAGACGCCCTCGGACGTCAAGGACGGCTCCGGCTGCCGGGAAGGCTCGGGCCTCCGGGAAAGCCCGGGCCGCCGGGAAGGCGTCGACTGCCGGGAGGGCTCACGCTCCGCCCCGGCGGCCCAGCTCGGCACGCGCGCCCCCGCCATCCCGGCGGCCGGCAGCTGCGGCTGGGTCCAGTGGCCGAGCAGCCGGGCCTCCGCCGGGGTGGCGAAGAGGAGGGGCTCGCCGTGGGCGTCGACCGTGTCGGCCTCCCGGCGCACCGGGGCGTGTGAGATCAGCTCCAGGTAGATGCCGCGGAACGCGGCCAGGTTCTGTTCCACGGTGAAGAGTTCGAGCGCCCGGGCGCGAGCCGCCGCTCCCAGTCGCGCCCGGCGCTCGGGGTCGCGCAGCAGCGCGATGCAGGCGTCCGCGAGCGCCCGGGGATTGCGCGGGGGCACCACCAGTCCGGTGCCGCCGATGACTTCGACGACCGCTCCGACGTCCGTGGAGACGGTGGCCCGGCCGCAGAACATCGCCTCGACCAGGCTGACCGGGAAGCCCTCGACCACGCTGGACAGCACGATCACGCCGCCCGCCGCGTACGCCTCGGCGAGGTCGGGGACCTCGGGGCCGCCGATCTCCTCGAAGGTGACCGGGCTGACGCCCTCGGTGTGCGCGCCGGTGGCCTCGTCGGGGAAGAGCTGGGCGGCCAGCGCCCGGCAGTGGGCGAGGTAGGCCGCGCCCTCGTCGCCCTCGGCCGGGGGGCCGAAGACGCGCAGCCGGGCGTCCGGTTCGGCGCGGCGGACCTCGGCGAAGGCGTGCAGCAGGGCGATCAGGTCCTTGGCGGGCTCGATCCGGCCGACCCAGACCAGCGTGTCGGGCCCGCCGGCGTCGTCGTCCTCGCCGACCGGGGAGAAGCGTTCGGCGGCCATGCCCGGGTAGACCGTGCGCTGCCGGGCCGGGTCGGCCCCGCAGCGCTGCTGCCAGCGGCGCACATGGGTGTTGCCGGGGGTGAGGAGGGCGGCCTGCCGGTAGACCTCGGCGGCCAGTTGTCCGTGGAAGGCGGCGAGCAGGGCGCGCACGGGAGCGCCGAAGGGCGCGTCGGTCGCGGCCAGGTAGTGCGCGCGCAACTGCACGCCGTGCTCGGTGACCAGGAGCGGTACTCCGAAGAAGCGTTTGGCCAACAGCCCCGGGAGCGCGGCCGCCCCGCCGGACGCGGCGTGGCAGAGGTCGACCGCGCCCAGGCTCTCCTGGTCGTACCAGTCGAGCGACAGCGGGCGCAGGGCGCGCTCCAGCTCGGCGGCGACGGCGAGGTGGTCCGTGACGGTGGCGCCGCGCACGGTCCGGCCGGCACCCCGGGCGCGGGAGGCCGCTTCCAGGATCCGTACGGTGGTCTCGGAGCGCAGGGCGAGGTGGAGTCCGCCGCGCTCCCGGGCCAGCTCGGCCAGACCGTACAGGCCCTCGGTGAAGAGCCCCCCGTCGAAGGCCGGTTCGGTCCCGGCGTCCTCGGTGGCGCAGATCGCGGTGGCGAGGGCGGTCAGCCCTTCGGTGAAGCGTCTGCGGTCGCGCCGCCCGTACGACGCGCCCCCGCCGGTCACCAGCCGGGCCAGCAGGCCGCGTTCGCCGCTGCCGCGCAGGGTGCCGTCCTCGGGAGTCCACAGCGGTGCGGTGCGCACCCGGCTGACGTGGTGCGGCAGCCTGACCCAGCCCTGGTCCTCCTGGTGGGCGGAGCGGCTCAGCGCGAAGAGGTCGAACTCGTGCTGCGGCAGCCCGCGCACGAGCCGGTCGCACCAGAGCCTGGACTCACCGGTCGCATACGGATAACCACCGTCGGTGAGCAGTCCGATCCGCACGAGTACACCCCCGATCTCCCTTGTGGGCGGCCGCCGTTGAAATGGCGACTCGCAGCGGGACGACCGTAAGCGGATACGCCGGTGGTGCGACGGACGGTTGTCCGTCGCACCACCGAAAGGGGTGAACCCTCGTAACTTTCCCGGCCCGGTCGCGTTCCGTCGCGATACAGCGGTCGGTTATTACGGAGAGTCAGGCTGCGGCCAGCTCCTTGCGGGCCGCCCGGCGGGCCGCCGCGAGGCCGGGATCGAGCGCCGGAACGGCCGCCAGCAGCTGTTTCGTGTACGGGTCGCGGGGGTCTCCGTACACCTCGTCGGCACTGCCCTGTTCGACGATCAGGCCGCCGCGCATCACCGCGACCCGGTCGCTGACCTGGCGGACCACGGCCAGGTCGTGGGCGATGAAGACCAGGCCGATGCCCAGCTCGCGCTGGAGTTCGGCGAGCAGCGCGACGACCTGCGCCTGGGTGGTGACGTCGAGCGCGGAGACCGGTTCGTCGCAGACGATGACCTTCGGGTCGGCCGCCAGGGCGCGGGCGATCCCGATGCGCTGGCGCTGTCCGCCGCTGAACTCGTGCGGGTAGCGCTCGAAGTGCGCCGGGTCGAGCCCGACGCGCTCCAGGAGTGCGCCCACCCGGTCCCGTACGCGCCCCTCGTCGCTCTCCCCGGCGGCCCGCAGCGGGTCGGCCACGGACTCCCCGACCGAGCGGCGCGGGTTGAGCGAGGCGACGGGGTCCTGGAACACCATCTGGAGCTCGCGCCGGAAGGGCCGCAGCTCCTTGTCCGACAGCGAGCCGATCTCCGTACCCCCGTAACGGAGGCGGCCCGCGGTCGGGTCCAGCAGGCGCACCAGCATCCGCCCGAGCGTGGTCTTGCCGCTGCCGCTCTCCCCGACGATGCCGAGCGTCTGCCCGGCGTGCACGGTGAGCGAGACCCCGCCCACGGCGGCGACCCGCCCGCTCCCCCGCCCGAACTCGCGCCGCAGGTCGACGGCTTCGAGCAGCGGTACGGAGTCGGCGGCTGCTTCGAGCAGCGGTACGGAGTCGGCGGCGGCGCGCTGTCCAGGAACCGCCACCGGCGCCGCCCTGCGGGTCTCCACCCTCGGCACGGCCGCCAGCAGTTCCTTCGTGTACGCCTCGCGCGGCGCGCCCAGCACCCGGGCGACCGGGCCGCGTTCCACCTCCCGGCCCGCCCGCATGACGAGCACGTCGTCCACGCTCTCGGCGGCCACGCCCACGTCGTGGGTGACCAGCAGCAGCCCCATGCCGGTCTCCTGGCGCAGGGTGTGCAGCAGGTCCAGGATCTGGGCCTGCACGGTGACGTCGAGCGCGGTCGTCGGCTCGTCCGCCACGATGAGCCGCGGCTCGCAGGCCAGCGCCATCGCGATGAGCGCCCGCTGCCGCATCCCGCCGGAGAACTCGTGCGGGCGCAGCCGCGAGCGGCGGGCCGCGTCCGGGATGCCGACCCGGTCCAGCACCTGCACGGCCCGGGCGCGGGCGGCCCTGCGGGAGGCGCGGTGGTGGACCCGGTACACCTCGGCGATCTGGTCGCCCACCGGGTAGTACGGGTCGAGCGAGGACAGCGGGTCCTGGAAGACCATGGCGGCCTTCGCGCCCCGCAGCGCCCGCAGCCCGGCGTCGTCGGCCGCGTTCACGTCCGTACCGGCGACGCGGACCGTGCCGCCCACCCGGGCCCCGGTTCCCCGGTGCAGGCCGAGCAGGGCGTAGGCGGAGGCGCTCTTGCCGGAGCCGGACTCCCCCACCACGCCGAGTGCGCCGCCCGCCTCCAGGGTGAAGGAGAGCCCGTCGACGGCCCGGACGGAACCGAAGTCGATGGTGAGGTCCACCACCTCCACCAGGGGCTGAGCAGTTGTCATGACAGGACCACCCGTCGGTCGGCCAGCGCGTACAGCAGGTCCGCGACGGCATTGGCGAGGACGACGAAGAACCCGGTGACCAGCACCATGCCGACCACCACCGGCAGGTCCACGACCTTGACCGCGTGGACCAGTTCACGGCCGATGCCCGGGATGCCGAAGAGGGATTCGGTGAGCACAGCGCCGCCGAACATCGAGCCGAAGTCCAGCGCGCTGAGCGCGATGACAGGCGCCACCGCGCCCCGGAGCGCGTGCCGGCCGACGATCGTCCGCTCCCCGACCCCGTACGCGCGGAAGGTGCGCACATGGTCCTCCGCGAGGGTCTCCAGCATGGCGCTGCGGGTGAGGCGCGCGTACTTCGCGGACTCGATGAGCGCCAGCGACGCCCAGGGCAGCAGCAGCCCCCAGGCCCACTGCTCGGGGTCCTCGGCGAACGGGACGTAGGAGGGGGCGGGCAGCCACTGGAGGGTGGAGCAGAACACGATGATGAGCAGCAGTCCGATGACGAAGACCGGGGTGGCCGAGCCCGCCAGGGTCAGCCAGGTGAGCACGCGCTCGGTGAGCCGGCCGCGCCGCCAGGCGGAGAGCACGCCGGTGCCGACGCCCAGCAGCAGCCAGCCGGCGAAGGCGCCGATGACCAGGGATCCGGTGACCGGGAGCTTGGCCAGGATGAGCTGGGTGACCTGCTGGTCGGACTGGTAGGAGACGCCGAGGCAGGGCGCGGAGCAGTGCTCGACGCCGACGCCGGTGGAGAAGTCCCGCCCGGCGACGATGCCCTGGAGGAAGTGCCCGTACTGCACGTACAGGGGGTCGTCCAGGCGCAGTTGCTCGGTGACCTGGGCGAGCTGGGCGGGTGAGCAGCGGGGGCCGCAGACGAGCTGGGCGACGTTGCCGGGAGCGACGTAGAAGATCCCGTACAGGATGACGGTCAGGGCGAGCAGGACGAGGACGGCCCCGCCGAGCCGCCGGATCAGGAAGCCGGTCATGCCGCGTCCCCCTTGGCGGACTTCGTGCCGACGCGCAGCCGGGAGGCGGCGCGCGGGTCGAGTGCGGTGCGCACGCCCTCGCCGAGGACGGTGAGCGCGAGGACCGTGACGAACAGGAGCCCGGCGGGGAGCAGCAGATACGTGGGGGCCGCCTGGTACCAGGTGTCGGCCTCGGTGAGCATCTGGCCCCAGGACGGGGTGGGCGGTTTGATGCCGACGCCGAGGAAGGAGAGGGCCGCCTCGACGATGATGTTGGTGGGGAAGGCCAGGGCGGCGTACGTGATCACGGGGGCGGCGAGCGAGGGCAGCAGTTCCCGGCGGGCGATGGACCACGTGCCGCGTCCGCTGAGCCGGGCCGCCGAGACGAAGTCGAGGGACTTCAGGGTGAGCGCCTGGGCCCGCACGATCTTCGACGTACCGGCCCAGTTGATGCCGCCGATGACCAGGGCGATCAGGACGGGCCGGGGGAAGGTCTCGGGGACGATCGCCAGGAGCGCCAGGGCGATGACCATGATCGGCAGGGCCACGTTGACGTCCGTGATCCGGCTGAGGAGCTGGTCGACCCAGCGGCTGCCGAGCGCGGCGGCGAGGCCGATGACCAGGCCCAGGGTGATCTGGAGGATGGTGGCGACGAGGGCGACGCCGAGCGAGACCCGCGCGCCGTACACGATCCGGGCGAACAGGTCGCGGCCGGTCTGCGGTTCGACGCCGAGCCAGTGGTCGGCGCTGATGCCGCCGAAGGAGCCGATGGGGACACCGCCGGCCGCCGAGTCGACGAGGTCGGGGTGGTAGGTGTTCGGGTCCTGGCCGGCCAGTGCGGTGAGCAGCGGCGCGGCGAGCGCGACCAGGACGAGCAGGAGGACGACGAGGGCCGCGGCAGAGGCCGCGCGCTGGGCGCGCAGCCTCCGCCAGAACAGCCGGGCCCCGGAGGCGGGGGCGACGGCCGTCGCCGCTCCCGCCTCCTTGACCAGCAGGGCTTCGGACATGGTGGTTCGACCGCGTCCGGTTACTTGACCGCGACCTGGGAGACGTCGAGGACGCCGGTCCAGTCGCTGATGACGATGTTCTTGACGTCCTGGCCGTACAGCCGCTTGTAGACCGGGTGGAACAGCGGCACGGTCAGCGCCTTCTCGCCGATCTTCTCGTCGAGCGCGCCCCAGCGGGTCGCGGCGGCCTTCAGGTCGGTCAGCTTGTTGATCTCGTCGATCTCCTTGTTGACCTCGGGGTCGTTCAGGAAGCTGGTGTTGTAGTTGGCGCCGTCCTTGACGATCTGCCGGCCGTCGAAGATCGGGGCGATGAAGGGGCCGCCGGAGGGCCAGTCGGCGCCCCAGTGGGCGAGGAAGAAGCCCGGCGACCGCTTGGCGTCGTGGATGGTGTCGGAGTAGTCGTTGTCCTCGAGGCCCTTGAGCTCGACGGTGATTCCGGCCTTCTTGAGCGCCGCCTGGAGCGCGGTGGCGATCTCCGGGCTGGTCTCGAAGTCCTTGGCGTTGGAGTGGGTGAGGGTGACGGTGAGGCCCTTGTCGTAACCGGCCTCCTTCAGCAGCTCCTTCGCCTTCTCCGCGTTGCCGGTCTTCCCCGCCGGGAAGTGGTCGTAGGGCGTGTAGCCGAACGACTTCTGGTTGGGCAGGAAGGTCGTCGCGGGCTCGGCGAGCGAGGAGCCGCCCGCCGCGTTGACGACCGAGGAGCGGTCGACGGCGTACGAGATGGCCTGGCGCACCTTCGGGTCGTCGAAGGGCTTCACCTTCGGGTTGAAGGCGATGTAGTTGGTGTAGCCGAAGTGGCCGGTGCCGACGCGGGCGGCGAGCTTCTTGTCGCTGCTGACCTTGGCGAGTTCGGCGGGGCCGAGGTTGGTGTCGGTGGTGACGGCGGCGGCGTCGGCGCCCTGGGAGGCGGAGAGCCGCTGGTTGATGACGGCGGAGTCGAGGCCGGAGCGGACCTCGATGCGGTCGGGGTACGCCTTGCGCTCCTCGTCGGTCTTCGCCGACCAGTGCGGGTTGCGCTCCAGGGTGAGCCGCTCGCCGTCGTTCTCGTTGCTGACGACCTTGTACGGGCCCGAGGCGAGGGGGCGCTCCTCGTACTTGGTGCCGGTGTCCTTCGCCCGGGGCACCGGGCTGGTCTGGGTCTGCGTCGCCAGGAAGGGGAACTCGCCCTCGGGCTTGTTGAGCCGGAAGACGATCGTTTTGTCGTCGGGCGTCTCGATGGAGTCGAGGCCCTTCTTGTCCTTGTACGGGCCCTGGTAGTCGGCCCCGCCGATCAGCCAGTCCCGCAGATAGGGCGCGCCGCCGGAGAGTTCGGGGGCGAAGGAGCGCTCGATGCCGTACTTGACGTCGGCGGAGGTGATCGCGGTGCCGTCCTCGTACTTGAGGCCGTCCTTGAGGGTGTACGTCCAGACGGTGGCGTCCTTGTTGGGCTTGCCCAGGTCGGTGGCCAGGTCGGGGACGACCTGCGCGCCCTCGGCGCCGTCCTCGCGGTTGCGGGTGGTGAGGGTGCGGAAGACGAGGGAGGGGACGTTGCCGCCGCCGGAGGTGTAGAGGCGCGCGGGGTCGAAGTCCTGCTGCGGGTTGCGGTTGAGGATGGTGAGGGTGCCGCCCTTGCCCGGCTTGCCCTCGGCTCCGGAGCCGCTGTCGCCGCTCTTGCTGTCCTCGGGGCCGCAGGCCGCCGCGCCCGCGGCCAGGACGAGACCCAGGGTGGCCGCTGCCACGCGGCGCGATATGACGGAGGGTTGACGCATCGGAAGGTGACCTCTCGGAGTGCTGCGGAGAATGACGCGGAAAGGGGAAGGGGAATCCGCGCAGGCGACAGCCGGAGAAGGTCCTGGCCTCGAAACGGGCCGGGCGATAAGAAATGCCGCGCCTGCGGACGGAATACGTCCGGGCGCGGCAGTGATCGGGCCACCGGAGCCGCTCAGGGGCTCACGGAAAGCGAAAGGGCCGACGCGCGCTCGGACAGGCGTCAGCGACAGAGAATGTCGGCTACGCAGTGCCCGGTCACGCCGAGCAGCGCCAGCTCAAGGGCGGCGATCTCGGAAGGTGCGGGGCTGCGTGACATGCCGAGAAATATGAACGACCGCCTTGACCGCTGTCAAAGCGGAATAAGACGGCCGTCTCGGCATGCGGACAACGCCGGTCAACTACCGGGGTACACCCAGGGGTTGGGTTTGCACTTGATCCCTTCCACCTCGAGGGATTTGGTCTGCTGCTGCATGACCGGGGCCAGGGCGCCGGGCGTGCGACAGCTCACATGGTTGTGTCCCAGCCGGTGGCCGACTTCATGGTTGATGAGCATCTGACGGTAGGACAGCAGTTTGTCCGGACCGAATGTGGCGGAGCCCTGGGCCCAGCGATAGGCGTTGATCATGACGCGGTCGGTCGAAGCGGAATCACAGGAGACATTGTCGATCGTCGTGTCCAGACCGGATTTCGCACACCATTCACCGGTCGTCCCGGGGCTGGCGAGCGTGATCACGAAGTCCGGGTTCCCCGATGAGATCCGCTCGAAGGTCATCGCACCGTTGTGCGCCCAACTCCGGTCGTCGTTCAGCGTCTTCTGGACGGCTTCGGCGAAAAGACCGGCGTCGAGGGAGAGCCCCTTCTCGACGTCGATCCGGTAGCGGAGCTTCTTCCCCTTGCCGGGCGCCTTCGCCAGACCGGGGACCCCCTCGAATTTCCCGGTCGCCTTCAGATCGGCGGCGAGCGGAATGGGCTGGGCCATCCGATGGGCGTACGACAGCGGCTTGACCTCGGGGGCCTTGGTCGCGGGGTTCTCGGGCGTCGGGCGGGCGTCCGAACGCGAAGCGCCCTCGCCTCCGCCGCCCCGCTCCATCTCCGCCGCCCGCGCGGCCGCCGCCCCCCGGTCGGCGGAGTCCTGGGCGACCTGGCCGGCCACCACGACCGCGAGCACGGTGGTGACCGCGGCGGCGGCGATCCCGGTGAAGGCCCGGCCCCTGCCGCCCTTGGCCTCGCGGGGTCCGGCGGGGCCGCCGTCCGGGGCGTCGCCGGGCCCGTCGGGGGGCCCGGCGCTTCCGCCGCCCTCGCGGTCGCCCGGCGCCTGGGCCAGGTCGTCGTCGGCCGGGCCGGTCCGCGCGTCGGCGTCGAAGGCGTCGACGAACTCGCGGCGCGGGCCCGGCATCGTCGCGGGACCGCCGGTCGGCTGCCGGGCCGCCCGACCGTCCGCCGCGCGCTGGGCGGCCTGCTGGGCGGACACCTGACGCGCGATGGCCTGTTCGCGGGCGGCGGAGTCCTGGACGCCGTACCCGTCGCCGTACGGAATCCCGTACGAAGACGAAGGCGAGGACGGATCCGGAGACAGGTACGGCGAAGCCCCGGGGGACGCGGGGGCCGCGTAACGCGGCTGCGGTCCGGTCCCCCACCCGCCGCCCGGCTCACGCTGCTCGGGGTGGCCGCCGCGCACCTGCGGGGCGGCGGAGAACGGGTCGCCCGGGGAAGGGGTGCGCCCTGCGACCGGGGTGACGGGGGCGGCGGCTTGACGCCTGCGCCGACCGCCGCCGGAGGCGGGGGCGGGTACGGCGCGGCGGCCGTCCGGGTCCGCCGCGGCGGCGTCCGGGCGGGTGGCCTCGGCGCCCTTTCGGCTGTGTCGTCCCACGCCCCGGATCAGCTCCCGCCGCAATCGTCCAGCAGCTCCCGGAACGCCTGGGCGATCGTCTCCGGGTACTCCATCATCGCCACGTGCCCCGCGTCGGGCAGGGTCAGCAGCCGGGCGTCGCGGAAGGCCGCGGACGCCCTGCGCGCCATCCGGTACGAGACGAGCTGGTCCCGTCCGCCGTACACGAGCTGGGTCGGTGCGAGCACCCGCTCGGCCTGGCGCCACAGTCCGTGCTGGCCGCCCAGGGTGTACGCGTCCACGATGCCCCGGGCCGAACGCGTCATCGCGTCCCAAAAATACGGCAGCTCCAGTCGCCGCTCCATCTCGGCCACCGCATGGCGGAAGGCTTCCTCGGAGACGCGATCCGGATCGCCGTAACAGAGTGCCATGACTCCGCGCGTACGTTGCTCCGCGGTCCAGCCCTTCGTGAGCCGGGCGAACAGGGCGGCGACCCCCGGCACCGCCAGCAGGCCGGTCGGCACGGCGGGCCGCTGCACCCGCCACTCGGGCAGCGCGGGCGAGATCAGGGTGAGGGTGCGCACCAGGTCGGGACGGACGGCGGCGACCCGGGTGGCGACCGCGCCGCCCAGGGAATTGCCGAACAGGTGGACGGGCCCGCGTTCACCCGCGTCCAGCAGCCGGATCACCGCACGGGCGTGCCCGGTGATGGAGTAGTCACCGTCGTCCGGCGGCGGCGAGTCGCCGAATCCGGGCAGGTCGACGGCGTCGCTGTCGACCACGTCCGCCAGGAACGGCATCAGCGCCGACCAGTTCTGCGAGGAACCGCCGAGCCCGTGCACGAAGAGCGCGGGCGGCAGTCCGGCCCGCTCGGCGGGCCGGGAACGGACGTTCAGCGTGAGCCCGGGCAGCGCCACGGAGCGCAGCCGCTCACCCTCGGCGACGCGGACGGCGCTGACCGTGGGGGCCAGCGCGGCCGCGGCGGCCTCGGCGCCCGGAAGCTCGGTCGAAGACATGCGGCAATGTTACGAGACGATCACGCACCAGTTCATGTGTTCGCGGTCACAGGCCGCATCGCGGGGCAGGAGTGTTGCTCCTACGCTTCGAAGGAGCCTTCAGGAGGGGCCCGGGAAAGCCCGGGAGAAGGACGTTCAGGAGAGAACGCCAGGGAAGAAGATCAGGGAAGAACAGCGAGAAGGACCTCACAGAAGAGAGGGAGTCACTCATGACGGTCGACCCGAGCGATCCGGACACCTTCGAGAACACCGAGCCGGACGCCCCCGGCCCGGAGGCCCCGGAGGCGGACGCCGCCGAGCAGCGGACGGATGTCCGGCCCGAGGCGGACGAGCCGGTGGGGGGCGTCGATCCGGGCGCCGCCGACGAGGCCGACGTGGCGGAGCAGCGGCGGGTGGTCCCGCTGGACGAGGACGACTACCGGTAGGGGACGGCTACCGGCAGGGGACGACTACCGGCAGGGGCCGGGGCTCCGCGGGCGGCCCGCCGGGAGCCGGCACGGGAGCCGCTCCAGGCGATTACCCCCAAAACGCCCCGCTTTGCTCCCGACCTCGGAGAACTGTGGCTTCCACAGTCGTCCGGTCCGTGAAATTCTGCGTCCGCGCCGCGCGCACCGGGGTTACCCAAAAGTACGATGGCAGTACGGCGCAGCGTGTACGGATCGGCTGTGCTGGAACACACATTTGGGAGGCGGCTTGAGCGCCATCGAGCAGACAGAGGCAGCGCGCCCGCGGGGCACGCGACTGCCCCGCCGCGCCCGACGCAACCAGCTGCTGGGCGCCGCGCAGGAGGTGTTCGTCGCCCAGGGCTACCACTCCGCCGCGATGGACGACATCGCCGAGCGGGCCGGCGTGAGCAAGCCGGTGCTCTACCAGCACTTCCCCGGAAAGCTGGAGCTCTACCTCGCCCTCCTCGACCAGCACTGCGAGTCGCTGCTCCAGGCCGTGGTGACGGCGCTGGCCTCGACCACGGACAACAAGCTGCGCGTCGAGGCGACGATGGACGCCTACTTCGCCTATGTGCAGGACGAGGGCGGCGCGTTCCGGCTGGTCTTCGAGTCCGACCTGACCAACGAGCCCGCCGTGCGCGAGCGGGTCGACCGGGTCTCCCTCCAGTGCGCCGAGGCGATCTCCGACGTGATCGCCGGGGACACGGGCCTGTCCAAGGACGAGTCCATGCTGCTCGCGGTGGGACTCGGCGGGGTGTCGCAGGTGGTGGCGCGCTACTGGCTCTCCAGCGGCTCCACCGTGCCGCGCGACACGGCGGTGCAGCTGCTCACGTCGCTGGCCTGGCGGGGCATCGCGGGCTTCCCGCTGCACGGCGTCGAGCAGCAGCACTGACCCCCCGCACCGGCGGGGCGTCGAGCGGTGCGGACGCCCTGTCCCGGCGGGGCGTCGAGCGGCGCCGGCCCTCTGTTCCGGCGGGGCGTCGACCGGTGTGGACGCCCCGTTCCGGCAGGGCGTCGGGCGTCAGTGGTCCCCGGTCCCGGCCGCGTGCCGTGCCGTGTTCGCTGCGGGCGTTGCCGGTCGGGCCGTGAGGCGTGGTCCCACCGGGCTAATGTGGCTGCGTACGGCGCGGTTCGCCGCGCAGGGACTGACCGTCGGAGGGACATAGCCGTGGAGGTCAAGATCGGGGTGCAGCACACGCCCCGCGAGATCGTTCTGGAGAGCGGGCTTTCCGCCGAGGACGTCGAGAGCGCGGTCGCCGCCGCACTGGGCGGCAAGGCGGAGCTGCTGAGCCTCACGGACGACAAGGGCCGCAGGGTCCTGGTGCCGGCCGACCGGATCGCGTACGTGGAGATCGGCGAGCCCAGCACCCGGCGTGTCGGGTTCGGCACGCTGTAGTCCACGGGACGCGGTGATCACGGGAGCGGCCCGGCGGGAATTCCCGCCGGGCCGCTCCCGTATGCCGTGGACGCGCGAGCCTTACACATACGGGTCTCCCCGGCTCCGCGGAGGGTTGCGCGGCGTGGGCCACGGGTAGTACCGCCTACGACCGATTTGCCCGCCCCGCACACCCCCGCGAGGTGATCCACAGTGATCTGGGAATCCTTCGGCTCCGCCGCTCTCGGACTCGTCCTGTCCTGGGCCGCGCTCCGCTCACTGGCCGACCGGCTCCCGACCCCCCGTGCGGTCTATCTCACCGGAGTCCTGGGCGCCCTGTTCGGGGCCTTTCTCACGCACTCGGCGCTGGGCCCCGGCCATGTCCTGGCGACCCTGATCGGGGCCGTGTCCGTGGGTGCGGTGACGCTGTCCCTGCTGATCCGTCCGCGAGGCCGCCGCCTCACCCGGTCGGCGGCGGCCCAGTAGCCGGAGACCGGCCCGGGGTGTTACGCGGCCAGTCCCAGCGCGGCCATGCGCTTGGTGTGGGCCTCGGTGATCCGGGAGAACATCCGGCCCACCTCCGCCAGGTCGAAGCCGTCCGCGACGCCGCCCACCAGCATCGTCGACAGGGCGTCGCGGTCCGCGACCACCCGCTGGGCCTGCGACAGCGCCTCGCCCATCAGCCGGCGGGCCCACAGCGCGAGCCGCCCGCCGAGCCGGGGGTCGGCCTCGATCGCGGCGCGCACCTTCTCCACGGCGAAGTTGCCGTGGCCGGTGTCGTCGAGCACGGCCAGGACCAGGGAGCGGGTGTCCGTGTCGAGCCGGGCCGCGACCTCCCGGTAGAAGTCACTGGCGATCGAGTCGCCGACGTACGCCTTGACCAGGCCCTCCAGCCAGTCGGACGGGGCCGTCTGGCGGTGGAAGTCGTCGAGCGCCTTGGCGAAGGGCTCCATCGCGGCGGTCGGGTCCTCGGCCACGGCGGTGAGCCGCTCGGACAGCTGCTCGAAGTGGTGGAACTCGGCGGCGGCCATCTTCGCCAGCTCCGCCTTGTCCCC
Organism: Streptomyces sp. cmx-18-6; assembly: GCF_046548915.1. Classification (NCBI taxonomy): domain Bacteria; kingdom Bacillati; phylum Actinomycetota; class Actinomycetes; order Kitasatosporales; family Streptomycetaceae; genus Streptomyces; species Streptomyces sp. cmx-18-6. Next base: position 172,614 of record NZ_JAEBEP010000011.1, on the reverse strand, counting down.
GAGGGTCGGCGCGAGTTTCGCGTCCTCGGCGAGCCGTTCAAAGGCCGCCAGCTCTCCGTAGGCGAGCGCGCCGAGCAGGTCCACGACGGCCGCGCGGTACTGCGGCTCCGCGGAGGCGGTGGCCCAGTCCTGGGCGGCGATTGAGGTCGCTTCGGGCACTTCGGGAGCTTTTTCGGGGTGTTCAGTGGCGTTGTCAGGCGTCTCCATGAACCGCACAATAGCCCGCCCGACCGGGGTCGGAAGGGCCCGGTGAGCCGCGCACATCACACCGTTCCGATGAATTCGTCCAACACACATGCGCGAATCCGGGGTACAGTGGTATTGCGCTTACTGAGCATTTTCCTGTGCCAGGGGCGCGTCCTTTGAATGAGGATGCCCGGTCGGTGGCCCGATCGGCTCCGACCCGACAGCCCTCCACGCGGTGCGTACGACACGTACGACCGCAGCTGAGGGGCCCCCTCAGCGGCACGAGCGCTCGAGCGACGGCAGTGGTCCCGCGCCACCCGGCCCATCCACGGCCGGATGACCAACCCCGGCACGGTACGACCCCCAGCGTTCGCCTCGGACCGCGTCTCACAGAAGAGGCAGCACCCTGACTACGTTCCGCGACCTCGGCATTCTTTCCGAGACGGCCGAAGCCCTTGAGGCAGTCGGCATCATGTCCCCCTTCCCCATCCAGGAGCTGACGCTCCCCGTAGCGCTCTCCGGCTCCGACGTCATCGGCCAGGCCAAGACCGGCACCGGCAAGACGCTCGGCTTCGGACTCCCCCTCCTGGAGCGCGTGACCGTCCCCGCCGATGTCGAGGCGGGGCGCGCCACGCCCGAGCAGCTGACCGACGCGCCCCAGGCGCTCGTCGTCGTCCCCACCCGTGAGCTGTGCCAGCAGGTCACCAACGACCTGCTGACCGCCGGCAAGGTGCGTAACGTCCGCGTTCTCGCGATCTACGGCGGCCGGGCGTACGAGCCCCAGGTCGAGGCCCTGAAGAAGGGCGTCGACGTGATCGTCGGCACCCCGGGCCGCCTCCTGGACCTGGCGGGCCAGCGCAAGCTGGACCTCTCCCACATCCGCGGGCTCGTCCTGGACGAGGCCGACGAGATGCTGGACCTGGGCTTCCTGCCCGACGTCGAGCGCATCATCACGATGCTGCCGCCCAAGCGCCAGACGATGCTGTTCTCGGCCACCATGCCCGGCGCCGTCATCAGCTTGGCCCGCCGCTACATGTCGCAGCCGACGCACATCAACGCCACCTCGCCCGACGACGAGGGCACGACCGTCAAGAACACCGCGCAGTACGTGTACCGCGCGCACAACATGGACAAGCCGGAGATGCTCTCGCGCATCCTCCAGGCCGACGGCCGCGGGCTCGCGATGATCTTCTGCCGTACGAAGCGGACGGCCGCCGACATCGCCGAGCAGCTGGAGAAGCGCGGCTTCGCCTCCGGCGCGGTCCACGGCGACCTCGGCCAGGGCGCCCGCGAGCAGGCGCTCCGCGCCTTCCGCAACGGCAAGGTCGACGTCCTCGTCTGCACCGACGTCGCCGCGCGCGGCATCGACGTCGAGGGTGTGACCCACGTCATCAACTACCAGTCGCCGGAGGACGAGAAGACCTACCTGCACCGCATCGGCCGCACCGGCCGCGCGGGCGCCAAGGGCATCGCGATCACGCTGGTCGACTGGGACGACATCCCGCGCTGGCAGCTGATCAACAAGGCGCTGGACCTGAAGTTCCCGGACCCCCCGGAGACGTACTCCACCTCGCCGCACCTCTTCGAGGAGCTCGGCATCCCGGCCGGCACCAAGGGCGTCCTGCCGCGTGGCGAGCGGACCCGTGCGGGTCTGCGCGCGGAGGAGGTCGAGGACCTCGGCGAGACCGGCGGCCGCGGCCGCAAGTCCGCCGCTCCCGCCCCGGCCCGTGAGGAGCGCGAGCCCCGTACGCGTACGCCGCGTCAGCGCCGCCGCACCCGTGGCGGGTCCGCCGCGGAGGAGGGCGCGGCAACGGTGCCCGCACCCGCCAAGGAGGCCACGCCGGTCACCCCGGCCGGTGACGAGGCCCCCGAGGGTCCGCGCACGCCGCGCCGTCGCCGCCGTACCCGGGCCAGTGCGCCCGAGGCCACCGCCGAGGCGGCCGTCGCGGTCGCCGAGGCTCCGGCCCCGGTGCCGGCTCCCGCCGTCGAGACCGTGGCCACGGCCGTGGTCGAGGCCGTCGTGGAGTCCGGGCCGGTCGTGGAGACCGTCGCGGAGGCCAAGCCGCGCCGCCGTCGCAGCCGGGCCGCCGTGAAGCCGGTCGCCGAGCCGGTGGCGCAGGTCCCCGCCGCCGCTCCGGTCGAGGCCGGGTTCCAGACCGTGGCCGTCGCCGCGGGTGTCGCGGAGCCGGAGGCCGCGCCGGTCGCGACCAAGCCGCGCCGCCGCACCCGGATCGTGAAGCCGGCCGACGAGGTCGACTTCCAGATCGCCCCGGCCTCCGAGCCGGAGCCCGAGTCGAAGACCCGTCGCCGCCCGGCGCGCGCCACGAGCCGGCCGAAGGCGGAGTCGAAGCCCAAGGCGGAGGCCGGTACGAAGGCCGAGTCCAGGCCGAGGTCGGCCGCCCGGTCGAAGACCGAGGCCGTCACGGAGGCCGAGTCGACGCCCAAGGCGGAGACGAAGCCGAAGAGGGCGTCGAGGGCGAAGGCCGCGGCCCCCGCCGAAGCCGTCGTCGCGCCGGAGACTCCGGCCGCCGTCGAGGCCGAGGCCAAGCCGCGCCGCCGCCGGGCGACCCGCAGCGTCACCTCCACCGCGACCCAGGAGGCCGCTGTGGTCTCCGAGGCCGAGGCCGTGGTGAGCGAGGCCGCAGCCGAGGTCAAGCCGCGCCGCCGCCGTGCCACCCGCGCCGCGGGCAAGGCCACCGCGACGACCGAGAGCTGACGGTCCCGCCAGACCCTACGGCCCCGGCCCCCGCACCATGCGGGGGCCGGGGCCGTTTCGGCTGCCCCGGGCGCCCGCACGCCCGGTGGCGCCCCGGCCCGGCCGCGGCGATAGCCTCGCCCCATGAGCCGCCCGCCCACCTTCACCCCGCCCGCCTGCGCCACGTCCCGCGTCCTGCGCACCGAGCGCGGCGACTTCGCCGTCCTGGACGCCGTACCGCGCACTCCCGCACGGGCCACCGCCCTCCTGCTGCCCGGGTACACCGGCAGCAAGGAGGACTTCATCGCCCTGCTCGAACCGCTGTGCGCGGCCGGGTACCGGGTGGTCTCCGTCGACGGACGCGGGCAGTACGAGTCCGAGGGCACGGGCCGCCAGGAGACGTATGCACAAGGGGAGTTGGCCCGTGACGTGCTCGCCCAGGCGGCGGCGCTGAGCGGCGTCGGCGAGACGCTGCACCTGCTCGGGCACTCGCTCGGCGGCCAGATCTCCCGCGCCGCCGTCCTGCTGGACGCCGCTCCGTTCCGCTCGCTGACGCTGATGTCCTCCGGCCCCGCCGAAGTGGTCGCCGCCCAGCGGGACAAGCTGAAGATGCTGAGCGACGCGCTGTCCGTGCTCACCATGGACGAGGTGTGGGAGGCGATGCGGGCGCTGGAACCGCCCCAGGAGGCGGACGTCGGCGACGGCGAGGACCTGCGCCGCCGCTGGCTGCTCCACGACCCCGCCCAGCTGATCGCCGCCGGCGCCCAGCTGTCCGCCGAACCGGACCGGGTGGACGAGCTGGCCGCCCTGGGGCTGCCCGTCCACGTCCTGTCCGGCGAGCGCGACGACGTATGGCCAGTGGAGCAGTTCGACGCGATGGCCCGCCGCCTCGGGGCGCGCCGCACCACGATCGCCGGGGCCGAGCACTCCCCCAACACCGCCCGCCCGCACGAGACCGCCGAGGCGCTCGCCGCGTTCTGGGACGGCGTGCCGGCCGCCTGAGAGCCCCGCGCGGACGACGTGCCGGCCGCCTGAGAGCCCCGCGCGGACGACGTGCCGACCGGCTGAGAGCCCCGCGCGGACGGCGCGCCGACCGGCTGATCCCTGCACGGACGCCGTGCCGGTCGGCTGAGACTCCGTGGTGAGGGCGCTGCTCAGTACTGCGACTGGAGGTGCTGCCAGAAGCCGTCGCGCAGCGCCCGGCGCAGGTGCGCGTGGCCGCGCAGCGAGTGCTGGAGCAGGCGTTCGGCCTCCACCAGCAGGTCCTGGTCGACGGAGCCCGGCAGATAGGGGTGGCCGGGCAGCAGGTCGGCGAGGGACTCCCGGCCGCGCGCGGCGAGCCAGGCGGCGGCGATCTGCGCGCCGACGAAGCGGACGTCGTCCCGTGCGGGGGCCGGGGTGTCGTCCTCGTACGTCGTGACGGGCCGCCGGGTGACGTAGGGGCGGCAGAAGTCGAGGTCGAAGGTGCGCTGGCTGTCGACCTCCCAGAGCAGCGGCTCCGCCTGGTTGCGGCCTTCGGCGGCCTCGATGCCCCAGAGGTGGACGCGGGCCCCGTAGCCCTGGGCCGCCTCGACCGCCGAGACCAGGTCCTCGTCGCCGCCGATGAGCGCCGCGTCGCTGATGGCGCGGTGCCGGGCGAGCGATTCGAGGTCGGTGCGGATGAGGGAGTCGACGCCCTTCTGCTGGTTGTTGGCGTTGAGGTTGCCCAGGCGCACCTTGACGTCCGGCAGTTCGGCGATCGCCTGCTGCTCGGTGGTGTGGATGCGCCGCCTGGCCCCGTCGTACCAGTACACGCGCAGCAGCCTGCTGTCCGCGAAGATCGTGCGGGCCCGGTCGATGAACGCCTCGATCAGCCCCTCGGCGTCGAGGTCGAAGGAACGCCGGTCCTCGGTGCCGGTGACGAGCAGCCCGGCGGCGGCGTACACATAGCCCGCGTCCACGAAGATGGCGTGCGTCGAGGGGGTCTTGGAGACCTCGACGAGCATGCGCTGGAGCAGCTCGTTGGTGCGGTCCAGGCGCTCGGCGATATCGGCCGGGACGGGGAACTGCGGCTCCGCCGCGCTCATACGAACCTCATGGTCTGTGTACAGATGACTACGGGCGGGTACTTAGACATCCAAAAAATTTCCTTAGCGTAGGGAATGTTTGTACCGGACAAGCCGTTGTCACATTCGTGGAACGCGAGGGAAGCCTCGCGTTCCTATCCTCGCGGGTGGGCCACATCGCCCGCGCCAGTAGTTCTCCAGCAGGAGGATCGGACGAAGGGAAGCCCCATGCGCTTCGAGATCACGCGACTCGACGACGTCGACGGTACCGCCGTGGACAGCACCGTCGTGGACGCCGCCTCCGTCAACCGGATCGTGCGGCAGGCCGCGGCAATCGGCCAGCGCATCTACATCCGGCCGGCCGACAGCTCGGCTTCGTAGCACTCCAAGCCGACAGCTTGGCTTCGTAACGCTTCAGGCCGACAGCTCGGCTTCGAAACGCTCCAGGCCGACAGCTCGGCTTCGTAACGCTCCATGGGCATCTGACGCCTGATCACGCATTGCGCCGCCGAAGACGAAGCGCCCCCGCAGGGATGGTCCGTGCGGGGGCGCTGTGGCGTCCGGGGCGTGACAGGGCGGGCGGCGGGTTCAGGCGTTCTGGATGACCTGGGTGACGCCGTTGATGATCTGCTGCACGGCGATGGCCGAGAGCATCATGCCCGCGAGCCGGGTCACCAGGACCACCCCGCCGTCCTTGATGATCCGGATGATCACCAGCGAGTAGCGCATCGCCAGCCAGAGCACCACGTGCATGGCCGCGATCGCGGACCACACCGAGAGCTGGCCGCCGAAACCGTCGGCGTGCTGCACGGCCAGGATCACCGAGACGATCGCGCCGGGCCCGGCCAGCAGCGGCATGCCCAGCGGTACGAGCGCCACGTTGACGTCCTTGGTCTGCGTCGGCTCGTCCGTCTTGCCGGTCAGCAGGTCCAGCGCGATGAGCAGCAGCAGGAGCCCGCCCGCGATCATCAGGGCGGGCACCGAGACATGCAGGTAGTCGAGGATCTGCTGGCCGAGCAGACCGAAGACGGCGATCACGCCGAAGGCGACCGCGACGGCCTGGAGCGCCATCCTGCGCTGCACCTTGGCGGGGCGGCCCGCGGTGAGGGCCAGGAAGATCGGGGTGATCCCGGGCGGGTCCATAATCACAAAAAGGGTGAGAAAGAGGGATCCGAAGACAGCGACGTCGAACACAGTGAGCCTTGCGAGAGAAGAGCGAGTGGTACGGGAGGTGCGCGGGTCCGGGCGGCGGACGTCGGCGCGAAGGCGCACGACGGCACGCGAAGAGCGCGCGAGGCGTGGGACGGGGTGCGGCGGGAGCGGAGGGGCTTACTTGCGGCCGGCTCCACCGGCGCCCGGCACCGGGAAGGCTCCCGTGGCGCGCCGGGTGATCTCGCCGTAGATCTCGGGGTCGGTCGTGTACTCGCCGAGCCGCACGGTCTTCCGGCTGCCGTGGTAGTCGCTGGAGCCGGTGGGCAGGAGTCCCAGCTCGCGGGCGAGGCCCCGCAGTCGGGCCCGGGTAGGCTCGTCGTGGTCCATGTGGTCGATCTCGATGCCGTCGAGGCCCGCTGCGGCGAGTGCGGCGATCGTGGCCTCGGGGACCACCTTCCCGCGCTTCGACGCGGCGGGGTGGGCGAAGACGGTGACGCCGCCCGCCGCCTTCACGAGCCGGACCGCCTCGAAGGGGTCGAACTCGTGCTTCGGGGCGGAGGCCCGGCCGCCGCTGCCCAGCCAGTCGGGCGTGAAGGCGTCGGAGACGGTGGGCACGACGCCCAGCTCCACCAGGGCGGCGGCGACGTGCGGACGCCCGACCGAGCTGTCTCCGGCGATGCGGGCGACCTGCTCCCAGGTGATCGGCACGTCGAGCGCGCGGAGCTTGCGGACCATCTCCTGGGCGCGGGGCACCCGGCCGTCGCGTACGCGTTCGCGCGCGCGGTCCAGCTCGGGTTCGGCGGGGTCGAAGAGGTACGCCAGCATGTGCATGCTCACGCCGTCGACGCGGCAGGAGAGCTCGGCGCCGGTGACGAGGGTGAGCCCTTCGGGCAGCGCGTCGATGGCCTGCTTGTAGCCGCCCACGGTGTCGTGGTCGGTGAGGGCGACGACGTCCAGCCCCGCGGCGGCGGCGTGGGCGACCAGCTCGGCGGGGGTGTCCGTACCGTCCGAAGCGGTGGAGTGGGTGTGCAGGTCGATGCGCACGACGCTTGGCTCCGGGGCTCGCGGGCGGACGGGGGACCGCTCAAGGGTAACCGCCGCGCACCGGGCCCCCGGCCGGGATCGGCCCCGCTCCGACGTGATCTAGCGCTCGCCCGTCCCCTGCCGGGGCGGGCCCTCAGGCGTGGTGAGCAGGCGCGGGGTGAGCGCCCCGCACGGGACGAGGTCCACCTCTCCCCCGGCGTCGCGCAGATCGGTCAGCACCAGTTCGTCATACATCAGCAGCCCCGACTGCTCGGGCCACAGGATCGCCCAGAGCCACAGCCCGCGCGCCTCGCCCGCGAAGACCGCCCGGTCCCCCGGGGCGTTCTTGACGTGCCAGAGCGGGGTGGGGCGACCGGCGGCGTGCACTTTGGCGTCGGGGGCGGAGTCGACGTTCAGGTGGGGGCCGGGGTCGGGGCCGTCGATTCCGGCGTAGCGGGCGCCGAGTCCGACGCCGAGCTCCTCGGCCACGAGCAGCAGCTCGCCCATGCCCCCCAGCGGACCGGGCCCCGAGCAGGCCACCGCGCTCGCGCGCCCGCCGCTGCGGTCGTCGCCCGCGCTGGCCACTCCGGTGAACAGCCAGCCCACCGGCAGCGGCCAGGGCATCCAGACGGGAACCTGCGCACGGTGCACCACGACGCCGAGCCCCTCGACGCTCGGCGGGATGACCGGCTGCATCGGGTGCACCTGGCCGTGCGCGGAGCACTGCCAGGCGTCGGCGAAAAGACCGGGCGCCCTGACCCGGCCACCGCACTTCGGGCAACTGGGTTCGCCCCTCATAGGGCCCAACGGTCCTCCCCGCCGGTCGCCGCGTCAAGGACGATCACCCGTCCGCAGCGTGGCCGCCGCCGGGACAGTTTAGGTGTAGCTTGCACTTATTAGCTCGCCTAACTTATTCTGTGTATGACACATCGACCTGGCGGAGAGAAGGAGTCGGCCCATGCAGGAAGAGGACCCGTTCGACGAAGGCGCGGGGACGCCGAGCATCCTGCGCCAGCCGAAGGCCGTCTGGGCCACGGCGGGCGCCTCGGTGGTCGCCTTCATGGGGATCGGCCTGGTGGACCCGATCCTGCCGTCCATCGCCCAGGGGCTGGAGGCCACACCCAGTCAGGTGTCGCTGCTGTTCACCTCGTACTTCCTGATCACCGCCGTCGCGATGCTCGTCACCGGCTTCGTCTCCAGCCGCATCGGCGGCCGCAGGACCCTGCTCGCCGGCCTCGCGCTCGTCGTCGTCTTCGCCGCGCTCTCCGGCACCTCGTCCTCCGTCGCCGAACTGGTCGGCTTCCGGGCCGGCTGGGGCCTGGGCAACGCCCTCTTCGTCTCCACCGCGCTCGCGGTGATCGTCGGAGCGGCGGCGGGCGGCAGCGCGGCGGCGATCCTGCTGTACGAGTCGGCGCTCGGCCTCGGCATGGCGTGCGGGCCGCTGCTCGGCGCGCTGCTCGGGGACGCCAGCTGGCGCTACCCGTTCTTCGGCACGGCGGCGCTGATGGCGATCGGCTTCCTCTGCATCGCCGTGTTCCTCAAGGAGCAGCCGAAGCCCGCCCGCAGGACGTCGCTGCTCGACCCGCTGAAGGCGCTGGGCCACGGCGGTCTGGCCTCGGTGGCGGCCTCGGCCTTCTTCTACAACTACGCGTTCTTCACGGTCCTGGCGTTCACGCCGTTCGTGCTGGACATGACCCCGTACACGTCGGGTGCGGTCTTCTTCGCCTGGGGCCTGCTGCTCGCGGTCTTCTCCGTGCTGGTCGCCCCGCGCCTCCAGCGCCGCTTCGGCTCGCTCAAGGTGCTCGGGGCGTCCCTGGTGCTGCTCGCCGCCGACCTGCTGGTCCTCGGTTACGGGAACCACGCCACCGCCGTCGTCGCCACGATCGTCTCCGGCGCGTTCATCGGCATGAACAACACCGTCTACACCGAGCTGGCCCTCGGCGTCTCCGCCGCGCCGCGCCCGGTGGCGAGCGCCGGGTACAACTTCGTCCGCTGGTTCGCGGCCGCCGCCGCCCCCTTCCTCGCCCCGAAGATCGAGGAGTGGAGCGACATCCACATCCCGTTCGTGGTGGCCGCCCTCGCCGCCCTCGCCGGAGCGGCCGTCGTGGGCGTACGGCGTACGGCGCTGACCCACGAGGCCGAGGAGCTGGAGCCGGTCCACGCCCTGGAGGACAGCGTGACGGTCTTCGCCGACCGGTAGGACCGGAGGCCGGGGGGGGCCGGCCGCTCAGTCCAGCGGTACGGAGTTACGCAGCGGATCCCGCAGGTCCGTCCCCTGCGAGAGCCATCGCTCCTGGAGCTCCTGCGCCCCGCGCACCCGCTTCCAGGCGGCCTCGTTGTGGGTCATCGGCAGCAGCGGCAGGAAGCGGACCGGGTCCATCGGCTCGTCCAGCTCCAGGTCCTCCACCAGTCCGCCGGACTCCGCCACCAGCACCGAGGTGAACGGCGCGCCGCTCCACAGCGGCTGCCCGAGGTCCAGCGAGGCCCCCGGGGCCACGATCAGCCCCTCGACCTGCGGGGAGGCGGCCAGCACGGCGAGCGGGCGCAGCACCTGGTCGGTGTCGGCGAGCCCGCCCCGCACCGAGAGGATCAGCTCGGCGCGGGGGCCCTTCACCGGGTCGGCGAGCGGCGAGGTGGGGTCGGCCATGGGCTGCCCGGACATGCCGAGCGTGGCGTAGCGCACCACGTCGCCGTCGAGGAAGCGGAGCACCTCGATACGGTCCGTGCCGAGGAACGTCACATCGGCGCGGGCGTCCGGTTCCCCGAGCGCCGAGCGGAGCCGGGCCTCGACCAGAGCGAGAATTTCTGCCATGCCGCGAGCATAGAGTGCGTACGGAATGGGCAAAGTAAGGGATTCGGCCTGGGTGGCTGATAGCCTGGCCGCCGGTCGGGACAGCACGCAGAAGCGTCGCTCTCTTCGTCCCGACGACACGTCGTCCCCCACGGGGGACCGGCCGGAGGAGGTGGGGACTGCCATGGATCCAAGTCGACCGTGCAGTACCGATCACCCTTCCGCGCACCGCACTTCCCGCTGAACTTCCTCTTGAACTGACGCCTCGTCGGCCGCCCCCCGGCGGCCCCTGACGGTCGTTCGCACCGCGGAAGAGCTCCAGGAAACCCGCGGAAGAGTCTCTCGTTCTTTTGCCTGTCTGTTGCGAACGCCGTCATCGCGCCCGCGCGGTGCCGCCCGCTTTGCGGACGTGAGCACACGTCCTCGTTCCGGGCTGTTCCACGCCCTCGCCGACGGCCCTCCGTGAAGGAGCCAGCCATGTCGATGATCCGTGACCTGCGCGCCGCCGTGCGCCCGTCCCTGCGTCCCTCCCTCCGTAAGAACAGCGCTCCCCACAGCGGTTACGACACCACCCGCGACCCGTCCGCCTCCAGCGCGGTCGTCGACTGCGCGGTCTACCGCAACGGCACCCGCGTCAAGTCGCCCGCGGCCCCGACCCCGCACGAGGCGATGCTCCAGGTGCGCGAGGACGGCGGCTTCGCCTGGATCGGCCTGCACGAGCCGACCGAGGAGGAATTCGCGGGCATCGCCCGGGAGTTCGGGCTCCACCCGCTCGCCGTCGAGGACGCCGTGCACGCCCACCAGCGGCCCAAGCTGGAGCGTTACGACGACACGCTGTTCACCGTCTTCAAGACGATCCACTACGTGGAGCACGCCGAACTGACCGCGACCAGCGAGGTCGTGGAGACCGGCGAGGTGATGTGCTTCACCGGCCGGGACTTCGTCATCACCGTCCGGCACGGCGGCCAGGGCTCTCTGCGCGCCCTGCGCCACCGCCTCCAGGACGACCCCGAGCTCCTCACCAAGGGCCCGTCCGCCGTGCTGCACGCCATCGCCGACCACGTCGTCGACGGGTACATCGCGGTGGCGGAGGCCGTGCAGGACGACATCGACGAGGTGGAGATCGACGTCTTCTCCACCCCGGCGAAGGGCGGCCGGCGCGGCTCGGACGCGGGCCGGATCTACCAGCTCAAGCGCGAGGTGCTGGAGTTCAAGCGGGCCGTCTCGCCGCTGCTGCGCCCGATGCAGCTGCTCAGCGAGCGGCCGATGCGGCTGATCGACCCCGACATCCAGAAGTACTTCCGGGACGTCGCCGACCACCTCGCCCGGGTCCAGGAGGAGGTCATCGGCTTCGACGAGCTGCTGAACTCGATCCTCCAGGCCAACCTGGCGCAGGCGACCGTCACGCAGAACGAGGACATGCGCAAGATCACCTCCTGGGCGGCGATCATCGCCGTGCCCACGATGATCTGCGGGGTCTACGGCATGAACTTCGACTACATGCCGGAGGTGAAGTGGAAGTACGGCTATCCGCTGGTCCTCGGGCTCATCGCGGCGGTCTGCTTCTCCATCCACCGCATCCTGAAGCGCAACGGCTGGCTGTGAGCTCGAAAGGCCATGCGGCAGGCCCTAAGACCCACCGGCAATTGGGGGGTGGAAGAAGGAGCGGGGCTGGGTGCGTGCAGCTGCAAGGCGGAGGATTGAGGCATGGCGGAGCCATGGTGATTGACGACAACGCCGGAGGGGGCCCCTCCCTGCTCGAGCGAAGCCGAGAGCTTGGGGGAGGGCGTGCCCAGCCCCGCGACGCCGCCCCCCAATTGCCGGTGGGTCTAAGCTCCCGCCCATGACTGACGCCGCCGAAGCGCTGCTGGAGAGGGCCCTCGTCGAGGAGGCCACGAAGAAATCCGGCCTCATCTGGGTCCGGGCCGCCGGGCCCGCCCGCGCGGTGTGGCACGTCTGGCACGAGGGCGCGGCGCACCTCGTCGGGGACGGCCCCGGCGAGCAGCCGCTCCCCGAGGGCCTGGCGGACGGCGGCCGCGCCGAGGTGACCGTACGCAGCAAGGACAAGGGCGGCCGGCTCGTCGCCTGGACGGCGGGCGTACGGGTGCTCGCGCCGCACTCCGAGGAGTGGGAGGCGGCCGTCGCCGAGCTGAAGGGCAAGCGGCTGAACGCTCCGGACGCCGAGGTGATGACCGAGCGCTGGGCGCGGGAGTGCGCGGTGGTGCGGCTCACGCCCGAGGCGGTCAGCACGGACCTGCCGGACACCTCGCTGGCCGCGGCCCCGCTGCCGACCGGGGCGACGACCCGGCATCCCGTACCGGCGGGGCTGCCCCGGCTGCTGCTGAAACGACGCCGGGCGCGCTGACGTGCACATGAAGCCGACGTGCGTAAAGGCGTGTATGTCGTGCACGTGAAGCCGACGTATGTCTAAAGGCGCACATAAGGCGTGTATGCCGTGTACGTGAAGGCGTGTGCGCAGAGACGCGTCCCACCCCGCACCGAAGCCGTACGTGAAGACGCGCCGCAAGCGCTGACGCGTCCGTCCGGAGGGCTCAGCCGCAGGACTCGGCTCAGCCCGACGACTTCGGGAGCTGGCCCCCGTAGTCGACGGTGTCGTCGCCCTTCGGGGCCTCCAGCGGGAAGGGGCGCCCCCAGTCGGCCAGGGACACGGTGCCCCCGCCGCCGGCCCGGGCGACGCGCACCGGGTACGGCTTGTTCTCCAGGGAGACGTCGAGCGCGCCGCCCTCGCCCTTGCCGCCCAGCAGCTGGATGGTGCGGTGCCCGGCCACCGTGCCGCGGTCGCCCTTGGTCACCGTGCCGTGCAGCGCGAGCAGACCGTCCAGCAGGACCTTCTTGTCGGTGAAGCCGCGCAGCTGCCGGTAGGTGGGGTCGTCCTGGGGGACCTTCACGTACTTGCCGCCCAGCTTCTCGGCGGCCTCCTGGTCGGAGGGGCCCGCCTTGCCGCCCTCCTCGTGGATCCAGAAGTCGGCGTCGGCCTTGAGGAAGAGTTCGTCCTCGATCCGCAGCAGGACGAAGCTCTGCTTCTTGGAGGAGACCGACCCCGTGCCGCCCTTCGCGCTGAGCTTCATGTTCAGCATGTAGGTGCCGCCCTTGCTCACCAGGGTGCCCGCCAGCCGTACGGTGTCCGCGCTGTCGGCCGCCGCTCGTGTCTTCTCCTCGATCTGCTCCGCCGGCAGTTTCGCGACCCCGTTGGTCCCCTTGTCCGGGTCCTCGTCCGCGCCGCAGGCGGTGAGGCCCGCGACGAGCCCCCCGCAGAGCACGAATACGAGAGCGATCCGGCGGTGAATCCGGACTGCCGGGGCAAAAGAGGTCACGGGCGTACTGCCTCTCAACTGCGATCGGGGGGCAGAGCGCAGCGTACCCGGGCTCCGCGCGCCGTCCGGCAGCCAGCCGTACGGACGGGTCCCCCGGGGCGCGGTGCGGCGGCAGGGGCTAGCCTGATCCCGGTGTACCGGCGAAACGCGCTGGTCGGCGCGGAGGCGTCGGCCCGCGGTGCGCCGGTGGCCGGCCGGACACCGTGGAACGCGACGCGGCCGGGCGCCGTGGAACGGGACGGAAGAGACGGAAGAGGAGGCGGGGCATGGCGGCAGGCGCCCCCAGGATCTTCGTCTCGCACCTCTCCGGGGTGCCGGTCTTCGACCCGAACGGGGACCAGGTCGGCCGGGTCCGTGACCTGGTGGCGATGCTGCGGGTCGGCGGACGGCCGCCGCGCATCCTGGGACTGGTCGTCGAGGTGGTCAGCCGCCGGCGGATCTTCCTGCCGATGACCCGGGTGACGGGCGTCGAGTCCGGCCAGGTCATCACGACCGGCGTGGTCAACATGCGGCGCTTCGAGCAGCGGCCCACCGAACGGCTCGTCCTCGGAGAGTTCCTCGACCGCCGGGTGCGGCTGGTGGAGGATGACGAGGAGGTCACCGTCCTGGACGTGGCGATCCAGCAGCTGCCCGCCCGCCGCGACTGGGAGATCGACAAGTACTTCGTCCGCAAGGGCCGCGGCGGTGCGCTGCGCCGCAAGGGCGAGACGCTGACGGTGGAGTGGTCGGCGGTCAGCGGCTTCTCCCTGGAGGAGCACGGGCAGGGCGCGGAGAACCTGGTCGCCACCTTCGAACGGCTGCGCCCCGCCGACGTCGCCAACGCCCTGCACCACCTCTCCCCCAAGCGCCGGGTCGAGGTGGCCGCCGCGCTCGACGACGACCGGCTCGCCGACGTCCTGGAGGAGCTGCCCGAGGACGACCAGGTGGAGATCCTCGGCAAGCTCAAGGAGGAGCGGGCCGCCGACGTCCTGGAGGCGATGGACCCGGACGACGCGGCCGACCTGCTCTCGGAGCTGCCCGAGGAGGACAAGGAGCGGCTGCTGACGTTGATGCGGCCGGACGACGCGGCCGATGTGCGCCGGCTGATGGCGTACGAGGAGCGGACGGCGGGCGGTCTGATGACGACCGAACCGATCGTGCTGCGCCCGGACGCCACGGTGGCCGACGCGCTGGCCCGGGTCCGCCAGTCGGACCTGTCGCCGGCGCTCGCCGCACAGGTGTACGTGTGCCGCTCCCCCGACGAGACCCCGACCGGGAAGTACCTGGGGACCGTGCACTTCCAGCGGCTGCTGCGCGACCCGCCGTTCACCCTGGTCAGCTCCATCGTCGACAGCGACCTGGTGCCGCTGCCCCCGGACACCCCGCTGCCGACCGTGACCAGCTATCTGGCCGCGTACAACCTGGTCTCGGCGCCCGTCGTGGACGAGAGCGGTTCGCTGCTGGGCGCGGTGACCGTGGACGACGTACTGGACCACCTGCTGCCCGACGACTGGCGCGAGACCGACTTCCACGGCGAGGGGGGCATCCGGCATGGCCGGTGAGGAGCGGTCGAAGGCGTCCTCGACGGGCTCCTCCGGTCTGGTGCGCCCGCCGCGCACCCGGCTCGACCAGCCGAAGTCGCCGCGGCGCAGGCTGCTGCCGGAGTACGACCCGGAGGCGTTCGGCCGGTTCTCCGAGCGGATCGCCCGCTTCCTGGGGACCGGGCGGTTCATCGTCTGGATGACGCTGATCATCATCGTGTGGGTGCTGTGGAACATCTACGCGCCCAAGGATCTGCGGTGGGACGAGTACCCGTTCATCTTCCTGACCCTGATGCTGTCGCTCCAGGCGTCGTACGCGGCCCCGCTGATCCTGCTCGCCCAGAACCGGCAGGACGACCGCGACCGGGTCACCCACGAGCAGGACCGCAAGCAGAACGAGCGCTCCATCGCCGACACCGAATACCTCAGCCGGGAGATCGCGGCACTGCGGATGGGCCTCGGCGAGGTCGCGACGCGGGACTGGATCCGCTCGGAGCTCCAGGACATGGTGAGGGACATGGAGGACCGGCGGATCGTCCGCACGTCCGAGAGTGACGAAGGCGACCGCTGACGGGCTACCCGCCCGTAGGCCCGCGCGCCGTAACATCGTCGGTATGGCTACGGAAGACGCGGTGCGTGAAGCACTGGCGACAGTGAACGACCCGGAGATCCACCGCCCGATCACCGAGCTGGGCATGGTGAAATCGGTCGAGATCGATCCTGACGGTGTAGTCGCTGTCACGGTGTATCTCACGGTCTCCGGCTGTCCGATGCGCGACACGATCACCAGGAACGTGACGGACGCGGTCTCCCGCGTGGAGGGCGTCTCCCGGGTGGAGGTCACCCTCGACGTCATGAGCGACGCCCAGCGCAAGGAGCTGGCGAGCTCGCTGCGCGGCGGAACCGCCGAGCGCGAGGTGCCCTTCGCCAAGCCCGGCTCCCTGACCCGGGTGTACGCGGTCGCCTCCGGCAAGGGCGGCGTCGGCAAGTCCTCGGTGACGGTGAACCTCGCGGCGGCGATGGCGGCGGACGGGCTGAAGGTGGGCGTCGTCGACGCGGACATCTACGGGCACAGCGTGCCCCGGATGCTCGGTGCGGACGGCAGGCCCACCCAGGTCGAGAACATGATCATGCCGCCGTCCGCGCACGGCGTGAAGGTCATCTCCATCGGCATGTTCACCCCGGGCAACGAGCCCGTGGTGTGGCGCGGCCCGATGCTGCACCGGGCGCTCCAGCAGTTCCTCGCCGACGTCTACTGGGGCGACCTGGACGTCCTGCTCCTGGACCTGCCGCCGGGCACCGGCGACATCGCGATCTCGGTGGCGCAGCTCGTGCCGAACGCGGAGATCCTGGTCGTCACGACCCCGCAGCAGGCGGCGGCCGAGGTGGCGGAGCGGGCCGGTTCCATCGCCGTACAGACCCATCAGAAGATCGTCGGCGTCGTGGAGAACATGTCGGGCATGCCGTGCCCGCACTGCGACGAGATGGTCGACGTGTTCGGCTCCGGCGGCGGCGCGCGGGTCGCGGAGGGCCTGACGCGGACGATCGGGGCGCAGGTGCCGGTGCTGGGCTCGATCCCGATCGACGTACGCCTGCGCGAGGGCGGCGACGAGGGCAAGCCGGTCGTCCTGTCCGACCCGGACTCCCCGGCGGGCGCGGCGCTGCGGTCGATCGCGGAGAAGCTGGGGGGCCGTCAGCGCGGTCTGTCGGGCATGTCGCTGGGGATCACCCCGCGCAACAAGTTCTGACCCCACCCGGCCCGTCCGGCGCTGGAGGGCGTCTTTCCCGTCCCCGGCGCCGGACGGGGCCGAGCACATCCAGCCCGTCCGGCGCTTGAGGACGAAGCGGCCCGCCGGCCGCCTCCGGCCTACTCGTACGTCGTGATGTCCTTGATCACCGCGAAGCCGAGCCCGTACGCGCTCATGCCCCGCCCGTACGCCCCGATGTGGACGCCCTCGTGCGCCGATCCGGCGAGCACCCAGCCGAACTCGGACTCCCGGTAGTGGAACTCCACCGGAACCCCGTCCACCGGCAGGGAGAGCGTCGACCAGGGCGCGGAGCCGAGGTCGTCGGCGAGCGTGAACGCCGTCTCGGTCTGCTGGTCCAGCCAGTCGTCGCGCAGCGTGTGGTCCATCTGGGGCGGCCAGGTGTACGCCAGCAGCCCGGAGCCGGCCAGCCAGGCGGCCGAGGAGACCGTCGTGGCGTCCAGGACCCCCGTGCCGTCGCCGCTGCGTCTCACGGGGCTAGCGGCGACCGTGATGACGGCCGCGAACCGCTCCTTCTCGGCGGTGGAGCCGTCCGTCTTCACCGACGGCTCGTCCCCGTGCCCCGTCGAGCCGTGCTGCACCGCGCCGTCCGCCGCCGTGCCGACCTGCATCAGCCAGCGCGGTCCGGTGAACGCCTCGTCCAGCCCGTACCAGGGGAAGGTCGCCTCCAGGTAGCCGTCGACGGTACGCAACCGGGCCGCCGGCGCCTCCTTGGCCGTGACCGTGCCAGGGGCACCGTCCGCATCCACCCGACTCGTCGTCTCCATCTGAGCGGCCGCCTCCTCGATCAGTTCTGATCCGGAGCGGCCCGCCCCCCGCGGGCTTGGGCGTCCTCGCAACCGGACAGATGGAGAATAGCCATACCGTCCGGACGACTCGGGATTGACCGGCGTCAGGTGGCGTCCGCGTCGAACGGCGGTCGCTCGGTCCGCGTCGGCTGCGGGGCCTTCTTCAGCAGGTCAGGGGTGCTCTCGCCGGTCTTGGTGAGGTCGAGCGAGGTGCTGAGGCCCGATGCGCCGTTCGCCGCACTGTCGGCGGAGTCGGACGCCGGCGTGCGCCCGTTGACCGCGTCGGTGACGTCGGCCAAGTCCTTGCGCAGGTCGAAGCTCTCGCGGATCTCCTTCAGCCCCAGGCTGTCGTCGCCGTCCATCAACTGCTTGCGGACGAACGTCTTGGGGTTGAGGTCCTCGAACTCGAAGTCCTTGAACTGCGGGCCCAGCTCCGAGCGGATGTCTTCCTTGGCGCTGTCCGAGAACTCACGGATCTTGCGGATGGTGCGGGTGAGGTCCTGGATGAGCTTGGGCAGCTTGTCGGGGCCGAAGACCAGCACGGCCAGCACTCCGAGCGTCAGCAGCTCCAGTGCGCCTATGTCATTGAACACCTAGCTGCTCCTCGTGTTCTCCGCGTGTTCTCCGTCAGATCCCGGCCGGGGTGGGACGAGGTCCGGTCCCGGCCGGGTGAGACGGGGTCGGATCTCCCGGCCCGGTCGGACGGGTGCCCGGGCCGTTCAACGGTACCTGTCCCGTGTGTCCGGGCGGTACCTCGCCGTGTCGCTCACGTGCCGCTCGCCGAACCGAGCGTCAACGTGATGGACAGCTCCTCGCCGCCCCGGGTCAGCCGGAGGCCGAGCCGGTCGCCCGGCCGGTGGGCCCGGATCTTCACGATCAGCTCCTCCCCGCTGTGCACCCGCTGGCCCTGGACCTGGGTGATGACGTCGCCGGGCTTGATGCCCGCCTTGTCCGCGGGCCCGTCCTCGGTGACCGCAGGACCGCCCTCGGCCCCCTTCGAGCCGACCTTGGCGCCGTCGCCGGTGTACTTCATGTCCAGCGTGACGCCGATCACCGGGTGGGTCGCCCTGCCGGTGTTGATCAGCTCCTCGGCGACGCGCTTGCCCTGGTTGATCGGTATCGCGAAGCCGAGGCCGATGGAGCCGGACTGGCCGCCGCGCTCGGCCCCCTTGCCGCTGTCGGCCGCGCGGATGGCGCTGTTGATGCCGATGACGTGGGCCTGGGCGTCGACCAGCGGGCCGCCGGAGTTGCCGGGGTTGATCGGGGCGTCGGTCTGGAGGGCGTCGACGTAGCTGATGTCGCTGCCGTCGCCCTTCTCGCCGCCCGCGGTGATCGGGCGCTGCTTGGCGCTGATGATGCCGGAGGTGACCGTGTTGGACAGGTCGAAGGGCGCGCCGATGGCCACCACGGGGTCGCCGACCCGGACGTTGTCGGAGTTGCCCAGGGGCAGGGGCTTGAGTCCGGAGACCCCCTTGACCCGGACGACGGCGAGGTCGTAGCCGCTGTCCTTGCCGACGAGTTCGGCCGCGGCGCTCTCGCCGCTGCTGAACGTCACGGTGATGTCCCCGCTGGATCCGGCCGGGGCGACGACGTGGTTGTTGGTGAGGATGTGGCCCCGGCCGTCGAGGACGAACCCGGTGCCGGTGCCGGACTCGGCGGTGCCGCTGACGTGCAGGGTGACCACGCTGGGCAGGGCGCTGGCGGCGATGCCCGCGACGCTGTCGGGGGCCCGGTCGCCGCCGGTGCGGCTCGCCTGCGGCAGCTCGACGGTGGTCAGGCCGCCGGTGCGCTCGATGTACGCGCCGACTCCGCCGCCGATGCCGCCGGCGACCAGGGTCAGCAGGAGCACCCCGGCGAAGGCCCCGCCCCGGCGGCTCTTGCGGCGGCCCGGCTCGGCTCCCGGCGGCGGTCCTGCCTGGGTCAGCGGCTGCCCCGGCGCACCCCACGGGTCGTACTGGAGCCACTGCGAGGGCCCCGGCTGCCCCGGCCCGGGGGCGGGGAGGCCCACGCCGTTCGCCGACGCGTAGTGCGGCTGCTGCGGCGGTACGGAGGCGGCCTGCGGCTGCTGCGGTACGGGAGGGGCCTGCGGGGGCGCGGCGGACGGCTGCTGCTGCGGCGGAGGCGCCGGAGCGGCCTGCGGCGGTACGGGGGTGGCTCGCGGCGGCACGAGGGCGTCGGCCTGCGGTGGCACGGGGGTGCCGTGGGCCGGGGTCGGGCGCTGCACCGGGGGCGCGGGGGCCCATGGCCCGGGGCCGCCGTACGGCGGGGTGCTGTACTCGTCGGGCTCGTGCAGCGGCGGCCCGGACGGCAGGAGCTGTCGCGGCTCCGGGTCCTCGGTGTGGCCCGCGCCCGCGGTGTCCGCGGCCGGGGCGGCGCCCTCTGCGGCGCCCGCGCCCTCCGGCCCGGTCTCGGTGCGGTCGGCCCGGCCCGCCGCGGGGCGGCTCCACCACTTAGCCTGCGGCCCGGTGGGCTTCCCGTCGTCCATGCTCTCCCCGCAAGTGGCCTTTGCACGCCCCACAGAGGCGTCCCTCCCGGAATTCAACCAGGTTTGCGAATCCCCGCGCAGGGTCCGGACGGGCTCCGGTCAGCGGCGCGGGGCCAGCTGGCTCGCCAGGTCCTGGGTCGGCGCGGGCCGCGACGGCGCCGTGGAGGCCGGTGGCGTGAGCGTCTTCGCCGTCGAACCGCTGCCCAGCAGCGCCGCGAGCAGCGAGGCGGAGTCACCGGTCGGGCGTATGAGCGGCGGCACGGACACGTTCAGCGCGGGAAACGCGGCCCGGTGCCCGCCGCCCAGCGCGGAGGCGGAGAACAGCGGCGGGACCGTCGACTGCGGATGCGGGGACAGGGGCGGCCGCACGGCCGGGGCGACGGCCGCCGACGGGGCGTTGGGCACCGGGTAGGCCGGGTGCGAGCCGGTCGACAGCACCTCGGCCGGGGCCCGGTCGACGGCCGGGCGGTCGCCGCTCACCGGCTGCGCGCCGCCGCGACGGCTGACCGCCTCGGCGGAGCCGCCGGCGCGGGTCTCGGAGTTGAGGGGGGTCACGCTGTTCCCGCTGCCCTCGGCGCGCAGGACGGGGTCGGCGCCGGAGTCCAGCGGCAGGGTGCCGCCGAGCGCGATGGCCGCCAGGGAGACGGCGCCGGCCGCGGCGAAGGCGAAGCGCCGGCCGCGCCACGGCGAACGCTCGGCGTCCCGTGCCACCTCGTGGATGCGGAAGACGGAGCGGGAGCCGCCGGGCAGCACGGCGGTGGAGCCGTGGGCGACGGGGAGATAGCCGAGATCGTCCAGCCGGGGGGAGGCGGAGTCGCGGCGGGTGGAGGAGGAACCGGTCGGCCTCGGCGGAGCGTAGAACTCGTCCGCGAAGGGCCCACCGGAGCCGAACGGCCGGCCGGAGCCGGTGTCGTCGCCGCCAGGACCCCCGGGAAGGCCCTGGAGACGGGCCAGGAACCCCTCGGAGGGCGAGGGTGAGGCGGACATGGCGAAGGCGCTCTTGAGGCGGCGCTGCGCGTCCGCCTCGGCCTTGCACTTGGCGCATGTCGCCAGGTGGGCGAGGACCCGCTCACGGGCGTCGTGGTTCAGCTCGCCGTCGACCAGCGCGGCGAGCCGGTCCCCCAGGTGCGCTTCGGCAGGGGTGGGACCGGTCGGACCTGTGCCGCTCACGCCGATCCGCCCTCCCCCGCCAGGACCGCGTCCGCCAGGGAGCGCTGCTCGGCGCGGGCTTCGGGCGAACGGTGCTTGAGCGCCTTGCGCAGGTGCGAGCGGCCGCGGTGGATACGGCTGCGCACGGTGCCGAGCTTCACCCCGAGGGTCGCGGCGATCTCCTCGTAGCTGAGGCCCTCGATGTCGCAGAGGACCACGGCGGCGCGGAATTCCGGCGCGAGGGTGTCCAGCGCCTGCTGCACATCGGCGTCGAAGTGGGTGTCGTTGAAAACCTGCTGCGGGGACGGCTCACGGCTGGGCAGCCGCTCGGCCGCGTCGTCGCCGAGCGAGTCGAAACGGATCCGCTGCTTGCGCCGGACCATGTCCAGGAAGAGATTGGTGGTGATGCGGTGCAGCCAGCCCTCGAACGTGCCGGGCGTGTACGTCGACAGCGAGCGGAAGACTCTGACGAAGACTTCCTGGGTGAGGTCCTCGGCGTCGTGCTGGTTGCCCGTCAGGCGGTAGGCGAGGCGGTAGACACGACCGCTGTGCGTGCTGACGATCTCTTCCCATGAGGGCGGGGTCCACGCCTGAGAATCCGCATCAGAGGCGAAGGTCGCGGTCGGTGCGGAGTCTTCGGAAGAACGGTCAGCAATGTCGGTCACGGATTTCGGCTCACCGGCCGACCTGAGAAGGCGCCGCAGCACCCCTCCCCGATCCGCAGGCGCAGCCGCACCTCCCCTATCGGCTCTGGTGGTGTCCAGTGGAGCCCCTACCATAGCCACCTCGCCCGTTAGCTCCGGATAAGCCTTACTTCCCTGCTGGGGCCGGGCTTCACCCGGAACTTCGCGGCAGCTCGCCGGTCCGATCCGCGGCCCGGTTCGCTGCGCTTTCCCCACTCCTTGCACAACGCCCGGTCCCATCTGCGGGTTCCCGGGTCCAGCGGATACAGTCACCGTTGCGCCAACTACGGGGACAGGAGAGGGTCATCACCGCCAACCGGCAGACGAGCTGGGGCCTCGCCGACGCCTTTGTCGCCGAGGACGAAGCTCTGCTCCGGGCCCGGGAGCGAGCCCGTGAGCTGGGGCTCCGCTCGGTGTCACCGGGCACCGGCGCCGCGCTGCGCCTGCTGGCCGGTGCCGCGGACGCCAAAGCGGTGGCGGAGATCGGCACGGGCACCGGCGTGTCCGGCATCTACCTGTTGCACGGAATGCGGCCGGACGGCGTGCTGACCACGGTGGACCCGGAGCCCGAGCGCCAGCAGTTCGCCCGGGAGGCGTTCCGCGAGGCGGGCTTCGCCTCGAACCGTTCCCGCTTCATCCCCGGCCGCGCCCTGGACGTCCTGCCCCGGCTCGCGGACGGCGGTTACGACCTCGTCTTCTGCGACGGCGACCGGCTGGAGAGCCTCGACTGCCTCGCTGAATCGTTGCGCCTGCTGCGGCCCGGCGGCCTGGTCTGCTTCGAGGGCGTCTTCGCGGACGGGCGGACGGTCGACTCCGCCGCCCAGCCCGCCGAGGTGCTGCGGCTGCGGGAGCTGCTGCGCGCGGTGCGCGACAGCCAGGAGCTGATGCCGACACTGCTCCCGGTCGGCGACGGGCTGCTCTGCGCGGTCCGGCGCGCCTGAGCGGCGGAGAACCTCGTCCGTACGCACCACTGCCCGGTACGGAATCCGTACCGGGCAGTGGTGAAGGTGATGGGCGTTCCGCGTCAGCCGACGACCTTCTTCAGTGCGTCGCCGAGGGCATCGGCCTCGTCCGGAGTCAGCTCGACGACAAGCCGACCGCCGCCTTCGAGCGGAACGCGCATGACGATGCCCCGCCCCTCCTTTGTCACCTCGAGCGGGCCGTCGCCCGTCCGCGGCTTCATGGCCGCCATGCTCGTTCCCCTTCCTGAAACCAGCTCATCGCAACCGGCGGCCCCATGACAGGCGCTGCCTCACCGGCATCGAACACATTGCTTCTTCACCATTATCCCGCATCAACGACCCCGATGACCAACATCGCTCTGCATCGCTTCCGCAACGCGCTCTCTCAAAACCACTCAATTCGGCGATCCGGCTGCGATACTGCGCCGCCCCGGACCCCCAGGTGAGAGCCAATTGTTAGACGCAGGTCACATCTCCGTCCCACCTCGCGTCGGCCATGCTTGCCTCCAGTGGCAACGATGCCCGAGCAGTGAGGGGATGACCGCAATGGCCGACGAGCTGGCGAACACCGTGCTCTACGACGTGACCGAGGGTCTCGCGACGATCACGATCAACCGACCCGACGCGATGAACGCCATGGACACGGCGGCGAAGGTCGCGCTGCGGGACGCCCTGCTGGCCGCTGCCGGGGACGCGGGCGTACGGGCGGTTCTGCTCACGGCCACCGGGCGCGCCTTCTGCGTCGGCCAGGACCTCAAGGAGCACGTCGCCACGCTCGCGGCGACCCGTGAGGCGGGCGGCGGCAACGCGCTGAGCACCGTGCGGGAGCACTACAACCCGATCGTCCGGGCGATCACCGGGATGCCGAAGCCGGTCGTCGCCGGGGTGAACGGCGTCGCGGCCGGGGCGGGGTTCGGGTTCGCGCTGGCGGCCGACTACCGGGTGGTCGCGGACACGGCGTCCTTCAACACCTCCTTCGCGGGCGTCGCACTGACCGCCGACTCGGGCGTGTCCTGGACGCTGCCCCGGCTGATCGGGCAGAGCCGCGCCGCCGATCTGCTGCTCTTCCCCCGCTCGATCTCCGCCCAGGACGCGTTCGAGCTGGGCATCGTCAACCGGGTCGTCCCGGCGGCCGAGCTGGCCGAGCAGGCGGCGGCGGTGGCCCGCACGCTGGCGGACGGCCCCACGGTGGCGTACGCGGCGCTCAAGGAGTCCCTGGCGTACGGCGCCGGGCACACGCTCGCGGAGGCGCTGGAGAAGGAGGACGAACTCCAGACCCGGGCGGGCGCGTCGCAGGACCACACCATCGCGGTGGAGGCGTTCCTCGCGAAGGAGAAGCCGGTCTACCTCGGGAAGTAGCCGACCCCTCGGGAAGTAGCCGACCCCTCGGGAAGCGGCCGACCCCTCGGGAAGCGGCTGGTGACCTGTCGGCGGGGGCTCCGCACCGGTGGCCGGTCAGCGGAGCCCGCGCCACCGGTCACCGACCGGCGGAGCCCCGTGCCACGCAGTCCGCGAGGTGGTCGTCGACCAGGCCGCACGCCTGCATCAGGGCGTACGCGGTGGTGGGGCCGACGAAGCGGATCGAGCGCTTCTTCAGCGCCTTGGCGAGCGCGGTGGACTCCGGGGTGACGGCGGGGACGTCGCTCAGGGCGCGCGGGGCGGGCCGACCGACCGGGTCGGGGGCGTACGACCAGATCAGCTCGTCGAGCTCCCCGGCCGGCCAGTCGGCGAGCACCTTCGCGTTGGCGAGGGTGGCGTCGACCTTGGCCTTGTTGCGGATGATGCCCGGGTCGGCGAGGAGCCGCTCCCGGTCGCTCTCGGTGAACTTCGCGACCTCGGCGATGCGGAATCCGGCGAACGCCGTACGGAAGGTCTCGCGGCGGCGCAGGATCGTGAGCCAGGACAGGCCGGACTGGAACGCCTCCAGGCAGAGCCGCTCGAACAGGGCGTCGTCCCCGTGGACCGGGCGGCCCCACTCGGTGTCGTGGTACGCGAGGTAGTCCTCGGTGGACAGGCCCCAGGGGCAGCGCAGCCGCCCGTCCGGGGCGGCCATGGCTCCGCCGCTCATCGGCCCTCGCCCTCCGCCCCGTCCGGGCCGCCGGTGCGCGGTGCGTCGCCCGGCTCCTCGCCGGGCTGCTTGAAGAGGTCGGGGCCGGTCACGACGGCCGCCTGCGCCCCGGCCAGGGCGGACTCCAGCTCCGCGATCCGGGCGTCCCGCTCGGCCAGCTCCGCGCCGAGCCGGGACAGCGCCTCGTCGACGTCCGCCATCCGGTAGCCGCGGGCGGCCATCGGCAGCCGCAGCGCCTCGACGTCCGCCCGGCCGACCGGGCGGCTCGCGGGCAGGGGGTCGGTGAACCGCTGGGGCTCCACGTCCTGGAGCACCGCGCTCCCGCCACCGCCGACCACCGCGAGGGTGACCGCGGTGACGACCACGACCATCGTCAGCAGCAAGAACCAGAACACGCGCATCTCCCCGGGGGCGGAAACCTCGACCGGCTCCGATCGTGCCATGCGGCACGGACAGTCGGGGCCGACCGTCAAAGGCCATAGGGTCGCAGGCGGGCTATCTAGGGTCGCAGGCGGGCTATCGAGGAGGAAATACGGGATGCGAAGCGGTGCACTCAGGCTGGGGCGGCGGGAATTCGGACCGCACGAGCCGGTGATCATGGCGATCGTGAACCGGACCCCGGACTCCTTCTACGACCAGGGCGCCACGTTCCAGGACGAACCGGCGCTCGCCCGGGTCGAGCAGGCGGTGGCCGAGGGCGCCGCGATCATCGACATCGGCGGGGTGAAGGCCGGACCGGGCGAGGAGGTGAGCGCCGAGGAGGAGGCGCGCCGCACGGTCGGGTTCGTCGCCGAGGTCCGCCGCCGTCACCCGGACGTGGTGATCAGCGTCGACACCTGGCGGCACGAGGTGGGCGAGGCCGTCTGCGAGGCCGGGGCGGATCTGCTGAACGACGCGTGGGGCGGGGTCGACCCGAAGCTGGCGGAGGTCGCCGCGCGGTACGGGGCGGGGCTCGTGTGCACGCACGCGGGCGGCGCGGAGCCGCGGACCCGGCCGCACCGGATCGCGTACGAGGACGTGATGGCGGACATCCTCCGGGTCACGGTGGGGCTCGCGGAGCGGGCGGTGGAGCTCGGGGTCCGGCCGGACGGGATCATGATCGATCCGGGTCACGACTTCGGGAAGAACACCCGGCACTCGCTGGAGGCGACGCGGCGGCTGGAGGAGATGACGGAGACGGGGTGGCCGGTGCTGGTCTCGCTGTCCAACAAGGACTTCGTGGGCGAGACGCTGGACCGGCCGGTGAAGGAGCGGGTCGTCGGGACGCTCGCGACGACGGCGGTGTCGGCGTGGCTCGGGGCGCGGGTGTACCGGGTGCACGAGGTGGCGGAGACGCGGCAGGTGCTGGACATGGTGGCGTCGATCGCCGGGCGCCGGGCGCCGGCGGTGGCACGGCGGGGGTTGGCGTAGGGCTTGCCGCCCGCCCGGCGGGGCGGGGTCCGGGGCGCTGCCCCCGAGCCCCGCTCCTCAAGCGCCGGAGGGGCTTCGAAGATGTCCTCAAGCGCCGGACGGGCTTGAATGGGCCGGACCGGCCGAAGAGATGCCCTCAAGCGCGGACAGGCTTGAATGGGCCGGACGGGCTTGAATCAGCCGGGTGGGCTTGATTGTGCCGGGATCGGCGTCCCTACCGCCCGACCTCCTTCGTCACCAGGGTGACCGCCTCCTCCACGTCGTCCGTCACGTGGAAGAGCAGCAGGTCCTTCTCCGACGCCTTGCCGCCGGCCACCACCGTGTCGCGGAGCCAGTCGACCAGGCCGCCCCAGTAGGCGGTGCCGAAGAGGACGATCGGGAAGCGGGTGACCTTGCCGGTCTGGACGAGGGTGAGCGCCTCGAAGAGTTCGTCGAGGGTGCCGAGGCCGCCGGGCAGGACCACGAAGCCCTGCGCGTACTTCACGAACATCGTCTTGCGGACGAAGAAGTAGCGGAAGTTGACGCCGATGTCGACGTGCGGGTTCAGCCCCGACTCGAAGGGCAGCTCGATGCCCAGGCCGACCGAGACGCCCTTGGCCTCTCTCGCCCCCTTGTTGGCGGCCTCCATCGCGCCGGGCCCGCCGCCGGTGATGACCGCGAAGCCCGCGTCGACCAGGGCCTTGCCGATCGCGACGCCGGCGTCGTACTCCGCCGATCCGGCCGGGGTGCGGGCCGAGCCGAAGACGCTGATCGCGCTCGGCAGTTCGGCGAGCGCGCCGAAGCCCTCGACGAACTCCGACTGGATGCGCATCACCCGCCAGGGGTCGGTGTGCACCCACTCGGAGTCGCCCTCGGAGTCCAGCAGCCGCTGATCGGTCGTGCCGGGCTGGACCTGCTCCCTGCGGCGCAGTACCGGACCCAGCCACTGTTCCTCGGGGGCCACCGCGCCCTCCGGGACCTCCGCGCCCTCAGGGATCCGTGCGTCCTCGGCGTTGCCCATGTTCCGCTCCCTCCACCGACCTGCGTCGTACCGGGTCGTGCTGTGTCGTACCGGTCGTGCTGCGTCCGACCAGCGTAGATCGACGGAGGTTACGTACGGGGGAATGCCGTACGTCAGCCGGTCAGCCGGTCAGCCGGTCAGCCAGGAGCGGAGGCGGTCCTCGCAGTGGGTGATCCTCTCGACCACCACGTGCTCGTCGCGCTTGTGGGCGTACATCGGGTCGCCGGGGCCGTAGTTCACCGCGGGGACGCCGAGTGCGCCGAAGCGGGAGACGTCGGTCCAGCCGAACTTGGGCCTGGCCGTGCCGCCGACCGCCGCCATGAACGCCTGGGCGGCGGGGTGGGAGAGGCCGGGCATGGCGGCGCCGGAGTGGT
This sequence comes from Streptomyces sp. cmx-18-6, assembly GCF_046548915.1. Taxonomy (NCBI): domain Bacteria; kingdom Bacillati; phylum Actinomycetota; class Actinomycetes; order Kitasatosporales; family Streptomycetaceae; genus Streptomyces; species Streptomyces sp. cmx-18-6. The sequence goes on along the minus strand of NZ_JAEBEP010000011.1, from coordinate 145,182 downwards.
CGTCGATGACGATCTCGGCGAGCCCGCAGTCGGCGAAGACCTCGTGGACGTGGGCGATCGCCTCTTCCTCGGTGCGGTCGGGGGCGTACCGGTAGTTGACGACGACGGTGCAGGCGTCCGGGATGACGTTGGTGGCGACGCCGCCCTCGATGCCGACCGCGTTGAGCCCTTCGTGGTATTCGAGGCCGTCGACGACCGGGCGGCGCGGCTCGTACGCGGCGAGCTTCGCCAGGATCGGGGCCGCGGCGTGGACGGCGTTGGACCCCATCCAGCTGCGCGCGGAGTGCGCCCGCTCCCCCGTCGTCCGCAGGTGGACCCGGAGCGTGCCCTGGCAGCCGCCCTCGACCTCGCCGTTCGAGGGCTCCAGCAGGACGGCGAAGTCTCCGGCGAGCCAGTCGGGGTGGGCGTCCGCGATGTGGCCGAGGCCGTTGAGGTGGGCGGCGACCTCTTCGTTGTCGTAGAAGATGAAGGTCAGATCGCGGTTGGGCTCGGGGACCGTGGCGGCGATCCTGAGCTGGACCGCGACGCCGGCCTTCATGTCGGTGGTCCCGCAGCCCCAGAGGATGCCGTCCCCGTCGAGGCGGGAGGGGACGTTGTCCGCGATCGGCACGGTGTCGATGTGCCCGGCGAGCACGACGCGCTCCGCCCGGCCCAGACTCGTCCGGGCGACGACGTTGTTGCCGTGCCGGTCGACGGTCAGGTGGGGCAGGCCGCGCAGAGCCGTCTCGATCGCGTCGGCCAGCGCCTTCTCCTCCCCGCTGACCGAGGGGAAGTCGACGAGCCGGGCGGTGAGCGCCGGGCCGTCCAGGGTCAGGTCAAGCGTGCTGTCGGACATGGCCACGACCCTAGAGGACGGGGGCACGGGCACGGTGACGCCCCTGGAGGACCGGGGTATCCGCCCCCGCTTGCGCCCTCCAGTACGGTGGGGCGCGTGCCCCGGACAGCCAGCCCCGCCCGCCGTCGCAGCCGCCTCTTCCGTTACGCGGCCGCTTTCGCCGTGCTCGTCGCGCTGGGCGGTTATCTGGCCGTGCAGTACGTCTCCTCCAACACCGAGGCCGCCCCCCGCTGCACGGTCCGCTCCGCGGACGGGGACCACGTGTACGACATGAGCCTGCACCAGGCGGCGAACGCGGCGACGATCTCCGCCGTGGGGACCACGCGCGGGATGCCGGAGCGGGCGGTGACCATCGCGATCGCGACGGCCATCCAGGAGTCCACGCTCCGCAACATCGACTACGGGGACCGGGACTCGGTGGGCCTGTTCCAGCAGCGGCCCTCGCAGGGCTGGGGCACCGTGGAGCAGATCATGGACCCGGTGTACTCGGCCGGCGAGTTCTACGACCACCTCGCCGAGGTGCCGGGCTACTCGCGGCTCCCGCTGACCGTGGCGGCGCAGCGCGTGCAGCGCAGCGGCTTCCCGCAGGCGTACGCGAAGCACGAGCCGGACGCCGCGCTGCTGGCCGCCGCGTTCACCGGGCGCAAGCCCGCCTCGCTGAACTGCACCCCGTCGAAGGCGACGACCACGCAGGGCCCCGGGGACGCGGCGAAGGTGCGGGCCGAGCTGGTGCGCGGCTTCGGCAAGGACGTGCTGCCCGCCGCGAAGGCCGCCGGAGCCTCCGCCTCCGCCACCGTCTCGGTGCCCGTGCCGGCGGCGGCCCGGGCGAGGAGCGAGGAAGCGCCCCGGCGCGGCTGGGAGCTGGCGCACTGGGCGGTGGCGCACTCCCAGGAGCTGCGGATCGAGCGCGTGAGCTACGCCGACCGGGTCTGGGACGCCGGTTCGGGCTGGCGCACGGAGCGCGAGAAGGACAGGGAACCGGGCACGGCGACCGTGGGAATCAGGGTCGCTCAGTAGTACGACCCGTCACCCGTAAGGACCTTTGGCGCGGCCGTTCCCACCGCCCTCCGCGGCCGCTTCCGCGACTCGTTCCTGGTGCACTGATTCCCTTGTACGCCAAGGGCAGTGACGGTTCGTCGAACAGATGCGGAATGCGTTGTCCGCCCGGGTTCCTCCGCTGCGGATTATCGGACGCATTACTCAGTCTTTACCTTCCTTCACCGCAACCTTCCCGCCCCTCCGACCGGTTGTCACTGCGTCCGGCCCACCGGACGGACCTCGTCAGACACCGTTGACACCACGTCGACATCCCGTCGAAGGAGCACCATGTCCCTCCCCCTGACCCGCCGGATCGCTCGTACCGCGCTGCTGATCGCCGCGGGTGCAGCCCCCGTGGTCGGTGCGGCCGGCGCCGCGAGCGCCGCTGAGCTCCCGCAGACCCCGGACCTCGGCGGCGTGACCGCGCTGGACGGTGCCGGACTCGGCAACACCCTGGACAGCGCCGCCCAGCAGGGCACCCAGGCGGCCGGCGACACCGGCGGCCGCATCGTCGGCACCGCCCTGCCGGCCGCGGGCAAGACGGTCGGCAAGACCGCCGCGGTCGCCGCCCCGGCCGCCCAGGAGACCGCCGGTCAGACCGCGGGCCACGCGGGCGAGACGGTCGGCGGAGTGGCCGACGCCGCCGGCGGCGGCCTGCCCACCGACTCCCTCACCAAGGGCGGCGGCCTGCCCCTCGACGGCCTGCCGCTGAGCGGTCTGCCGATCGGCTGACCCGTACCGCAGGATCATGAACGCGCCGAGGGCCTGGGGAGTGCGCACTCCCCAGGCCCTCGGCGCAGTGGTGAACGGATACGGGGCGCGTTCCCGTCAGGACAGCCGCTTGACCGCAGCCGCCACCCGCTCGTCGGTCGCGGTGAACGCGACCCGGACGAAGCGCTCGCCCGCCGGGCCGTAGAAGTCGCCGGGCGCGACGAGGACGCCCAGCTCCGCGAGGTGGGCCACGGTGTCCCAGCACGGCTCGTCGCGGGTCGCCCAGAGGTAGAGGCTCGCCTCGCTGTGCTCGATCCGGAAGCCGTGCGCCTCCAGGGCGGCGCGCAGGGCCAGGCGGCGGTCCGCGTACCGGGCGCGCTGCTCGGCCACGTGCACGTCGTCGCCGAGGGCGGCGACGGCGGCGGCCTGGACGGGGGCGGGCGTCATCATCCCGCCGTGCTTGCGGATCAGCAGCAGCTCACCGAGGACGGCCGCGTCGCCCGCGATGAAGGCGGCCCGGTAGCCGGCCAGGTTGGAGCGCTTGGAGAGCGAGTGGACGGCGACGATCCCGTCGTAGTGACCGCCGCAGACGTCCGGGTGGAGCACCGAGACCGGCTCGGCCTCCCAGCCCAGTTCGAGGTAGCACTCGTCGCTGAAGACCAGCACGCCGTGCTCGCGCGCCCACGCGACGATCCGGATCAGCTCGTCCTTGGCCAGCACCCGGCCGGTCGGGTTGGAGGGCGAGTTGAGCCAGAGCAGCTTCAGCCCGGCCGGGTCCAGCTCGGTCGGGTCGTCGTAGACGACGGGCTCGGCCCCGCAGAGCCGGGCGCCGACCTCGTACGTCGGGTAGGCGAGCCGCGGGTAGGCGACCCTGTCGCCCGCGCCGAGCCCGAGCTGCGTCGGCAGCCACGCCACCAGTTCCTTGGAGCCGACGACCGGCAACACGTTCGCGTGCGTCACGCCGACCGCGCCGAGGCGGCCCTCCACCCAGCCGGTGAGCGCGTCGCGCAGGGCCTCGGTCCCCCACACCGTCGGATAGCCGGGGCTGTCGGCGGCGGCGACGAGCGCCTGCCGGATCACCTCGGGCACCGGGTCGACCGGCGTGCCGACGGAGAGGTCCACGATGCCGTCCGGGTGGGCCTGGGCCGTCGTCTTGTACGGCGTGAGCCTGTCCCAGGGGAAGACCGGGAGGCGGGAGGAGACTGCGGACACGGGGCTCTGCTTTCTCGGGTGCTTTCCCGGGACTCCCGGGTTGTTCTCGTCGGAGCTGCCTGGTGCGCGACGTTCCGATGCGCGGCGTTCGCGGCGGTACGGGGGCTTCCGGATTCCCGCCGTACGGGGAAACGCCTCGGCCCCGCACGGTGACAAGCCGTACGGGACCGGGCCGCGCTCGTGGTGCCGCCGGTTACTGGTTCTGCGGCGGCAGTCCGGCGACGAACGGGTGGTCACGCTCGATGAGGCCCAGCTTGGAGGCACCGCCCGGCGAGCCGAGGTCGTCGAAGAACTCGACGTTCGCCTTGTAGTAGTCCTTCCACTCCTCCGGGGTGTCGTCCTCGTAGAAGATGGCCTCGACCGGGCAGACCGGCTCACAGGCTCCACAGTCGACGCATTCGTCCGGGTGGATGTACAAGGACCGCTGGCCCTCGTAGATGCAGTCGACGGGGCACTCTTCGATGCAAGCCTTGTCCTTCACGTCGACACAAGGCTGCGCGATGACGTAGGTCACGCTGTCGTTCCTCCTCGGTAGGGCGTTGGCTCTCGCGCGGGAGCGCGGCGTCGTCGATGCCCGCCCCTAGTATCTCCGTTCTCGGGCACGATCCGAACAGGAGGGGCGGACGGAGCTGTGGAATTCACCATCGGCGGACGGCTGGAAGTCCGCATCACACCGGCTGACGTGGGCAAACGGGTATCCGTTCGGCGTCGGTCAAAGGACGGCGGAGCGGGCGCGGAGTTCACCGACACGGTCGGCGTTCTCACATCATGGGACAAGGGCGTGCTGTCGATCACACGAAAAAGCGGGGAGTCCGTCCGCATCGTGGAATCGTCGCTGGTGGCGGGCAAGGTCGTGCCCGCCGCACCGGCCCGCAGGCGCGGTCCCGCTGCCTCCTTCCGTGAGTTGGCCACCGTAACCGCCCGTGCTTGGCAGCCGGTGGAGAGCGAACCGCTGGGCGACTGGCGGCTGCGCGCGGCCGGGGGCTTCACCCGCCGCGCCAACTCCGCGCTGCCGCTCGGCGATCCCGGTCTGCCGGTCGGCGAGGCGTTCGGACGGGTCAGGAGTTGGTACGAGGAACGGGGGCTGCCCGCGTACATCCAGACGGCGACCGGGGCCGAGGGCGCGCAGGAGGGCCTGTGCGCGGAGCTGGAGCGGCACGGGTGGCGGCGCGAGGTGTCGGCCCAGGTGCGGATCGCCGCGCTGGCCCCGGTCGGCGACCTGGACGCGGACGTGTCGGCGGTCCGGCTGACCCGCGAGCCGGACGCGGCGTGGCTCTCGCGCTACCAGCGCTTCTCCACCCCGGGCCCGCACGTGCTGCGGGTACTGGGGAGCGGGCCCTCGGTCTGGTTCGCCACGGTGGCGGGCGAGGCGGAGGAGGGGGATGCGGGCGACGGGGCGCGGGGCAGGGACCGGGCGGCCGCGCCCGCGGCGATCGGCCGGTGTGTCGTGGACGGGCGCTGGGCCGGGTTCATGGCCGTCGAGGTGGCCCCGGAGCACCGGCGGCGGGGGCTGGGCAGCGCGGTGATGGCGGCGCTGGCCCGCCGGGCCCTGGAGGAGGGCGCTTCGGCGGCCTGGCTCCAGGTGGAGGAGGACAATGAAGGGGCGCGGGCGCTGTACGACGGCATGGGGTTCGCGACGCACCACCGCTACCACCACTTCCGGCCCGCCTGAGCGGAGCCGGGGGTCCGGCGGACGCACGGCAGCAGGAACGAGCAGGGGCATGGGTCGCATATGAGTGCGCAGGATTCCGGTACGGCCGAGAGGCGACGGCAGTTCGCCGAGGAGGCCCGGTCCGAACGGCCGGATCTGGCGCTGCTCTGTCTGCTGCTGGGCGCGGAGGCGGGCCCGGTCGGCCCCGAGGAACCGCGCCCGGTCGATCCTGCGGAGGTCTCCCCCGACCCGTACGGGATGGACGCGGCCCAGATCGAACTGGACCGGCTGGCCGGACTGCTGCCGTACGGCTCCCGCTCCCCCGCCGCCTGGGCCTCGGCGCTGGCCGAACTACTGGGTGAGCGGTACGAGTTCAGCGGGTCGTCGGCCGACTACCAGCGGCTGGAATCCTCGCTGCTCCAGCAGGTGCTGCGCCGCCGCCGGGGACTGCCGATCCTGCTCTCGGTGGTCTGGATCGAGGTCGCCCGGCGGGCGGGCGCGCCGGTGTACGGGGTGGCGCTGCCCGGCCACTTCGTGGTCGGCCTCGGGGACCCGGCCGAACCGGTGCTCGTCGATCCGTTCGCCGGGGGCGCGCCGTTGACCGGTCAGGACGCGGATCTGCTGGTCGCCGGGGCGACGGGGGCGCGGCTGGAGCCGTCCATGCTGACGCCGGCGCGGCCGTTGGAGATCGTGCTGCGGATCCTCAACAACATCAGGGCCTGGGCCGCCGCCCGTCCCGAGCGCACGGATGTGGCCCTGTGGGCGGTGGACCTGTCGCTGCTCCTGCCCTCGCACCCGGCGCGCCTCCGTTACGAGCGGGCCCAGCTGCTGGTGCAGCGCGGGGAGTTCCAGCGCGGGGCGGCGGAGATGGAGGAGTACGCGGGGGTGCTCGACGGCATCGAGCCGACGACGGCCGAGACGATCCGCCACAAGGCGCAGGCGGCCCGCGCGCTCCTCAACTGAGCCCCGAAGCCCCGGAGGGTGTCGTTCAGCCCGCGGCGCGTACCAGCGCGTCCCCCGCCGCCGTACGGAAGTAGAGCACCGAGCGCCCGTCCCGGCGGCGGCGTACCAGCCCCGCGTCGAGCAGGATCCGCAGGTGACGCCCGACCGAGCCCAGCCCCTGCCCGGTCAGCGCGACGAGCTGGGTCGTGCTCAGCGGGGAGGCCAGCAGCACCAGGACCCCCGCCCGCGCCGGGCCGATCAGGGCCCCCAGCGCCTGAGGTACGGGGGCGCGGCCGGGGTCGGCGAGCACTCCGGAGCACGGGTACACCACGCCGTAGCGGTACGGGATGTCCCAGCAGACCCAGCCCACCTCACCGGTGACGGGCGTGAACACCAGTTGCGCGCCGCCCAGTTCACGCGGCGGGTTGTCGTAGGTGTTGATCTGGAGCCGGTTCTCCCCCAGCCAGCGCATCCCCGGCCGCATCCCCGCCAGCGCCTCGGCCCAGCCGCCCCGGCTCAACTGGGCGGCCCGGGCGATGACATCGGCCTCCAGGACCCGCCGCCGGGTGGGCCACTCCGGCAGCACGGTGTGCGTCCACACCCACTCCAGGACGTCCGCGCTGCGCCCCGCCAGGTCGTCCCGGTCCAGACCGGCCGGCAGCGGCCCGCGCAGGGTGTGGACGAGATCGGCGCGGGCCCGGTCCGGCGGCGTCGCGCGGACCTGCTCCAGCTCCTGGGCGAAGGTGGCCGGCGGCTGCCCGGCGAGCGGCGGGACCGGGGCCGGGGTGAGGTAGTCGGCGCTCCAGTGGGGGGTGAGGGCGGCCCGGACGATCCACGCGGAGAGCGGGTCGCCGGACTGCCGCAGCCGATAGGCGGGCAGCCAACGCTCCAGCCAGGCGCGCCCGCCCGGGTGCCCGGACGCGGCCCGCTCCAGGGTCCTCAGGCTCGCCACGGTCTCCGCCAGCGGCGACACCACGAATCGGCCGCCCGCCAGCGTGTCGGCGCTGATCTGCCACCAGCCCATGTGCCGCCCCCTCGCCGTACCGGAAGGAAGCCTGCCGCACCGGAAGGAAGCCCCGGGAGCCCTTCGCGAGCCCCCGCCTTCGCCTCCCCGGACCCTGCTTCCCTCGCCCTCGCCTCCCCGGCCCCTGCTTCGCCACTCCCCGGATCTCCCCGGACCTCGCTTTCGCCTCCCCGCGAAAGAGTAACGAGGCCGGGAAGCACCCCCGCAGACTCCGCGGATGCGCACCTACCGCGAACTCTTCCGGACTCCCGAGTTCCTGCCGCTCTTCGCGACCGCCTCCGTGCAGGTGGCGGCACAGACCGCGAGCGGCCTCGCCCTCGGCACGCTCGTGTACGCGTCGACGGGCTCGCCGCTGCTGTCCGCGCTGGCCATGTTCGGCCCGTCCCTGGCGCAGGTCGCCGGGGCCCTCACCCTGCTGTCGGCGGCGGACCGGCTGCCGCCGCGCGGCGCGCTGGCCGGCCTGGCGCTGCTGTTCGCGCTCGGCACCGGCGTACAGGCGGTTCCCGGGCTGCCGCTGTGGGCCGCCTTCGCCGTGCTGCTGGGCCTCGGGGTGGTCTCCTCGCTGGGCGGCGGAGTGCGGTACGGGCTGCTCAACGAGATCGTTCCGCAGCGGGGCTTCCTGCTCGGCCGCTCCGTGTTCAACATGTCGGGCGGCGCGATGCAGATCCTCGGTTTCGGGGTGGGCGGACTGCTGGTGGCCGCGCTGTCGGCGCGCGGCACGCTGCTGGTCGGGGCGGGCCTGTACGTCGTCGCCGCGGGCCTCGCCCGGTTCGGGCTCGCCGCCCGGCCGCCCCGCGCCACCGGCCGGGCCTCGGTCCGGGAGACCTGGCGGACCAACGCGCGCCTGTGGTCGTCCGGACCCCGCCGCACCGTCTACCTCGCCCTGTGGGTGCCCAACGGGCTGGTGGTGGGCTGCGAGTCCCTGTACATCGCGTACGCGCCCGGGCACGCCGGGCTCCTCTTCGCCTGCGGGGCCCTGGGGATGCTGGCCGGGGACACGCTGGTCGGCCGGTTCGCACCGGGGCGGTGGCGGGTGCGGCTGGGCAGCCCGCTGCGGGTGCTGCTGGCCGCGCCGTACCTGGTGTTCGTCCTGCGTCCCGGGGTGCCCGTGGCCGTGGTGGCGGTGGTCCTGGCGAGCGCCGGATTCAGCGCGAGCCTGCTGCTCCAGGAACGGCTGATGGCCCTCACGCCCGAGAAGCTGAGCGGTCACGCGCTGGGGCTGAGCTCCTCGGGGACGCTCGCGATGCAGGGCGTGGGCGCGGCTCTCGCGGGGGGCATCGCGCAGCTGACCTCTCCGGGGACCGGGATGGCCGTGGTGGCGGCGCTGTCGCTGGCGGTGACCGCGGCGCTGGCCCCGGGGCTGCGGACGGGACGGGAGCCGGGACAGGGGATGGGACAGGGCCCGGGTGCGGCGGGCAGACTGCTCGGGGACGGATCACCCCGTGCGAAGGATACGAAGGAGACGACGACATCGTGACCAGCCAGGACACCCCCGACTCCCCCGGCTCCCCCGCCGTCCCCGGCTCCCCCGAGGGCGGACCGGAGAAGACGCCGCGCAGCCAGCGGGAAGCCATGCTCGCCGGTGAGCTCTACCTCGCCGACGACCCGGAGATCGAGGCCGACGCCCGGCGTTCGGCGCTCCTGAACGAGCGCTTCAACGCCACGTCGGCCGGCGACCCCGAGGCCCGCCGCGCCGCGCTGGCGGAGCTGCTGGGCGAGTTGGGCGAGGGCGCCGGGATCCGGCCGCCGCTGCGGGTGGACTACGGCCACCGGATCACCGTGGGCCCCCGCACGTTCGTCAACTTCGGGGCGGTGTTCCTGGACGTCGCCCGCATCACGATCGGGGCCGACGTCCAGATCGGCCCGAACGTCCAGCTCCTCACCCCGACCCACCCCATCGACCCGGAACCGCGCCGCGCCAAGTGGGAGGCCGCGGAGCCGATCACGATCGGGGACAACGCGTGGCTGGGCGGCGGGGCGATCGTCTGCCCGGGCGTGAGCATCGGGGAGAACACGGTGGTCGGCGCGGGGGCCGTGGTCACCAAGGACCTGCCGGCCAATGTGGTCGCGGTGGGCAATCCGGCCCGGGTGATCCGGAGGATCGGGAAGGCGGAGGAGGCGGGGCCGACGACCCCGTAACGTAAATCCGGGGTCGTGGACCGGGCCGGGTCCACGCCCCCGAGCCCCAGCCCGGTCCTGATCCGCCGGACACCGCCGGACACCGCCAGACAGGCCCTTTAAGCCTCCCGCCACGCGTCCGTGACGCACCCGACCTCGAAGTGCCACCACCCCTCGTCCTGGCCCCGGACGAGCAACGCCTTGATGGCCCGGAGGTCCGCGTCGCCCGGCACGGTGAGCGCGACCAGCGGGAAATCCGCGCTGAACACCTCGCCGCCCAGCCCGAACGGCGCGAACCGCTCGTGCACGGCGCGGGCGTCCCGCCCGAGCGGACCGTCCGGCACGGGCAGCACCCGTATGGTGCAGTTCCCCGATTCGGCCACCCGCCCGGTGGCCCAGTGCACCCCGTCCGCGTCGGTCGTGAACCGTACGGTCTCGCCCTCGGCGACCCCGTCCTGGAGGAAGGGCACGTTGTCCACCCGGGCGGTGTCGGCGCTCAGCCGGGTCGCCCACAGCCCCTCGGTGTCGTACGGCAGCCAGCCCTCACGCGGCACGAAGCGGAACCAGACCTTGATCCGCGGCCCGAAGCCCCCGGGCGGGAGCCCGTCACGGAGCGGGCGCTCGTCACGGAGTGGGCGTTGCGGACCGGGGGGCGAGCTCATGGCCCCATGGTCCCCCCTGTGCCGCACGGCCGCTCGTCCGGCCCTCTCAGGGGGCGGCGCGCCGGGCGGTACGTCAGTTCATGAAGTCAGCGAGCACCCCAACTGACCACGAAGTCGGCCAATCACCGCACCACCGGCGTCAGTTGTTGCGAACCGGCCCCGCCCCCGAGACACCTCACGCACACCTCTTGACGCGTACAGGCCCACCGGGGAAACATCACCGTAACGAGAGAGCGCTCTCTCACTTTCTCCCCACAGGCGCTCTCCCGCCCGTCCGTCGTGCACGCGTAACCACGACCCAGGAGACGTACCCACATGCATGCTCCCCCCACCGCACCACGCAGCCGCCGCCGCTCCAGGGCGCTGGGCTTCGCCGCGTTCGCCGTGTCCCTGCTCATGGCCGTCCCGACCGCCCAGACGGCGTTCGGCGAGGAGGTCCGAGCCGTGCCGGGCGGCGGCGACCTCGGACCGAACGTCCATGTCTTCGACCCGTCCACGCCCGACATCCAGGGCAAGGTCGACGAGATCTTCAAGAAGCAGGAGTCGGCGCAGTTCGGCAGCGACCGCTACGCGCTGATGTTCAAGCCGGGCACATACGACGACATCAACGCGCAGATCGGCTTCTACACCCAGATCGCGGGCCTCGGGCTCCACCCGAACGACACCACGTTCAACGGCGATGTGACGGTCGACGCGGGCTGGTTCGACGGCAACGCCACCCAGAACTTCTGGCGCTCGGCGGAGAACCTGACCCTCAACCCGGTCTCCGGCACCAACCGCTGGGCGGTCTCCCAGGCCGCGCCCTTCCGCCGTATGCACGTCAAGGGCGGACTCAACCTCGCGCCGGACGGTTACGGCTGGGCCAGCGGCGGCTACATCGCCGACAGCAAGATCGACGGCGAGGTCGGGCCGTACTCCCAGCAGCAGTGGTACACCCGCGACAGCTCGGTCGGCGGCTGGACCAACGGCGTCTGGAACATGACGTTCTCGGGCGTCGAGGGCGCACCGGCCAACGGCTTCCCCGAGCCGCCCTACACCACCCTCGACACCACCCCGATCTCGCGCGAGAAGCCGTTCCTGTACCTCGACGGGGACGACTACAAGGTCTTCGTCCCCCAGAAGCGCGAGAACGCGCGCGGCACGTCCTGGGCCGACGGCACGCCCGCGGGCGAGTCGATCCCGCTGGACCAGTTCTACGTCGTGAAGGAGGGGGCGGACGCCGCCACCATCAACGCGGCCGTGGAGCAGGGGCTGCACCTGCTGTTCACGCCCGGCGTCTACCACATCGACGAGACGATCACCATCGACCGCCCCGACACCGTGGCCCTCGGCCTCGGCCTCGCGACGATCATCCCGGACAACGGCGTGACCGCGATCAAGGTCGGTGACGTGGACGGCGTCAAGCTCGCCGGCCTCCTGGTCGACGCGGGCCCGGTGAACTCCGAGACGCTGATCGAGGTCGGCCCGGAGGGCGCGTCCGCCGACCACTCGGCCAACCCGACCTCGCTCCAGGACGTGTTCGTACGGATCGGCGGCGCGGGCCCCGGCAAGGCGACCACGAGCATCGTCGTCAACAGCGACGACACGATCATCGACCACACGTGGGTGTGGCGGGCGGACCACGGCGAGGGCTGGGGCTGGGAGACCAACCGCGCCGACTACGGAGTCCGCGTCAACGGCGACGACGTCCTGGCGACCGGGCTGTTCGTGGAGCACTTCAACAAGTACGACGTGGAGTGGTACGGCGAACGGGGCCGCACGATCTTCTTCCAGAACGAGAAGGCGTACGACGCCCCCGACCAGGCCGCCATCCAGAACGGCGACACCAAGGGCTACGCGGCCTACCGGGTCGACGACTCGGTCGAGCAGCACGAGGGCTGGGGCATGGGCAGCTACTGCTACTACAACGTCGACCCGACGATCGTCCAGGAACACGGCTTCAAGGCACCGGTGAAACCGGGCGTGAAGTTCCACAGCCTGATCGTGGTCTCGCTGGGCGGCAACGGCCAGTACGAGCACGTGATCAACGACGTCGGCTCCCCGACGTCCGGCACGGAGACCGTTCCGTCCCAGGTGGTGTCCTTCCCGTAGTTCCGTCCACGCGGGGGGGGGGTACGGGAGCGGGGCCCGGCTGCTGATGAGCGCCGGGCCCCGCTTCACCGCCTCCGGGCCCGGACCGGATGGGGCGGATCGTTCCGGGCGGATGATCCCGGGCGGATGATCTGGGGCGGATGATCCGGGCCGGGTGGTGCGTCCGTACGGCAGCGGGCTCTAGGGTCACCCGTATGGGTGCAGCAACAGCCGCCATGGTCACCGCCGTCGTCGGAGTGCTCGGCACTCTCCTCGCGCCGCTCGTCGCACGGTGGGCGGCGAAACGCCAGCGCGCGGAGGAACTGGGGGCCGAGGAGCGCAGGAGGCTCTTCGAGGACCGGCGCGCCGCGTACACGGCGATGAACCGGGCCTCCCGGCACCTGCACACCATGCTGAAGGACGCCCTGCACCGGCTGCGGGACGGGGTCTACTCCGACGAGGACCGGGCGGCGGTGGAGGAGGCCCGGCGGGACCACAGGGACCGCTACGCCGAGGCGCAGATGATCGTTCCCGAGGCGGTGCTCGTGGCGTCGCGCGAAGTGAACGCGGTCCTGTCCGAGGTCGACGCGACCGCCAAACGCATCGACCGCAGCCGGGCCCGGGACGGGGAGACCCCGGAGGAGGCGCTCGTCGCCCTGAAGGCCGCCGAACCCAAGCTCACCGTGATGCGCCGCATCATGCGCGAGGACCTCGGCGTGGACGACTGACCGGGGGGCGCCGACCCACGCCCGCGCCCGGTCCGCCGCCGTGCCCACGTCCGGATTCTCGTCGGGCTGGAAGGTGTTGGGGAACACCAGGAACTCTTCGTCGGTCCCGTCCGCGAAGAACGCCGCCTTGAGCGCCGCGAGGGCGCCGCGTCACGGGCCAGACCGTCCACGTCAACGGGGGCGCGTTCACGACACGGCAGGGGGCACGGGAAGGACGAGCGGGTCTTCCCCGGGCCACGTCGGTGCGAGCTCTGTCAGCAGCGGTGGCGGAGACGGCCGCCGCCCCCGGCCGGAGTGGTCCGGTCGGGGGCGGCCAGGGTGGTGCCTGAGAGCGTACGGCCGAGGCGTCAGCCCTGGCCCGTCAGGTCGATGGTGACCGTGCGCTCGGCCGGGGTCTTCCCGGTCAGGGCCGTCTTCATCGCCTGCGCCACGTCGTCCGCGCCGACCTGGTGCTCCTTGCCATCGGCCTTGACCGCCATGATGCCGTCGAAGACGCCGTCCAGCAGGGTGTCGATGGCCTTCTTGTCGTAGACGTCGACCAGTCGGCCGTCGACGGCCTTCATGGACAGGATCTGCGGCAGGGACCGCGCCGGGCCGAACTGGATCTGCTTCGGGCCGGCCTTGACGGTGATCAGGCCGGACATCGCGGGCTCGGCGAACTCCTTCATCGCCCGGGTCAGTTCGGCCTGGGTGATGGTGGGCTCCTTGGTGGCGACGGGCAGTTCGACCACCCGGGCCTGCCCGGTCTGCACCTGGGTGCGGTAGGCGTCGCGGACGGAGATCAGCGACTGGCCGGCGTCCAGCGTCTTGCCGGCCTTGCCCGGCACCGCCACGGCCTTGTTCGGCTCGAACCGGATCGTGCCGTCGTCGGCGGAGCCGGAAGCGCCCGCCAGCTCGGACAGCGCGACGCTGAGCTTCTCCTCGTCGACCGGGATCACCGGGTCGGCGGGACGCTCCCCGCCGAACAGCGAGCCGATCACCGAGACCGGGTTGTAGTCGCTGCCCGCGGCGCCGCGCACGGTCTCCTGGCTGTCCAGGGTCAGCCCGGCCTTCTCCGGGTCGAGCTTCTGCTGCTTGCCGTCGACGGACAGCGTCAGCGGCGCCTGGGCCCGCTCGCCGAGGGCGGCCTCCAGCTTGCCGACCGCCTCCTCCTTCGTGCCGCCGCCGATGTCGACGCCGAGCACCGTGGTGCCCTTGGGGACCTCGGAGTGGTTCAGCAGAAGGCCCGCGCCGTAGGCGATGCCGAGCAGCACGATCGCGACCACGCCGAGCAGGACCAGCTTGGAGCGGCCCTTCTTGGCGGGGGCGGGGGCGGCGGGTCGCGGGGCCGGGCGGGCGGCGGCGGGGCCGGGCGCGGGAACACCCGGGGCGTTGAAGCCCCCGGGCCCGCCCGGACCCCCGGCCGACGGGCCACCGGGACCGGCGGGCCCCTTAGACCCGCCGCCCATCGGACCGCCCGGACGAGCAGCTCCGCCAGGACCACCCGGGCCGCCCGGGAAGGTCGAACGGGGCTCGCTGGGCACCACCGGGATGCCGCTGGTCAGCGTGTCGCCCGAGACATGGCCGCCGGGGCCGGAGTCGGGCCCCGAGGGCTGCGGCGTCAGGATCGCGGTGTCGTCGGACAGCCGGGGCGGTACGCCGCCGGGGGCGCCCGGGACCATCGGGCCGGGGCCGCCGAGGCCGGGGACGCCGTCGAGGTTGGGCGTCAGCGACGACGTGCCGGTGACCGGGCCCGTGGTGGGGCCGTTGGGGCCGGCGGGGCCGGGGGTGCGGACCCCGAGGTCGGGGGTGGCGCGCGGACCGGAGCCGGGGGGCTCGGTGCCGTAGCCGCCCGGGCCGCCGGGGCCCATGCCGCCGGAACCTGAGCCCGGGGTTCCGTGACCCGGGGCCACGGGGCCCGAGCCTGGAGCACGCTGACCGGAAGCGCCCTGGCCGCCGGGGCCACCGGACCCGGGTGCGCCGGGCCCGCCACCGGGCTGCTGGGCGGCGTCCGAGAAGTACGGCAGGTCGGGACGCGACCGCCCCGCACCGCCATCGAGCGCGGCACCGGGAACGCCGGGAGCCCCTGGAGCCCCGGGAGCACCACCTGTACCGGGCGCACCACCGGGAGCCGGGGCGGTCGGGTTCTTGCGCGGGGCGAACCAGTCGCTGCCGCTCTTCGCCTTGGCCTGCTCCTCGGCGGGGGACGGCTCGGCGGACGGGCCGCCGCCTTCCCGCGCCTGGGCCGCGGACCCGCCGGGGCCTCCAACGGCACCGGAGGCCCCGGGAGCACCCGGTGCACCCGGTGATGTGCCGTTGGCCCGGCCCGAGGGCGCGGGCGGGGGCGTGCCGGGGCGCGGAGTGCTGCCGGTGCGCTCGGCGTCGGGGCGGCCCGGGGCGGAGTCGCCCTCGCCCATCGGCGTACGCATCACGACCGGCGGGATGGGACGCGAGCCGGGGATGTTGATCCGGATGCGCGTCGTCAGCGTCGTCTCGGTCTTCGGTTCCTCGGGCCGTGGCGGATCGACGGATTCCGGGGTCTCGTCCGAGCCGTCCTGCGACGGGTGCAGCGACGGATACTGGCGGGATCCGTACGGCGGCGTACCCGACGGGTACGCGGCTCCACCGCGCCCCTGGGGCCCGGAGGACGAACTGTCAGTTTCACGACTCAAAGCAGGTTCTCCCGATTGGCTCCGCCGCCCGTACTTCCCCCATGCCGCAGGCCAGGGGACGGCTCGGCGCGCGCACCACCATACTGGCCGCCGCCGTAGGACACTCCGCGACCGGGGAAAACCTCCACTGCGGCATCACACCTGTGGGGGGCATTCCGGGCGCGGACTTAGCACTTCAGATACCGGACCGGCCGTTGCGGGTGGCTGATTGCGGCACTTTCGAGGTGGTGGCGCACATCACAGCGACGGCTGTCCCGCCGACCATGAAGAGCACCAGGCCGAGTTCGTCGCCGAAGACGTAGTCGCCTTCCGGCCGGCCGGACAGCAGGACGAAGACCGCGACGAACCAGCCGACCGCCGGGGCGAGCGCGCCGATCTGGGTCCCGGTCAGGATCCGGCCGCCGTGGAAGAGGCCCGCCGAGCCCGCCAGGGCGAGGATCAACCCGCCCGGGAACCACGCCGCTTGAACGAGCGTCCCGGCGAGCGCGACGAGGGCCCCGAGGACGGCGAGCCCCAAGTAGGCCGCGATCCGGCCCGGGTTCGGCCGCGCGGCGAAGCCGACGCCCTGGGGGGCCCTGGGCGGGGCGTTGGTGCGGGGGCTGTTGGCGCGCGGCGCTTTGGCGAGCGACGCGCCGGTACGGGGCGCACGGGCGCGGTCGCGGCCCTTGCCCGGGTTCTGGCTCATGCGCCCGCCCCCGGGGCGGAGTCCGCCGCGGAGCCCGCCGCGTGACCCGGCCCCCGGTCCGGCACGGAACCCGGCACGGCATCCCGTACGGAATCCGGCACGGAACCCGGCGAGGAATCCCCTACAGGACGCTCCCCGGCATCCCGCACACCGTCCCCCACTCCCCCCAGCCCCGCGAACAGGTCGTCCTCTCGCACGCCCCCGGCCGTCCCCGGCACTCCCCGCACCAGCTGGTAGTACTCGGTGGTCAACAGGGGCTGTCCCAGGTCGTTGGAGAGGGCGAAGAAGGGCCCGTCCACCGCAACCTGTGTCGCATGGGCGCGCATCGCCGCCGCCTTCGCTCCGGCGTACGCCGATCCGTCGATCTCCGCGGTGATCTCGTCGGCGTCCACCACTCCGGGTACGTCGGCCACGGCGGCGATGCCCGGGAAGACGTCGGGTGCGGTGGTGCGCAGCCGGTCGAAGGCGGCCTCGACCACCGCTCGCTCGACCCGGTTCCAGTAGACCTTGTCGATGGTGTGCGGGTCGCCGGTGCCGTACGCGGGGTCGGCGGCCAGGTCCGCGGCGCGCATCGCGACCCGGTGGGCCTGGATGTGGTCGGGGTGCCCGTAGCCGCCGTGGGGGTCGTAGGTGACCAGGACCTGCGGCCGGACCTCCCGGATCACCTCGACGAGATGCGCGGCCGCCTCGTCCACCGGGGCGGCCCAGAACGCGCCGGGGCGGTCGTTCTGCTCGGCGCCCATCATTCCGGAGTCCCGGAAGCGGCCCGCGCCCCCGAGGAAGCGGTGATCGGTGACGCCGAGCTCCTTCATCGCCCCGGCCAGCTCGCCGACGCGGTGGGGGCCGAGCACGTCGTCCCGGTCGGCGGCGAGATGGGCGAGGGCGGGCGGGATGACCTCGCCCTCCTCGCCGAGCGTGCACGTCACCAGGGTGACGTGGGCACCCTCGGCCGCGTACCTGGCCATGGTCGCGCCGTTGTTGATCGACTCGTCGTCCGGGTGCGCGTGCACCAGCAGCAGACGGCGGGCGGGGAGGTCCTTCATGGGGACCACCCTACGAGCCCGGCGGCCCCCCGTGTCCCCCGCTCCCCGCCGACCGCCTCCCCGGCCGCGCGTGTACGCCGCCGGGCACCGGGTACACGCGACCGGACGGCGGCGGCCACCGTGACGGCCACGACGACGACCAGCGTGACGGTCGAAGACCAGAACCAGAGGATCAGAGCCCGAGGATCAGGACGTGAGGATCAGGACTTGAGGATCAGAACTTGATGCTCCCGATCATCCCGGCCACGTTGGACGTCAGGTCCGAGATGGTCGGCGCGATGGACGAACTCGCGATGTAGAAGCCCAGCAGCACGCAGACCACCGCGTGTCCGCCCTTGAGTCCGGATTTCCGGATCAACAGGAAGACGATGATCGCCAGCAGCACCACCGCCGAAATCGAGAGCGCCACGGCGGTTCACCTCCATCAGTACGGTCGGGACGGGATTCGCGGAGTCAGCAGGTTCCTACCCACCGAGCGCTACGGATCATAACTATCCGTGCCACCGCATTGATCGGGGCACAGCAGCACGAGGGGCGCACGAACCGCCGACCGAGGCTAAGTTCAGAGCCATGACCTCAGAGAAGCTGTCATTTCCCCGCCAGCACGCGCGGACCCAGCGGTTCACTCTCGGCGCACCGCGCGCCTTCACCGTCTCATCGGATGAGACGCGCGTGATCTTCCTGCGCTCCACTTCGGGAACCGACCGGACCAACCGGCTGTGGGTGCTCGACCCGGCCACCGGCGAGGAGCGCCTCGTCGCCGATCCGCAGGCGCTGTTGGGGGGTTCGGAGGAAAAGCTGTCGCCGCAGGAGCAGGCCAGGCGCGAGCGGACCCGTGAGGGGTCCTCCGGCATCGTCTCCTACGCGGTCGACGCGGCGGCGGAGTTGGCGGCGTTCGCCCTGTCGGGGAAGGTGTACGTGGCCGGGTTGCGGGCCGGTACGGCGCGGGCGCTGCCGGTTCCGGGTCCGGTGATCGACCCGCGCCCCTCCCCGGACGGGCGTCTCGTCGCGTACGTCTCCAAGGGCGCGCTGCGGGTCGTGGGCGCGGACGGCGACGGTGACCGGGCGCTGGCCGAGCCGGAGGGCTCCCATGTCACCTACGGCCTGGCGGAGTTCATCGCGGCCGAGGAGATGCAGCGGCTGAGGGGCTTTTGGTGGTCGCCCGATTCGGACCGGCTGCTGGTGGCGCGGGCCGACGAGAGCGCCGTACAGCGGTGGTGGATCGCGGACCCGGCGCACCCGGAACGCAGGCCGGCCGAGGTGGCCTACCCGGCGGCGGGGACGCCCAACGCCGAGGTGCGGCTCTTCGTGCTGGACCTGGAGGGGGGCCGCCGGGAAGTGGTCTGGGACCGGGCGGCGTTCCCGTACCTGGCCCAGGTGCACTGGTCCTCGGCGGGCGCGCCGCTGCTGCTCGTACAGGCCCGTGATCAGCGCAGCCAGCGGTATCTGGCGGTGGACACGGAGACCGGTACGACGCGGACGGTCCATGTGGACGAGGACCCTGCATGGCTGGATCTGTTCGGCGGAGTGCCCGCGTGGGCGCCGGACGGGCGGCTGGTGCGGATCGTGGACGAGGGCGGGGCGCGGGTGCTGGCCGTGGGCGACCGGCCGCTGACCGGGGCGCAGTTGCACATCCGGGCCGTGCTGGACATCGGTGATTCGGACATCCTCGTCTCCGCGGTGGCGGGTGAGGAGGCCGCGGAGCCGGAGATCGGCGAGAGCCATGTGTACCGGGTCAACGAGCTGGGAATCGAGCGGATTTCCGAAGGGGTGGGTGTGCACTCCGCGGTCCGTTCGGGCGACCTGACGGTGCTGGTCTCGGCCACGCCGGACGAGCCCGGGTCGGTCGCCTGGGTGGTGCGGGACGGCAAGCGGCTGGTCCGGATCGCGAGCCACGCCCAGGAGCCGGTGATCTCCGCCCGGGTCACGCTCACCGAGGGGGGCGCACGGCGAATTCCGTGCGCCGTGCTGCTCCCCACGGGCTACCAGGAGTCGGACGGTCCGCTTCCGGTCCTGATGGACCCCTACGGTGGTCCGCACGGCCGCCGGGTGGTCGCCTCCCACAACGCGCATCTGACCTCGCAGTGGTTCGCCGACCAGGGCTTCGCGGTGATCGTGGCGGACGGCCGGGGCGCGCCCGGCCGCTCGCCCGCCTGGGAGAAGGCGGTACTGAACGACCTGGCACTGACCTTGGAGGACCAGGTCGAGGCGCTGCACGGGCTCGCGGACCGGTTCCCGCTCGACCTGTCCCGGGTGGCGATCCGGGGCTGGTCCTTCGGTGGGTACCTGGCGGGACTGGCGGTGCTGCGCCGCCCGGACGTCTTCCACGCGGCGATCGTGGGCGCTCCGGTGACGGACCAGCGGCTGTACGACACGCACTACACCGAGCGCTATCTCGGCGACCCGGCGCAGCAGCCCGAGGTGTACGCGCACAACTCGCTGGTCACCGACGAAGGGCTGTCGGAGGCCGCCGGCCAGGTCCGCCCGATCATGATCGTCCACGGCCTGGCGGACGACAACGTGGTGGTGGCGCACGCCCTGCGCCTGTCCTCGGCCCTGCTGGCCGCCGGCCGCCCCCACGAGGTGCTGCCGCTGAGCGGGGTGACGCACATGACCCCGCAGGAACAGGTGGCGGAGAACCTGCTGCTGTTCCAGGTGGACTTCCTCAAGCGCTCCCTGGGCCTGCCCCGCACCTGAGCCGGCCGCCGGACCCGCGCCGGGGCGCCCGGGGGGACACGGCCAACCGGCCGGAGCGACGAGAAGCCGCTCCGGCCGGTCCACGGCACCCGCACGGCCGTACGCTGTTCAGCATGGGGCGTTCGTATATCGGTGTGGCGACGGTGGAGTTGCCTGCTTGTTAACGCGGCTCCCCGGGCTCCGGAGGCTCACCCAGGTCCGGCGGAGGCGGCTCCGACAGCGGCCCTGGCTCGACGTCCGGCGCGGACAGCGGCCCCGTGTCCGCCCGCCCCAGCGGCTCGGGCGGCGGCTCCTCGCCGTCCCGGGAAGCCCCCGGCTCCTCCACCGGCCGCCCACGCGTCGTCGTCCCCGGCTCCTCCACGTCCGGCCCCGGTCCGCGCCCCGACGCCCCCAGCTCGCCCTCCGGCGGCACCACGCGCTTCTCCTCCGCGAAGTGGCACGCCGAGTCGTGCCGCGCCGGGCTGTCCACCAGGCGGAACTCCGCCGGGACCGCCAGCAGCGGCACCTCCAGTTCGCAGCGTTCCTGAGCCTTCCAGCAGCGGGTGCGGAAGCGGCAGCCGGAAGGGACGTTCGCGGGCGAGGGCACGTCGCCGTGCAGGATGATCCGCTCCCGGTGGGCGCGGGCCTCCGGGTCCGGTACGGGGACGGCGGAGAGCAGCGCCTGCGTGTACGGGTGCGTGGGGTGGTCGTAGATCTCCGCGTCGGAGCCGATCTCCACGATCCGGCCGAGGTACATCACCCCGACCCGGTCCGAGATGTGCCGGACGATGGAGAGGTCGTGGGCGATGAAGACGAAGCTGAGGCTGAACTCCGCCTGGAGCCGGTCCAGCAGGTTGACGACCTGGGCCTGTACGGAGACGTCGAGCGCGGAGACCGGTTCGTCGGCGACGATGATCTCCGGGTTGAGCGCGAGGCCGCGGGCGATGCCGATGCGCTGGCGCTGGCCGCCGGAGAACTGGTGCGGATAGCGGTTGATGTACTCCGGGTTGAGCCCGACGACGTCCAGCAGGTCCTGGACCCGCTGGCGGCGGCTGCCTTTGGGGGCGACCTCGGGGTGGATCTCGTACGGCTCTCCGATGATGTCCCCGACCGTCATCCGCGGGTTCAGCGAGGTGTACGGGTCCTGGAACACCATCTGGATGTTGCGGCGCACCGCCTTCAGCGCCCGCCCGGAGAGCCGGGAGATGTCCTCGCCCTTGTAGCGGATCGTGCCGGCGGTGGGCTGCTCCAGGTGGACGAGCATCCGCGCCACGGTCGACTTGCCGCAGCCGGACTCCCCCACGATGCCGAGCGTCTCGCCCGCGTGGAGGTCGAAGTCGACGCCGTCGACGGCACGGACCGCGCCGACCTGCTTCTTGAACAGGATGCCGCTGGTGAGCGGGTAGTGCTTGGCGAGGTCGCGGACCTCCAGGATCGGGTCGCCGTTCGCGTACGCCGTTCCCTGCCGTGCCTTGGTCAGCAGGGTGGAGGCCGCCTGGCCCTCTTCGCGCGCCGACCTGCGGCCGGAGTGGTCAGCGTGCATCGAGCGTCTCCTCCCAGAAGTGGCAGGCGCTCCGGCGGTGTCCGTCCACCTCGTAGAGCGGCGGCACATCGCTGCGGCACACGTCCTGAGCCATCGGGCAGCGGGGGTTGAACGCGCAACCGGGCGGGATGCGCAGCAGGTTGGGCGGCAGGCCCTTGATCGCGTACAGCTCCTGGCCCTTCTGGTCCAGGCGCGGGATCGACTGGAGCAGGCCCTTGGTGTACGGGTGGGCGGGCGCTTTGTAGATCTCGTGGACGGGGGCGCTCTCGACGATCCGGCCCGCGTACATCACCGCGATCTTGTCCGCCACGTCCGCGACCACGCCGAGGTCGTGGGTGATCAGGATGAGGCCCATGTTCAGCTCGCGCTGGAGTTCCGCGAGCAGGTCCATGACCTGGGCCTGCACGGTCACGTCGAGGGCGGTGGTCGGCTCGTCCGCGATGATCAGGGACGGTCCCAGCGCCATCGCCATGGCGATCATGATGCGCTGGCGCATCCCGCCGGAGAACTGGTGCGGGTAGTCGCCGACCCGCTGTTTGGCGGCGGGGATGCGGACCCGCTCCATCAGCTCGATGGACTTGGCCCTGGCGTCCTTGCGGGACATGCCCCGGTGGACGACGAACATCTCGCCGAGCTGCTGGCCCACGGTGAGGACCGGGTTCAGGGACGACAGCGCGTCCTGGAAGATCATGGCCATCTCCCGGCCGCGGATCTTGCGCCGCTCCTCGGCCTTGAGCTTCAGCAGGTCCTGGCCCTTGAAGAGGATCTCGCCGCCGGTGATCTTCCCGGGCGGCATGTCGAGGATGCCCATGACCGCCTGCGCGGTGACGGACTTGCCGGAGCCGGACTCCCCGAGGACGGCGAGCGTCTCGCCCTCGGCCACCGAGTAGTCGACGCCGTTGACGGCCTTGGCCACCCCGTCGCGGGTGTGGAACTCCACGTGCAGATCGCGCACTTCGAGCAACATGGCAACCGGCTCCTCAGCGCAGCTTGGGGTCGAGGGCGTCGCGCACCGCGTCGCCGAGCATGATGAACGCGAGCACGGTGATCGCCAGCGCCCCGGCCGGCCAGAGCAGCATGTGCGGGGCGTTGCGGATGTAGTTGGAGGCCGCGGAGATGTCGATGCCCCAGGAGACGGCCGGGTCCTTCAGGCCGACCCCGAGGAAGGAGAGGGTCGCCTCCAGCGAGATGTACGTGCCGAGCGCGATGGTCGCCACGACGATGACGGGCGCGATGGCGTTGGGGGTGATGTGGCGCAGCAGCATCCGGGAGTTGGACGCGCCGAGCGCGCGGGCCGCCTGGACGTAGTCGTTCTGCTTGGCGGTGATCACCGAGCCGCGGGCGATGCGGGCGATCTGCGGCCAGCCGAGCAGGACGATGAAGCCGACGACGGGCCAGACGGTGGAGCTGGTGACCACGGAGAGGAAGACCAGGCCGCCGAGGATGACGGGGATGCCGAAGAAGACGTCGGTGAGGCGGGAGAGGATCGAGTCCCACCAGCCGCCGAAGAACCCCGCCAGACCCCCGAGCACGCTGCCGAGGATCGCGACGCCGAGGGTGGCGCAGACGCCGACCGTGACCGAGGTCCGGGTGCCGTAGACGACCCGGGTGTAGACGTCGCGGCCCTGCGGGTCGAAGCCGAAGGGGTGGCCGGGCCGCGAGCCTTTCTGGGCGTCGTCCAGGTTGGCCTGGAGGGGGTCGCCGCTCGCGATGAGCGAGGGCCAGATCGAGATGATCACCAGAAAGAGGATGACCAGCGCGGAGATGATGAAGACCGGGTTGCGCCGCAGGTCGCGCCAGGCGTCCGACCAGAGGCTGCGCGGCTTGCCGGCCGGTCCGGCGCCGTCGGGTCCGTCCGGACTCTTCTCCAGGCTGGCGCCCTCCTCCATGGCGAGGTCCGTGGGGCCGCCGGCTCCCGCCTGGGAGATCGCTTCGTCCGGTGTCTGCGGCTCAGGCATAGCGGATCCTCGGGTCGAGTACGGCGTACAGGAGGTCGACGATCAGGTTGGCCGCCAGGAAGACGAGGACCAGGATCGTCACGAACCCGACGACGGTCTGGGAGTTCTGGCGCAGGATGCCCTGGTAGAGCTGATAGCCGACGCCGTGGATGTTGAAGATCCGTTCGGTGACGATGGCCCCGCCCATCAGGCCCCCCACGTCGGTGCCGATGAAGGTGACGACGGGGATCAGGGAGTTGCGCAGCAGGTGCCGCACGACGACCCGCCGCCGGGGCAGGCCCTTGGCGACCGCGGTGCGTACGTAGTCGGCGCGGGCGTTCTCGGCGATCGAGGTCCGGGCGAGCCGGGTGACGTAGGCGAGCGAGACCGAGGCGAGGACGAGCCCGGGGACGAGCAGCTCGTCGACGGTGGGGTCCGGGGAGACCGAGGGCTTGATGATGCCCCACTTGACGCCCAGCAGGAGCTGGAGCAGCAGGCCGGTGACGAAGGTGGGGACGGCGATGACGATCAGGGTCAGGACGAGCACCGTGGTGTCGACGGGCCGGCCGCGCCGCAGGCCGGTGACGACGCCGAGGCTGATGCCGATGACGATCTCGAAGACGATCGCGACGATGGTGAGCCGGATCGTGATGGGGAAGGCGGTGGCCATCAGCTCGGTGACCTTCTGCCCGTTGAACGCGGTGCCGAAGTCGCCGGTGAAGAGGTTCCCCATGTACGTGAGGTATTGCTGCCACACCGGCTTGTCGAGGCCGAACTCGGAGCGCAACTGGGCGGCGGTGGCCGGGTCGCACTGGCGGTCGCCGCAGAGGCCCGCGATGGGGTCGCCCATCACGTTCACCATGAGGAAGATCAACAGCGTGGTGCCGAAGAAGACGGGGATCATCTGCAGCAGCCGCCGGATCACATAACGTCCCATGAGGGGCTCCGGGGGTCGTGGCGAGCGAGCGGGAGGACGGGCAGGCGGCCGGGCGGGCCGGCGAGCGAGCGGACGGACGGGCAAGCGGGCGAACGGACGGACGGGCGAATGGACCGGGGCCGGGGCGCACTGGGCGCCCCGGCCGGCCGGTCTCAGCGGGTCAGTTGACCGTGATGTCCGTGTAGACCGGCACGCTGAACGGGTTCAGCTCGACGTTGTCGACCCGCTCCGAGTAGCCGGCGCTGCCGTTCTGGTACCAGAGCGGGATGGACGGCATCTGCTCGACGAGCACCTTCTCCGCGTCCTGGAACGTGGTGATGGCCTTCGCCTTGTCGGTCTCCGCGTTCGCCTTGTCCACCAGGTCGTCGAACTTCTCGTCGCTCCACTTGCCGTCGTTGGACGGGGCGTTGGTGTAGTACAGCGGCTGGAGGAAGTTCTGGATCAGCGGGTAGTCCATCTGCCAGCCCGCGCGCCAGGGGCCCTCGAACTTCTGGGTGGACGCCTGGCTGCGGAAGTCCGCGAAGGTGCCGACCGCACGGCCGACGCACGCCTGGTTGTCGCCCATGACGTTGTTGATGCTGTTGCAGACGGCGTCGATCCACTCCTTGTGGGAGCCGGTGTCCGCGTTGTACGAGATCTTCAGCTGACCGCCGGGGATGCCGCCGCCCTCGTCGATCAGCTTCTTGGCCGCGGCCTTGTCGTACGTGCACTCCTTGCCGCACAGCCCCTTCTTGAAGCCGCCGTCGTCGCCGAGGACCGGGGAGGTCCAGTCGGAGGCGGGGGTGCGGGTCTTCTGGAAGATCTGGTCGGTGATCTGCGCCCGGTTGATCGCCATGGAGAGGCCCTGGCGGACCTTGCGGGCGTCGTCGGTGTCCCATTCCTTGTCGTAGAACGGGAAGGAGATGGTCTGGATGATGCCGGCGGGCGTGTTGATGTACCGGTCGCCGAGGTCCTGCTCGACGTTGCGGAGCTGGGAGGCGGGCACGTCGTCGACCAGGTCGAGGTTGCCGGAGGTCAGCGAGGTGTAGGCGGTGTTGTTGTCGGTGAAGACCTTGAGGTCGACGCCGCCGTTCTTCGCCTTGTCGTCGCCCGGGTAGTCGTCCCAGCGCCGCAGGTTCATCGACGAGCCCTTGGCGTACGAGTCGATCGTGTACGGGCCGTTGCCCACGGGCTTGGAGAGCCAGGCGTCGTGGTCGTCGTAGAACGCCTTTGGCAGCGGTACGAAGGCCGAGTAGCCCAGGGTGTCGGGCCACAGCGAGAACTTCTGGCTGAGCTTGGCGGTGAAGGTCAGCTCGTCGACGAGCTTGAGGCCGGAGAGGGTGTCGGCGGAGGCCGAGCCGGACTCGGGGTGGACCTTGTCGTAGCCGTCGATGTACTGGAAGAAGTAGGCGTTCTTCTGGTTGTTCTTCAGCGCCGCGCCGTAGTTCCAGGCGTCGACGAAGGACTTGGCGGTGACCTTCTCGCCGTTGGAGAAGGTCCAGCCGCTCTTCACCTTGACCGTGAAGTTCTGGGCGTCGCTCGACTCGATGGACTCGGCGAGCATGTTCTGCGCCTCGCCGGTCTTGGGGTCGTACCGGACGAGCCCCCGGAAGACCATGTCGAGGACCTTGCCGCCCTGCACCTCGTTGGTGTTCGCGGGCTCCAGCGGGTTCTGCGGGTCGCCCCAGGAGGAGCTGACGATCCCGTCGGCGCCACTGCCACCGCCGCTGTCGCCCCCGCCGCCGCAGGCCGTCGCTACCAGGGCGACGCCCACCGCACATGCGGCCCACCTGGCCCGTGTGGCTCCGCGCATGAAGTGCCTCCTAGAGTCATCGAGTAGCTCAATGCCTCATATCACCCCATACAGCCCCTTACCGCATGTCTGCTTCCGCCGTACGGGGAGGAGCGCGCCGTAGCCGAACGCCTCGGGAACGGGCACGGTCGGCGCCGGACGGAGAAGCGCGAGAACGCACGACCGCCCGGTCACCACGAAGGTGACCGGGCGGTCGTGCGGGGCGACGCGCCGAAGCGTCGTCCGCCTCAGTGCTTCGCGTCCTGCTCCTCCTCCAGCGCGACGAGAGCCGGGTCCATGACCACATCCTGGTCACGGCCCTCCGTAGTCGGCTCCTCCGGGAAGTGACAGGCCGTGAGGTGACCTGCCTTGTTGCCGCCGATCTGGACGAGCGGCGGCTCCTCCGTCGCGCACTTGTCCTGCGCCTTCCAGCAGCGCGTGCGGAAACGGCAGCCGGACGGCGGCATGATCGGCGAGGGCACGTCGCCCTCCAGCCGGATGCGCTCCTTGGCCCCGCTGTCGACGTTCGCCTCGGGCACGGCCGAGAGCAGGGCGTGCGTGTACGGGTGCCGGGGGCGGTTGTAGAGGGAGTCGCGGTCGGCGACCTCCACCACCTTGCCGAGGTACATCACCGCGACGCGCTCGGAGAAGTGCCGGACGATCGCCAGGTCGTGCGCGATGAAGACGAACGCGATGCCCATCTCCCGCTGCACCTTCTGCAGGAGGTTGATCACCTGGGCCTGGATCGAGACGTCGAGGGCCGAGACCGGCTCGTCGGCGATGATCAGCTTCGGCTGGAGCGCGAGGGCCCGGGCGACGCCGATGCGCTGGCGCTGGCCGCCGGAGAACTCGTGCGGGAAGCGGTTGTAGTGCTCGGGGCTGAGGCCCACGAGCTCCAGCAGCTCCCGCACCCGGGCTTCCCGGCCCCCCGGGGGCTTGATGCCGTTGACCTCCATCGGGCTCTTGATGATGGTGCCGACGGTCTGCCGGGGGTTGAGCGAGGAGTACGGGTCCTGGAAGATCATCTGGATCTCGGACCGGATGGGAGCGAGCTCCTTGCGGCCGGCGTGCGTGATGTCCTTGCCGGCGTACGTGATCTTCCCGCCGGTGGGCTCCAGGAGCCGGGTCATCATGCGGCCGGTGGTCGACTTGCCGCAGCCGGACTCGCCCACGAGGCCGAGGCTCTCGCCCTCGTACACCGTCAGGTCGATGCCGTCGACCGCCTTCACCGCGCCGACCTGGCGCTTGAAGGGGAACCCCCCGTAGATCGGGAAGTGCATGGCCATCTTCTCGACGGAGAGCAGCTCGCGGCGCTCGCCGGCCTTCTCCGTGGAGCCCTGCTGATCCGGCAGGGCGACGTTGTTACTCATGTCTGTGCGTCTCCCTAGCCGAGCCGAGGCTTGATCTGGTCGATGAAGATGGACTGCTTCTCCCCCGGGGTGAGGTGGCACGCGGCGGCTCTGCCCTCGGGAAGCAGCGGCTTCTCACCGCTGCACCGCG
Source organism: Streptomyces sp. cmx-18-6 (assembly GCF_046548915.1). Taxonomy (NCBI): domain Bacteria; kingdom Bacillati; phylum Actinomycetota; class Actinomycetes; order Kitasatosporales; family Streptomycetaceae; genus Streptomyces; species Streptomyces sp. cmx-18-6. Next base: position 117,448 of record NZ_JAEBEP010000011.1, on the reverse strand, counting down.
AGCCCTCGACCCGGTCGGTGAACGCGCACCGCGGGTGGAAGGGGCAGCCCGTCGGCCGGTTGAGGAGGCTCGGCGGCGACCCGGGGATCGGCACGAGCTCCTCGCTGATGTCGCCCCCCAGGCGAGGCATCGAGCTCAGCAGACCCCAGGTGTACGGGTGCTGGGGCGCCCGCAGCACCTCACGGACGCTGCCGCGCTCCACGGCCCGGCCCGCGTACATCACCAGCAGGTCGTCCGCCATGTTGGCGATGACGCCCAGGTCGTGGGTGATGAAGATGATCGCGGAGCCGAACTCCTGCTGGAGGTCCTTGAGCAGGTCCAGGATCTGGGCCTGCACGGTCACGTCGAGCGCGGTGGTCGGCTCGTCGGCGATCAGCAGGTCGGGGTCGCACATCAGGGCCATGGCGATCATGGCGCGCTGGCGCATACCGCCGGAGAACTGGTGCGGGTAGTCGTCGAAGCGCGTCGCGGGCTGCGGGATGCCGACCTTGGTCAGCATCTCGATGGCCCGGGCCTTCGCCTCCTTCTTGGAGGCGCCGGTGTGCTTGCGGAACGGCTCGGAGAGCTGACGGCCCACGGTGTAGTACGGGGACATCGCGGTCAGCGGGTCCTGGAAGATCATCGCGACCTTGTTGCCGCGAAGCCTCTCCATCTCCTTCTCGGAGGACTTCAGGAGGTCCTTGCCCTCCAGCAGGATCTCTCCCTCGACCTGGGAGCTCTGCGGGTTGTGCAGCCCCAGGACGGCGAGGTTGGTCACGGACTTGCCGGAACCCGATTCCCCGACGATGCCGAGCGTCTTGCCGCGTTCGACGTCGAAGGAGAGGCCGTCGACCGCCTTGACGATGCCGTCCTCGGTGGAGAACCGCACCCTCAGGTCGCGCACCGAGAGAAAGCTTTCGGGCCCGGTCGGGGCCGGCTTGTCCTCGGTCTTGGTGAGTGTGGTCACGGTCGTTCTCCTAGGCGAGGCGCACGCGCGGGTCGATGTAGGCGTAGGTGAGGTCCACGACGATGTTCAGGATCAGGATGAAGAAGGCCCCGAACAACATCACCCCCATGGTGAGGGGAAGGTCCTTGGTCAGCGAGGAGTCCACCGCCAGGCGTCCGATGCCCGCGAGGTCGAAGGTGAACTCGGTGACCACGCCGCCCGCGAGCAGTGAGCTGAGGTCCATGCCGAGGATGGTGACGATGGGGGCGAGCGACCCGCGCCAGGCGTAGCGGAAGAAGACGTACCTCGCCGGCATGCCCTTGGCACGGGCGGTACGGACGTGCTCCTCCTGGAGCTGCTCGATCATCGTGGAGCGCGACATACGAGTGTACTGCGCGGTGAAGATGGTCGCCATGACGGCCCAGGGGATCAGCAGGCCGACAGCCCACTTGATCGGGTCGTCCATGAACGGGTAGTACTTGGGATTCTCCAACCAGCCCGTGCTGAAGACGAAGATGGTGAGTACCAGCGGACCGAGGAAGTAGATCTGGAACGAGCTGAGCACCATCGACGCACCGCTGACGGCCTTGTCGATCGCCGTGCCGCGCTTCCAGGCGGCGAGCAGGCCCGAGCCGAGGCCAAGGATCAGGAAGATGATCAGACCGCCGATGGTCAGCGACAGTGTCAGCGGAAAGCGGTCCATGATCGAGTCCCAGACGAACTCGCCACTACTGAAGGACTGCCCCAGGCAGGGAGCCGAGCAGTGCCCCACCGCGAAGTCCCGACCGACGACGATGCCGGACATGAAGTCCCAGAACTGAGTGGTGATCGGCTTGTCCAAGCCGAGATTCTCGCGGATGACCGCAATGTTCTCCGGCGAGCAGTTCTTGCCGCAGGAGAGCTGGGCGAAGTCCTGAGGGATTGTGTAGAACAGGAAGAAGGTGAAGGCGCCGATCAGGAACAAGATGACGACTGCGCCGGTCAACCTGCGGATGAGGAACTGAAGCATCGCGGGAGGCTGCTCTCTTCGGATACGGCGGGTAGTGAGGGGTGAAAGTCCGTGGGGGCGCGCTCCGCCTGGCGCGCGCCCCCACGGATTCAGGCACGGTTCCTGGTTACGGCTTCTTCAGGTACAGGTCGTTGATGTTGATGTAGCTGGAGTTGGTGCTGTAGCGGGCGCCGCCGATGTTCGAGCCGAAGAGCTGGAGCTGCTTCGCGTAGTAGACCGGGGCAGCGGGGTTGATCTCCTCCACGATGCGGTGGTGAGCCTCTTCCCACGTCTTCGCGGCTTCCTCCGGCTCCTGGGTCACGGCCTTCTTGATGAGCTCGTTGACCTTGGCGTCGTTGATGTGCGAGTAGTTCGGCGCACCGTCAGCGATCAGGGTGCCGTCGTAGACGGGGGTGATCACCGTGGAGGGCGACGGCCAGTCCTGGCCCCAGCCGATGGTGTAGAGGTCGAACTTGTTGTCGACCTTGCCGATCTGCTCGTAGAAGCTCGCGGAGTCGATCTCCTTCGACTGGAGGTCGATGCCGATCTTCTTCAGCGCGTCCGCAACGAAGACCTGCTGCTTCTGGCCACGCGGGGTGTTGGCGTAGGCGTAGGTCAGCTTGGTGCCTTCCTTGAAGCCCGCCTCCTTGAGCAGTTCCTTGGCCTTCGCGATGTCACCGTTGGGCTTCTTCTGCTTGCCGAACGGGTCGTAGTTCGGGTCGTAGCCCGGCAGGGTCGGGGCGAGCAGACCGCCGGCCAGCTCACCGCCGTACTTGCCGCCGTCAGCCTGGAGCATGCTCTGGTTCGGGAGCGCGTAGGTGATGGCGTCGCGGACCTTCTTGTCCTTGATGCGGTCCAGGTTGAAGGTCGTCTGCCACACGTAGGGCTGGAAGCCCTTGATCGTGCGCTTGTTGACCGCGGGGTCTCCGACGACGTCCTTGATCTGGGCCGGGTCGACCGAGGTCGTGAACTGGATCGCGTTCTTGGCCTCGCCCTGGTCGGCGATCAGACGCTTCGTCTGGCTGGCCTGCTCGATCGTGGTGGTGAAGTCGTAGCCGTCCACGTACTGGTGGCGAACGGCGTCGGTCTTCGGGTCCCAGTTCTCGTTCTTGGCCAGCTTCATGGACTTGCCGGACTTGTACTCGACCAGCTTGTACGGACCAAGAGCCTTGGGGGCCTTGTCGTACTTCTCCTTCGTGTCCTGCTTCTCGGGCACGATGGCGTAGCCGGCCATGGCCAGGGCCTGCGGGAGGTCCGGCTGCGGCTTGTCGAAGTGGAAGATGACCGTCTTCTTGTCCGGGGTCTCCAGGACGGAGTCCGGCAGGTGCTTGCCCTTGTACGGGCCGTCCGGCAGCGCCTTGCGGTAGTCGGAGCCGGAGAGCCAGGTCTGGAGGAACGACGGACCGTCGAAGATGACCTTGGAGTACAGGCGCTCGACCGAGTGGCGGACGTCGGCGGACGTGATGACGTTGCCGTCCTCGTCCTTGATGCCGTCCTTCAGCGTGTACGTCCAGGTCTTGCCGCCGTCCGAGGACTTGCCGGAGTCGGTGGCTATGTCACCGACGACCGTCAGGTTGCCCTCAGCGTCCTCCTGGTAGTTCGTCAGCTTGCGGTGGATCAGGTTCGAGAACTGACCGGCGTCGCTGACGTAGATCTGGCCCGGGTCCAGGTGGGTCAGGTCCGCCTGCAGGTAGACGTTCATGGTGCCACCAGGGGTGGCGCCCTTCACCTCTTTGGCAGGACCGGTGGAAGCGGCCGCGTCACCGTACTCGACGGGCTTCGACTGTTTGGCGGCGTCTTCCTTGGTCTTGGACTGGTCCTTGGTGTTGCCACCGTCGTTGGAGGAGCAGCCGGTGAGCACCAGCGAACCCGCCGCGAGGGCGACGACCGCTGCGCGCGCGGAACGCGTTCTGATGGACTTCATGAGACTCGTGTACCTGCCTGTCGGTTGATATCCAGAGATGCTGCCTGACCAGCCGGTTGCCCGGCGCGGGGGCGGCAGCCGTCCCCGCACGTGGACGCTATCGTCCGGTCTTGGGGTCGAACGCGTCGCGGACCGAGTCGCCGAGAAGGTTGAAGGCCAGGACGAAGGTCACCAGCGCGACGCCGGTGAAGAGCAGGAACGACGGATTCTGTTCGTAGTTCCCACGAGCAGCAAGGGCGAACATCCGGCCCCAGTCCGGTGTCGGCTCGACGAACCCGACACCGACATAGGAGAGGAAGGCGATGGAGAGAATGGCGCTGGGAAGCATGTAGGTGCCCTGCACCAGGATCGGCGTCACGATGTTCGGCAGGATCTCCTTGCGGACGATCCGCCACCGTGAAGCGCCGGACACCTTCGCGGCCTCCACGAACTCCCGGTCACGCAGAGAAAGCACGGAACTGCGTACGAGACGCGCCATGCCCATCCAGCCGAGGAACCACATCACCAGGATGATCGCGGTGGCGCGCAGATAGGTGGGTGTCTCGTCCGAGGGCGAGACGAAGAGCGCCACGACGACCGGCATGAAGGCGATGAAGAACAGCTGGCTGGGGAAGGCGAGGAAGAAGTCGGTGACGCGGCCGAGCCAGTAGTCGACTTTACCGCCGAAGTACCCGCTGACCATGCCGATGAGGACACCGGTGACGACGCTCAGCACGGTCAGCACGACCGCCATGTACAGCGAGGTGCGCATGCCGTAGAGCAGCATGGTGAACACATCGCGTCCCATGTCGGGTTCGACGCCGAACCAGAAGTCCCCGGATACACCGCCGAAGCCGGCGGGCATACCGAAGTCGTCCAGCAGGAAGGGATAGTCCGGCTCCTGCGCGTAGAGCGTGTACGGGTTCTTGCCGTAGAGCGACGCGATCACCGGGGCGAGCGCGGAGACGACGAAGAAGAAGATCACCACGCCCGCCGAGACCATGCCGGTGCGGTCGCGCTTGAAGCGCATCCACATCAGCTGCCCCGGAGACCGGCCGATGGGTGCCTTCACGTCCGGGGCGGTGGTCTCCGCCGCGGGCTTCTTGTCCAAGGCGACAGAGGCCGTGGCGTCCTCGGCCTCAATTGGACTGGTCATGATGTGTCCATTCACAGATGTCGGGTACCGACGCTCCACATCGGGTAGGCGACGGTCGAGTTCACTTCACTCGGTGCGTCGCGCCTGACGCACGGCGATCCCGTGCCACGGAGCGCCCTGAGGGACGGTCGCGGGGCATGGCCGCCGCCTGATGGAGATCACCTCAGAGCGGAGCAGCCGGAAGGAGCGCCGACGGGAGTGGGTTTCACTACCGGGAACGCGAGTTGAGCGGTTTGGACGGGCCGAGAATCGTCAGCCGAAGCTGACGGCGGGGCCGGGCGATACTCGATGAACGAAACCGGCCTGGCACATCGTCCAGGACGTCGCGCCCCCACAGGTGCTCAGAGCACCACGCATGGGTTCCTCCTCGTGAGTCCACGTAAACAGTTCTGGTACCTGTCGTCCGTCGACACCCCTGCAGACGGAAAGAGCGGTACCCCGTGCGCTCGTGAGCCGGCACTCCCCACAGTGCGTGACCCATTGACCCGAGCTCAATGGAGCCAACTATTAAGTACGGCCGGGCTGTAAACCACACTCATAGGGTCTCGTTTTGACAACATCAATCGTGCGCGTAGACCCGAAATACGGACAAAGGGATACCAGACAGACACGGCCGAAACGGACCGTTAACACATGTTCCGGAGAGCGATGCCCGATAGTCGGACGTTCCGCCATTGAAATCGGGTTGCGTTTCGACGCCCCACGCTCAACGCTTTCGCCCGAGGCGCGTACGCACTCCGAACGCCTCGGAACGCCTTCGAGCGCCTCGGACCGCCGGCGCGACGTCCCGCCGGGCCGTGCGGGCCGACCGACAGGGCGCGCGGGCGGGTGAGGCCCCGGAAGGCCCGGCGGCGCTTCCCCGGCGGCCTTCAGCCGGCCTCGGGGGCATCGCAGGCCCCTGGTTCCCGGTGGGCGTGCCCCGCCCCCGTCCACCGGCGAACAGCGGTGACGCCCGCGACCCGCCCGCACCGCCGGTACGCGGCACGGGCGGGTCGATTATTTTCCCAACGACCTGTGCGGGAAAGTCTTTTGAGGAAAACTTGAGGCGCCGTCAGGGATGTGGGGCGGACCGGATCAGCAGTAGCTCTTCTTCGCGGCCGCCGCGAGGGTGCCCGCAGGGACGTTGGCCTTGCAGCGCACGCCCTGCGCCGACGCGGCGGACGCGGGCGCCACCACGGCCGCCGACATCGCGGCGCCGGCCAACGCCACTGCCAGGATCTTCTTCATGACCCACCCCTTGCTTCCGCGAATAGTCATGCCTCGCGGCCCGTCCCCCACCTCACCGATCGGCGCGGCTGCGTCACATCCTGAGTCCAGCAGGCGTGTGCTGGAGGCGAGTTGAGGAACATCTGAGGATCAAGCGCACGCGAGAACACAACGAGCAACTGGAGCAAGAGGCTCCGCATAGTGTTCCCGCCTGCACATGTCCCCGTACTTCACCGGACGCAAAAAGGCCCGGCCCCCTCCGTGCTGCCGATGGAGGGGGCCGGGCCTGCCGTCCGCGAGGCGCCGCGTCACCGATCGATGCGGGACCGTGGCGGGGCGCTCAGGTGCGTGCGTACGGTGATGCGGGTCAGCGCTTGGCGCGGGACGCGGCGCGGCCGCGCTCCTTCGCGTCCAGGACGACCTTGCGGATGCGCACGGTCGCCGGGGTCACCTCGATGCACTCGTCCTCGCGGCAGAACTCCAGGGACTGCTCCAGCGAGAGCTTGCGGGCCGGGACCACGTTCTCCGTGGTGTCCGCGGAGGCCGCACGCATGTTGGTGAGCTTCTTCTCCTTGGTGATGTTCACGTCCATGTCGTCGGCGCGCGAGTTCTCGCCGACGATCATGCCCTCGTACACCTCGGTGCCGGCCTCGGTGAAGATGACACCGCGCTCCTGGAGGTTGACCATCGCGAACGGCGTGACCGAACCCGAACGGTCCGCGACCAGCGAGCCGTTGTGGCGGGTGCGCAGCTCGCCGAACCACGGCTCGTGGCCCTCGAAGATGGAGTGCGCGATGCCCGTGCCGCGGGTCTGCGTCAGGAACTCCGTACGGAATCCGATGAGGCCGCGGGAAGGAACGATCCACTCCATGCGGACCCAGCCCGAACCGTGGTTCGTCATGGTCTCCATGCGGCCCTTGCGGGTCGCCATGAGCTGCGTGATCGCGCCGAGGTGCTCCTCGGGGGAGTCGATCGTCATGCGCTCGATCGGCTCGTGCGTCTTGCCGTCGATCTGCTTGGTGACGACCTCGGGCTTGCCCACGGTCAGCTCGAAGCCCTCGCGGCGCATCTGCTCGACCAGGATGGCGAGCGCGAGCTCACCACGGCCCTGGACCTCCCAGGCGTCGGGGCGCTCGGTGTCCAGGACGCGGAGCGAGACGTTGCCGATCAGCTCGCGGTCCAGGCGGTCCTTCACCTGGCGGGCGGTGACCTTGTGGCCCTTGCCGCCCTTGCCGACGAGCGGCGAGGTGTTGGTGCCGATGGTCATCGAGATGGCCGGCTCGTCGACCGTGATCAGCGGCAGCGCGATCGGGTTCTCGGGGTCGGCCAGGGTCTCGCCGATCATGATGTCCGGGAAACCGGCGACGGCACAGATGTCACCCGGGCCCGCCACCTCGGCCGGCTTGCGGGTGAGCGCCTCGGTCATCATCAGCTCGGTGATGCGGACGTTGGACATGGTGCCGTCGCGCTTGATCCAGGTGACGGTCTGGCCCTTGCGCAGCTCGCCCTGCTCGACGCGGCAGAGCGCGATACGGCCGAGGAAGTTGTCGGCGTCCAGGTTGGTGACGTGGGCCTGGAGCGGCGCGTCCTCGTCGAACTCCGGGGCGGGGACGTGCGAGAGGATCGTGGAGAAGAACGGCTCCAGGTTGTCGCTGTCCTGCGGGACGGTGCCGTCCTCGGGCTTGGTCAGCGAGGCGACGCCGTCACGGGCGCAGGCGTAGACGATCGGGAACTCGATCTGGTCCTCGTCCGCGTCGAGGTCCAGGAACAGGTCGTACGTCTCGTCGACGACCTCGGCGATCCGGGAGTCGGGGCGGTCGGTCTTGTTGATGCACAGGATGACCGGCATCTTCGCGGCCAGCGCCTTGCGCAGCACGAAGCGGGTCTGGGGCAGCGGACCCTCGGAGGCGTCGACGAGCAGCACGACCGCGTCCACCATCGACAGGCCGCGCTCGACCTCGCCGCCGAAGTCGGCGTGACCGGGGGTGTCGATGATGTTGATCGTGATCGGGTCCCCGCCGTCCTTGGGGTGATACTTCACCGCCGTGTTCTTGGCGAGGATCGTGATGCCCTTCTCACGCTCCAGGTCGTTCGAGTCCATCATGCGATCGTCGAGGTGCTCGGCGGCGTGGGCGGCGAACGCTCCGGCCTGCTTGAGCATGGCGTCGACCAGCGTGGTCTTGCCGTGGTCGACGTGGGCGACGATGGCTACGTTACGGATGTCGTGGCGCGTGGGCATGGGTGGCTTGCGCTTCTCTCGGATCGTGGGATCAGGCGTCTCAGTCGGTCTTCGAGTCCTCGTACGCCCGCCGGGCGGCACGCCACGGCTCGTCCCATGGTACGGGCCCTGCGCGTGCGGGGCTTCCCGGGCCGAACCGCAGAGGCGGTCTTCCGGTGTGATTCAGCCGATATTCAGCCGCTGTCAAGGAACAGTCCGAGCCACGAAGAGGGCCAGGAGAAGAGCCCGGGGGCAGGCCGGATGCGAGCGCGTACGGGCGCAGCCGCGAGTGACGAGCGCGGGGGGTGCGGGGGTGTGGGAGGCGTGGAGGGTGTGACGGGGAGGAGAGACGAACGGCCCGGGTCAGGGCAGGGACCACCTTGCCCGCCGCGGCGGCGACGGGCAAGGTTCTTGAGCAGCTTCTGAGCTTGGTCAGGCCGTTGACCTGCTAATTCTTCTGGTTCGCGGCGGAACCGGCCGCCTGCCGCTCCGTGAACCCGATGTCCTGGTAGCGAGGGGCGGCGAAGCCGAAGGCTCCGACGTTCGCGAGCTTCTTGTCCACCGCGACGAGCTGCGGGCGCTGGAAGAGCGGAATCGATCCGGCGGCGGCCCAGATCCGGGCGTCCGCCTGCTTGATCAGCTCCCGTCCGGCCTTCTCGTCGAGTTCCGCGACGGCCTGGTCGAAGAGCTGGTCGATGTGGTCCGTGCCGACCCGGGTGTAGTTCTGCTCGACGAGGAGCGATCCGTCGGTGGCCGGCTCCGGCTTGGCGTAGATCGGGCGGCCGTCCGTGGCGGGGTAGGCGGTGGCGGGCCAGGAGTAGAGGGCCAGGTCGTAGTCGCCGGAGGCGACGTGGTCCTTGAAGTAGCTCTCGTCGGAGACCTTGGTGATCTCCGTACCGATCCCGATCTTCTCCAGCATCACCGCGATCCGGTCGCCCACGGCGCGCAGCGACTGCGAGCCGGGCCCGGAGGGGAGCACGAAGCGCAGGGTCAGCGTCTTGCCGTCCTTGCCCAGCGGCCCGTTGACCGACGCGGGGGCGGGGGCGGCGGTGCCCACGGGGGCGTACGCACCGGCCGCGCCGCCGGGCTGCTTGTCCTGGGCCGCGAGCCGCGAGGGTACGCCGGCGGCGTCGCCGTCCTCCCGGAGCGCGCCGGCCTGACGGAGCACCGCGAGGCTCTGGACGGCGGCCGTGTGAGCGGGGGCGAGGGCGTGGGAGGAGGCGGCGGCGGAGTCGGTGCCCCGGAGGGGGGCCGCGCCCGGCTTGTTGTCCTCGCCGACGATGTAGAGGCCCTCGGCGCGGGAGGCGGCGGAGTCGGGGGCGGAGTCGGACCGGGAGCCGGAACCGGCGGCGGAGTCGGCCTTCTTGTCGTTCTTCTCGTCCGCCTCCTCTTCTTCCTTCTCTTCCTTCTCTTCCTTCTCTTCCTTCTCTTCCGTGTCGGCCTTCTCGCTCTTCTCGGTCTTCTCGCTCTTCGTCTCGCCCGCGTCCTTCTTCTCCGACTTCTCCTCGCCCTCTTCCTCTTCCTTCTTCTTCTCCGCCTCGCTGCCCGCCTTCGTGTCCTTGGGCAGCTCGGCCGCGCCGCCCCGGGTCCAGCCGGCGTCCGCCAGCAGGGCCTGGGCCTCCTTGGTGTTCTGGTCTCCGAGCGCCCCGCTGCCGTCCTTGTACCCGGGCTGTCCGGCGAGGGCCAAGTGGCTGCCGAGCGGCTTCGCCGGGAGCCCGAGCGGCTTGAGCACGGCCTCGGCCAGCTCCTGCCGGTCCAGGGCGCGGGCCACCGCCCGGCGCACCCGGTCGTCCGCGAGCGGGCCGGACTCGCCGTTCAGGGCGAGCTGGGTGTAGGCGGGCTCCAGGGACTTGCGTACGGCGTAACTGCGCAGGGCCTTCTGCTCGGCCCCGTACGCGACGACGGCCTTGCGGTTCTTCTCGCGGGCGGCCTGGGCGATCTCCGCCTGTTCCTCGTCGGAGCCGTGGGCCAGCGCCCAGGAGCGCAGGGCGGCGGCGGGCGTGAGGTCGGAGCCGGGGCCGTGGGTGAGCGGCTGTCCGTTGCCGCCCCGGTCGCGGGCGGCGAGGGCGATGCGGTCGGCGGTGGCCGGGTCGACGTCCGTGACGTGGACGGTCCCGTCCGCGAGGGCCTTGGTGCGGTCCTTGGGGGCGACAGCCCGGAAGACGAGGCCCTCCAGCTTGGCCTTCTCGCCCCACCAGCGGGGGTCGCGGGCGAGGGTGACGGTGCCCTTGGCCTTGCTCACGCTCTTCAGCCGGAAGGGGCCCGCGGTGTTCTTCAGGGCGGTGCGCGCCCCGTCGTTGAAGGCGTCCGGCGAGCCGGTGACCTCCTTCGGGTAGAGCGGCGAGAACAGCGAGCGCCAGTCCGCGTACGGCTTGGCGAACGTGACCCTGACCTGGAGGTCGTCCGCGCCGCGCTCGATCTTCTCGATGCGCTCGTAACCGGCGTTGCGGGCGGTCCAGAAGGCCGAGTCCTTCCCGCTGAGCGCCCGCCACTGGGCGACGAAGTCGGGGGCCCCGATCTCGCGGCCGTCGCTCCAGACCGCCTGTTGGTTGATCTTGTAGAGCACGACCTGCTTCGGCTCGCGCTCGATGATCTTCGCGGACTCCAGGTAGTCCGGGTTGAGCTTCGGCTGCCCGGCCGCGTCCATCGGGAAGAGCGTGGGCAGCAGAGCCCCGGTGATCTTGGTGGTGGCACTGTCGGCGTCGGCCTGGAAGGCGTTGAAGGTGGCGGGCAGCGCGTCGATCGCCCAGTTCACCGTCGACCCGTCCGCGACCCTGTCGCGGGTGGCGGCGGCGATGTCCTGCGGGACCCCCCTGGAGGTCTCCTCGGTGCCCGAGCTGCACCCTGCGAGCACCGGGATCGTGAGCACCCCCGTCGTGAGGAGCGCGAGCGAGCGGCGCTTTCGTACCGTCCCGCGCGGGACGCCGACGTGGGACATGGCTGATACCTCCGGGGCCGGCCCGGACCACCCCATACCGGAATGGACCGGATAGTGCTTATTTGGTGGCATTTGCAGTTGATCACACTGGTTCCTGCCACCCACTGAAAGCGTCCCTTCGCGCGAGGGGACGCCGACACGGCGGGCCGAGGCCCCAACCTCACCCGCCCGGAGGAACGTTTTCTCACTCCGGGCCTCCGGCCGCGCTCCCCCGAGCCGCCCCGATCTCACCCACCCCGCGCCGCCCGACCGCACTCCCCGGCGACCCACACCCCGGCACGACACCCGATACACCCGTAAAGTCCGTAAAGCCGAGAAGAGCACCAACCCACCAACCCACCAACCCACCGACCACACGACCCAACGACCAGCGGAAGGCGGCACCGGCATGGCAGGCACGATCCTCATCACCGGAGCGGGAACCGGATTCGGCAAGGAGGTCGCGCTGCGCCTGGCCGCGGCCGGGCACGACGTCATCGCGGGCGTGGAGATCGTCGCCCAGGTCACCGCCGTACGCGAGGCGGCGAAGGAGCGCGGCGCGCGGCTGCGGGTGGAGAAGCTCGACGTCACCGACCCCGACGACCGCGAGAACGCCTGGGCCTGGGACGTGGAGGTGCTGCTCAACAACGCGGGCGTCTCCGAGGGCGGCTCCACCGTGGACATCCCCGCCGACCGGCTGCGCCGCCAGTTCGAGGTCAACGTCTTCGGGCCCGTCCTGCTGACCCAGGGCTTCGCCCGGAGGATGGCCGCGCGCCGCAGTGGCCGGATCGTCTTCATGTCGTCCGTCGCCGGGCTCACCGTGGACCCGTTCACCGGGGCGTACGCGGGCTCGAAGCATGCCGTCGAGGCGTTCGCGGACGCGCTCGACCAGGAGCTGGCCGAGTTCGGCGTCACGGTCGCGACCATCAACCCCGGCCCGTTCCTGACCGGCTTCAACGACACGATGTTCGAGACCTGGAAGCAGTGGCGCGACGACCCGTCCCAGCGGCTCTTCGACTACTCGAAGATCGCGTTCCCGCACGAGCAGTACGATCCCGAGCCGGTGTACGACAGGACGGTCAAGGTGCTCCTCGGCGAGGACCCCCGCTACCGGCACGTGCTCCCGGCCGGGATGGAGCCCTCGGTACGGGACCAGGTCGCCGCACAGTGGGAGCGCCGGCTCAACGACGGTTCACGGCCCGAACTGGTCGAGAAGTCCTTCACCATCGCCCCGGCCACTCCCGTCGAGCGCTGACGGGACTCCGTACGGGGGCAGCACCGTCCCGTACGGAGTCCTGGCCTGATACATCGTCAACTGACGCTCACCGCAGACCCGTTACTCGTACCGGTACTTCAGCGAGTCCGCCTCCACCTGCTCGATGTCCGCGATCGTCAGTTCCGGCAGCCGCAGTTGGGCGAGCGTCACCTCGGCCGAGGTCGGCTGGGCGTCCGCCGACAACCACTGCTCCGGCTTCCAGGCCCCGCTGCGCAGGAGCGACTTGGGGCAGTGCGGATAGACCTCCTCGATCCCCACCACCAGCGCACTGGCCGGCGGCTTGCCCACGGCGGTCAGCTGCGACAGCAGCTCCGGACGGGTGGAGACCACGGCCCGGCCGTTCACCCGCAGGGTCGTGGTCCGCCCGGGGACGACGAACAGCAGCCCGGCCCGTCCGGTGGCGATGACGTTCTGAAAGGTGTCCAGCCGCTTGTTGCCGGTCGCGTCCGGTATCGCCACCGTCCGCGCGTCCAGGACGGCGACGAACCCGGCCGGGCCCCCGCGCGGGGAGACGTCGCAGTTGCCCTCGGCGTCCGCGCTGGCGACCAGGACCAGCGACGAGCAGCCGATCAACCGCCGCGTCTGATCGGTGAGTTCGGTGATCTGCTTGCGCACGGCGGCGTCGCTGGGGAGTTCGTAGACCCGGCGCAACGCCTCCTGATCGCGCACGGCGTCGAGGCTGAGCGAGTCGAAGGCACTGCCGGTGAGGGGTGTCGTCATGCCTCCGACCCTATGGGGGCGGACCCGTCCCCTTCCCTTCCTTCTACGCGGGGAACAGGTGCGGGTACTCCCCCGCGAGCGCCGCCTCCACCGCCGCTTCGTCGGCGGCGGCGTCCACGATCTCCCACCCGTGGCCGGAGGGGTGCCTGGCGAACAGTCCGCACGAGCTCTCGCCCCGGGCGTCGGGCGCCACGCACCACAGCAGCCCGGCGAGGTTCGTGCCGTTCGCGTTCCAACGGGCCCAGACGGCCTCGTCGTTCGCGTCGTCGTCCCACAGCATGGCCGCGTGGTCGCCCTCGTGGCCCTCACCGAGTTCGCAGAGTACGTGTCCGGCTTCCGGCGGGCTGCCGGGAGCGGCAAGTCGGACCACGTGCTCCGGGGGTGGCAGCAGGGCCGAGGCGGTGCATTGCTTCATGGGGCGGAATCCTCTTCACAGTTCGATGGGATGAGATGAGGGGGTACGGTCACGGGTCGCCGGCCGCTGTCAGGGATCGGCGATCAGCTCGCCGAGGGGGTCGGTCACGGAGAAGGAGTGCGCCCCCGGGTGGTGGTCGAAGTACACGCACCCGATGGTGGTCCCGGTGGCCAGGTGGCGGAGGACGGCGGGGCACACGGGCAGGACGTCCAGCCGGTGGACACGGCGTGCGCCGGAGCCGGTCCACAACAGCCACAGGTCCCGGTCGTCCCGGGTGTCGGCGGTCCAGATGTGGGCCGCGTGCTCGGTCGACTCCTCGTGCTCGCCCAGCTCGCACAGCCGGAACTCCGCCGGCTCCACGACGTCCCGCGCGTGCACGGGACCGCCCTCCATGGTGGCGAGGGCCAGAAGCGCTTCGAAGAACGGTACGTCGGTCACGGCGGTGCACTGGAGCACGTCAGGTCTTCTCTGTGTGATGCCGGGGAGGGACGGGCGGTACGAAGCCGGGCGACGGGCAGGCCGTTCTCTGCGTTCAGCCGGTCGCGCATGCGCTCAGGTGCTGCTGCCCGCGGCCGCTCCGGAGGGGCTCCGGCAGACGGCGGATGCCGGGCGAGACACGCCGGGGACACGGGCCATCCGGCCAGGGTCACGCACAGTCCGACAGCGGGGTCGACCACCGTGAGCAGCGCCGGCGAACCCGACTCCAGGGCCCGTATCGCGTGATCCTGGCGCTCGTCGTCACCCGCCCACGCCCGGAGCGCTTCCGGGGCGTCGGAACCGTGAAAGGTCACCTGCCCCACGTCTCTCGCCCGCAGCCAGGAAGCAGCGGTCGGCAGGTCCCGCCCGTGCCCTTCCGCGAGCCGCAGCGCCTGCCTGCGCAGCCACCGGAGGACGAGCCGACGATGGGGCACGACGATCCCGCCGAGCGAGAGGGTGCGTCCACCGGCCGTCGCGGTGACCCCGGCCACGTACACCTCGTCCCTCATGCGGCGCGCTCGCCGCTGTCCGGGGGAACCACCAGGCTCCGCAGCCGAGCGGCCGCCGCCTCGACGGCGTGCACCATCGCCTCGCGCTCCGCATCCCGGTCCGTGATCGCCGCGTCCAACTCCGCGAAGAACAAGGCCCGGTAGGCCGGGTCCGACTCGATGCGCCGCAACTCGGCGCAGGGCGGGCCGTGTTCGGCCGCCGCGCGCGGAGTGAGGGCCTGCGTGAGCCGGGGGAAGCGCAGCCGCAGACGGATTTCCGCCGCCCCCAGGGCGAGGGCGACGCGCACCGACAAGCGGGCCAAGGGCTTCGGCGACCTGCGGGCCCTCACAGCACTTCCCCGCGACTGCGCGCGTTCATCCGCGCGATCTTGGCCCGCAGTTGCTCCATGAGCAGCGCGGGCCGGACCCGCCGGGGCTCCGCCTCCCACTCGGTCCCGCCGCCCAGCGGGCGCAGCGACCAGTAGGGGCCGGCGACCCCACGGAACTCCCCCACCCGGTCCCCGTGACCGGTATCCACCACGAGGGTGCCGGGGGCCGGCGGGTCCGGGGGCTCATGGGTATTCGGGCAAACGTTCTGACCGCACACTTTCGCTCCTCTCTGTAGCCAAACGACTACCGGGGGGACCGAGCGTGGCCTACTGTCGATACGTCTTCAACGTGGCGGATTTGGGGGGTACGTTGGTAAACCGTAAGGAACTGAACCCTGACGCAGGCCCGAAAGCGGCCTACGGAGCGCGTTTGCGCAAGGCACGCGAGGCACGGGGCTGGAAGCAGGACGACCTTGGCCAGCGGATCGGATACACGGGGCGTCATGTCTCGGGCGTGGAAACCAGTAACAAGCCGCCAACTCGCAAGTTCTCGATCGGCGTTGACGTCGCACTCCAGTTCGTGGGGACGGCAGAGTCGTTCGAACGCGAGTGGAACGAGATCAAGTACGGCGTGCTGTTGCAGGGGTTCCCCGAGTACCTGGCACTGGAGGGCAAAGCAGCTGAGATCAGACTGTTCGAGTCTGGCGTGATCCCTGGTCCGCTTCAAACACTGGAGTACGCGCAAGCGCTGGCCGATGGTGCTGTCAAGCGAGGCGTTATCACCCGCGAGAAGGCAGACGAAGAGGTCAGGCTCCTCGTGGAGCGTCAGGCGGCATTGACTCGGTCCGTACCGCCCATGCTGATCGCGGTGTTAGACGAGAGCTGCATCCGTCGACCGATTGGCGGACCAGGCGTCATGGACGCGCAGTTGCAGCATCTGATCGACTTCGCCGGACAGTCGAACACCGTCCTCCAGATCGCCCCGTACAGTCTCGGTGAGCGCCGCCCTTTCTATCGGCAGGTGAACCTGCTGACCCTTCCGGACCGGTCCGTGGTCTCCTACGTCGAGTCGGAAACGCAAGGGCATCTGGACCGCGAACTGGCCTCCGTATTGCCGCTGGTGAGGAGCTACCATCAGCTACAGGCCGCGTCTCTGTCGCAGGCAGAATCCGTGGATGTGATCCACCAGCTTCGAAAGGGCACCCCGTGACGACGACCGACACCACAACCCCGTACTGGGTCAAGTCCTCCTACAGCGGCAACGGCGGCACTTGCGTGGAGTGGGCCCCGCGCACGGCGATCGCCACCGGCATCGTCCCCGTACGCGACTCGAAGAACCCCACCGGCCCGGTCCTCAGCGTCCCGGCCACCGCGTTCTCCGCCTTCGTGACGGGCGTCCGGGCCGGGGACTTCGGCACCGTCTGACCGGCCCCACCCCAACACCGCCCCACCGTGCCGAGCGCGGTGGGGCGGTGGCGTTGAAGCTGCCTCCCCTGCACGGGCCATCAGCCTCTGGTGGCAAGACCGCGTCAACTCGTATATTCAAGAGGAACCTTGAAGACGTGTCGGGCCTGATGGCCCGATGTTCGACCGGCTTGACCCACTGCTCCTGGTCCCACATCATCCGGTTGCGAAAGGGCACCCCGTGACGACAAGCGAAACGACGACCCCGTACTGGATCAAGTCCTCCTACAGCAACAACGGCGGCACCTGCGTCGAGTGGGCCCCGCGCACCGCGTCCACCACGGGCATCGTCCCCGTACGCGACTCCAAGAACCCCGGCGGCCCGGTCCTCAGCATCCCCGCCGCCGCGTTCGCCACCTTCGTCACGGGCATCCGCACCGGGGACTTCGACACCGTCTGACTCGGCCTGCCCGCCAGAGGCTTGGGGCACTCGCCGACGTCGTGCATCTGGAACCTCGCCATCAGCCCCTGGAGATCGCACCCACCGCATACGCAGCGGCCGAGATGAGACAGGCCCCGCCCACCCCCAGAAAGAGGACCCGGGTGACCGACTTGGCGACCACCGCGTTTCGCTCGTCCTGTCGCGCCGCGATCATTCTGCCCTGCGCCCGGGATGCATAGATTCCGATGGCGACGAACAGCACTCCGAGCAGGAGGAGCACGAGAACGGCAATCATGACGGGTCTCCTGATCTGAAATTGCCTGTTGACAAAGCCTTCGGCGGCAAAACTCCCGAATTCCGTCGCTGCGTAGCGGGCTGTGAAAGGGTGGAGGCCGGTGAGATCCTGGTAGCTGTCCGCGAATCGGTAGGACTGCGCCAGCGGTTCACTCGCGTCGGCGCAATGCACGCCGCGGGGGCTGTAGGCATAGGTGTTGTTGGCCTTGGCGCCCGCTTCGGCGGCCAGTGTGACGACGCTGCCGAGTGCGTCGGTGAGGTGATAGTGATTCTTGCCCGGCGGGTCATGGAGTTCAGGGTTCCCCCGGGTTCGCGGTTGAATCCCGTGTCCACTCCGGCCGTTGAGGTGCGGTGCCGGACGCCGTGACCTCGGTCATGACCCGCCGGACACCCCCTAATACTCCAGCCGTAGATCGTGATCTTGCTGCTGGGGCGACTGAGAGACGGGTACGGCCACCGCTGATCATCGGTGTGTGAAGACTGAAGATCATGTGGTGGCCGCAGGTCGCAGCGTAGACCCTGCCCGCTGGCAGGAGGCGTTCGAGGCCCTGATGGGTCGGATCGCGGGCCGATTCGCGCGGGTTGAACCCCGGCGCCGGGTGCGGGACTTGGTGCTGGGGCTGCTGTCGGACCTGCCGCGCAAGAACTGCTGGTCGATCGCCGAGTGGGCCGGAGAGGCCACTCCGGACGGTATGCAGCACCTGCTCGGTCGGGCCAAGTGGGATGCCGATACGGTGCGCGACGACGTGCGCGAGTACGTGCTGGAGTATCTGCACCACGAGGATGCGGTGCTGGTGGTCGACGAGACCGGGGACGTGAAGAAGGGCACCGAGACCGTCGGTGTGCAGCGCCAGTACACCGGTACCGCGGGCCGGATTGAGAACGCGCAGGTCGCCGTCTACCTGGTCTATGCGGGAGGGCGCGGGCACGCGGCGGTGGACCGTGAGTTGTACGTGCCGCGCTCGTGGACGTGTGACCCGGAACGCTGCCGGGCCGCGGGCCTGGGCGAGGACCCCGTCTTCGCGACCAAGCCGGAGCTGGCCGCCCGCATGATCGGCCGGTTCCTGGACGCCGGGCACCGCGTGGGCTGGGTCGCGGGCGACGAGGTCTACGGTGGCAACCCCTCGCTGCCCTCCGTGCTGGAAAATCGCCAGGTCGGCTACGTGCTCGCCGTTGCCTGCTCTCATGAAGTCACCACCGGCGCGGGGAAGTTCCGTGCGGACGCTCTGGCTGCGAAGCTGCCGAAGCGGGCCTGGCAGAAGCTGTCGGCCGGGGCCGGCGCCAAGGGGCACCGCTTCTATGACTGGGCCGTCATCGACCTGGTCGAAGGGTGGCCCGGCAGCCACCGGCTGCTGATCCGCCGCAACCGTACCACCGGCGAACTCGCCTACTACCGCTGCTGCTCGCCGACCCCGGTCTCCCTGGCCACGCTGGTCCGTGTCGCCGGATCGAGGTGGCGGGTGGAGGAGACATTTCAGGCCGGAAAGGGCCTGGCCGGGCTGGACGAGCACCAGGTTCGCCGCTATACCTCCTGGTCTCGCTGGGTCACCCTGGCTATGCTCGCTCACGCCTTCCTCGCCGTCGTCCGCGCCGACGAACACGCCCGCCACTCCGCCGCGGACGGACTGATCCCGCTGACCTGCAACGAGATTCAGCGCCTGTTCACGACGCTCCTCGTCCGGCCCGTACACGATGCAGCCCACCGGCTCCACTGGTCCGCTTGGAGGCGCCGCCACCAGGCCCGAGCCCAGGCCAGCCATTACCGCAGACAAGCCACGAATCAGCCCTGAAGATCACGATTCATAGCCGGGCTGCTAACGCCATTCGGCCACCAGCCACTTCCCGTCGACCTCGGAAAGCAGCAACTCGCTGATCTGGAGAGGGTTGTCATCGACGTTTATGTGTCCGAGGCTGCCGTCTCTCGGGAAGAACCGGGATGCGTAGGAGCCGGCCAGTTCGTCTCGTTCCGCGTCGCTCAAGGGGCCTATGAACGCTTCGACGGCATGCGGGCATGTGTCCTTGCGCTGGGCGGCAGCGAGTTCGGACCGCGCTGTCCGGGTCATGAGCGCGCAGGCTTCATCACCCTGCCCTGAGCCGAGGGCTTTCAGGAACGCCTTGCCGGAGTTCTCCAGAGCCCCGAGGTCGGCACGGGTCTCCCGAACCGCGGAGAAGAGCCCGATACCCGCGATCGCGAGCAGCAGGCCCAGCCCCCCATAGAACAACAGGAATCCCTTGTCCAGCCATTTCGTGCGGACCAATGTGGCTCATCCCCCGCTGCCGCAGTCTGCGCGCCTACCGGCGTGCTCGTCAGCGGAAGTGTCTCAGTACGGGACTCCTCCATGCGAGCCATACCCACGGAGGCGACGGCACACCCGAATGACGGCGACATCGGCGCCCACGACGCGGCTGGCTGATCTTCTGCCTCCATGCACCGGTGGTCACCGGTGACACGCACCGCTCCCTGACCGCCACCGCCACCGCCACCGCCACCGCCAGCAAAATCACGATCTACGGCTGGAGTACTAAGGGCTGTCCGCCCGGAGGTTCCGAAGGCAGATGATGCCGCAGGCGAGTTGTCGTAGTCCGAGGTGGAGATCAGCACGCATCTCGCAGCGGATCCGGAGTCTCTTGAACGATGTGGTGTTTGCTTCCTGGGCGGCCCCTGTCGACGGGCGATGGTCCGGTGTGAGCTCCCCCTTTCAGACTGAGGACGTATGAGCCGTCGATGGCACAGTCGTCCATCTCCAGGAGTCCGGCCTTTCGCAGCTCGGCGAGGATCGCAGCATGCAGGCGTGGCCAGACGCCGGCCTCGGTCCAGTCCCGTGGACGACGCCAGGCTGCACCCGTGCGCAGGACGAAGAGGATGCCTGCCAGGGTGGTGCGGTCCGTCTGTCCGGCGTCGTCCCGGATGCCGATTCCGCCGCTGCGGAGGGGGTGGCAGAATCGGAGCGATGCGGGCCCACAGGTCGTCGGGCACGAGATCTCTGATCACGTCGAGATCGTGGCGGAAGAAGCCCGACCAGCGGGTCTGTTCACCAGCGAACTCGCTTGATGAGTGTGAGCGGACAGCAGGGATTCTGCAGCGCCCCGTGATCTGAAGCCCGACTTCTTGCTACTTGCTCGTTTCTGAGACTGGGGTGGGCGAACGTGCTCGTGGTTCTTGTTCTGGCAGCCGGGGCTGTCGTGTGGGCGGTAGCGCTGTCGGTGTCTGACGTTCGGGGTCGGCAGCGGCGGATCTCTCTGGAGGTCCCGTGTTCCGGGTACGGGCCGGGCCGGTTCTCCTCGGATGAGACGCGTTATCACTTGGGACCGGTCGTGCACGAAGGGCGCGTGATAAAGGGCTCGCTGTACGGGAAGAAGTTGCGGATCTCAGTCGGCCAGGCCGTGAAGGTGGAGCTTGACCCGCGAGAGCCGACCCTCATGTATCTGCCGGGCACCATGCCACTGTTCGCACACAAGGTGGCAGCCCTTTTGTACGGAGGGCTGGGAATGGCCCTGATGGGGGCTGCGTTGGCGATCGGCGTGTGAGCGCATCAGCATGACGGTCGGGGGTGGACCGCGGCGGTGCTCCGGCCACCACCTCCACGACGCGCTCGCTCCTGGCCGACTCTTCAGGGACGGCAGGCTCGGACATGTTTCCATCGAGAGCGACGGAGACCACGTCCGAGCCCGCAGCCAACGTCTGACTACGACGCTTCATTGTGAAACGGTCAGTTAGTGCACCCGAGCGCGCGGGCCCGCCGGCGGCACACGGTGGTGCCTCGCCTTCTGCTCGGGGGTGGGTTCCCATGTCCTCCGGCAGCCGGCGCAGTACCAGACCCACCTGTGCGGGTGGGCCGGGGCGGTTCGGCTGGTGTCTCGCCAGAGCACCCGGCCGGCCGGGCAGTGGGGGCAGATCGGCGGCAGGTCCACGGCGTCCTCCTGAAAGGTCTCGGGTCAGCGTGTCCCGGCCGTGTGGGCGGTGCGGCGCTCACTCGCCTCGGCCACCCGGACGGGTGACGGGCGGGAGCGAGCGGGCGGGCGGGCGGGCGAAGAGGGAGTCGCCGCGTTCCGTCGCTCCGTAGGATCGCGGCATGCCTGCCGAAGAACGCGTCACCCGGTCCTCTCTCGCCCGTCGCCTTCAGCCGATATCCGATCCTCGGCCGATGCCACGACCGCCCCAGCGAATCTGGTCGGGCGACGAGTGGGAGCGGATTCAACTCGGCTACGCGTCACGCGGCATGGACGAGAAGTGGAACGTGTTCACCGAGGGCGACACCGTCTTCCTGCACCGGAGCTGGACCGGCAGAGGGATCTTCGCGGCGACCTTCGCGCCGGTCGACGACGGTGGGTGGCGGATCACCGACGCCGTGGCCGAGCGCGATCCCGAGCGCTACGGCGGAACGGACGACGCGTACGACTGCGTCATGCTCGAACTGGTTCTGAGCGCCATCGTGCTGGGCGAGCCGGCGGCTGATCTCCGCGCGAAGCTCGTGGAGTCGACGAGCCGGAACACCAGCTCTGCGGATGTGCCGGCCGGGCTCGTCCAGCACAGTGCGGTGGGGTTGCGTTCGGATTCCCCGACTGATGGACGTTCCGTCCAAGGCGGCTGAGGAAGGCGGCAGGCGCATCGGGCGGCGGGCGGCGGCCCAGGGGCACGTCCCATGACGTCCCGGCGAGGCTCCCGCGTACCGCCGATGTCCCAAGCATCCGACATTTGTGCAGGTCAGCGAGGTCGGCGTCCCGGGAACGCCTCATTTGCCGTCACGTCCACCGGGACGGCTCCACCGCTCCCTAGGGTTGTTCCCGAGCGGCTCACCAGGTTGACCCGCCCCAGCCGACCCGACCCCGCCCCCAGAAGGAGCACGCCTCCATGCCCCGCACAGCCCGCAGCGCCGCAGCCGTCACCCTCGCCGCCTCCCTCGCTCTGACCGGCGCCGCGCTGACCGCCCCGGCCGCCCACGCCGCGCCCAAGATCGACGGCTTCGCCAACACCATGCACCGGGACGGCTCCAGGACCATCACGGTGCGTCTCGACGGGAAGGTCGGCGGGAAGGTCACCTGGAACGCCGACAAGCACTCCACCGGGAACAACCGCAACGGCGACACGGTCTACATCACCGACAGCGCCGGCGACGGCTACTACATCCGCGCGGAAGTCATCGTCGCCGGCACGGGCAAGAGCGTCGTCAACCACACCAGCCGGGGGCACAAGGCCCCCGTCACCGTCTCCAAGGGCAAGAACATCGCCGAGAACACCAAGCTGAAGTTCCGCGCCTGCATGGGCAAGGGCGGCTACATCCACGGCTGCACCAAGCTGTACGACGCCAAGTCCTGAACCACCACTCCGAACAGCCCGGAACAGATCGCTTCACAGACGGGGCGGGTACGGGGGGTCCCGCCCCGCGTGACGAGAGCGGGCGCAGGGGCTCCCGTTCCGGCCGGCGAACCCTGAACAACAGGTCGAGTGCCGGGGCCGGGCCTCCCGCCACGCCCCCTGCGTCACTACGGCCTCCTACTCGTCGAGGTAGAGCAGCGCCGTGATCGTCTTCTTGCACACATCGCAGTGCATGGGGGCTTCCATGCTGGCCAGGTCGCATTCGATGGACGTGATACGGTCCACGACCCCCGTTTCCGCCTCGCCCCGCCAGGCTTCATGCCACCGCGCGGTGTTGCCCTGAAGCCGTGAGATGTATCCGCGCGTCATCTCGTAGAACGCTCGTACGCCATACTCCTTCATGTAGCCCCAGTTGAATTCGAGGCTGCGGAGTACGACGGGGAACGGGTGGAGGCCCTGCGTCCGGCCCCATGTCTCCAGCACGTCCTGAACGTCCAGCCTGGTGGCTCGCTCGTTCAGGACGTCCCACATGCCGGACGCGTCGTAGTCGCTGAACACCTGGTCGAGGATGCCCGCGCAGCGCAGAAGATTGGTCTTCTTGGCGTCGAACACGCGCGAGACCTGGGCGTGCGTCTCGTCCGTGCGTTCCTTACGCGCCTTGCTGATGGCGCGGGTCAGTTCCGTGCTGAGGGCTGCCTCGTCACAGAGTGAGTCCCCGAAACTGAGCCAGGGGTCCGGAAATCCCTGCTCGGCCGTGATCTGGAAGATGCGATCGCCTTGCGTTCCCATCCGTTCCTCCTCAGAACGAGTCGGCAGCGGAAGGGGCCCGCTGCGTCAACTGGAGGGCGCGCACCGCCGGGAGAGGTCTTCGGCGGCCTGATCGAACGGGACCTGGACCTGTTCACCGCTGTCCATGTCCCGCAACGTGACGGTACCGGCTTCGCGCTCGGCCGCGCCGTAAATCACGCAGAATCTGGCCCCCTGGTCACTGGCCCACTTCATCTGTTTGGCGAATTTCCCGCTTGACCCGAGGTAGACACCCGTGCGGACTCCGGCACGGCGGATCCGGGCCGCAAGTCGGAAGCTGTCTGCGGCCTGCTCCTCGCCCATGACCGTGACGGCAACGTCAATCTGCGCATACGGGGTTCCCTCGGCCGGGGAGAGCAGGGGCAGGATGCGTTCGATGCCCAGGGAACCACCGCAGGCAGGTGCGTCCTTGCCTCCGAGACGCCCGATGAGGCTGTCGTACCGTCCTCCCGATGCGATCGACCCGGGCACGCCGGGAGCGACCACCTCGAAGATGATGCCGGTGTAGTAGTCGAGCCCGCGCACGAGGTTCGGCGTGAATCCGATGCGCTCGGCGGGGATGGTGTCCTTGGTCAGGCTCAGCAGGTGGTCAACCTCGGCCAAGCCTGCCTGACCGGTTTCGCTGGACTTCAGGCGTGTCCGGACCCGTTCGACGGCATCGGGCGCCGTGAGATCGTCCACCAGCCCTTGGGCCATCTCCTGCGACAGGCCGCGACTGGCCACCAATTCGGTCACAACGGCTTCCGGAGAGAGCTTGTCGAGCTTGTCGAGCGTGATCAGCGCGCCGGAGCCGAGCTCGTCGGGAACCTGGTACGCCTCCAAGAGGCCGAACAGGGCGTGCCGGGAGTTCACCAGGAAACGGAACTCCGGCACTCCGAGTGAGTCGAGTGCGTCGTGCAGCGCCAGGACCACCTCCGCGTCCGACAGGGGTGAGGAAGAGCCAACGATGTCCAGGTCGCACTGGACGAATTCGCGGAACCGACCCTTGCCCGGCCGGTCCGCTCGCCAGACCGGGGCGATGGCGTAGCGCTTGTACGGAGAGGGAAGCTGGCTGCCGTACGCCGCCGCCGCTCGGGCCAGGGGGACGGTGAGGTCGTAGCGCAGTGCGAGATCAGCTTCTCCGCTCGCCTCGTGCTCGCCGCGCCGGAGGATCTTGAAGATCAGTTTGTCGCCCTCGTCTCCGTACTTGCCGGTGAGGACGTCCAGCCGCTCGAAAGCAGGGGTCTGGAGCGGCTGGAAGCCGTAGCGGGTGAACACGGTGCGGATCGTTGCGAACGCGTGCTCGCGCCGTTCGTATTCGGCTGCGAGGAAGTCGCGGGTCCCGGATGCGGGGTCGAACTGCTTCGAGGAGGCCATGCGGGCTATAGTCCCGGACGCCAGTGGCCGAGGGCAAAACGCTTGCGCGGCTCTGCTCATGGGCGCGTTGCGCAGCCCGCGAGCGCAGGCGGGAGAAGGCCGCGACCAGGGTCCGCCGCGTCACATGCGGAGTGTGACCGCATCCGTCCGACCATCTGATCGGAGTCGACTGATCGGAGTCGACGTTGACGCCTTCCTCCTCCGGACCTTCTATCGCGACGACGAGGACGACCTGTCGCGGATGCCGTCCCTGACCCTTGACCTCCTCGACATCCGAGGAGACCAGGAGGAGCGGGAATCGGCCACCCTGACCCCGGAGACGACGCACTCGGCAGACAGGGCGCATCTGGTGGGGGGTCCTCCCCCTGGAGCCCGGACGGCATCGGCTGTACTGGTCCTGCGGCGACTGGCCCGGCATCATCGCCTCGGACGCCGCGACCTCCGACAGCCCCGAAGGACTGCGGAAGGTCGCCGCCCACAGCCTGCCCGATGTGGCTCGCGCGCGGCCTTCGGACGATCCGTACTGCTGGAAGACCGCTCCACTGTTGGAGTCCTGACCTCGGCGCCGGCCTGATGACAACCCGAGGTTGTCGACGTACGCGTATTACCGGCGACGGCCCTTGCGTGAAAGGAACCAAGAGAGGGCCGGAACCGAGGCGATGGCGAAAATGAGCATCGCGGAAGTGCGCGATGCCGCGGAGATTCCGACGACCAGACCGATGGCGAGAAACACGAGAACGACGCGGAGGACAAGAGCCAATTGGCGTTTGTCCACCCGGTTCCTCGCGGATGTCAACGGTTTCCCTTTCGGCGGATCACGAAAATGAGCACCAGCGAGACGATCGCCACGACCAGAGCCGCCCACCAGGCAGCCGTGACAGCCAGAGCGTTCGGGGAGAAGACGACGAGACAGATCACGGCGATGGAGGAGATGAGGACGAGGACGGGACGCTGTGCCTCGTTCATGGCTGTCGCCCTCCCTTCCACAGGTCGTTGAACCAACGTGCCCCCAGGATGCCGGTTGAACCCCTGTCCGCGACACGCGTGGCGGCGATCCGTACGTCGGCCGGAGAAAAAGTCGGGCGAGGATGTCGAGAACCCGCAACCGGCTCCGTCCCCGTAGTGAACGCGACAGTGAACACGACCGGAACGACCGCCGCGCGACCCCCACGGGCCGCCCGCACCGAGGAGAAACCCATGGCCAAGTACCTGCTGCTCAAGCACTACCGGGGCGCTCCGGAGGCCGTCAACGACGTGCCCATGGACCGGTGGGCGCCGGAGGAGGTCTCGGCGCACATCCAGTACATGAACGACTTCGCCGCCCGGCTGGAGAAGAGCGGGGAGTACGTCGACGGGCAGGCGCTCGCTCCCGAGGGCGCGTGGGTCCGGTACGACGGTGAGGGGCGGCCGCCGGTCACCGATGGGCCGTTCGCCGAGACCAAGGACCTGATCGCCGGGTGGATGATCATCGACGTCGACACGTACGAGCGTGCCGTCGAGCTGGCCGGAGAGCTGTCGGCCGCCCCCGGCGCGGGCGGGAAGCCGATCCACGAGTGGCTGGAGGTGCGCCCGTTCCTGACCGCGCCGCCCACCATCGCGGAGTGACGTGACCGATGGACGAACCACTGCTCCGGAGCCTGACGCCGGGCGTGCTCGGGATCCTCGTCCGCCGCGGAGCCGACTTCGCGGCGGCCGAGGACGCCGTGCAGGACGCGCTGATCGAGGCGGTGCGGGTCTGGCCCGCCGATCCGCCGCGCGACCCGAAGGGGTGGCTGGTCACCGTGGCCTGGCGGCGGTTCCTCGACGCGACCCGGTCGGACGCCGCCCGTCGTCGGCGCGAGGAGCTCGTGGACGAGGAGCCGGGGCCCGGGCCCGCGCCCGGGGCGGACGACACGCTCCAGCTCTACTTCCTCTGCGCCCACCCGTCCCTGACGCCCTCGTCCGCCGTCGCGCTCACCCTGCGCGCCGTGGGCGGACTCACCACCCGCCAGATCGCCCAGGCGTATCTGGTGCCCGAGGCGACGATGGCACAGAGGATCAGCCGGGCCAAGCGGACCGTGTCCGGTGTGCGGTTCGACCGGCCCGGCGACGTCTCCACCGTGCTGCGCGTCCTCTACCTGGTCTTCAACGAGGGCTACTCCGGCGACGTCGACCTCGCCGCCGAGGCCATCCGGCTGACCCGGCAGCTCGCGGCCGCCGTCGACCACCCCGAGGTGGCGGGGCTCCTCGCCCTCATGCTGCTCCACCACGCCCGGCGCGCGGCCAGGACCACCCCGGACGGCAGCCTGGCGCCGCTGGCCGAGCAGGACCGGGGGCGGTGGGACACCCGGGCGATCGCGGAGGGCGTCGGGATCCTCCAGGCGGCCCTGGCCCGCGACCGGCTGGGCGAGTACCAGGCCCAGGCCGCCGTCGCCGCGCTGCACGCCGACGCGCCCACCGCCGGGGAGACCGACTGGGTGCAGATCGTCGAGTGGTACGACGAGCTCGCGCGCCTGACCGACAGCCCGGTCGTCCGGCTCAACCGCGCGGTGGCCGTGGGCGAGGCCGACGGGCCGCGCGCCGGTCTTACCGCCCTCGCGGAGCTGGACGACGCGCTGCCCCGGTACGCGGCGGTGGCGGCGTACCTCCATGAACGCGACGGCGACCTCACGACGGCTGCCCGGCTGTACGCGGAGGCGGCCCGCAAGGCCGCCGACCTGGCCGAGCGCGACCATCTGATCCGTCAGGCGGCCCGGCTCAACAGCGGCCGGGGGCGGTGAGGCCCCTGCCGGTCCCGCGCCCTGGCCAGGGAGGCCCTCAGCCCCTGGCCAGGGTCTCGTCGAGGAGCGGGAGCAGGCGCTCCCCGTGCTGCTTCAGCCCGCCGGCGTCGCTCAGGATGCGTTCGGTGGTGTGCGCCTCGATCGGGATCAACAGGTCCGTCAGGGCGTCCGCGCCCCGTCCGTCACCCGCTCCAGCCCGTAGAAGTCCGCCACGCACCCGCCCGGCCAGTAGGTGGCCCCGCCCCGGCTGAAGGGCTCCAGCATGCTGCTGATGGGGAGGCGTTCGTACGGCATCACCCGCTCGCCGTTCGCCGCCCCCTCCCGCAGCCGCCGGTCCTGCGCGTCCCACTTCTCGGCGCGCGCCCGCATGGTGGCGTCCAGGTTGAGCAGCGAGACGGCCGGGCCGAAGCAGACCAGGACGCAGAGCGCGGCGCACACCGCCTTCAGCGGTGCGGTACGCCGCGTCCCCTGCCGGACCGCGAGGCCCAGCAGCATGCCCAGGCCGACGAGGAGGATCACGTACAGCAGGAGGTAGTCGTTCCAGAGCCGGTTGGCGCTGGGGTCGCTCACCCGGTCCTGGAACACCGGGTAGGCGATCACCGTGCAGAGGTAGCCGGAGACGAGCAGCGTGAGCAGTCCGGCCCAGGCCAGCAGCGGCCAGTGGGCCGGCGGGGCGGGGGTGCGGCCGTCCCGGCGTCCGCACAGCAGGCCGAGGAGCACGCCGACCGCGACCACGCCGACGTACTGCCAGGTGGTGACCACCGTGACGGTAATCTCCGCGAAGGCGCGCAGCGAGGCGGCGAGCGAGTCGGGGGCGAGCAGCGAGGTGGTCTGCGCCCCGAACCGCTCCCGGCGGTGGGTGGAGCCGGGCGAGGTCATCAGGACGAGCGCGCCCGCCAGCGTTCCGGCGATGCCCGCCCCGCACCACAGGCGGACGAACGCGCGGGCCGGGGCGGGGACGAGCCGGCCGCTCAGGAGCAGCGTGGCCAGCAGCACCATCACCACCACGATCGCCGTCTCCTCCGAGAGGGTGGCGAGGAAGGCCCCGGCGAGCAGCGCGACAGCGAGGGCGGCCACCCGGCCCCGGCGGGTGCGGGCGAGCAGGAGCGGGATCAGGGCGGCGCAGGCCAGGACCGGTGGCAGGGTGTGGGAGACCGAGGCGGCGGGCCAGTAGAACGTCTTGTACGTGTTCGGCGTGACGAACAGGAAGGTCCCGGTCACCATCGCCGCGACCAGCAGCGGCAGCCCGCGCGGCACGGTGATCGCGCCCCGGCGGAGCGCCACGACGGTCGCCGCCCAGAGCACGGCGAGCACCAGCACCCCGCTGACCAGGGGGTACCACTGGTGTCCGGCGACCTGGAACTTCGCGTAGGAACCGACCAGCATCGCGTTGGCGACGCGCCCGTTGTCGTCGAAGTAGAACTTCCCGACCAGGCCGGTGATGCCGTCGTCCCGTACGGCGGGCAGGAAGCACCAGTCGTCGGCGCTGGGCCGCACCCACCGCCCGAACCAGGAGGCGGCGGCGAGCAGGGCGAGCGGCGGGAGCGCGAGAGCGGTGACCCAGAGCGAGGTCCACGGCCGCCGGCCGCGCCCCCGCTCCTCCTGCCGGACCTCGCCCGGGTCCGCCGGATCGTCCGGCACGGTGGTTCCCGGGGCGCGGTCGGTCATCCGTGTCTCACCGGTCCTCGGAGGAGCGAAGGGGGGTGTGGGGGGCGGGAGAGGTGCTCGTGGGGGCGGTCCGGGACGGGAGGGGGCCGTCCGCCTCCGGCCGTCCGGGGAGGGGCCGGGCCGGTCGCTCCGGTGCGGGGGGATCCGGTACGGAAGAGTCCGGTGCGGAGGAATCCGGCGCGGAGGAGCCCGGTGCGGAGGAGCCCGGTACGGAGGAGCCCGGTACGGACGACTCCAGCGCGGAGGAGCCCGGTGCGGAGGGATCCGGCGCGGACGACTCCAGCGCGGAGGACTCTCGTACGGAGGCCCCCGGCCGGTCCGGACGCCTCGACACGGCGTCCTCGGGGCGGCGGCCCGACATGATCGCCCACCGGGCCAGCAGGAACGAGACGGGGGTGACGAGGACCCCGGCCGCGAGCGCGGCGAGGTTCTTGTCCATCCCGAGTCCGCTCACCGCGCCGTAGAGCAGCGCCCCGGACGCCACCAGGTTGACCAGGCTGGAGACGGGATAGCGGACGAACGCGCGCCAGGTCGGCCGGGTCCGGCAGGTGACGTACGAGTTGAGGAGGAACGAGCACACGATGCTGACCGCGTAGCCCACCACATGGGCGACGAGGTAGGGGATCCAGCGGTTGAGCGAGGCGTAGACGCCCAGGTAGACGGCGGTGTTCACGAAGCCGATGGCGACGAAGCTGCCGAACTGCCGCACGGTGCGGGAACGGGTGGACCCTCCCGGCGGGGGCGGCTCGTCCGGTTCCGCGATGACGACGGGCCCGGTCGGCAGGCGGTGCGGCGGGGTCCGGCAGGTCGCGTCGGTCTCCCGCACCACATAGGGCGGGCGGTGCTTCGCCTCGTGGTAGATGCGGCCCACGTACTCGCCGATGACCCCGAGGGTGACCAGCTGGATGCCGCTGAGCGCGACGACGGCGGTGAGGAGGGTGGCGTAACCCGGGGTGTCCGCGCCGTGCAGGACGACGGTGATCACCGTCCACAGCGCGTAGGCCAGGGCCGAGACGAAGACCCAGAAGCCGGTGTAGATGGCGAGGCGGAGCGGGCGGTTGTTGAAGGAGAGCAGCCCGTCGATGCCGTAGTTCAGCAGCCGCCGACTCCCCCACTTCGACCGCCCGGCCACCCGCTCGCTGTTGCGGTAGCGGAAGCTGACCGTGTCGAAGCCGATCCAGGAGAAGATCCCCTTGGAGAAGCGGTTGCTTTCGGGGAGGGAGAGGACGCTCTCCACGGCCCGCCGGGACAGCAGCCGGAAATCGCCCGTCCCGTCGATGAGTTCCACGTCCATGCAGCGCCGCACCAGGGCGTAGTAGGTGTGGCTGAGCGTGGAGCGCACCACGCCCTCGCCCGTGCGGTCGCGGCGCGGGATGACCTGGTCGTAGCCGTGCCGGTGCAGTTCGAGCATGCGGGGGATCAGCTCGGGCGGGTGCTGGAGGTCGGCGTCCATGATGACCACGGCGGCCCCGCGCGACATGCGGAGACCGGCGAGTATGCCGGCCTCCTTGCCGAAGTTGCGGCTGAAGGCGGTGTAGTGGACCCGCTCGTCGCGCAGGGAGAGGGCGTGGAGGAGCTCCCGGGTCGCGTCGCCGCTGCCGTCGTCGACGTAACAGACCTCGAAGGTCTCGCCGAGGCCGTCCAGGACGGCGAGCAGGGCGGTGTGGAAGGCGTCGAGCACCTCGGCCTCGTTGAAGCACGGAACGACGACGGAGAGCTGAGGGCCGGTCACGTGACACCTCCGTACGTGGGCCGGTCGTCTGTACGGGTACGACGGCTGTCTGCTGCTGAGCCGCCTGTTGCTGAGCTGTCTGTTGCTGAGCTGTCTGCTGCTGAGCTGCCTGTTGCTGAGTTGTCCGTTGCCGAGCTGTCCGTTGTTGCACGGATATGACCGCTACCTGTCTAGGTTTGCCGCATTCGGTGGCGGAGACCGGCGCTTCCGCCCCCCGAAGGCGCGAGCCGTCGCGCCCTTTCATCCGAACAGCGCAGGGGCGGCGGAAGAGGCCGTCGGAGGGACCGGGACTCCGGTCGCGGGCTCCAGAAGCCGGACATAGCCTCGCAAAGGTGACGCCTCCCGTGGACCGCACCCGGAGCTCCCCGCCCGGCAGGGCCCTGCTCACCGGCCTGCTGGCCACGCTCCTCGCCGTGGGCTGGCTCGCCGTGCCCGGTGCGGTGGACGCCCGCGCCGACGATCCCGTGGAGCTCTCCCGGGACGGGCAGATCACCGACCGGGTCGGGGCGCTGCGCGACCGTACGGGCGCGGTGGAGGACGCCCTCGACCGGCTCTACGCGGCCCACCGCGTCCAGCTCTTCGTCGTGTACGTACGCGATTTCTCCCCCCGGTCCGGCCGGTCCGGGAAGCTGTCGGGGCAGGCGTGGAGCGACGAGACCGCCGCACGCAACGGGCTCGGCCAGGACGACGTGCTGCTCTCCGTCGCCACCCACGACCGGCAGTACGGCTACTCCGTGGACGCGGACTCCCGGCTCACCGACGAGCAGGTGCGCGAGGTGGCGAGCACCGCGATCGAGCCCGCGCTACGGCAGAACGACTGGGCGGGCGCGGCGATCGGGGCGGCGGACGGTTACGCCTCCGCGCTGGCCGGGCGGCCCGTCACCGCCCCCGCGATCACCCCGGGCCCCGCCGACCCCGGTACGGGGGCTTCCGGTCCCTCCGGTGCGGGCGACCTCATCCTCCCGGTGGCCGTCCTCGGCGGCGCGGGCGCGCTCGCCGCATACGCGTACGCCCGGCGCAAGCGCCGCTCGACGACCCGCACCACCCCGGCCACGACCGGCTG
Organism: Streptomyces sp. cmx-18-6; assembly: GCF_046548915.1. NCBI lineage: Bacteria > Bacillati > Actinomycetota > Actinomycetes > Kitasatosporales > Streptomycetaceae > Streptomyces > Streptomyces sp. cmx-18-6. Next base: position 85,588 of record NZ_JAEBEP010000011.1, on the reverse strand, counting down.
GGGGCGGCCCGCCGGGACGGGTGGTGCGCCGGTCCCGCTGGAGGAGCTGGACGCGCGGGCGAAGCAGGTGCTGGTGGACACCGATGACGCGGTGCGCACCAGCGAGGAGGAACTCGGCTTCGCGACCGCCCAGTTCGGGGAGGAGGCGGCGCAGCCCTTCACGGCGGCGGTCGAGCGGGCGAAGGACGAGCTGACGCGGTCGTTCCGGTTGCGCCAGCAGCTCGACGACGCCTTCCCCGAGGACGACGCGACCCGCCGCCGGATGCTGGAGGAGATCCTCACCCGGTGCGCGGCGGCCGACGAGGGGCTCGACGCGGTCGCGGAGGACTTCGACCGGCTGCGCGCCCTGGAACGCAACGCCCCGCAGGCCCTGACCGCCGTCGAGGAGGCGTTCCGCGAGGTCACCGGGCGGGTGTCGGGGGCCGAGGAGGCCGTCGCCGGGATGCGCGCACGGTACGGGGAGGGGGCCGCCGCCCCCGTCGCCGCCGACATCGAACAGGCCGGGGACCGGATCGCCTTCGCCACCACCGCCCTGACCCAGTCCCGCGAGGCCGTCGACCGCACCGACCGCTCCCGGGCCGCCGTCTGCATCCGGGCCGCCGAGGGCGCGGTCGGGCAGGCGGCCACCCTCATCGACGCGGTGGACCGGCGGGCGGCGGAGCTGGGCGAGGCGGCCGGGAAGCTGCCCGCCGCCCTCACCGAGACCGAAACGGACCTCGCCGACGCGCGCGGCCTCCTCGAAGGGACGACCGCCGCCACCTCCACCGCCGACCTGCGGGGCCGGATCGCCCGCGCGGAGGCCGTACTCGCCGACGTACGGCAGGCGATGGCGGCGGGCCCGTACGACCCGGTCGACGCGCTGCGCCGGGTGGAGGAGGCGGACGCGGCCCTGGACGACGCGCTCGCCGGGGCCCGGGAGCAGGAGCGGGGCGGGCGGCGGGCCCGCTCGCTGCTCGACCAGGCGATGCTCACCGCCCGGTCCGCGATCGGGGCGGCGGCCGACTACGTCACCACCAACCGGGGCGCGGTCGGCAGCCAGGCCCGCACCCGTCTCGCGGAGGCCCAGCGCCGCTGGGAGCGGGCCCGGGAGCTGTCCGGCGACGACGACGCGCAGGGCGCGCTGGGCGAGGCGCGGCAGGCGGACGCGCTGGCCCGGCAGGCGCTGAGCCTGGCCGAGCAGGACGTACGCGGCTTCCACGGCCCGCAAGGACCCGGCGGCCCGGGCGGAATGCGGGGCGGGGGCGGGGGCGGCGGGATGGGCGGGGCGGTGCTCGGCGGGATCATCCTCGGCGGCCTGTTCGGGGGCGGCGGCCGGGGCGGGGGCTTCGGGGGCGGCTTCGGGGGCGGCTTCGGGGGCGGGCCGGGCAGCTTCGGCGGGGGCGGCACCCGGGGGCGACGCGGCGGCGGGGGCCGCTTCTGAACGACCTGGTCCTCAGCCTCGACGCCGTACGGACGATCCCGTACGAGCGATCTCGCCCCGCCGACCCCGTACGGACGATCCCGTACGGGCGACCCGGTACGGGCGAGCTCGCCCCGCCGACCCCGTACGGGCGACCCGTAGCCGACCCCGTACAACCCATCGCGCATTCCAAGGAGCCGTGCCATGACCAAGCAGACCGTCCTGGGCCGCGTCACCCAGTTGGCGAAGGCCAACATCAACGCCCTGCTCGACCAGGCGGAGGACCCGCAGAAGATGCTGGACCAGTTGATCCGCGACTACACCGGCAACATCGCGGAGGCCGAACAGGCGGTCGCCGCCACCATCGGCAACCTGCGGCTGATGGAGCAGGACCACAAGGAGGACGTGGCGGCGGCGGCCGAGTGGGGCGGCAAGGCGCTGGCGGCGAGCCGGAAGGCCGACGAGCTGCGCGGTGCGGGGTCGGGCGCGGAGGCCGACACGTTCGACAACCTGGCCAAGGTGGCGCTGGGCCGCCAGCTCCAGTCGGAGCAGGAGGCGCGGACGGCCGAGCCGACGATCGCCGCGCAGACCGAGGTGGTGGCCAAGCTGAGGACGGGCCTGGACCAGATGAAGGCCAAGCTGTCCGAGCTGACGGCGAAGCGGGACGAGCTGGTGGCGCGCGCCACGTCGGCGCGGGCGCAGAACCGGATGATGGACGCGGTGAAGAACATCGACGTCCTCGACCCCACGAGCGAGCTGAGCCGTTTCGAGGACAAGGTGCGGCGCGAGGAGGCGCGGGCGCTGGGCAAGCAGGAGCTGGCCGCCTCCTCGCTGGACGCGCAGTTCGAGCAGCTGGACAGCCTGGGGGCGAGCGCGGAGGTGGAGGCGCGGCTGGCGGCCCTGAAGGCGAACGCGTCACGCCCTTGACCGCGAAGGCGAACTCAGGACGCGTTCAGGGCACGGGCCTCAGTACATGCTCAGCAGCTGCTCCACCGAGAGTTCGGCGGCCGGGGCCCCGTCCGGCAGGGTCAGTTCGAACCAGACCGTCTTGCCGCGCGGGGTGCGGCGCGAGCCCCACGCCGCGCTGAGCAGGCCGACCAGTTGCAGCCCGCGCCCGCCCTCGTCGGTGTCGCGGGCCCGGCGGCGGCGCGGCTGGACGAGTCCGGCGTCCCACACCTCGCAGACCAGGGTGCGGTCGCGCAGCAGCCGGAGCCGGATCTCGCCCTCGCCGTACCGCAGGGCGTTGGTGACCAGCTCGCTGACGAGCAGTTCGGTGGTGTCGACCAGGTCGTCGAGGTCCCAGGCCATGAGCTGGGAGCGGGCCAGCTCGCGGGCGCGGCCCACCGAGCGGGGTTCGCGCGGCAGCCGCCAGTCCCCGACCGCCTCCGGGGGCAGCCCCTGGATGCGGGCCATCAGCAGCGCGATGTCGTCCTCGCCGTGCCGGGTGTCGAGCGTGGAGAGGACGAAGTCGCAGGCGTCCTCCAGGGCCATCTGCGGTCCGGTCAGCACCGAGCGCAACGCGTCCAGGCCCTCGTCCAGCGGCTGGTCGCGGGACTCCACGAGCCCGTCGGTGTAGAGGGTGAGCAGGGCGTTCTCCGCGAGCTCCACCTCCACCTCCTCGAACGGTTCGCCGCCGACGCCCAGCGGCATTCCCGGCGGTACGTCGATGAGCCGGGCGGGCATGCCGGGCTCGACCAGCGCCGGGGGGAGGTGGCCGGCGTTGGCGAACGTACAGCGTCGGGTGACCGGGTCGTAGACCGCGTACACGCAGGTGGCGAGGTACACCTCGGAGAGGTCCGCCTCGCGGGACTTCTGCGCGGCGCGGGAGGGCCACTGGGCTCCCCCGCTGCCGCCGAGGCCGTTGCTGCGCTCGCCGCCGCCCGGGGAGCCGAGGCCGCGCGCGACCTCGTCGAGGGCGGAGAGCACTTCGGCGGGTTCCAGGTCGAGGAGGGCCAGGGTCCGCACGGCGGTGCGCAGTTCGCCCATCGCCACGGCGGCGCGCAGGCCCCGGCCCATGACGTCGCCGACGACCAGGGCGGTGCGGTGTCCGGGCAGTTCGATGACGTCGAACCAGTCGCCGCCGACCTCGGTGGCGGTGTTGCCGGGGAGGTAGCGGCAGGCGATGTCCAGTCCGGCGGCCTCGGGGTCGCCGGGGGGCAGCAGGCTGCGCTGGAGGATCAGGGCGCGTTCGTGTTCGCGGCGGTAGAGGCGGGCGTTGTCGATGCAGACGGCGGCGCGGGCGGCCAGTTCGGTGGCGAGCACCCGGTCCCGCTCCCCGAACGGCTCGCTCCCCTTCGTACGGGAGAACTGGACGAGGCCGACGACGGTGTCGTGGGCGACCATCGGCACGGCCAGCGTCGACTGCACGAACCCCATGTCGTCGCCGGGGACCGCCTCGACCTGGCCCGAGCGCAGGGCCGCCGCGCAGGGCGAGCCGAACGGGAAGCGGTGCACCGAGCCGAGTGCGGGCGGCAGGTCGTCCGGGCCGGGTGCGCCGCTGCCCGCCACGGCGGTGGGCAGGGCGTCGGCCACGGCGCTGGCGTGGGCGACCCGGCGCAGCTCCGCCGAACCGCCGGCGGACTCGCGGTGGGCCGGGGCCCAGGAGCCGGGTGCGGCCTCCTCGCCGGTGAGGAGCCCTTGGTAGAGGTCGACGGCGGCCAGGTCGCAGAAGCCGGGCACGGCGACGTCGAGGAGTTCGCGGGCGGTGGTCTCCAGGTCCAGGGAGTTGCCGATGCGGGCGCTGGCCTCGTTGAGGAGGGCGAGGTTCCGGCGGGCGCTGGCCGCCTCGCGGGCGGCGATGTGGCGGCGGGTGACGTCGGTGGCGAGTCCGGCGACGCCGATCGGGCGGCCGGAGCCGCTGTGCACCCGGTAGAGGTTCATGGACCAGTGGCGGCGGCCCGTCTCGCCCGGGGTGGGGCCGACCAGTTGGAGGTCGGTGACGGACTCGCCGGTCTCCAGGACGCGTTTCAGCGTGGCGGAGAGCCGGTCGGCCTCGGGGCGGGGCAGGTAGTCGTCGACCGTGCGGCCCCGGTGCTCGGCGGCCGCGCCGCCGAAGACCGTGGCGAAGCGCTGGTTGGCCCGGACGACGGTGAAGTCCGTGCCGAACAGCACGAAGCCGAAGGGAGATTGGCCGAATATGGCCTGCGAGGCGGCGAGGTCCGTCTCGATCTGCCGCAACGCCCGGACGTCCACGACGATACAGAGCGCGCCCCGCTCTCCGGCCGCCGTCAGACTGGGCATCACATAGACCTCGGCGAGCCCGTGCGCACGGCCTTCACCGGGAGCCCTGCCCCTGTTCCCGGCCTGGACCGGAATCCCGGCCTGGCCCTGGCTCCCTGCCTGGCTCTGGATCCCGGCCTGGCCCTGGCTCCCTGCCTGGTTCTGGCCCGGAATCCCGCCCTCGCCCTGGCCCGGGTTCCCTGCCTCGGCCGGCATCCGGAACGGGACGAGGCCCGTCCACTCCTTGCCGTCCAGGATCTCCCCGACCCGCCGGTGACCGTCCGAGCGCAGCTCGGCGGGCATGAACGCCTCCACCGGGTCCCGGCCGATCGCCTGCTGTGCGGTCATGCCGAAGAGACCGGCGGCCCGGCGGCTCCACTGCTCGATCAGGCCGTCCGGGCCGATCGAGAAAGAGGCGACTCTGATGTAGTCGTAGATCGAGCCGGGCGGACTGCTCTGCCACACGACGTCGCCCGTTGTCCCAGGTATTTCGCTCACGCGACCGTCCCCTCCAGCTCACACACCGGACCGGTCCTGCCCGCAGTATTCAGCACTACGGCCCCGACCGACACGGCGTTCACGATCACAGCAAGGTCTCAGTCCCTTTCAGCCAGGTCCTGCCCGACCTCTGGTGATCGCTGTGCGTCCCTCCCCACTCCTAACCAGGGAGAGCGAGCTCGAACCACACCGTCTTGCCGCTTTTTCCGCGACGAGTCCCCCAACGGCGTGCGGAACAGGCCACGAGCTGCAATCCCCGGCCGCCCTCGTCGTCGGGTCCCGCACTGCGTTCGGTGGGTGGATCCGGAAGCGGATCGGAGACTTCCACCAGCAGCCCGGGGGCGGCGGGCGGGGTGGGCGGGCGGGCGCCGATCCGGAGATCCGTGGAGAAGTCCCCCGTGAGCTCACCGGCCCCGTTGCCCGAGGCATCCGGACGCGACCTCTCCAGGCGTACGCCGATGGGGCCGGAGGCGTACCGCAGGGAGTTGGTGACCAGCTCGCTGACCAGCAGAACGGTCAGGTCCCCGACCGCCGCGTCCAGCCCCCAGGAGTGCAGGACGTCACGGACGGCGTGCCGGGCCCCGCGCACGGAACCCGGTTGGGCGGGGAAGGTCCACTCGGCGCAGTCGCCTTCGGTATCGATCACGCCGATCACTTCCCAGGGACGACCACGGGCGCACCCCACAGGAAAATGGGGACTAAACGTCCCATACCCACCATTTATCTCCGACTACCGCACAAGGGGTCGTTTGGTGCAGACGGCGTACGGGGGCCGAGCGCCGGCGGGCCCGTCAGGTCAGCTCGCCCGCCGCGTTGAGGTCGTCGAAAAGCAGTTGGTCCACCGGCGGCACGAGTGGCCGGTCGGCGAAGGAGAACCACGCCGTCTCCTCGATCTCGCTGCTCGCGGCCAGCGTCCCGCGATAATCGGCGTAGTAGCAGCTCATGCGTACGAGGGGGGCGTCCGTGCCCCCATGGGCGTGCGCCTCGTACGTCCCGGCGTGGACGACCGTCTCCGGGATCAGGCCGACCGTCAGCTCCTCCTCCACCTCGCGCAGGAGGGTCTCCAGATCGGTCTCCGCACCCTCGCGCTTGCCGCCGGGGATGTAGAAGACGTCCTTGCCCCGGGGGCGCGCGCAGAGGATCCTGCCGTCCTCGATCCGCACCCACGCCACCGTGTCGATCAGCACCGACATCACCGCTCCGCCCTCGCTCGCCGCGCCCGGCCTTCTCGTCACCGGACGGGCGGGACCCTACCGCGTGCGCGACGGGGCCCTGGGCGCGGAGGGCGCGGGTCAGGGTGCCGGGCACGGGGAGAGCGGGTGCGGCTCAAGCCCTCAGGGCCGGAGGCGGGTGCGGCTCAGGCCCTCAGGGCCGGCCGCCCTGGCTCAGGCGCTCCACCCGGTACACCTGGTGGTGCTTGCGGTCGTCGAGGCCGTCCGCGACCTTCTGCGCCTCGGCCTGGGTGGCGTATCTGCCGACGCGATAGCGGTTTCCGCTGTCGTCCTGCCGTATGACCAGCCACGGGAGCACGGCACCGCTGTCGCTCATCGTGTCGCTCCCCCGCATGTCGCCCCTCTTCCCACTCTCGTCACCGGCGTGCACGTCTCTATGGATAACCGGGAAACCGCAGTACGCATATGCCCGAGCCTACGCCTGACCTTCACTCAGCGCAGGCGTCTTTACACAAAGAGATACGCATCCAGCCATCACGAAGGGGGCGCATCCACAGGATGCGCCCCCTTCCGGCGTCCGCCCGCCCTCGCCGCGCCGCCGTTCCCGCGCGACCCGACGAGGGGTCAACTCACCTGACGGGCAGGTGATAGGCGATCCGGTAGCGGTCGGCCGGCACCACCACGTCGGCCGTCTCGACGGCCAGGCCCGAGGCGTAATACGTCCGCCCGATCACGATGACCACGTGGCCCGGCACCCCGCCGAGCGCAAGGAGCTCCTCCGCCAGCCCCGGGCGCGCGCCGACCTCCTCCGCCACGTTGTCCACGACGACGTCGATGGCCGCCATGCGGTCGACCACCCCGCTGCCGCCCAGCGGTCCTTCCTCCGGGAGCATCACCGGCGTACGCCCGGTGACAGCGAGGGGCTCCCAGGAGGTGGAGAGCATGATCGGTTCGCCCGCCTCCCGGAACACGTAGTGCGTGCGCATCACCCGGTCGCCCGGCTCGATGCCCAGCCGCTCGGCGATCTCCGGACCGGCCTCCTCCTGCTCGCTGCGCGACTCCCAGGTCCCGCGCACGCCGTCCGCCGTCTGCTCCTGCCGGAACGGGCTGGCCCCGCTCGTGGGCCGGTAGCCGGAGCGGGCGATCAGACGGGGGACGGGGCGCTCGCGCACGTACGTACCGGATCCGGAGCGGCCCTCGACCAGCCCCTCGGCCATCAGGACCTTGCGCGCCTCCAGGGCGACGGTGTCCGAGACTCCGTACTCCTCCCGGATGCGGGCCTGCGACGGCAGGCGGGTATGGGGCGGCAGCGCGCCGTTCACGATCTTCTCCCGCAGATCGCTCGCCACGCGCAGATAGGCGGGCTGCTCACCGAAAGTCACAGGCCACTCCCAACAGGTTGACAGTCTGCGACAGCCTGACAACCGTGGGTTGTACACCGCAAGCATGGGCCAGAGTTTCACTCAATGTGATGACAACGGGGTGGATCATGCATGGATCGACCATGAGCGCCAGAGCGCCTACCGGCCATTCCCCGCCCCGCACCCGCCCCCGAACCTGCCCCGAATCCCCCTGATCGACACCGCCCCGGAGACCCGCAACTCCCCGACCCTTGACCGTTTTTGGTCCAGACCAATACCTTCCTGTGCACAGCACGGCTCCGCATCCCCCTTCCGCACCGGATCACGCACAGGAACGAGCCTCATGCCCCGAAGAAACCTGTCCCGACTGACCATCGCCGGCGTCACCTTCGCCCTGCTGGCGAGTGCCGCTCCGGCCGCCGTGGCCGGCCCGGACCGCGGCCAGAGCACCAGCGGCGACCGCTCCAAGGGCCACCACCGCCCCGCCTACAAGAACATCGGCTACTTCACCCAATGGGGCGTCTACGGGCGCGACTTCCAGGTCAACGATCTCCAGACCAGCGGGTCCGCGGCCAAGCTGACCCACATCAACTACGCCTTCGGAAACGTCAGCGCCGAGGGCAAGTGCTTCACCGGCAACATCGCCGGCCAGGCCGACGCCTGGGCGGACTACGCCCGCCCGCTCGACGCGGCGAACTCGGTGGACGGCGTCGCCGACACCGACACCCAGCCGCTCGCGGGCAACTTCAACCAGCTCCGCAAGCTGAAGGCCAAGAACCCCGGCCTCAAGGTCATGATCTCGCTCGGCGGCTGGAGCTGGTCCACCCACTTCTCCGACTCGGTGCGCACCGCGGCCTCCCGCAAGGCGCTCGTCGCCTCCTGCATCGACCTGTACATCAAGGGCGACCTGCCGGTGGACGGGGTGCGCGGCGGCAAGGGCGCGGCGGCCGGCGTCTTCGACGGCATCGACGTCGACTGGGAGTGGCCCGGCTCGGCGGCCAACGAGGGCACGGTCTTCCGTCCGGAGGACAAGAAGAACTTCACCGCCCTGATCAGCGAGTTCCGCACCCAGCTCGACGCGTACGCGAAGAGCCGGGCCAAGGCCGCGACGGGCAAGGGCAAGGGCAAGGGCCACGGGCACCACAAGCCGAAGCCCAAGCACTACGACCTGTCGGCCTACGTCCCGGCCAACCCGAAGGCGATCGACGCGGGCTTCGACGTGAAGCGCCTCATGAAGGACTTCGACTTCGTCAACCTCCAGGGCTACGACTACCACGTGTCGGGCGAGAAGAAGACGGCCCAGCAGTCGGCGCTGTACGCGAAGAACGACTTCAGCGTGGACCAGACCGTGCGGGACTGGGTCCGGCGCGGCGCCCCCAAGCACAAGCTCGTGGTGGGCATGCCGACGTACGGCCAGGGCTGGACCGGGGTGAGCGGCGGCGGCAAGGGCCTCGGCCAGCCGGCCACCGGCCCTGCTCCGGCCACCTGGGCGAACGGCTACGAGGACTACAAGGTCCTGAAGAAGCTGGCCGCGTCGGGCGCGTTCACGGTGCACCGGGACGTGAAGAACGGCCACGCGTGGCTGTTCGACGGGACCACGCTGTGGACGTACGACGACCCGCAGGTGCTGCGCGCCAAGACCACGTACATCCGTGACAAGGGCCTGGGCGGCGCGATGTTCTGGTCGCTGGACGGGGACACGGAGAACGGCGAGCTGGTCACCGCGGTCGACCGCGGGCTCAACCGGCGGTAGACGGAGCACGGGGGCTGGGGCGGTCGCGTGTGGCGACCGCCCCAGCCTCTTGTCGCTTGTGTGCTTGTGTGCTTGTCTCCGTGCTGCTGCCGTCCGATCCGGGCCGTTCCGGTGAGGTCCGGTCGGATCAGGCCGGATCAGGTCGGATCAGGTCCGGTCGGATCAGGGCCGGGTCAGAAGTGCAGGCCCCAGCTGTTGATCCGCCCGGTGTCGAAGCGGGCGTTGTCGCTGACCCGGAGCTTCCAGGCGCCGTTGGCGACGACGGAGGACGCGTTGACCGTGTACGTGGTCACCACGTTGTCGCTGCTGCCGCCGGAGCCGTACGCCTTCAGGTTGAAGACCGTGCCGTTGGGCGCGACCAGGTCGATCCGCAGGTCACCGATGTAGGTGTGCGAGATGTTGACCGGGACCTTCAGCGCGGACGGGGCGTTGCCGGTGATCCCGGTGACGGTGACCGGGGACTCGACGGTGGAGTTGTCGTTGATCGGGTACCCGGTGGTGTTCTCGAACTTCTTGCCCGGGTCCGGGTCCGGCGGGGTGGTGCCGCCCGCGCCCACGTACAGGAGGCGGTTGGGCGAGCCGCTGCCCGGGTTGGTGACGACCCCGGGGGTGGAGGCCGCGACGAGACCGGCGGAGACCTGGGCGGGGGTCGAGCTCGGGTTGTCGGCGAGGTAGATGGCGGCCGCGCCGGCGACGTGCGGGCTGGCCATCGACGTACCGGAGATGGTGTTCGTGGCGCTGTCGCTGGTGTTCCACGTCGAGGTGATCGAGGAACCGGGCGCGAAGACGTCCACGATCGAGCCGTAGTTGGAGAAGCTGGAGCGGGCGTCGGTGTTGGTCGTCGAGCCCACCGTGATGGCCTCGGCGACGCGCGCCGGGGACTTGGTGGAGGCGTCGGTCGACTCGTTGCCCGCCGCGACGGCGTAGGTGATGCCGGCCGCGATGGACCGGCGCACGGCGGCGTCGAGCACCGAGTCCGCGCCGCCGCCGAGGCTCATGTTGGCGACGGCGGGCTTGACGGCGTTGGCCGTCACCCAGTCGATGCCCGCGACGACCTGCGCGGTGGTGCCCGAGCCCTGGTTGTTCAGCACCCGGACGCCGACGATCTTCGCCTTCTTGGCGACGCCGTGGGCGCTGCCCGCGACGGTGCCCGCCACGTGCGTGCCGTGGCCGTGGCCGTCCTGCGAGACGTTGTCGTTGTCGATGGCGTCGTAGCCGTTGAAGGCCCGGCCGCCGAAGTCGCTGTGGCTGATCCGCACCCCGGTGTCGATGACGTAGGCGGTGACGCCCTCGCCCGCCTTGTCCGGGTAGGTGTAGCGCTGGTCCAGCGGGAGGTTGCGCTGGTCGATCCGGTCCAGACCCCAGGAGGGCGGGTTGGTCTGGGTGGCGGAGACCGTGAAGGTGCGGTTCTGCGAGACGGACGCGACGGCCGGGTCGGCGGCGAACCTCTTCGCCTCCGCGGCGGTGGCCTCGACCGCGTAGCCGTTGAGGGCCGAGCGGTAGACCCGCTCGATGGTCGCGCCGTACTTCTTCGCGAGGGCCTTGCCCTGCGCGGAGTCGGACTTCGCGGCCGAGTCCTTCAGGGTCACGATGTAGCTGTCGCTGACGGCGCCCGGAGCGCCCGCGTTCTGAATCACGCCTTCGGGTGCGCGCTCGGCCGCGGTCGCCGGAAGGGCGGCGGTGGCGAGGGCGACGGCGGCTGCGGTGGCTATCACGGTCGCCGCGGCGAGTCTTCGACGTGCATGGGGGGTGTGACGCATCACTGACATGTGAGGGGTCCTCCTCATAGGCGGTGCGCTGGTGGGGGGTGGTGCCGGAGCCGCGCGAGACTCCAGACAGGGGCATGACAAATCGACCGTCCGAACGCCACGCTTTCTGCGTCGTCCGTGACCGGCATGCCCTGCTGCCAGCGAAAGATTGACCGATCCATGGCAAACCCACAAGGGTGCCTTGGGCCACGCCATACGCGCGCCATTCACCTGCCATATGCCTGACGCACCGGCGAACGTGACAGATCATCACGTTCGCGTGGACGGAACCCCGCCCGCCACTTCCACCCTGACCTGGTGCGGTCGGGCCTGCCCGGGGGCTTTGGGGACACGGCTTCCCACCCGCTCCGGGGACCGGCCCGAACGCCCTTCGCGGGCAGGCCAATTCATCTCGGTGTTACGAAGAGGTCCGCGGCCGGACGCGCCCGGTCAGGAGGTGCCGGATGCTTCCGATCGCCTCGGCGGGGTCCCCGACTGCCTGAGATAGGCGTCCAGTTCGGCGGCTCCGGACAGCATCGCGCGACCGCGGGCGGCGATCCGGCCGTGCCAGTCACGCAGGGCCGCCTCCAGCGGTTCCAGCCCGCCGGCCGCCCGGACCTGGTCGATCAGCGGGGCGATCTGCTCCAGCAGGTAGCCGCCGCGCCGGAGTTGGTGTGCCAGCAGGGCGTCCCGCACGTCGGCCTCGTCGTACACGCGGTACCCGGTCAGCGGGTCCCGGCCCGGGCGCAGCACTCCGGCGCGCTCCCACTTGCGCAGGGTGGCGGGCCGGATGCCGAGCCGGTCCGCCAGGGGGCCGATGAAGGCCGGGGCAGCCCTTCCGGCAGGCCCCGGCGCCGTCGCGTCCGGCCCCAGATCGCGCAGCGCGCTCTCCACCGCTCGCAAGGTCCGCCGGTCGTCCAGGAGTTGGGCATGGCTCTCGTCGACGAGGTGGAACGCCTCGTCCACCGAACCCCGGTTCACGGCCCGCATGATGCCCGACGCCGTCCGGTGGCCGTGGCCGGGCACCAGGGCGAGGAACGCGCCCAGGGCGCACGCGTGGAGCGGGGTGTAGGAGCGGTAGCCGCTCTCCGTGCGCTCGGCGGCCGGGAGGACGCCGGCCTCCTCGTAGTTCCGGACGGCCTGCGTGGACAGGCCGTGCGGACGGGCCAGATCGACCGGGCGGAGCCGTACCCCGCTTTGAAGCTTTTCCGTCACCTCAACCCCAGAATCCAGGTGCCGTCGAGTGCAAGTCTCCACCGAAAGTTCAACGATACCGTTGAATCCATGGCCCCGGACATCACGCATATCGCGCAGACCACCCATGCCCTCGAAGCCGCCGCCGTCATGAAGCTCCTCCCGGCCCGCCCCCGACTGCTCGCCCTGGGCGAGCCCACCCACGGCGAGGACACGCTCCTCGACGTACGCAACGAACTCTTCCGGAACCTCGTCGAGGAGGAGGGATACCGGACCATCGCGATCGAGAGCGACTGCCTGGCGGCCCTGCTCGTGGACGACTACGTCACCGGGGGCCCGGGCACGCTCGACGGGGCCATGGCGCACGGATTCAGCCATGCGCTCGGCGCATCCGCCGCCAACCGCGAACTCGTGCGCTGGGCAAGGGAGTACAACACCGACCGCCCCGCCTCCGAGCACCTCCGCTTCGCCGGTTTCGACGGCGGCCCGTTGGAGATCACCGGCCCCGCGAGCCCCCGCCCGGCGCTCACCGCGCTGCACGACCGCCTCGCGACCCTGCTGGACGCGGACGGCCTGCTCCCCTGCACGGCGGAAACGCTCGACCGGCTCCTCGGCGCCGACGAGCGGTGGACCGACCCCGCCGCGATGACGGACCCGTCCCGGTCCTTCGGCCGGTCGGCGGAGGCGGCGGAACTCCGTTTGCTGGCCGATGACTTGGCCTCACTGCTCGACGAGCACACACCCCACCTGATCGCCGTCGCCTCGTGGGAGGACGGGGACCGGGCGCGGCTGTACGCCCGCACCGCCGGCGGTCTGCTGCGCTACCACCACTGGATGGCCGACACCTCACCGGCCCGCATGACACGGCTGATGGGCGTGCGGGACCGGATGATGGCCGACAACCTCCTCGCCCTCGCCGCACGCGGCCCGGTCCTGGCCTTCGCCCACAACAGCCACCTCCAGCGGGAGAGGAGTTCGCTGCGGATGGGCGGCGAGCGGCTGGAGTGGTGGAGCGCCGGCTCGCTCGTGAGCGCCCGTCTGGGGGCGGATTACGCCTTCGTCGCCACGGCCCTCGGCACGATCCGGCACCACGGGGTGGACGCGCCGCCGCCGGAGACCGTGGAGGGGCTCCTGTACGCGCTGCCCGAGGACCGCTGCCTGGTCGACCCGCGCCGCCTGGCCGCCGCGCTGGGCGAGGTGCTCCCGACTCCCCGCGCCTCCCCGTACTTCGGATACTTCGGCCTGGACCCGGCGCATCTGGCGGATGCGGACGGGCTGGTGTTCGTCAAGGACCTGGCGCGGAGGTGAGGGGGCAGACGCCCCGGAGGTGAGGGGGCAGACGCCTGCTCCATCCGGCGGGCGCGTCCACGCCGCGTTTCCGGGGCGGGCGCGCCGTACCCGCGAGTGCCTGCTCCATCCGGCGGGCGCGTTCACGCCAGGTTTCCGGGGCGGGCGTGCCGTGCCGTCCGCCCGTGCGGCCGCCTCCCTACCTTCGTACCGTGAGCCTCTCGCGTATCTCCGTCCTCGCACCCCTGGTCGCGGTCGCCCTGATCGCACCGCTGCCGCCCCTCCCCCACGCGGCCGCCGCCACCCCGACGCCGCCGCCGTCGTCCCCCGCCGTCCCCGCCTGCGGCCGGGAGGACGGCCAGGGCGCGCCCGGGACCTCCTGGGCCCCGACCTCCACCCGCTTCGGGGAGGCCGAGGGCTACGACCCGTACGTCGGGAACGGCTATCTCGGCCACCGCGTCCCCTCCGCCGGCTCCGGCTACGCGGCCACCGGCGAGAAGACGGGCTGGCCGCTCTACACCCCCCGCTACGACGGCGCGTTCGTCTCCGGGCTCTACGCCCGGGACAAGGCGGTCTCCGAGGGCCGCGAGGTGATCGCCGCGCTGCCGAGCTGGACCACCGTCGAAGTGGGCGTCGGCGAGGAGAAGTTCGGCGCGGACACGCCCGCCGGACGGATCTCGCACTACCGGCAGACGGTCTTCCTCAGCTGCGGCCTGGTCCGCACCTCGCTGCGCTGGACGACCGGGGACGGCCGGGCCACCGACCTCGCGTACGACGTCCTGGCCGACCGTTCCGACGTCCACACCGGAGCCGTACGCCTGCGGATGACACCGCGCTGGAGCGGTACGGCGACGGTCACCGGCCGGCTGGACGAGCGGGGCGCACGCCGGATCACGCTGCGCGAGGACGGCACGTTCAGGACGCTCGGGACCGGCGTGGAGGGGGCCGTGGCGCAGACGATGCGGCGCGGTTCGGGGGTCGTGGAGACGCTGCGCCCCGAGTCGCGTACGGCCCCGAAGCCGACGCCGGTGCGCGAGGGGAGGACGTACACGTTCGAGAAGTACGTCGGCGTCGACACCGCCCTCACCTCCCGTACGCCCTCCGAGGACGCCCACGAGGCCGCCCACCGCGCCGCCCGGCGCGGCTGGGACCGGATCTTCGCGGCGAACGAGGCGGCCTGGCGCGAGGCGTGGTCCGCCGACGTCCTGGTCCCCGGCCGCCCGGAGCTCCAGCGGTGGCTGCGCTCGGCCCAGTACGGGCTGCTGGCGAACACCCGGCGCGGGTCCTCCGACAGCATCGCCCCCGCCGGTCTGACCAGCGACAACTACGCGGGGATGGTGTTCTGGGACGCCGAGACGTGGATGTTCCCCGGGCTGCTGGCCACCCGCCCGGACCTGGCGCGCTCGGTCGTCGAGTACCGCTACCGCACCCGGGACGCGGCCCGCGCGAACGCCGAGAAGTACGGCCACCAGGGCCTGTTCTACCCGTGGACCAGCGCGAGCCGGGGCCGTATGGACTCCGAGTGCCAGAGCTGGGACCCGCCGCACTGCCTGACCCAGAACCACCTCCAGGGCGATGTCTCGCTCGCCGTCCGGCAGTACTACCTGGCCACCGGCGACCGCGACTGGCTGGCGGAACGGGGCTGGCCGCTGCTGAAGGGCATCGCGGACTTCTGGCGGTCGCGCGCCACGGCGAACGCGGACGGCAGCTACTCCATCAAGAACGTGGCGGGCCCCGACGAGTACAGCAACGGGGTCGACGACGCCGTCTTCACCAACGCGGTCGCCGCCACCGCCCTGCGCAACGCGACCCGCGCCGCCCGCCTCCTCGGCCACCGCCCGCCCGCCGAGTGGGACCGGGTGGCGGACGGGCTCCGCATCCCGTACGACGCGGAGCGCAAGGTCTTCCTCCAGTACGCCGGTTACAACGGCTCGACGATCAAGCAGGCGGACACCGTCCTGCTGATGTACCCCCTGGAGTGGCCGATGGAGCCCGGCGCGGCCGCCGCGACCCTCGACTACTACGCCGCCCGCACCGACCCGGACGGCCCCGCGATGACGGACTCGGTGCACGCGATCGACGCGGCGGCGATCGGGGAGCCGGGCTGCTCGACGTACACGTATCTCCAGCGCGCGGTACGGCCGTTCCTGCGCGGCCCGTACGACCTGTTCTCCGAGGCGCGCGGCGAGAAGTCCGGCGCGGAGGACCCCTTGTCCGGGTTCCCCGCCGAGGACTTCCTGACCGGCAAGGGCGGGTTCCTCCAGGTCTTCACGCACGGCCTGACGGGGCTCAGGCTCCGCGAGGACGGCGTCCGCCTGGACCCGCTGCTGCCGCCCCAACTGCGTGAGGGCGTCACGCTGAAGGGCCTGCGCTTCCGGGACGCGACGTACGACGTCGAGATCGGCGAACGGACGAGCACGGTCCGCCTGACGTCGGGCACGCCGTTCACCGTCCACACGACGGATGGCCCGCGCCGCCTGACCTCCGCTCTCACCCTCCCCACCCGCCGCCCCGACCTGACCCCGACGTCCGACGCGGCCCGCTGCCGCCCGGTGACGGCCACCTCCCAGTCGCCCGGCCTCTACGCGGAGGCGGCGGTGGACGGCAGCCCGGCCACGTCCTGGTCCCCGGACGGCGCGACGGGGTCCCTGACCGTGGACCTGGGCCGCCACCCCCTGCGGATCACGGAGGTGACCCCGCGCTGGAGCGATGTCGCCCCGGCCTCGCACACCGTGGAGACCTCCGTGGACGGCCGCTTCTGGCGCCCGCACCTGGCGGGCGACACGGCACGCAAGGTCCGGGTGACGGTCCGCTCCCAGGCCCCGGAGAAGCCGGCGGGGATCGCGGAGCTGCGGGTGGAGGCGGGGCGGTAGCGGCGGGGTAGGGAGGGGGTCGGCCCGGGGGGCGGGCAAGCGGCGGGGTAGCGAGCGGGTCGGCCGAGGGGGCGGGCAAGCGGCGGGCGGTCATCCCGAGGCCGGACGGCCCGGACTTGTCATCCCACGTCGGCGGCCCGGAAGTAGAGGTTCGCCTTGTCGACCAGATGGGAGGCGTAGGCCGCCCCCACCATCGGTGTGCCGCTGTAGAAACCCACGTAACGGTGCGTGGTGTCGACGACGACGGGCCGGGCGAAGTAGGCGAAGCGGTTGCGCTGTTTCTCCTCGGCCCAGGCCATGGCCGCCGGGTCCACCCGGTCGCTGACGAGCACGGGGAAGGCGGCCACCCCGGTCTGCATGCCCACGGGCAGCCCGCCCTTGTTCTCCTTGGCGTACGTCAGGACCCGCGAGGTGAAGTCCTCGACGACCGGCACGGTGATCTCGGGAACGGCGGCGGCGACGGTGAACAGGTGCAGCTTGGTGGCCATCCACCGCATCCTGAAGTCGGCCCGCCGCCCGACCAGCACAGGCGCCCCGCCCAGTTGATCCCATCGCGGCTGACAGCCGTCGGCGGCGAGCTGCCGCTCGACCGAACCCAGGTACGTACGTATCGACTCTTCGCTCATGTACGGCATTCTCGGCCATCCCGAGGCCGGTCTATCCCGCGAGTCGGGGCCCGACGTGCGGCGAAGCCCGCGCTTCCCCGGCAGCGCGGGCCCGATGCGCCTTACTGCGGCGGTGTCGTGTCCGCCGCGTCGGACGGCCGGGGGACCACGCCGTCCAAGGGGGTCAGCAGCCAGTGCTCACCCTCCCAACTCACGGTCTCCACAACCTCGACGGGACGGCTCCCGGCTCCGGCGGATGCGGGGGTTCCTTTCGTCCCGGCGGATGCGGGGGCTCCCTTCGCTCCGGCGGATGCGGGGGCTCCTTTCGCTCCGGCTGTTCCGGCGGCCCCGGCGGTTCCCGTCAGCCGGACCTGCCAGACGTTCGCGAAGTCGGAGGTGCGGCTCCAGGTGACGTCCCACTTCTGACCGCCGTACGCCCCGATCCGGGCGCGGGCGTCGTCCTTGCCGTGCGGGTGGTCGTCGAGGAGACCGGCGAGACCGTCCTCGTCCGACTCGTTGAGCAGGGCCACGTACTGCCGGAGGAAACGGTCCTGTTCCGCCAGGTCCGCCTTCTTCTGCTCCCCGGCGCATGCGGAGAGCAGCCCCGCCGCGCACAGCACGGCCGCGCTCAGCGCACCGAGGCGGAGCACCCGGCGCACCGGGTCGGACGATGCGGAAGGCTCGGACTGCGCGGAAGGCACGGAAGGCGCGGACTGCGCGGTACGCCGCTCAGCACGCCGCTCAGCGGTTGAACGCCACATGGCGCGCCACCAACTCTCCAGATGTCGTCGGCTCGATTGAGTGAGGCGGTACGCCACTCGAACAGTTTGCCACCCGGAGGCTCCCGGGGGGGGGCGGGATCGGCTGCACCAACGAACGTACCGCTCAAGGCCGTTCAGGGTGCGAGCAAGGACTCGCCGGCGGTGGCTCCGCACAGGCGGAAAAGGTGCGCTAAAATGACTGACCAGTCAGTCATACAACGAGAGGCTGGTGACATGGCCAAGAAAGTCGACTCGGCGGCCCGCCGGGACATGATCCTGAAGGCCGCCGTGCGGGTCTTCGCCCGGCAGGGCTTCGCCGCGACCCGGGTGGACGACATCGCCGCTGAGGCGGGCATCGCCAAAGGCAGCGTCTACCTCTCCTTCGACAGCCGGGACGCTTTGCTCGCGGCGGCCTTCGAGGCGTACGCGGCGGGTTCGCGGACGGTGATCCAGCAGGCGCGCGCCGGTACGGGGGACGGGCTGGAGCGGCTCGCCCGGCTGGTGCGGTCGGTGGTGGACCTGGTGGTGGCCGAACCGGACCTCGCCCGGATCCTCGTCGACCTGTGGGCCGCCGGACGGGGGGAGGGCGCTGCGGCCGTGGACGACGCATCGGCGGTGAGCGCCCCTGCGGTGACCGCCTCCGTGCTGGACGTCCCGGGTGTGTACCGCGAGTACCGCGCGGTCGTCGCGGAGCTGCTCGCCGAGGCCGAGGCCCAGGGAATCCTGCGTTCCGGGGTGGGCGAGGGGCATGCGGCGGTCGTCGTCGGGGCCATCGAGGGCTGCGTTCTCCAGTGGATCGTGGATCCCGCGCTGCCGATCGCGGAGCTGACCGCCCCGCTCGTCGAGATGTGCGTCGAGGGCCTGCGGCGCGGGGAGGGGGCATGAGGACTTCGGGGTCGACGGCGGCGGGGCGGTGGCTGGACGCGCGGTTGGTGGCCCCGGAGGCCGAACGGGGCGAGCGGATCGTCTGTTACGCGGCCGCGGCGGGCGGCGCCGTGTTCGCCGTGGCCCTCGCTCTGCGCTCGCACTACGCGTGGCTGCCGCTGGTCGTGGTCGCCGTGGTGGCCTTCGACCTGTTCGGCGGCACGGTGGTCAACGCCACCCGGTCCGCCAAGCGCCGGTTCCACCGGCCCGGGCGCACCTCACGGCACCACTTCGCGTTCGTGGCCGCCCATGTGCAGCCGTTCGCCCTGGCCCTGCTCGTTCCCGGGTTCGGCTGGGGCCCCGCCGGTGTCGTCTACGTACTCACGCTGGTTGGGGCGGCGGTCACCCTGGCCGTCCCCTCCGACCTGCGGCGGCCCGTGGCTTTCGCCGTATCCGCACTGGTCATCGCCGCCGTGACGACCTCGCTGACCGTGCCGCAGGAGTTGGCGTGGTTCGCGCCCGTACTCGTGATCAAGCTGCTGCTGGCCCACCTGCTCCCGGAGGACGCGGCGCGGTGAGGGGGCGGGCGCGGATCTCCTGAGCGCTTGCCCCGCCGTCGTCGGCTCAGCCGCCGTCCTGCCGACTCGGCCGCCGTCCTGCGGCTCGGTCCGCCGGATGTCCTCGCTCGTCGATGCGTCGGACGTCCTCGCTCGCTGAGCCGCCGGACGGCTACGCCCGGCCCGGCCGCTGGGTCTCCCCCGCCGCCTCGGCCTCGGCCTTCGCGTCGCTCACGGCGACCGCGGCCTGCTTCGCGGCCTCGTCGGCGGCCGCGACAGCGTCCAGCGCGAGCGTCGAGTCCGCCTCGATCTCCGGAGCGCCACGCTCGTCCGGTGCCCCGGCGGCGGGTTCTTCCTCGCGTCGCGCGGTCGGGGGAGGACCCGTCGTCGACTGGTCGCCGAACGCACTGGTCACGGTGCGCACCGCCTCGGTCAGCTCGCCCGGGATCACCCAGAACGTGTTGTTCTCGCTCTTCGCCAGATGCGGGAGCGTCTCCAGGTACTTGTACGCCAGGACCTTCGGGTCGGCGTTGTTGCGATGGACGGACTTGAAGACCAGCTCCACCGCCTTGGCCTCGCCGTCCGCCCTCAGGATCGTGGCCTGCTGCGTGCCCTGCGCCTCCAGGATGTCCTTCTGCTTCGTGCCCTCCGCGGTGAGGATCTTGGCCTGCCGCTCACCTTCGGCGTGCAGGATGGCCGCGCGCTTGTCACGCTCGGCCCGCATCTGCTTCTCCATCGCCTCTTTGATGGTGTTCGGCGGGTCGATGGCCTTGATCTCGACGCGGTTGACCCGGATGCCCCACTTGCCGGTCGCGTCGTCGAGGACCGTACGCAGACGGGCGTTGATCTCCTCGCGCGAGGTGAGCGTCCCCTCCAGGTCCATGCTGCCGATGACGTTCCGCAAGGTGGTCACGGTGAGCTGGTCGATGGCCTGCAAATAGTCAGCGACCTCGTAGGCGGCCGCCCGGGGATCGGTGATCTGGTAGTAGAGCACGGTGTCGATGTTCACCACGAGGTTGTCCTCGGTGATCACCGGCTTGGGATCCGACGAATACACCTGCTCGCGCACGTCGAGTTTGGTGTTGACCCGGTCCGCCACCGGCATGACGAAGTTCAGGCCGGGTTGCAGCGTCCGGCGATACCGGCCGAACCGCTCGATGTTGTAGCGGCGCGCCTGCGGAACGATCCGCACCGTGGCGGCCACGAGAAACACGACGACGATCGCCGCCACGAGAATCGGGATGACAACCGGATCCATGAGCCCTCCTCGCCAGATGTCCAGCCGTTCACGATGTCCGGCCGTTCACGATGTGCGGTTGAGTTCACCCGTCACGGAAGCAGCTCACGCGGATACACGACAGCCGTGGCGCCCTCGATCTCCATGACGTCCACCAGCGTCCCCACCGGGATCACCTGGCTCTCGTCGAGAGCACGAGCGGACCATTCCTCTCCGGAGACCTTGATCAGGCCGCGTGTGGCCGTGACCTCCTGCATGACCTCGGCCCGCTTGCCGATCAGCGCGTCGCTGCCCTCGTGGGACACGGGTGACTGCGCCAGCTGCCGCAGGGCGACGGGGCGCACGACGAGCAGCCCCGCTGCCGCCGCCAGTCCGAACGCCACGAGCTGTCCGAGCACACCGATGCCCAGACCGGCCACCACGGCCGTGACCAGTGCGGCGCCGGCCAGCAGGCCGAAGACCAGCGTCAGGGTGAAGAATTCCGCGGCGCCGAGCGCCGCGGCGGCGAGCAACCATGCGAACCACGGCATCGAATCAGCCTCCCCAAGGGGCCCTATACAGCAACGTACCCGCTGTAACGCGGACAGAACCGCACATCACACGCGAATTGTGATCGGGGCAGGTGAGCAGGCTTGGTGATCAGGCTCGGTGATCAGGGTTGACGATCAAGGTTGGTGATCAAGGTTGGCGATCAAGGTGCGTTCGATGATCGGGCCGCCGGGGCACTGACCACCGCCGAAAGGACGCGTGACACCCTTCCCGAACGACTTCCGAACCGCCCTCGGCCGGATCCACGGGGGATCAACGGGAGTCAACAGGAATCAACGGGGATCAACCGGAACACCGGGGTCCACCAGATCAACCGGGTCAACTGGATCACCAAGGTCCACCGGGCCAACGGGGGAAGGCAACGCGATGCGATGGATACGGGGGCGCACCTGGCTCCCCTATGCGATGGCGGGCGGTCTGCTCGCTGTCGTCGTCGCCGGGGTCATGATGTGGCTCTCGGCCGGCCGGGCGCAGCAGCGCGCCGACAATCTGAAGCAACTGGACCGGGGCTGTGCGGGGTTGCTGCCCCAGGAGCAGTTGCGGGACTTCGTGCCGGACGACGAGGCCGGAGTCCTCGAGGAGTACGGCACGATGCTCGATCCGGATCAGGAGAGCCGGGCGCTGCTGCACTGCGCGCTCTTCTGGGGCGAGGGGCGGTGGGAGCCCGACACCCAGGTCCGGGTCCGGGCGGAGGCCCTGGTCACGGCTCAGGTCAAGAAGGAGGACGCGGATGACCGTGCCGTCGACGACTTCCCCCTGCCCCTTCCGCCCGGCGTGAGCGGATCCACGTCGGGGGACGACCGGATCAAGAGCAGTGGGGTGAGCGCCCGGCTGCGGGTGGAGTGCCCCGGCGGGCTGCGCGGCCGCAGCGGCCCGTCCAAGGCGCTCAGCGTACGGGTGGAGCTGCCGTCGCGGTCGGACGGAGCCTACGACGTCCCCGCCGCCGACCATCTGCTCGCCGCCCGCACGGCCGTGGCCGCCGCCAACTGGGTCACCGAGCGTCAGGACTGCGGCCGCGAGCCGATCCGTACCGACGCCTCGCCCCGCCCGGCCGCGGGCGCCACGCCGACGAAGCTGTGCGCGTGGATCGACCCGGTCGAGATGGAGTTCGCCACGGACGCGTGGGAGTTCTCCGGCGACGACACGTACAACCGCCGGTACGGGTACTGCGACGGCAACATCACCGGATACGGCGCTCCTCCCGGCCTGCCCGTCGTGGGGATGCGGGCGGAGAGCTGGTCGGGCGAGTTCGCCCAGGGCGCGTACGAGCGGCACGCCCGCGCCGGAACCGCGCCCGGGCAGCGCGCACCGTCGCCCGCCGCCCCGGACGGCAGCGTGGTGATCAAGACCTCGGAGTTCTCCTCGCCGAAGCTGGCCCTGTGGGCCGAGTCGGTTTGCGACGGCGGCCGGAGCTATCACCGGATCGCCCTCACCCCGGCGTTCGAATCCGGTGAGAAGAAGAAGATCAAGGTCGAGGGCGAGGTCCGCAAGAGGCTGTCGACGGACGCGCGCGCCACGCTGGACCGCTACCTCGCGGCCGCGGACGGCTGGCCGCAGCGTGCGCGCTGCCACGGCACGAAAATCCTGGGCGAGGTGGAGGAATGGCCCCGATGACGCCGAAAACCCCTACGGATCCGACGGATCCGACCGATCCGACCGATCCGAAGCCCCCGACGAACCCGACGAACCCGAAGAACCCGAAGAACCCGGCGACCCCCATCACTCCTATGACCCCGATGACCCCGATGAAGCGCTACGCGCTGCGCGCCGGCGCAGGGCTGGGCGCGCTGGCGGTGCTCGCGGGCGGCATCTTCTATTTCAGCGGCGGCTACGACCGCTGGTCGTCCGGCCGGCTGCTCACGAACGCGTGCGAGGGAGTGCTCCCCGTCGACGGGATGCGCGCCCTCCTGGGCGACCGCAACCTCGAGTCCGGCGAGGGCACGAGCGAGGGAAGCCTCGACGACGCCAAGACCTCACTGCGGGTGGCGTGCGACATCAAGCGGGGCACCGGGGAGAACACCGGCAAGCACACCCGCAGCGGTTCGGTGACCGTCAGCGTCAACGGCGTACCGACACTCGACCGCGAGGCCCTGCGGTACGACAGCCTCTACCCCATGGTGCAGTCCAGCCTGCCGCCCGTTCCGCTCGGCCGGGGGTGGAACGGCGTGTTCGACGCGGGCTCCTCCCGTGAGGCCAAGGCCACCACCGCCGTCCTGCTGGACTGCGCCCCGGGCCGCGGCGACCTGCTGGTCACCGTCTCCGTGGACGTGCGGGGATACCCGGGCGACACACCGCTCGACAACCCCGAGCGCCGCACCGCGTACGCGCGCATAGCCACCGACACGGCCGCCAACGCCTCCCGCCGGTGGAACTGCGACGCCGACCTCGGCGAGGCGCTGAGGACCGTGCCCCTGCCGGTGGACGAGGACGAGTACGTGGCCCCGGCGGACGCCGAGGGGACCTGCGCCGGCATCCCCGCCCGGGGGAAGAGCGTGACCCGGGCCTGGGAGAGCGAGCGCAGTACCGCCCTGTACGAGAAATGCGTGCTGGGCGGGGTCGAAGGCCGCCCCACCCATGAGTTCGCCGCGCACTACGGCCCGTACGCGGAGGGCGCCCGGCACCACCACATCGAGCCCTCCAGGGATCGCGATCCGATCGCGTCCGGGGAGCGCTCGGGCCTGCTGCCCGGCGGCAGCCTCTGGACCATCGCCGACTGCCCCGGGGGCGGCGGACCCGCGTTCTTCACGGCCCGGCCGCACGGCGACGACGACAAGAGGTCGGAGGCCGAGTGGGCGTACGCGCGCTCGGCGCTGAAGGTCTTCGCCGAGCGCTCCGCCGCCGCCCACCACTGCTCCGCGCCGGCCGCGCCCACCGGGCCCGAGAAGGGACAGCCGTGATCGGGCGACGGGCCAGGGCGGTAGGGGGAGCGCTCGTCCTGGCGCTCGCGGCCGGCGGGCTGATCTGGGGGTTCGGCCTGCGGGGCGGCGACTCGAAGGGGGTCCCCGAGGACACCTGCCGGGGAGCACTGGCGGTCGAGGAGGCCGGGAAGTTCTTCGGTGAGGCCGAGATGGGCTTCGAGGGTCACACCTCGGACTGGATGGGCCACGAGACCGAGTACTGCACGGCGTCGGCCCGTGGCGGGGAATCCCGTGGCGTGCGGCTCGAACTGAAGATCCGCCCGGCGGCGGCCCACCGTGCCAGCGGCGCGGCGGAGGACACCTACTCGACGCCGATCGGATTCGGCTGGAACGGCTCGTTCGTCTCCGGCCACACGCCCAGGGCCGCGGTGCTCGTCGACTGCGCTCCGCTGGCCGGCAAGGGCCTCCTCGTCCTGACGGAGGCGGCCGAGGACGTCAGGGAGCTCTCCGCCGAGCAGATACTCCAAGTGGCCCGGTTCACCACCGAGTCGGCGCGCCGGGCGGCGGCACGCCTCGGCTGCGAGGGATCCCTCGGACAGCGCCCCACGACCGTCGACCGCACCCCGCGGCGAACGCTCCCCTTCGCCCGGGCGAAGGGAACCTGCCGCGACGTCGTCAGCTCGCGGGACGCGGCCCGGCTGGGGCTCACGACGGCTTCGGAGATGCCGGCCGGACGAGCGCTCACCGAGGAGTGCACCCTGGAACTGCCGGCCAAGGGCCACCACGTCCGCCTGACCGCCTACTACGGGCCGTCCGCGCAGCAGGAGATGTACCTGGACGGCCGCTACCCGGGCAGCGTGAAGGGTGCGATCATGCGGCCGCACCCCTGCAAGGGCGCCCTGGGGACGGCGTACTACAAGTTCGAGGAACTCCCGATGCGGGACGCCGAGAAGGGGGTGCGGAGCACGGTGCGCGGCGAGGACGGGAAACGGCTGCTGGCGGCCTTCGCCACCGCATCCGGGGAGCGGCACGGCTGCCCCGTGACCTGACGGGCGCTTCGACGGCCGTACGGGCGCGCCGCGCTTCGGGCCAGCGGGCGACCGTACGCCCAAGGAGGCTGTCAGGCAGGCTCCTTGGGCGTACGGCGCTGCGTGCTACCAGCCGATGAGCCGGTACTCGGCGCACACCGCGAGGAAGACCAGCGCGGCCAACGCGCTGCCCGTGTAGTGCAGTCGGCCCGACAGCCGCCACCAGCGGCGACGCCAGGCGAGCCCGGCGCACAGCACCATGGCGCAGGTGGTGGCGAGCGCGACGGCGGTCAGCGCCGGTACGGCCGTCAGCAGCGCCGAATCGCCCACCATCACCGTACGGTTGAGGGCGTTGGAGTCGGCGGACAGGACCAGGAAGCCCACCGTGGCGGCGGTGATCAGCGCCCCGGTCGTCCAGAGCAGCAGCCTGGCGGCCCGCGCACCGCCGGGCGAGCCGGGCGAACGTCGGCGCAGCAGGGCCACCGGCGTAGCCACCGTCAGCACCAGCACGGTCAGGGCGAGGAACGCCAGGCTGCCGAGCAGCGCCCACTGGTGCAGGGCCGGGGACCGGTACCAGGGCAGCCGCTCGTACGCGACGGAGGCGTCCGACGCGACGACGAGCCGGCCGTCCCGGAAGGCGATGCGGTCCTGGCCGCCCTTCTCCTGGAAGAGCCCCGGGCTCAGCTGCACCCAGTGCCGCGCGGCGGGGTCCGGGTCGCGCGTCAGCGGGCCCGTCGTGATGAGGGTGGCGTCCGCTCCGGCGTCCACCCGGACCGAGCCGGTCAGTGCGCCGGCCTTGGTGAGCTCGGACGAACTGGTGCGCGTGGACCGGTAGTCACCCTCGTACGGGGTGACGGCGGCGTGCGCCGTGGAGCGCTCCGCGGGCCGGGCCGAGCCGAAGTGGTCGGCGACCAGGTTCACCGCTTCCTGCCCGGCCCAGGTGGCGCTGCCGTCCTCGCCGTCGCCGTTGTAGACGACGTACACGCCCACACCGCGTTCCGGCAGCAGGGCCAAGTTGCCGTGGAATCCGGGCAGATCGCCGTCCTTGACCAGCATCCGCTGTCCGCTGCGGACCCGCTCCTCCAGGATGTAGCCGAGGCCGGGGAGGCGTACGTCGTTGCCGAACTGCCGCTGGATCAGGGCGGATCGGGAGGCCGGAGCCAGCACGGGGCTGCCGTCAGCGAGCAGGGCGCGCAGCAGCCGCCCGACGTCACCGGCCGTGCTGACCGCGCCCGCCCCGGTCGGCCCCCAGTCCCCGTACTGCCCGTTCTGCGCCAACTGCCCCTCCCCGTCAGGCCGGTGACCGCGTGCGAGCCGCGCCTCCAGGTCCGGGGAGTGCGGCTGGGCGAAGCTGGTGCCCCGCATGCCCAGCGGCCGCAGGATCGACCGGTCCACGTAGCGGGCGAACGGGGTGCCCGTGACGGCCTCCACCAGGTGCCCGGCGAGCGCCACCCCGTAGTTGTCGTAACTGGCGACCGTGCCCGGCGGGCGCACCCGGCGGGGCTGGTGCTCCGCGAGGCTCTCGCCGAGCGGGCGCACGTCCTCGGGGCGGACGGCGGCCCGCCCGATGATGGCGTTGTCGAAGCCCGCCGTGTGCGTCAGGAGGTCCCGTACGGTCACGGGGCGTCCCGGAAAGGTGTCGGCCACCTGGAAGGACTTCAGGTACCGGTTGACGTCGGCCCCGAGGTCCAGCCGGCCCTGCTCGACCTGCTGGAGCACCGCGATCGCGGTGAACAGCTTGGCGTCGGAGGCCAGGAAGAACGCGGTGCGCTCCGGGTCCACGGGCGTGCCGGCGGCGACGTCCGCGAGCCCGTACCCCTTCGCGAAGACCTGCCGCCCGTCCTGCACGACCACCACGGCCGCGCCCGGGATGCGGTGATCGGCGAGCTGCTCCCGTACGAGAGCGTCGAGCGCCCCCGCCAGGGCCCCCTTCTGCGCCGAATCCCCCTTCTGCGCCGGGGGCCGAAGAGCGACGTCCCGCCCCGGCGCGGCGGCCTGCCCCGGTCCGGCGGCCTGCGCCGGTCCGGCGGCCTGCGCCGGTCCGGCGGCCTGCGCCATCCCGCCGCCGAGCATCACGAGCAGGGTCAGCAGGAGCGCCTGGAGCGCGAGGAGGGGGCGGCGCGGGCGCTGTCGATTGGTCATGCCCCGAGTCAATCCCGTACGCAGGACTCAGCCCAGGGCCTTGAGCGGCGTCCATGGGGGGCCTAGGTACACCATGCCACCGGGAACGAAAGCCCAGCGCCCGCCGCCGAGGCGGCCTCGGGCTCCCGAACCCGGCCGCAGACGAAAGGACAGGATCCCGTCACAACGGCGCAGGTACAGGTCACGACCTCGCAGGAACAGCCGGCCCCACCGTCGCCCATCCTCTTGTCTGGACGGTGACGCGTACGCTGGCGGCACCCCGGCTGGACGGTTTATGGCTGGTCCGGCAGGAACTGACCGACCAGCCGTACGACGCCTGCCCCGACCCGACCTGACCCGACCTGACTGACCTGACTGACCTGACCTGACCTGCGAACGAGAGGCGAACGGCATGCGGTGGACGGTCCACGGTGAACACGGCCTGTACGACACCCCGTGGGTTGGCCTGCGCTCGCTGGACGTCGAGCGGCCTGACGGAACCCGGGGCGACTACCACGTGGTGAGGCTGCGGGACGTCGCCGTGACGGCGGCGGTCGACGCGGAGCGCCGGGTCCTGATGATGTGGCGGCACCGCTTCGTCACGGACACCTGGGCGTGGGAGCTGCCCATGGGCCTGGTCGAGGACGGCGAGGGCTCCGAGCGGGCCGCCGCACGGGAGTTGGAGGAGGAGACCGGATGGCGGCCCGGGACGCTGCGGGAGTTGGCGTACGCGGAGCCGGCGGCCGGCATCACCGACGCCCGCCACTTCGTCTTCCGCACGGACGACGCGGTGCGGATCGGCGAACCGACCGAACGCAACGAGTCGGACCGGCTGGAGTGGATCCCGCTGTCCCGGATCGCCGGGATGATCGCCCGGCGGGAGATCGTCAGCAGCGCCACGCTGGTCGGCGTGATGGCACTGCTGCTGGACGTCAGCCCCGAGGGGGGCGTCTGAGCACCCCGCCCCCGCTGACGGGAACTGCAAGACGCCCCGTTCGGCTCCCGTCC
Organism: Streptomyces sp. cmx-18-6; assembly: GCF_046548915.1. Taxonomy (NCBI): domain Bacteria; kingdom Bacillati; phylum Actinomycetota; class Actinomycetes; order Kitasatosporales; family Streptomycetaceae; genus Streptomyces; species Streptomyces sp. cmx-18-6. The sequence continues at coordinate 57,496 of NZ_JAEBEP010000011.1, read as the reverse complement.
AGCACAGGGAGACGAAGGGGCCCGCCTCCGAGGAGGCGGGCCCCTTCCGACCTGCGCGCTTGACGAATCACCTGGCGCGAAGCAACGACACGACTACACGTTGAAGCGGAATCCGTAGTACAGGGCTCCGACCTGCGGAAACGCTGGTTTTGCAGGGGTCATCCCAGCACCATCCCAGCACGGGCGTTCTATCCCAGCACCATGTAGGCCAGACGCCCCTCGTACGCCTACGCAGCTCGGGTGCCAGCGCTCCAGCTCGCCTCCTTCGTCGGCAGGGGATGCGGGTCGCATGGCGTGCTGTAGGACTTCCCGGCAGCGATCCCACGCGCTGGGCAGCAGATGCCCGTAGATATCGACCGTGGTCTTGACCGAGCGGTGGCCCAGCCAGCGCGACACCTCGTGGATCGGCACACCGTTGGCTAGGGCGGTGGAGGCGAAGAAGTGCCGCAGGCTACGAGGCGTGTACTTGGCATTGCCGTCCAGATCGACCAGGCCGGCCGAGAGACATGCCTTCTTGAACTGGTAGCCGTAGGAGGAGATGGACGGCATCACGCCAACGCCAGGCGGACGCGGAGCAAAGTAGGTCTCGAGCCGAATCCGCTTGCCCTTCTGACCGGCGAAGACCACGGGAACCGGCTTCCACTTGAGGAGATGAGCGTCGATCTCCTGCTCGACGAACAGGGCGGTTGGGACGTCTCGGCACTCCTTCTCCAGCCGATGCTTGAGGGGAACGAAGGGTGACTGGCAGTCCTCACGGTGCGCCTTGGAGCTGACCTGCCATCGGATCCTGACAAAGCCACGCCGCCTGCACTCGGTTGAGAAGGCCAAGGCTTCGCTGGGGCGCTGGCCTGTGCCGGACTGCAGGTAAACGGTGAGCCGGAACTGTGGTGCGATGTGCTCCGCGATCAGATCCACCTCGACTGGCGTCGGAACTTCGTCTTCGTCCACCGCCACAGCATCCCTACGGGATATCCGGGTGCCCCGGGCAGGGTTCTCCGTGATGCGCTTGTCGACGACGGCCGCCTCCATGATGGCGGCCACCATCACCATGCGGTCATTCACTGTCGATGCAGCCAGCCCTGCACCGCCCCGGTAGATATCCCTAACGAACCTCTCAAAGTCCCGCCGCGCCAGCCCAGCCAGCGGCTTACGACCAAGGCTCGGCACGAGATGGTTGCGGACGAACCCTTCGTAGTTGCGGCGGGTCGCCTCACCGACGACTCGTCGATCAAGCCACTCCTCAGCCCACACCGACAAGGACATGGCACCGCGCGCGGGGTCAACGCAGACGCGGCCCTTCTTGTCCTTCTCCACACCGGCGGCAAAGGCGTCCGCACCGTCCAGGCCGATCCTCCGCGGAAACGACTTCTCCCGCTGCCGCCCCCACCTGCCACCCGGCTCCCGATACCGCACGGTCCATACGTGTCCGCATCTTGGGCGCGTACACGGATAATTCCGATCGCGGACATCACGCTTACACCTCTGGAAGACGCTCGCCACCTCAGTCTCCGATCTGCAGCCGGACCCAGCACTTGAGATCGTCGCCAGCGCCTCACAGCCGGACAAGACGCTTGTCATTAATCCGCCCTTTTCAGCGAACGTGGTCTTTCAGTCCCAGGCCGAGCCAACGGCCTTGCTGGTCTGGCTGTTCTCCCGGACGCCGGGGGCACCACGCCTACGGAGCGCCGGGATGCGCGGGTCAGAAGACGCCAGCCGCCGGACAGCACCGGATCGACGAGGGGCTGCGTCGCCACACCCAATCTGGTTGCTCACAGCGAGCCCACCGAGCTGGGACTGCCTTGCCCTGAGGGGCCTTCGCAATAGAGGTCGTCGGCTGCGAGTGTCCGGTATGTGATGCCTTCGCAGCTGTTGAGGTCTACGGCGAACCGGCTCTCCGCTTCATCCTCCAGGTAGACACGGACCATGCGTGCGCCACCGCGTTTACGCTGCCTCTCGACGCTATACGTCACATCGGAGATCGCGCGGTTGGCTTCGATGGCGTAGCGCTTCCCGAGCTCGAAGAGCCTGAAGTGGTTCTTGACCCGCGCGATGAGCGTGGCGTCCCAGGATGCCGGCGGGCTGACGAAGAAGCGCAGCCGCACCGTGCCCGAATCATGGATCGATCGCGCATCCAACCAACCCTCATGGGATACCCGGTCGAGATATGGATGCAGGAGTGTGTTCTCGGCGCTGTCCGGCCGCTTGTTCCCCTTGATCAAATTGCACCGCTCACAGACGGGGACAAGATTGAGCGGATCGACGCACAGCACGGGGAAATGACTCTTTGGCATGAAGTGGTCAAGTTGGCGAACGGTGCCCTGTCTGCACAACGGGCATCTTTCGTTGGGCGGAGCGGCCATCAGCTCGTCACGTATCACCCGCCCCCCGACGGTCTGCATGCCGTTCTCGTAGGCCCAATCCACGAAGGCGTCATCAGCGATCTCGGGGACCTTAAAGCCCTTCGGATCAAGGTCATGCAGATTCCTGGCAGCCGCAGCCTCACGCAGCGCCTGGCCAGCCTTCTGCACAGCGTTGGCCGCGTTGAGCAGCCGCTCACGCCGCTCTTCCGCCTTGGTAAGAGCGACACATGCCCGGTAGCTGTCACTCGCCTTCCGCATGGGAACCTTCAGGGGCCACATCAAAGGGGCCCATCCGTCTTCTCGGCGAGAAGGACCCGGACCAACCCTTTTGCCTCTCCGCCGAGCTTGCCGTCGAAGTGGGCAAGAATCTCTTCGTATGTGTCCAGCGCGGCCACCGCTTTGCCGATCTCCGCATAGAAGCCGGACTCCATCACCTCCAGTCCGAATGCCTCGTGGGTCAGCACACCTACGTTCTCGCCGTACGTCTCAATCAGCGGGCGCTCAGCACGGCTGCTCTCGCCCTGGTGTATGAGCTTGTAGACGCAGGACTGTGGGACCGTTTGAAGTACGACGGGTGAGTGCGTAGCAACTACTGCGGCGCCGTTGCGAGCGGACAACAAGTTGGACAGTGCCTGCATAAAGGAAGCCAGCAGCGGCGGATGCAAATGGGCCTCGGGCTCGTCCACTAGGACTAGGGACTGCTCAGCCACGAGATGCACGAGCTGTGTCATGGTCAACGTTACGATCGCGTGCCCTGAGCTCATCCGCCCGAAGGCAGAGGTCAGGTCCCGCACGTGGGATTCTGTAACTTTCACGCCGGCCCGTATGTCGCGGGCATAAGCCGCGATGGCGGAGTTCGCGAACTGTGGGTCACGGCTCAACAGCATGATGGCCTCGCGCCAGCGTATGAGGTCCCGCGAGTTGATGACGGCATGGATTCCAGCGTTGAAGGCCGTTTGTAGTCGTTGCTGCTGGGTGCCAGTGGGCAGATCATCCGGCGAGGTGTTTTGGAGTCCGACGTAGGTGTACTTCACTGCTTGAGGATCGCTCTCCTCGACCACTTCTACAAAGGGATCGAAGGCGCTGAAGGTAACCGAGACTACGTTCACGAACCGCTCGCCGGTTGCGGACGTGGGCGTCGGGAGCACATCCACGCGGCCGAACTCCGCGTGCCTCTCGGGCCAGACAACCGCAGCGGCGAGATTCCGCAGCAAGGTCGTCTTGCCAACTCCGTTGCGACCGATGAGGACGTGGATATTGCTGGACGGCGTGGAGTCAGGGTCGATTTTGAAGTCGAGGGTGCTTTCAGCGCCATGCCCCGGTGCTGTGAAGCGGAACTGGTACTCGGTCAGGCGCACTCCGCCGCGCGCGATCCGGTTGAACTGCACCCTGACCGTCTGTTCCTCGATCGTCCGCAACAGTGATGAGCGTGTCACCGGATACTGCATGGCGGTTTCAAGATGGCCCAGGTTGTAGGCCACGTCAGACAGTCCTCGGAAGATTGCTTCGCGCCTGTCGTGTCCAAGCTTCTTGATGTTGTCGTAGTAACGATCACTCTGCCCGAGCGAGAAGAGTTCGCCCGGTGGTGATCCATCGTAGACCCCGGCACGGATGGGGCTGGGGCCATCTTCCTGCCCAGCAACGGCGACCTTGACGAAACCCAGGTTCGTCTGTGACTGCGAGTCTCTGTACCAGAGCGTGTAGCTGGTGCGGAAGCCGAAGTCATCCCAGTCATCGGCCACTAGGACCACAGCCTCCGGGCCTGCACGCACCGGCGAGCCTTGGGGCAGGACAATGAACTTCACCGGGTCGAGCCTCCGGAGCTGTGGCGGACACCCGCACTTCAGTGGAACTGAGTTTGGACCCTATCGCCTCGCTCTGACAGGACGATGTCGGCGCCTTCGGCTCAGAACGGCCCGTCTGGCAGCTCAGGCCGACATCTACACAGTCATCCTGATTGCGATGGTTCGCCCTACAGTAGGCCCTTTCTCCCGCTCCATCAGGCCCACTCTTCCTCTGCAAGTGGCGCGTCATTTAGCTGGTCGCGAAGGATCCGCCAAGTCGGAATTGACCTGTCCATGAGCTTGGTAAAGCGCTCATCATGGTTGCGTTCGAAGTAGTGCGTCATCTCATGGACAACGATGTACTCAAGGCAGCCTGCAGGCTTCTTGGCAAGCTCGACGTTGAACCAGATGCGCCCGGACTCACGATTACACGAGCCCCACTTGGTCTTCATCCGCTTAATTTGCCACCGTGGCACCGAGACCTTGAGGACGGCTTCCCACTTGGCAATCAAATCCGGGATCACATGTCGAAGCTGCTCCCGATACCAACGGTCGAGCAACTCTCGCCGCCGTTCCGCCGTTGTGCCGGACGGAACGTAAAGCAGGAGCCGTTCACCGTCTAGCTCGAAGTGAGCCCGCCCTGGGCGCTCCACGACCTTCATCCTGCGGCGGATGCCCCACACATAGTGGGACTCGCCAGTGACCATCTCTCGCGTGGACTGCCGTGCGGCTGATCGAAGTTGCTCGCGCTGCTCTTTGATCCACGGTAGGCGTTGGATTACAGCGAGTCGCACCTGATCATTGTCGAGCTGGTGCGGCGCAGCTACGCGGACGCGTCCAAGCGGTGGGTAGACGCCGATGTGTAGGTTCTTGATGTTTTTGTAGATGACGTCAACGTCGATGCCAAGGATAGTGAGAGAGGCACTAGCGGTACTCATGCCGGGCCTTCAGTAGTTCCAGTAGCTCATCAAGCCGGTCGAAGTCATCGGCCAATGCCCGAGCAAGCGCGCGCCTGACCTTTTTCTCCTTCATCACGTTGCCCACCCATGAGTCGGGCTTGGTGTGGAGAAGGGTGGTGTCAACTACCACGGCCAGCTCCGGTGACTGACCGAAGAAATCAATCAGAGCACGGCGAGCACCGTTGTCGGCCCACTCCGGGTACTTGGTGTCTGACTCACCCTTACCAAGCTTCGACGCGTGCTCTAGAAGCTTCGCGAGATATTTTTTGTAGTCCAGAGCACTCTGCCGCCGTTCCTCAAGTATGGCGTCAAGCAACTCCGACATCTTGTCGTAGTACTTGGGGTTCATCGGGCGCTCGTCGATGATCACCGTGCGCATGTTATTGGCGATCGTTTCCGCCACCGATTCCGGGTCTTTCTTGATACCCGTAGGAAGCTTGTCAAGCGCGCCGGCTCCCATCTCGACAATCAACTGGACCAGCCCGGCTTCCTGAAAGTCAGAGACCACCTCGGCGTGGCTGGCGCTGATGTACGTGTCCAGCAGGTGTCGCATGCCGGCCTCGTACTGCTTGAAATCGACATTCTCGCCAGCGCCGAGTTTCACCTCTTCTCGCACGTTGACATAGTGGGCGATTTCTTCCTTGATTGCTGCAGCTTCGACGTCGCTGTACCCAGCGGCTCGCATTTCGTTGGCGAGGTTGGCATACGCACGGGTCGCGGTCGCCACAGACTTGTAGAGCTCAACTCGCTTGGGCTCGTTGGCCTTGAGCTGCTCGCCGTTGCCCTGCTCTCGGGCACAGAAGTAGTGCTGGTACTGGCGTGTGTTCTTCGGTGGTTCGACTGGCTCGCAGAGCGCCCGGAGTTTCTCCAGAGCTTCGTCGAGGTCGTCACGGGCCTTATCGATCCGGTCTGCCAGCAGCCCTTCGACGTCCTTCGTCTCGTAGCCTTCAAGGGCACCGCCGGTGTATTCCTTGATTGCGGACTCAAGGGAGTTGAACAGATCGCGGTAGTCGACGATGTAGCCGTAGTCCTTGTCTTCGCCGTCGAGGCGGTTGACCCGGCAGATCGCCTGGAACAGACCGTGGTCCTGCATCTTCTTGTCGATGTAAAGATACGTCGCGCTCGGGGCGTCGAAGCCGGTCAGGAGCTTGTCGACGACGATAAGTAGCCGCATCTGGCCCGGGTCATGGATGAAACGCTCCTTGACCTCCCTTTCGAACTGCTCGACCTTTCCCATTGCCTCGTCAGCATGCTCGTTGAAGTGATCCGCAAGCATCTGCCGGTAGATGTCGTACTGGCGCAGCCGCTCGGTCGCGCCGTGGCCTGAGTCCTCCTTCGCAATGTCACTCGCCTGCGGTGTGTACGACGTGATGATGGCGCACTTGCCCTTGAACCCGGCCTGGATGAACAGCTCGTAGAACTTGCACGCCTGGTAAATACTCTGGCTGACGAGCATGGCATTGCCCCGGCCATCCATCAGCCGCGGCTTGGTCTCCATGTCGAACAGAATGTCATTGACGATCTCCCGGGCTCGCGGCTCCGAGCTTGCGACCTTCTGAACAGTGCCCCAGCGCTTCTTGAGCTCGGCACGCGAGAGGTCCGTCATGCCTCGAGTCTTGGCCTCAAACCACCGGTCAACCTTCGCCGGCGAGGTCAGGTCCTGGTCGATGTTGCGAGCCTCATACCGCAAGTCGAGTACGACGCCGTCTGCGACGCCCTCGTTGAACTTGTAGGTGTGAATAAAGCTACCGAACCGCTGGACAGTGGTGTCCTTGTCCTCCTTGAGGAGGGGTGTGCCGGTGAAGCCGATGAACATGGCCCCAGGCATGAGCGCCTTCATGGCATCGTGCATCTTGCCCGACTGTGTACGGTGGGCTTCGTCTACGAAGACGAAGATGTTTCCCTTGGCCCGGAAGTCCTTCGGAACGGTCGCTTTGAGTTCACGAATGAACTCGCTCTCAGCTACATCGCGGGCGTCCTCGTCTTCCGAGCCGCGGAACTTGTGGACCAGCGAGCAGACCAGCCACTCTTCGCTTACGTTCAACGTGGCGAGGAGATCAGCACTGCTCTTGGTTCGGTAGATAGGCTCTTTGGTTCCCTGGAAAACCTTCTGAATCTGATCATCCAGTTCGGTCCGGTCAGTGATCAGCAAGACCCGTGGGTTTGTCCCAACTTGGGACTCCCGGATCCACTTGGCCAGCCACACCATCGTCAGCGACTTGCCCGAACCCTGTGTATGCCAAATGATGCCGCCCTCGCGCTTGGCGATCCGCTCCTGAGCCGCCTTGACGCCGAAGTACTGGTTGGGCCGACACGTCTTCTTCTGTCCCGCATCGAAGACCATGAAGTCGTGAACCAGCTCTAGCAGGCGCTCCTTCGAGCAGAGCTGCGTCAAGGACCGATCGAGGGGATCGGCGATGTCGGAGGGTTCACGCCATGCGAGCCAGTACTTCTCCGGCGTGTCGATGGCGCTATAACGCAGCCCCTCCACATCGTTGCCGGCCATGACGAGCTGCACCGTGGTGAAGAACGGCCGAATGAACTCGGGTCGCTGGTTTCCTATGCTCTGCCGGATACCTTCGGAAACGGCAACCTTCGAGCGCTTGAGCTCGATGGTCCCAAAGGCGATGCCGTTGACGTACAGCACGATGTCCGGGCGCTTGGTGTGCTGCCCCAGCACCGTCACTTCCTCCGCCAGGGAAAAGTGATTGGCTTCGGGGTGCGCCCAATCGACAAGCCACACTGTCTCCATGTGCTCGCTGACACCCGGCTTGACCTTCACCCCATACCGAAGCAGGCCGTAGACGTCCCGGTTGGCCTCATACAGGTCGCGCCCGCCACCGAGCGAGGCATCGCTCTTCAGCTTGTCGCTCGCCTTGTTGATGAGGGTATCGCTGTAGCCCCGGGCCCGGAGATTTTGCGTGAGCAGCCCGACGTCGACGTTTGAGTTTGCCGCGCGGTGCTCCCAGTTTCCCAGGTACTCGTAGCCCAACGATTCTCGGAAGAACTCAATGACGCGATCTTGAGTCTTGCGCTCAGGCTGACCGACATTGCTCATGCTGCGCTCTCCTTGGCAGAGAGACGTGCGCGACCGGTTAGCAATTGCTGCACCATTCCCGCCTTCGTCAACCGCGCCTTGGCAAGCCGGTGCTGCAGGAGTTCGATCTCGTTCTCGGCGTCATCGAGGATGCCTGCGATCACTCGCTGCTCATCCGCCGTCGCGGGTAGACGCAACTCGAAGCCTTTGAAAGTGGGAAGTCGCAGCGAGTCGACAGTGGCCTTGACACTGTTCTCCAACGCGTGTGCCCCGAAGAACTGACGCATGTAGTGATAGACGAACCGACCACTTACCCGCTCAGCGAAATGGCTGATCTTGTAGACGCGCTGATGAACTTCGAACTTGCCGTTAATATAGTGGAAGATCGAGCCGATCCCCCCTTCGCCAGGCACAAGAATTGCCTCACAGTCGTACGAATAAGAGTTGATCTTTTCTACTGTTGCCGATCGAACAAAGAATGGATAAGCGCCAAGTGACTCCTTATCCTGGCTATTGCGCGATCCGGTCTTGATGCGCGCAATCTCTCCGAGACGACAATCCATCCAAGGGTCGGTAAAACCGGACACTCGGGTAGCACCAGCCAGAAGCTGTTGCATCATACCTTGCTTAAGCGCCTGCTTCTTGACAATCAAGCGCCCCACCGACTCGATTAGTTCATCTACGCCAGAAAGGGCCTCAGCAATCTTTCGTTGCTCTTCGATGGGCGGCAGCGAGACACGTACCTTCTTCATATCTCGCTGACCAACGTTTGCCCTGATCCCTCCCTGACCGTGAGCGATGATCTGCTCACGTACGCTGTTCACTCTCAATGCGTACTTGGAGTAATTTGAATCCAGTTTGTTCGTCTTCGGTCGTGCTCGAAAAACAAACCCACCAAAGACGACTGGAGAGTCGCCAAGATAAACCGAAGCCAGCCCTACCTCATCCTGCGTCTCCGATGTTCGATTAAGAAGTACGTCGCCATATCTGACCTGATATCTTGCCACCAAACGCGACGAGAGCTTGATGCGGCCAGGAATATCCTTGCTTGTCAAAGCCTCATTCGAGATCACCTCAAGGACGTTGACGAATGGAACTCCTTCACCATAAACCGACTTGTCGGCATTGACTCCGTTGCTGAATTCAAATAGCTCACCCAGCGTGGAAGTCTTCCACTCAGCCGGAACGGTCGCTCCTTGCATTAAACGACCCCCATGTCTGCCAGATGTTTGGTCACACTGACATCTAGGTCCGCGATCTTCGCCTCAATATCCCCTACTGTTTCCACGTAGCGTTCACCGAGCTGCTGGATACGACCGACCAGAGCAAGCGTCAGTGAGTTGACCACGTGGGCAACTCGACCTTCCGTCCTCGCATACCACTTGTCGTCGAGTACAAGTTGCTTGATCTCAGGATCGGCGAGGTCGCCATACTGATTGAGGGTCGCGAGATCAAGGGCGGCCTGGGCTTCCTTGACAACCTTCTTGGCGACAGCCTCTTCATTGAACAGCTTGATCAGGAGCTGCAGCGCCTTGATCTCCTCCGCGTCAACGCCTTCGTGCCGAGCTACCTTGAGGCGCGTCGAAGCGAGAGCTTTAGAGATCTTGCCGTCGTCCATCGCTTCAGCTAGCAAGCCGTCCTCGACAGCATGTTCCTCGATGTACTCCTCGACAGCACGGCTTGCTTCTTCGGCTGCCACGTGCAGTTCATCGACCTTGGACTGCTCATCCGCGAAGTACCGAGCTACGACCAGCTTCGGCGAGATGAGGTCCATCTTGTACTTGGTGGCGCTGCGCCCGGAGCCAATGACAAGGTCTGGGGTCTCGGAGAGCTTGCGCTCCTTGTCCTCGATGGTTTTGCGGGGCTTCGCTGCCTTACGCCACCCGTCGCTCATGATGAGGAAGACGTCGTCGTGCATGACGCCGTGCCAATAGGCCATGAGCTGCTCATAGACGTCGTATTCGCTGAGCAGAGGTGTTCTCTTGAACCGGGCCAGTAGGTCGTCGCTGATCTGGTCGATCAGATCTTTCGGGACAGTGTTGGCGTCGAGCGCCTGCAGGATGGGCCGGTGGGCAGCGAACCAGTCGTTCACCTGGCCGCGCACGTCGGTGGCGAACTTCTGGAACTCGCTGGAGTCCAAGATGGCCTGATGTACCTCAGTCACGTCGACAGCCAGATCGCTGTAGCCGGGGCGGTTGGGCTTGAATAGTGCGCCACGAAGGCTCGGGAATGCCTGCCAGTACCCATCGAGTGCATCCAGGTCACGGTCCGGGACCCCACCATGCATGTGGGCGTGAAGATCCTGGATATCCTCCGGCTCGGAGGAGTCGATGTACCGCGGGATGTTGAGGTTGTAGACGTTCTTCGGGTCGGCGATCTCGTGGAGCGGCACCATCCGCGAGTAGCGCTCGATCTCGGTCTGCTTGTTGAAGACATCGACGATCTTGTGGATGTCCTGGCTGCGGAGGCGGTTCTTATTGCCGTCCTTCATAAAACCCTTGGAAGCGTCGATCATGAAGACGCCAGTTCGCGCCTGGGCGTTCTCCTTGTCGAGGATGATGATGCAAGCCGGGATGCCGGTGCCGTAGAAGAGGTTCGCGGGGAGGCCGATGATGCCCTTGACGTAGCCGCGGCGCAGCAGTTCTTTGCGGATATTGGCCTCGGCGTGACCGCGGAACAATACACCGTGCGGCAAGATGACTGCGGCCTTGCCGTTGCTTTTGAGGGACTTGAGGATGTGCAGAAGGAAGGCGTAGTCGCCGTTCTTCTCCGGCGGCCAGCCAAATTCGAAGCGACCGTAGTCGTTCTCCAGGCCGTTGCTCCACGACTTGGTCGAGAACGGCGGATTGGCGACGGCGAGGTCGAAGGTCTGTAGCCGTGCACCCTGGGTGAACTGTGGGCTGGTAATCGTGTCGCCCTTGCGGATGTCACGGTCCTCGTAGCCGTGGAGAATCATGTTCATCTGGGCCAGCGCCCAGGTGGCGTTGTCCTTCTCCTGACCGTAGATGGTGAGGCCGCGCGGGGCCTCGTCAGCAACCTTGAGGAGCAACGAGCCGGACCCGCACGTCGGGTCGTAGACCGTGTGGTCCTGCCGGGTACCCACTCCGATACCGACGACCTTGGCAAGTACCCGCGAGACCTCGGCCGGGGTGTAGAACTGCCCCTTCGACTTGCCCGACTCCGTCGCGAAGTGCCGCATCAGGTACTCGTAGGCGTCGCCAAGCAGGTCGTCGCCCTCAGCGCGGCTACCCCGGAAATCGAGATCAGCGAAGATCGTCACAAGCTTGGAGAGGCGATCCTGCATCTCCTTGCCCTTACCGAGCTTTTCCTCGTCGTTGAAGTCGGCCAGGTCGATAACCTTCTCAAGCCCGTTGGCTTCGGCGAGCTGGCCGATGATCTTGTTGATCTTGTCGCCGATCTCCTTATCGCCCTTGAGAGCGACCATGTCATCGAAGGATCCGCCGGCGGGGACGTCGATCAAGGAGTTCGGATCGGACTTTGCCTTGTCCGTCACGTACTTCACGAATAGCAGCGTCAGGATGTAGTCCTTGTACTGGCTGGCATCCATGCCGCCACGCAGCTCGTCGCAGCTCCGCCACAGGGAGCTGTACAGGTCAGACTTCTTGAGGGCCACTAGCACGCCACCCCCTTGCCAGCGCCGAGCCCAGAGCCTGACCGCGAACCCGCGGTGAGATGTACGTGCGACCTGCCCATTCTTCGGCGCCCATCCTTCGTATGTCAGTGCGCGACAGCTTTGCCACTAGCGGCACAGCCCAAGCTAAGTACCCCAACGATAGCGCCGGGTTCTTGCGCAGGATGCCGTTAGTCCGCGGCACTCAAGGACCCAGTCCGTGTCACATGCGCTGAGTTGGACGGGGCGCCTTCACAGACATCAGGGTGTGGTGGTCAGCCCGCGATCGAGGGGCGAAGGTCGCAGCGCGAGTAGTGGCCCGGCTGGGCCAGGCGGCCGTGCTCCCGCCGCGAGGTGCAACTCCTCATGTTCCGCGCTACTCAAGCCCCAGCGTCCGCCTGCATCAACCTCGGCCTGGCCACCCCACCGTCGAACGGCACTGTTGAGGAGGTGGGGGGAACCCGAGGCCGAGTCGACACAGCATCTGCAGAGCTCTGCGAGCTCGGCCTTGGAGCTGCAAAGCACAATGTCAGCACGGGACAGCACCCCGAGGGTGGTCACAGGTGCCGACAGGTGGTCCGATCCGGCCCTCCGGGACGGCATCCAGCACCAAAGCACCGTCCGACCTTCGATGGAGCCGCAAAGGGGACCGTCTTGGATTGACGGACCCCTCTTGACCTGCGGCTTTACGGGACGAGCAATTTAGTTGAAACTTCAATTAAACATTGAAGCGGAACTCCACCACGTCCCCGTCCTGCATCACATAGTCCTTGCCCTCCATGCGCGCCTTCCCCTTCGCGCGGGCCTCCGCGACCGAGCCTGTCTCGACCAGGTCGTCGAAGGAGACGATCTCCGCCTTGATGAAGCCCTTCTGGAAGTCGGTGTGGATCACACCGGCCGCCTCCGGGGCCGTGGCGCCCTTCTTGATCGTCCAGGCGCGGGCTTCCTTCGGGCCTGCCGTGAGGTAGGTCTGGAGGCCCAGGGTCTCGAAGCCGACGCGGCCGAGGGTGGCGAGGCCGGGCTCTTCCTGGCCCATGGACTGGAGGAGTTCGAGGGCCTCGTCGTCGTCCAGCTCGATGAGCTCGGACTCGATCTTGGCGTTGAGGAAGATCGCCTCGGCGGGGGCGACCAGGGCGCGCTGCTCGTTCTTGAAGTCCTCGTCGACGAGCTCGTCCTCGTCGACGTTGAAGACGTAGAGGAACGGCTTGACGGTGAGGAGGTGCAGCTCGTGGAGGAGCCTGCCCTTTTCCGTGGACGCGGTGATGCCGGCGGCGAAGAGGGTCTGGCCGGACTCCAGGATCTTCTGGGCCTCCTCGACCGCGGCGAGCACCGCGACCTTCTCCTTCTGGAGGCGGGACTCCTTCGTCAGGCGCGGGACGGCCTTCTCGACGGACTGGAGGTCGGCGAGGATCAGCTCGGTGTTGATCGTCTCGATGTCGTCCTTGGGCGAGACCTTGCCGTCGACGTGGACGACGTTCTCGTCCTTGAAGGCGCGGATGACCTGGCAGATCGCGTCGGACTCGCGGATGTTCGCCAGGAACTTGTTGCCCAGCCCCTCGCCCTCCGACGCGCCCCGGACGATGCCGGCGATGTCGACGAAGTCCACCGTGGCCGGCAGGAGCTTCTGACTGTTGAAGATCTCCGCGAGCTTGTTCAGGCGCGGGTCCGGGACGCCGACCACGCCGACGTTCGGCTCGATCGTGGCGAACGGGTAGTTGGCCGCCAGCACGTCGTTCTTGGTCAGGGCGTTGAACAGGGTCGACTTGCCGACATTCGGCAGACCGACGATTCCGATCGTGAGCGACACTTTGGCGACTTCCTGGAGTGAGGAGGGGGTCAGGGGCGTCCGGGGCCGGCTCGGCTGTTCGGACCGGGTCACGGAGTGGACCGATTCTCCAGTTTACGGGCGGGGGCGCGCCGCCCGTCACGGGTCCGCCGAAGCCCCACGGAGGTGGCCATGGGCCGGGGGCTCCCGTACGCCTCACGCACCCTCCCGTACACCGCCGAACAGGTCTGCTTTTCACCGCCGAACAGGTCTGCTTTTCGGCCGTGTGGCATCGAACGCAACGCCAAGGTCGGCCAAAGCGCGTGTCCAACGCCTGATTCCTTCCGCCCCGCGACCTACGTTGGGCACGTGGAGCAGCACAGGACACGTCCCCCGCAGCGCAGGCAGTCCCCGCAGGCCGCGCCCGCACCCCCGGGCCCGCCCGCCCCGACCGCCCCGCCCGCGCGGGGCGTCGTGGGCGAGAGCACCTCCGTCTACCGGGTGATGGGGAAGCGGGGCGGACGGGTGCGTACCGTGCCGCCCGTGCTGCTCGCGCTCCGGCGGTTCCCCAATCCGCGGCTGACCGGGATCGGGGCCGGGCTGTTCGCCGCCCTCACGATGTTCGTGCTGGCCTGTCTGGACCGGTTGCTGTTCGACGGCTCGGAGCTCGTCTACGGGCTGCTCTTCCTGCCGGTCAGCGCGCTCACCGCGCTCTGGGTCCGGCCCGCCGACCTGGTGACGGCCCCGATCAGCGTGCCGATCGCCTTCGCGGTGGGGGTCTTCCCGATCTCCGGGGGCTCGGGCGGCTTCGGCGGTCAGACCATGGCCCTGGTCACCGCGCTCGCCGTGCACGCCGGCTGGCTGTACGGGGGGACGCTGATCGCCGGCCTCATCGCCTCCGTACGCAAGGTGCGGCACATGCGGGCCCGGCAGCGGTATCTGCTGGCTCAGGGGCGTACGGCCGCGGCGAGCGGGCCGCGGCCGCCGTCCCGTACCCGTAGTACGCCGAAGAAGGCCGCCGGGGCAGCCGGAGCCGCCGCCCTGCCCGCGCGCGCCGACCGCTCCTGAGGCGGGGCGACCGCTCCGGAAAGCCCGCCGACCGCTCCTGAGGGTGGGGCGACCCCTCCTGAGGCGGGCCGGTACCGGTTGCCGGTGGCGGGGCGGCACCGGTTGCCGGTGGCGGGCCGGTACCGGTCGCCAGTACTGACGAAGCCGGGCCGCACCCGCTTCTACTTCTCAGCCGCCGCCATCGCCGCCCCCACGATCCCCGCGTTGTTCTGGAGCTCCGCCGGGACCATCTCCGCGCGCACCTTCTCGATCAGCGGCAGGAACTTCTCCGCCTTGCGGCTCACACCGCCCCCGATGATGAACAGCTCGGGCGAGAACAGCATCTCCACGTGCAGCAGATACTTCTGCACCCGGTGCGCCCAGTGCTGCCAGCTGAGGTCCTCGTCCTCCTTGGCCTTCGTGGAGGCGCGCTTCTCCGCGTCGTGGCCGTGCAGCTCCAGGTGGCCGAGCTCCGTGTTGGGGACGAGCCGGCCGTCGACGAAGAGCGCGCTGCCGATCCCCGTACCGAACGTCAGCATGACGACCGTGCCCTTACGGCCCCGGCCCGCGCCGAACGTCATCTCCGCGACCCCGGCCGCGTCCGCGTCGTTCAGGATCGTGACGGGCTGCCCGACCCGCTCGCCCAGCAGGGCGCGGGCGTCGGTGTCGATCCAGCCCTTGTCGACATTGGCCGCCGTGCGCGTGACGCCGTCCGTGACGACGCCCGGGTACGTGATCCCGATCGGGCCCGACCAGTCGAAGTGGCCGACGACCTCGGCCACGCAGTCGGCCACGCGATCGGGCGTTGCCGGCTGGGGCGTCAGTACTTTGTGGCGCTCCTGCGCCAGGTCTCCGCGGTCCACGTCCACGGGAGCGCCCTTGATCCCTGAACCGCCGATGTCCACGCCGAAGATCTCCATGGAAACACCGTACGGGCAGGCCGGGCCCCGTGCCCCGGTTGTCGGCCTACTCGGCGGAAAGGGCAGCCGCCTCGGCGCGCAGGTCCCGGCGGAGCTCCTTGGGGAGGGAGAAGGTGATCGACTCGTCGGCCGTCTTGACCGTCTCCACGTCCGCGTAACCGCGCTCCGCGAGCCACTCCAGGACTCCGTCGACCAGGACGTCGGGGACGGAGGCCCCGGAGGTCAGGCCCACCGTGCTCACGCCTTCGAGCCACGCCTCGTCGATCTCGCTCGCGAAGTCGACCAGATGGGCGGCGGGGGCTCCCGCGTCGAGGGCGACCTCGACCATGCGGATGGAGTTGGAGGAGTTCTTCGAGCCGACCACGATGACCAGCTCGGCGTCCTCGGCCAGCTTCTTCACCGCGATCTGGCGGTTCTGCGTGGCGTAGCAGATGTCGTCGCTGGGCGGCGAGAGGAGGTTGGGGAACTTCGACTTGAGCGCGTCCACCGTCTCCATCGTCTCGTCGACGGACAGGGTGGTCTGGGAGAGCCAGACGACCTTCGACTCGTCGCGGACCTCGACGTTCGCCACGTCCTCGGGGCCGTCGACCAGGGTGATGTGGTCGGGGGCCTCTCCGGAGGTGCCGATGACCTCTTCGTGGCCCTCATGGCCGATGAGGAGGATGTCGTAGTCCTCCTTGGCGAACCGGACGGCTTCCTTGTGGACCTTGGTGACCAGCGGGCAGGTCGCGTCGATGGTGGCGAGCTTGCGCTCGGCGGCCTCCGCGTGGACGGTGGGTGCGACTCCGTGCGCGGAGAACATCACGATGGAGCCCTCGGGCACCTCCGCGGTGACGTCCACGAAGATCGCGCCCTTCTTCTCCAGGGTCTGCACGACGTACTTGTTGTGCACGATCTCGTGGCGGACGTAGATCGGGGCCCCGTACTGCTCCAGGGCCTTCTCGACGGCGATCACGGCGCGGTCCACGCCCGCGCAGTAGCCACGGGGTGCGGCGAGCAGGACACGACGGGCAGGCGTTGCAGTCATGCGTCCCATCGTAAGGCCGTACCCAGCAGGCGCCGCGACGGCCGGGTGGGAAGACTGATGGCTGCACGTGTGTAGCGGACGGTGACTGTGGAGGGTTCATGACGTCTGTCTCGGGGAGCGGTACGGGGTCCGAGGGCGGCAGCGGGGCGGGAAGCAGCGTCGAGGGGGGCAAGCTGCGGCGGACCCTCGGGTTCCGGGACCTGGTCGTCTACGGGCTGCTGTTCATCGCCCCGATGGCCCCTGTCGGCATCTTCGGCACCCTGGACGCCAAGTCCGGCGGCTCGGTCGCCCTCGTCTACATCGTGGCCACCGTCGTCATGGGCTTCACCGCCTTCAGTTACGCCCAGATGGTGCGGGTCGCCCCCTTCGCGGGCTCGGTCTTCACGTATGCCCGCAAGGGACTCGGGGAAGGGCCCGGGTTCATCGCGGGGTGGATGGCGATGCTCGACTACCTGCTGATCCCGGCCGTCGCCTATCTCTTCTCCGGGATCGCGATGAACGCCCTGGTCCCGGAGGTGTCGCGGTGGGTGTGGACCGCGATCGCCGTCCTGATCACCACCCTGCTCAACCTGTGGGGGGTGCGGGCGGCCGCGCGGGTCGGGTTCGCCGTGCTGGCCATGGAGATCGTGGTGCTGGTGGTCTTCGTGGTGTCGGCCGTGGTCGTTCTCGTACGGGACGGGGCGCAGCGCGGGTGGCTGACGCCGCTGACCGGGGACTCGGCGTTCTCCATGGCGGCGGTGCTGGGCGCGGTGTCGGTGGCCGTGCTGTCGTATCTGGGGTTCGACGCCATCGCCTCGTTCGCCGAGGAGGTGACGGGCGGGTCGCGGAAGGTGGCGCGGGCGGTGCTGTTCTGCCTGGTGCTCGCGGGGGTCCTGTTCATCGCCCAGACGTATCTGGCGGCGCTGCTGGAGCCGATGAGCTCGGCGGAGCTGGCGGCCGATCCGGCGGCGCAGGGGTCGGCGTTCTACGACGCGGTCGACGCCTCGGTCGGGACCTGGCTGCACGACCTGGTGGCGGTCAGCAAGGCCATCGGTGCGGCGTTCGCGGCGCTGGCGGGGCAGGCGGCGGCCGGGCGGCTGGTCTTCGCGATGGCCCGGGAGCGGCGGCTGCCGCACCTCCTCGCGAAGGTGGACCCGAAGTCGGGCGTACCGCGGCTGGCGATCCTGGGCGCGGCGATCGTGACGCTGGTGGCGGCGGTGTGGGCAGCCCGGCGCGACGACGGCCTGGACCATCTGGTGTCGGTGGTGGACATCGGGGCGCTGACGGCGTTCGTGCTGCTGCACGCGTCGGTGGTCGGCTGGTTCGTCGTACGCCGGATGTCGGGGCCGCCCGTCTGGTGGAAGCACGTGTTCGCCCCGGTGGTGGGTGCCGGGGTGCTGATCGCGGTCATCATCGAGGCGACGACGAGCGCCCAGGTGGTGGGGCTGTGCTGGCTGGCGGTGGGGTTCGTGGTCCTCGCGGTGCAGGGGGCGGGCGGGCGCGGGGCGAAGGGGGGTGCCGGGAGCTGAGGGGGGAGTGTCGGGCGCTGAGGGGGTGCCGGGAGCTGAGGGGGGGAGTATCGGGCGCTGAGGGGGGTGCCGAGAGCTGAGGGGGGTGCCGGGCGCTGGGGGGCCGCTCCCCCGGCGGTTCGCGGTCTCGGGGTGAGGGGCCGCTCCCCCGGCGGCTCGTGGTCTCGGGCTGAGGCGCTGCTCCTCCCCCGGGTGGCTCGTGGTCTCGGCCGTGGGGCCGCTCCCGCGGGCGGCTCGCGGTCTGGGCCGTGGGGCCGCTCCCCGGTGGGCTGTCGTTCGCGAACCGCCTGCGCTGTCAGCGGGTCCCGATACCCTCGGGCGCATGGCTCTCAACACGTCCGCGGAAGCGCCGCTGCCCGTCGGTGAGGTGTCGCGCCTGATCGGGGGGTGGATCGACCGGCTCGGCGCCATCTGGGTGGAGGGGCAGATCACCCAGCTCTCACGGCGGCCGGGGGCCGGGGTCGTCTTTCTGACCCTGCGCGACCCGTCCCACGACATCTCGGTGAGCGTGACCTGTTTCCGGCAGGTGTTCGACCGGATCGCCGACGTGGTGAGCGAGGGCGCGCGGGTCGTCGTCCTCGCGAAGCCCGAGTGGTACGCGCCCCGGGGGCAGTTGTCGCTGCGGGCCACCGACATACGGCCGGTCGGCATCGGCGAGCTGCTGGTGCGGCTGGAGCAGCTGAAGAAGTCGCTGGCCGCCGAAGGTCTTTTCGCCCTGGACCGCAAGAAGCCGCTGCCCTTTCTGCCGCAGCTGATCGGGCTGGTCAGCGGGCGGGCATCGGCCGCCGAGCGCGATGTCCTGGAGAACGCGCGCCGCCGCTGGCCCGCCGTGCGCTTCGAGGTCCGCAACACCGCCGTGCAGGGGGTGAACGCGGTCAGTCAGGTGGTCCAGGCGATCGAGGAGCTGGACGCGCTGGCCGAGGTGGACGTGATCGTCGTGGCTCGGGGCGGCGGCAGCGTGGAGGACCTGCTGCCGTTCTCCGACGAGCAGCTGATCCGAGCCGTGGCCGCCTGCCGTACGCCGGTGGTCTCCGCGATCGGCCACGAACCGGACTCCCCGCTGCTGGACCTGGTGGCCGACCTGCGCGCCTCCACGCCCACGGACGCGGCCAAGAAGGTCGTCCCCGACGTGGGCGAGGAGCTGGACAAGGTGCAGCAGCTCCGGGACCGGGCGCTGCGGACCGTCCGGGGCATCCTGGACCGCGAGGAGCGGGGGCTCGCGCACGCGCTCGGCCGGCCCGCGATGGAGCGGCCGCAGCGGCTGGTGGACGAGCGGGAGGCGGAGGTCGACGCGCTCGTCGGGCGCAGCCGCCGGGTGCTGGGCCATCTGCTGGACCGGGCCGACTCGGAGCTCGCGCACACCCGGGCCCGGGTCGTCTCGCTGTCGCCCGCCGCCACCCTGGAGCGGGGCTACGCGGTGCTCCAGCGGCCGGACGGCCACGTGGTGCGCTCCCCCGAGGAGGCCGGGGCGGCCGGGGAGCCGCTGCGGGCGCGGGTGTCGGAGGGCGAGTTCACGGTGCGGGTGGAGGGGTGACCCGGCGGGACGGCAGCGGGGACAGGGCGCGGGACGGCGGCCGGGGCAGGGCTCAGGACAGACGCCGGGACAGCGCGCGGGACCTCGGCCGGGGCTGAGCACGTGCAGCACAGTGCAAGGTCGGGTGCAGACACAGTGCAAGGTCAGGTGCAGACGCAGTGCGAGGTCAGGTGCAGGGCGGCACAGGGCGGTGCAGGGCAGGTGCAGAGCGTCGCAGCGTAGGCGTCGCGGCGTAGGTCAGGTGCAGAGCAGGGCAGAGCGGCACAGTGCAGCACAGGGCGGTGCTGGGCAGTGCGCCGCAGAGCGCCACGGCGCAGCGCAGAGCAGTACCCACGATGACGTAGCGGCTCACATTCAAGGTCACATTCAAGGGTGGATCACATGACGAACGACGGTACGGCGGCGGCTGCCGCGACGAGCACGCTCGGGTACGAGCAGGCGCGGGACGAGCTCATCGAGGTCGTACGCCGGCTGGAGGCGGGCGGCACGACGCTGGAGGAGTCGCTGGCCCTGTGGGAGCGCGGCGAGGAGCTGGCGAAGATCTGCCGCCACTGGCTGGAGGGCGCCCGCGCCCGCCTGGACGCGGCGTTGGCCCGTCCGCGGGACGAGCCCGGCGGGGGTCCGGCCTCCGACGACTGATCACCTGCGGGAGTTGTGGAGTGGATCACTCCGCTCCGCTTTTAGTTGAAAGTTAACCTATCTCTCGGTTACGGTCGGCGGGTAAGTCCCCCCGTGCCCGTTCGGAAGGTTTGCCCCCAGATGTCCCTCATTCTCGACCCCGCCGCCCAGGACCTTCTCTTCCGCGAGGCCCGCACCGCCAACACCTTCACCGACGAGCCGGTGACCGACGAGCAGGTCCAGGCGATCTACGACCTGGTCAAGTTCGGCCCGACCGCCTTCAACCAGTCCCCGCTGCGCGTCGTCCTGGTCCGCTCCGCCGAGGGCCGCGAGCGTCTGGTGCAGCACATGGCCGAGGGCAACCGCCCCAAGACCGCCACCGCCCCGCTGGTCGCGATCCTGGCCGCCGACAACGAGTTCCACGAGGAGCTCCCGGCGCTGCTGCCGCACTTCCCGCAGGCCAAGGACATGTTCTTCTCGGAGCGCCCGGCCCGCGAGTCGGCCGCCGGCCTCAACGCCGCGCTCCAGGCCGCCTACTTCATCATCGGCGTCCGCGCCGCCGGCCTGGCCGCCGGGCCGATGACCGGCTACGACGCCGCCGGCGTCCAGAAGGAGTTCCTGGACGGCGACCACACCCCGCTGATGGTCGTCAACATCGGCAAGCCGGGCGAGGACGCCTGGTTCCCGCGCAGCCCGCGCCTGTCCTACGACGAGGTCATCAAGACCGTCTGATCCGCATACGTGAAGGGGCCCCGGAACGCATCACGTTCCGGGGCCCCTTCACGTACGTACAGCGGAAATTCGCGTACGTACAGCGGAAAACGCCGCCCGTCAGGAGGCCGGAGCCGAGGCCGGAGCCGACGAGGGCGAAGCCGAGGCCGGGGCGGCCGGCGTGGGCCCGCCGACCGGCTCCGTCCTCAGCGCCTCAACCATCTCCACCAGCCGCTCCTTGGGCGCCGAGCCGGTCACGACGGTGGTGTGCCCCTTGCCCGGCAGGACGAGGGCGTTGTACTTCGCGCCCTTCCAGTACTGCCACTCGCGGCCCGCCACCGTCTCGGTGGTCCCGTTGTCCTTCGCCTTCTGGCTGACCTGGGGGATGTACGTGCGCGGCTCGGCGGTGGACTGCTCGACCGCGACGTACTTGCCGTCCGGGTCGAGGAAGCCGAGGTGCCACGCCTTGCCGTCCGCGGCGGCGTACGAGACGGAGGTCGGCTTCCACTTCTCCGGCAGCCCCTCCGGCGCGGCGACCGGGTAGGGGGCGGCGACGCGCACGGTCGCCAGTTCCACGGTGAAGTCGACGGCCTTGACCGGGTCGGCGTTCTCGTCGTGCGGGACGAAGATGTAGATGACGCCCGCACAGGCGGCGGTCACCAGGGTCGACAGAAACATGTTCCGGACCGTCTGCTTGCCTTGCTTGCTTGCCACGGCATCCATGGTGGCACGCGGCCTGACACGCCCGGCCGCAGGGTGGGCGCTGACGGTGGGTGGCGGCGGGGGTACGGACAGCGGTGCTCATGCGTGACCCGCACTGCTCATTTTATCGACCTACCGATAGAGTCGCAGCACCCTCATATCCGGTCGTCGCCGTACAGAAAGGTGCGCTCCGATGTCCGAGCATCATCTGCCGTCCCAATTGGAGGTCTCCCCGGAGGCCCCCGACCGCAACCTGGCCCTGGAGTTGGTCCGGGTCACCGAGGCCGCCGCGATGGCCGCCGGGCGCTGGGTGGGCCGCGGCGACAAGATCGGCGCCGACGGCGCCGCCGTGAAGGCCATGCGCACCCTCGTCTCGACCGTCTCGATGAACGGCGTCGTCGTCATCGGGGAGGGCGAGAAGGACGAGGCGCCCATGCTGTTCAACGGCGAGCGGGTCGGCGACGGCACAGGCGCCGAGGTCGACATCGCGGTCGACCCGATCGACGGCACCACGCTCAACGCCAAGGGCATGCCGAACGCGATCGCCGTGCTGGCGGCCGCCGACCGCGGGGCGATGTTCGACCCGTCCGCGGTCTTCTACATGGACAAGCTGGTCACGGGGCCGGAGGCGGCCGACTTCGTCGACATCAACGCCCCGGTCTCGGTGAACATCCGGCGGGTGGCGCGGGCGAAGAACTCCACGCCCGAGGACGTCACCGTCGTCATCCTGGACCGCCCGCGCCACGAGGGCATCGTCAAGGAGATCCGGGAGACCGGCGCCCGGATCAAGTTCATCTCCGATGGCGACGTGGCGGGTTCGATCATGGCCGCCCGCGAGGGCACCGGCGTCGACCTGCTGATGGGCATCGGCGGGACGCCCGAGGGCATCATCTCGGCGTGCGCCATAAAGTGTCTCGGCGGTGTCATCCAGGGCAAGCTGTGGCCCAAGGACGCGGCGGAGCGGCAGCGGGCGCTGGACGCGGGCCACGATCTGGACCGGGTGCTGTCGACCGACGACCTGGTCAGCGGCGACAACGTGTTCTTCGTGGCGACGGGGATCACGGACGGCGAGCTGATGCGCGGTGTGCGGTACCGCGCGGAGACGGCGACCACCGAGTCGATCGTGATGCGCTCCAAGTCGGGCACGATCCGGACGATCTCCTCGACCCACCGTCTGTCGAAGCTGCGCGCCTACAGCGCCATCGACTTCGACCGCGCGAAGTAGCGGACGGGCAGGAAGCGGCGGACGGACCGGCTGCGAGCTGTCGTACGGGAGGAGGCGCGGGGGCCACGGGCCTCCGCGCCCCCTCCCCCGTCGCGTCTCAGCCCGCCGCGGCTATGCGCTCCGCCGGTGCGGCGGCGGCCAGTTCGATGTCGCGCCTGCGGCGGCGGGCCAGCGCGACCCGGCGCTCGGCGGCGGTGAGGCCGCCCCACACCCCGTACGGCTCGGGCTGCATCAGTGCGTGTTCCTGGCACTCCACCATCACCGGGCAGCGGCCGCAGACGCGCTTGGCGGCCTCTTCACGGGCCAGTCGGGCGGCGGTCGGCTCCTTCGACGGGGCGAAGAACAGCCCCGCTTCGTCACGGCGGCACACCGCCTCCGAATGCCAGGGGCCCGCCTCGTCCTCCCGGGCGGGGGTCCGCTGGGCAGGAACGGCGGCGACCTGGAGGGGCTGATGCGGCGGTTGCAGCACGGTCTACTCCTGACGACGGCTACGGCTTCGCGAGCGAGAGACGATGCAGCAGTCCATACCCGCTGTGTGTTCGCCTATGCACTGCGTGGCACCGGCGCGCGGCGCACGGGAAGGGGGCCGCGCGCCGTTCTGGCCGATTCTCGAAGTGCGCTCGCCCCGCCGTCCTCAGTGCCCGAAGTGCTTGCGCAGCCGCTGCTGGAGGTCCGCGACGAACTTGCCCCGCTTCGGCCGGCCCTCCACGCCGCCGAAGACGGAATAGCCGTTCACCACCACGACCGGCGCTTGTGGATCCGCCGATTCCATCGTTCGCACCTCGAACGCGCCGAAGACGCCGGTGCCGTTGCCGCGCAGCGAGATGTTCTCCGGCACCCTGATCTCGACGCTGCCGAAGATGGCCGTCGCGTTGATCACGGTCAGTCGTTGGCCGAAAAGCGCTTCGGTCAGATCGATCTCCACGCTGCCGAAGAGCGCGAAGGCGTTCGTCCGGCCGCCGACCCGCCAACGGCCCTTGCGGGTGGAGCTGCTGAAGATCGCGACGAGGCTCTCGGCGGGGCCGTCCGGGGTCTCGGGGCCGTACGCGTACGGCTGGTGCGGATCCGTGCGCCCGGCGGGGCCGGACGCGGGCAGATCGCGGACCAGCGGCTGGAGTTCGCCGACGGTCTTGGCCCGGTAGACGAGGTCGACGCGCTCCGCGTGCTCGTCCGCCGTGAGGCGGCCCTCGGCCATCGCCTCCCGCAGGATGTCCGCGATCCGGTCGCGGTCGGCGTCGGAGGCGCGGAGGCCGTCGCCGGGCGCGAACCGCTCGGGCGAGACCTGGTGGGCGGCGCTCTGCTGGGCGGCCGGCGCCTGGGCGGTCGGTGGAGCGGCCGGCGCGGCGGGCTGCTGGGGCTGCTTCTCTAGGTCCACCGGCCCAGCGTACCCAAACGCGATAGATCGCGACTACCCCTCCCATCGGCGCGCCCCGCAGGGAAGCCCCCGGGGGGAGTCCGGCGGAAGGGGCCCTCGCACCCCGCCGGCAGAACCCCTCGCGGACCCCCTCGGCGGAGCCCCACCCCGCCGTCCTCCAGGTGAGCCTTACCTCACAGGATCGGGCCGGAAGCGGCGTTCTACCCTGGTTGACGCGCTGCCCAAGGGAGGTCAGCCGCTGTCGCCGAGTGAGGAATGGCCGTAATGCCAGAGTTTGCGTACTCCGATCTGCTCCCCCTGGGAGAGGACACCACGCCGTACCGTCTGGTGACCGCCGAGGGTGTCTCCACCTTCGAGGCCGATGGCCGTACGTTCCTCAAGGTCGACCCGGAGGCGCTGCGCACGCTGGCCGCCGAGGCGATGCACGACATCTCGCACTATCTGCGCCCGGCCCACCTTGCGCAGCTGCGGCGGATCATCGACGACCCGGACGCCTCCTCCAACGACAAGTTCGTGGCGCTGGACCTCCTGAAGAACGCGAACATCGCCGCCGCGGGCGTCCTGCCGATGTGCCAGGACACCGGCACGGCGATCGTCATGGGCAAGCGCGGGCAGAACGTGCTGACCGAGGGCGGCGACGAGGAGGCCCTCTCGCACGGCATCTACGACGCGTACACCAAGCTCAACCTGCGCTACTCGCAGATGGCCCCGCTGACCATGTGGGACGAGAAGAACACCGGCTCCAACCTCCCGGCCCAGATCGAGCTGTACGCCACGGACGGCGGCGCGTACAAGTTCCTCTTCATGGCGAAGGGCGGCGGCTCGGCCAACAAGTCGTTCCTCTACCAGGAGACGAAGGCCGTCCTGAACGAGACCTCCATGATGACGTTCCTGGAGGAGAAGATCCGCTCGCTGGGCACCGCGGCCTGCCCGCCGTACCACCTGGCGATCGTGGTCGGCGGCACGTCGGCGGAGTTCGCGCTGAAGACCGCCAAGTACGCCTCCGCGCACTACCTGGACGAGCTGCCCGCCGAGGGCTCCCCCACCGGGCACGGCTTCCGGGACAAGGAGCTGGAGGAGAAGGTCTTCGAGCTGACGCAGCGGATCGGGATCGGCGCGCAGTTCGGCGGCAAGTACTTCTGCCACGACGTGCGCGTGGTGCGCCTGCCCCGGCACGGGGCCTCGCTGCCCGTCGCGATCGCCGTCTCCTGCTCGGCGGACCGCCAGGCCACCGCGAAGATCACCGCCGAGGGCGTCTTCCTGGAGCAGCTGGAGAAGGACCCGGCGCGCTTCCTCCCCGACACCACCGACGAGCACCTCGACGAGGCCGGCGACGTCGTGGAGATCGACCTCAACCGCCCGATGGACGAGGTGCTGGCCGAGCTGACCAAGTACCCGGTCAAGACCCGGCTCTCGCTGACCGGCCCGCTGGTCGTGGCGCGCGACATCGCGCACGCCAAGATCAAGGAGCGGCTGGACGCGGGCGAGGAGATGCCGCAGTACCTGAAGGACCACCCGGTGTACTACGCGGGCCCCGCGAAGACGCCCGAGGGGTACGCCTCCGGCTCCTTCGGCCCGACGACGGCCGGCCGCATGGACTCCTACGTCGAGCAGTTCCAGGCGGCGGGCGGCTCCAAGGTGATGCTCGCCAAGGGCAACCGCAGCAAACAGGTCACCGACGCCTGCGGTGCGCACGGCGGCTTCTACCTGGGCTCGATCGGCGGCCCGGCGGCCCGCCTCGCGCAGGACTGCATCAAGAAGGTCGAGGTCGTCGAGTACGAGGAGCTCGGCATGGAGGCGGTCTGGCGGATCGAGGTGGAGGACTTCCCCGCGTTCGTCGTCGTCGACGACAAGGGCAACGACTTCTTCACCGCGCCCGCCCCGGCCCCGACGTTCACCAGCATCCCGGTGCGGGGCCCTGGTCTGGGCTGACCGGCCGCCGGAGCCACGAGGAGGAGGGGACGCCCGTTCGGGCGTCCCCTCCTTCCGTGTTCGGGCACGTCCTTCCGTCTTCGGGCACGGTCGGGCGGTGCGTACGGCGAGATCCAGCCAATCTCGCGGGAGCCCGCGCCGCGCTCGCGGCCCGGCCCGGGGCGGGGTCGCCGCACGTCGTGGCGCACCCGCCGCCGGTCGCCCGGACCGCCCGCGCCCGGCGGACGGAAGCGTCGACGACGGCCCCGACCGGGCTACGCGCGCCCCGGCGTCCGGGAACCCCGCCGCGCCCGGGGCCTCGCCGCCTCCCCGTCCGGTGCGCCGGTCCCCGGCCCGGGGGCGGGGAGGCGGCCGGTCGGGCACCGCCGCTTTCCCGCAGGGGGCCGCCTTCCGGGCTTGCGCCGCACCGCCGGGCGGCGAAGGGTTGTTCAACGTTCCTGAAATTCACCCCGGGCACCACCGGCCCCGGGCACCACCGGCCCCCCGGGACCCCACCGGTCCGGGGATCGCCGGACGCCCCCTCACGGCCCGGCCGGCCCCCGCCCGCGCAGCCACTGCCGAACTCCGGAAAGGCGGACGCCGAATGACTCCGGCCCCCCACCGCAGCCACACCGACGACCTGCTCGCCTTCATCGCCGCCAGCCCCTCCCCGTACCACGTGGTCGCGAGCGCGGCCCAGCGGCTGGAGAAGGCCGGATTCCGCGAGCTGCTCGGCACGGACGACTGGACGGGGGCGAGCGGTGGCTGCTTCGTCAGCCGGGCCGGTGCGCTGATCGCCTGGTACGTCCCCGAGGGCGCGCCCGCGCACACCCCGTTCCGGATCGTCGGCACCCACACCGACTCGCCGAACCTCCGCATCAAACCCGCACCCGACACCGGCAGTTCGGGGTGGCGGCAGATCGGGGTGGAGATCTACGGCGGGGTCCCGCTGAACACCTGGCTCGACCGGGACCTCGGCATCTCCGGCCGGCTCGCCCTGCGCGGCGGCCCGCACGGCGACCCGCGCAGCAGACTCGTCCAGATCGACGAACCCCTGCTGCGCGTGCCCCAGTTGGCCATCCATCTGGACCGCTCGGTCAACGACGGGGTGGCGCTGGACCGGCAGCGCCACATCGCCCCGATCTGGGCGCTCGGCAACCCGCGTGAGGGCGAGCTGCTGCGGCTGGTGGCGGAGGCGGCCGGGGAGGACGCGGCCGACGTACTGGGCTGGGATTTGATGCTGCACGACGTCCAGCCGCCCGGATACCTGGGCGCGGAGCGGGAGTTCGTCGTCGCGTCCCGGCTGGACAACCAGGTCTCGGTGCACGCCGGCGTGACGGCCCTGGTGGACGCGGCGACCGGGGTCACCGAGCCGGCCTACGTTCCGGTGCTGGCCGCCTTCGACCACGAGGAGGTCGGCAGCGGTTCCGAGACGGGCGCGCAGAGCCCGCTGCTGGAGCGGGTGCTCTCGCGCTCGGTCTCGGCCCGGGGCGGCAGCGACGAGGACTGGTCGCGGGCGCTGGCGGGTGCGTTCTGCGTCTCCGCCGACATGGCCCACGCGGTGCACCCCAACTACGCGGAGCGCCACGACCCCGACCACCGCCCGCTGCCCAACGGCGGCCCCACGGTCAAGGTGAACGTCAACCAGCGGTACGCCACCGACTCCACCGGCATCGCCGTGTTCACGGCCGCCTGCGAGCGGGCCGGGGCTCCGTGGCAGCCGTTCGTCTCCAACAACGCGATGCCCTGCGGGACGTCGATCGGCCCGCTCACCGCCGCCCGGCTCGGCGTCACCACGGTGGACGTGGGGGTGCCGGGCCTCTCCATGCACTCGGCGCGCGAGCTGTGCGGGGTGGACGACCCGGCACACCTGGCGGCGATCCTGGGCGCGGTGATGGTCGGGGGCTGAGAACTCCCGTGCGGAGGTGGGGTGGTGGCCGCCGCTCCCGGCGCCCACCACCCCGAACCGCCCTTACGCGAAGCGCTGCTTGGCACTCCCGTCGCACGTCTGGAGCTTCAGCGGGTCCTTGGCCCCCGCCAGCGTCAGACAGAGCCCGGTCGCCGCGGCCGGGCGGATGGTGCCCGCCTGGCGGACGAACTTCTGGTTGGCCGCGCCCGCGCAGTTCCACACGATGAGGGTCGCGCCCGGGTTGTACTTGGCGCCCGACACGTCCAGGCACCGGTCGTGGCTGAGCGCGGTGCGCAGGGTCTGCGTACCGGTGTCGTACCACCAGTTCTGGTTGCGGCCGCCGTGGCAGTCCCAGCCGCCGATCGCGGTGCCGTTACGGGTCACCGAGGCCGGGACGTCCACACAGGCGCCGGTCGCCTCGTTCCTCACCGGGGCGAACACGTCGTCCCAGGCCGCCCGTTGGAGCACCGGGTTCCCCGTGCCGGCCGGGTCGGCGCAGCTCGCCTCGCGGAGCCCGGAGTCGTACATCTGGGTCAGGCAGGAGGCGAAGGCGCGGTGACCGGCCGCGTTGGGGTGGAAGGACTGGCGTACGGAGTTCTCGTCGGGCAGTCCGGGCTTGCTCAGGTCGATGTAGAGGCCGCGCGCCCAGGGGGCCTCGCTGCACACCTCGTGGCCGTGGAAGAGGCGGGAGTTGTCGAGGTAGGCGGCCCCGGTGGAGGCGGCGGCCTTGCGCATGCCGGCCTGGAAGGCGGGCACGGCGACGTTGCGGCCCCAGGCGGTGTCGGAGTCATAGCCGAGACCGCCGCAGATCAGCTTGCCGGGGAACTGCGGGTTGTCGTAGAAGTCCGGGCCGATCGGGCTCGGGTAGCCCATCAGGACGAGCTTGTAGTCGCTGTTCGCGTACCCGGCGTCGGTCATCACCGTACGCAGGTCGCGGACGGTCGACTCGACCTTGGGGACCAGGGCGTCCACCCGGGCCTGCCAGCCGCCCGCGTACTTGGACTCGCACGGGCCCTGGAGGCTGAGGTAGCGGACCACGCAGTCGGTCATGACCGGGCCGAACTGGAGGTCGTCGTTGGCCCCGGCGACCAGGACGATCATCTTGATCCGGGTGTTGCGGGCCTTGATCGCGAGGGTGTCGCTCTGGACCAGCTCGTCGGCGTACTGCTTGTTTCCGCCGATTTTGATGTTCCCGGTATAGGCCCCGGAGCAGGAGACGTTGTACGTGAGGTCCGCCGCGATGCCCGTGCGGTGGATGGCGGCCTCCGGCGAGCGGTGGCACCAGTTGTCGGGGCCGTTGGTGCCGGGGTCGTAGGTGCCGACGCCCTCGCCGGAGATCTCGCTGTCGCCCAGCGAGATCAGCCCGGTCTTGCGTTCGGCGAGCGGCCGTTCGGCGGGGCTGCCGTACAGCCGGGTGGCCTCGGCCGCCCGGATCGATTCCAGCGCGGGCGGAAGAGGAGTGGATGCGATAGTGCTGGTGCCGGTACCCGACTCGGCAGCGCCGGCCGGTCCGGCGACCGCCATGGTGGTGGCGGCCACCGCGAGCGCGGCGGTGACAGCGGCCGTACAGCGGAGCCGGCGAAGGCTGCGGAGCCCTCGAAGTCTGAGCCTGGTGCGCCTCATTGCGCCTCCCGGGTGAGTGGTTACCCCCGGTATTTACTGGCCGGTAGGCGACTTGGGAATACCTAGAACAAGACACGTGCTCATCTTTTCCAGGAGGTTTAAACACGATGGTCGACACATCGGCAGATACGCAGGACGGCCCGGAGTTCCGGATCGAGCACGACTCCATGGGTGAGGTGAGGGTCCCCGCCCACGCCAAGTGGCGGGCGCAGACCCAGCGGGCGGTGGAGAACTTCCCCGTCTCCGGGCAGCGGCTGGAGCGGGCCCACATCGAGGCGCTGGCCCGGATCAAGGGTGCGGCGGCCAAGGTCAACGCCGAGCTGAAGGTGCTCGATCCGGACATCGCGACCGCGATCCAGGAGGCCGCCGCCGAAGTCGCGTCCGGCCGCTGGGACGACCACTTCCCGGTCGACGTGTTCCAGACGGGCTCCGGCACCTCCTCGAACATGAACACCAACGAGGTCATCGCCACCCTCGCCACCGAGCGGCTGGGGCGCGAGGTCCACCCCAACGACCACGTCAACGCCTCGCAGTCGTCCAACGACGTCTTCCCCTCCTCCATCCACATCGCGGCGACCGCCGCCGTCACCGCCGACCTGATCCCCGCCCTGGACCATCTGGCGGAATCCCTGGGGCGGAAATCGGCCGAATTCTCGGAGGTCGTGAAGTCGGGCCGTACGCATCTGATGGACGCCACCCCGGTCACCCTCGGCCAGGAGTTCGGCGGCTACGCGGCGCAGATCCGCTACGGCGTGGAGCGGCTGCGCTCCTCCCTCCCCCGGCTCGCCGAACTCCCCCTGGGCGGTACGGCGGTGGGCACCGGCATCAACACCCCGCCCGGCTTCTCCGCCGCCGTGATCGCGGAGGTGGCATCGGCCACCGGGCTGCCGCTGACCGAGGCCCGCGACCACTTCGAGGCGCAGGGGGCCCGGGACGGTCTTGTGGAGACCTCGGGCCAGCTCCGTACGATCGCCGTCTCGCTGACGAAGATCTCCAACGACCTGCGGTGGATGGCCTCGGGACCGCGCACCGGCCTGGCCGAAATCAATCTGCCCGACCTCCAGCCGGGCTCGTCGATCATGCCCGGCAAGGTCAACCCGGTCATCCCGGAGGCGGTCCTGATGGTCGCCGCCCAGGTCACCGGCAACGACGCCACGGTCGCCACGGCGGGCGCCGCGGGCAACTTCGAGCTGAACGTGATGCTCCCGGTCATCGCGAAGAACCTGCTGGAGTCCGTACGGCTGCTCGCCAACGCCTCCCGGCTGCTGGCCGACCGCACGGTGGACGGCGTCACCGCCAACGTGGAGCGGGCCCGCGCCTACGCGGAGTCCTCGCCCTCGGTGGTCACCCCGCTCAACAAGTACATCGGGTACGAGGAGGCCGCGAAGGTCGCCAAGCGGTCCCTCAAGGACGGCACGACGATCCGGGAGACCGTGCTGGCCTCGGGGTATGTGGAGCGCGGCGATCTGACGGTGGAGCAACTGGACGCGGCGCTGGACGTGTTGCGGATGACCCGCCCGTGACGTGTGCGCGGATGACACGGCCGTGACGGACGGGACGCGTGAGGTCACCCGGTGACACCCGGGTGACCTGAGTCGCAGCGAGCGGGCGGGGACGCTCCGTAAGATCCCTTCATGACAGGTACGGGAGAGAGCCCACGCTGGGCGCCGGGGGACCAGATCCTCTGGCGCTACCGCGACAACGGACGGGCCCACCGGGCGCCCGGCGCCCCGCCCGTGCACATCTGCCGCCCGGTGACCGTCGTCCAGGACACCGCCGAGCTGCTCGCCGTCTGGATGGCGCCCGGCACCGAATGCGTACGCCCGGTCCTGGCCGACGGCACCCAGGTGCACGCCGAGCCGCTGGCCACGCGCTACACCGCGCCGCGCACCACGGCCCGCTCCACCTGGTTCGGCTCCGGGGTGCTGAAGCTCGCCCGGCCCGGGGACCCGTGGTCGGTGTGGCTGTTCTGGGACCGGGGCTGGCTCTTCAGGAACTGGTACGTGAACCTGGAGGAGCCGCGCACCCGGTGGTCCGGAGGGGTGGATTCCGAGGATCACTTTCTCGACATCTCCGTGCACCCGGACCGGAGCTGGAAGTGGCTCGACGAGGACGAGTTCGCCCAGGCCCAGCACGTCGGCCTGATGGACCCGGCGACCGCGGCGGGCGTGCGGGAGGCGGGCCGGGCGGCCGTCGAGGTGATCGCGGCGTGGGGCCCGCCGTTCCGGGACGGCTGGGAGCACTGGCGGCCCGATCCGCGGTGGCGGGTGCCGCCGCTGCCGGATGACTGGGACCGCACCCCCGCCCATATCCCGTCGTGAGACCCTGGACGCACCCCTCGGGGGCCGGTCGGCAGGACCGGTCGCCCCAGGGGCGCGCCGGTCGGGCCGGCGCACACCACACCGGATCTGACCACAAGTCATCGCGCCGGTCGTGCGGAAGGACGGGCCACGGACCCGGCCGGGCCGCCCGGTCGCGGGACCACCACGAGGGGGTGGAGACGTGTTCGCTGCCCGCTGCCGCGCCGCCGTGCGCAGACCGGCCGCCGCGCGGAACGTCGTCGTCCGGCCATCGTGCGGACGTACGGTTTCGGCCCCGTGCGCCGGGGCATCCGCAGACAGCCGTTGTTCTCACCGCGCTTGCCGGGGCACAGTAGCGCCCCACGAGGTCACTGCCTCATACAACCGGCCCGGACGGACGGAACCCCACGCGTGACGGAGCACCCCACCTCCCACGAAGGCCGGCAGCCTCTCGCGGCGCGGCAGCAGGAGCGCACCCGGCCCCGGCAGCAGGACGCGGCGGCGGCGTCCGCCGCCGCGGCGATCCCGGCGCCGGCCCCCGTGCCGAACCCGGGCCCCGCCCCGGCCGCCGTCACCGAGGCGCAGGCGGCCACCCGCCGCGAGGGCGACCGGCTGCGCTTCATCGGGGCCGCGACCCGGCGGATCGCCCGGGGCATAGACCTGGACGAGATCGTGCTCGGCCTGTGCCGGGCGAGCGTGCCGACGTTCTGCGACGCGATCATGGTCTATCTGCGCGACCCGCTGCCGGTCGGGGACGAGCGGCCGGTGAGCCCGTTCGTCCTGCGGCTGCGCCGCAGCGACCGGCTCCGGCTCACCGACGAGGAGGGCGAGGCCGGCGCGGAGGCGGAGCGGCCGCGTCCGCTCGTCACCGACCCGGCGGCCGACCTGCTGCCCGCCGCCGAGCTGTGCGAGGTGCGGGCGGGCGGCGCGCTGGCCGAGGTGCTGCGCGGGGTGCGGCCCGTCTTCGGGGACTCGGCGGCGGCCCGGGCGGCGCTGCCCGAGCTGCTGGGGCCGGGGCGTCCGGTGCCCACCGGCCACCGGGCGATCCTCGCCCCGTTGCGCGGCAGGCGCCGGGTGATCGGCGCGGCGGTCTTCGTACGGTCCACCGAGCGGGCCCCGTTCGAGGCCAGTGACCTGCTGGTGGCGGCCCAGCTGGCGACCCACACCGCGCTGGGCATCGACAAGGCCGTGCTGTACGGGCGCGAGGCGTACATCGCGGACGAGCTCCAGCGCACCATGCTCCCCGACTCGCTCCCCCAGCCCACCGGCGTGCGCCTCGCCTCGCGCTACCTCCCGGCGGCCGAGACGGCCCGGGTCGGCGGGGACTGGTACGACGCGATCCCGCTGCCCGGCAGCCGGGTCGCCCTGGTCGTCGGCGACGTCATGGGCCATTCCATGACCTCGGCGGCGATCATGGGCCAGCTCCGCACGACGGCCCAGACCCTCGCCCAGCTCGACCTGCCGCCGCAGGAGGTGCTGCACCACCTGGACGAGCAGGCGCAGCGGCTGGGCAGCGACCGGATGGCGACCTGCCTGTACGCGGTGTACGACCCGGTCGCGCACCGGATCACCATCGCCAACGCCGGCCACCCGCCGCCCGTGCTGCTGCACCTGGGCGGCCGGGCCGAGGTGCTGCGGGTGCCGCCCGGCGCGCCGATCGGGGTGGGCGGGGTCGACTTCGAGGCCGTCGAGCTGGACGCCCCGGCCGGCGCCACGCTGCTCCTCTACACGGACGGGCTGGTGGAGTCGCGGCTGCGGGACGTGTGGACGGGCATCGAGCAGCTGCGGGAGCGCCTGGCGGCGACCGCGCAGCTCACCGGGGCGGACCACTCGCCGCCGCTGGAGGCCCTGTGCGACGACGTGCTCGACATGCTGGGGCCGGGCGACCGGGACGACGACATCGCGCTGCTCGCCGCCCGCTTCGACGGGATCGCGCCGAGCGACGTGGCGTACTGGTATCTGGAGCCGGAGGACGCGGCTCCGGGCCGGGCCCGCAGGCTGGCGAGGCGGGCGCTCGCCCGGTGGGGTCTGGACGAGATGTCCGACGAGGTGGAGCTCCTGGTCAGCGAGGTCGTCACCAACGCGGTGCGCTACGCGGAGCGACCGGTGACGCTGCGGCTGCTGCGGACCGACATCCTGCGCTGCGAGGTCGGCGACGACTCCCCGCAGCTGCCCCGGCAGCGCCGGGCGCGGGAGACGGACGAGGGCGGGCGCGGGCTGTTCCTGGTGAACCGGCTGGCCCGGCGGTGGGGCGCGACGCGGCTGTCGACGGGCAAGGTCGTCTGGTTCGAGATGGCGACGCGAAGGCCATAGGGGCGGCCATCGCGGGCAGACGGGCGGCATGGGGAGGTCCACGGTGACGGACCGTGGCGAAATGTTGCCGACCCCGATACGTCGGAGTTGACTGCATTCGGGGCGGATGAACCCGCATGCTCCCCATCTGAACCTGAATACTCCCCCACGACTCGACGGGAGAACGCTCGTGACCGAGAAGACCCCGCAGCTTCCCTACACCACGAACAACGCCGGGATTCCGGTGGAGAGCGACGAACACTCGCTCACCGTGGGGCCGGACGGCCCGATCCTGCTCCAGGACCACTATCTGATCGAGAAGATGGCCCAGTTCAACCGTGAACGGGTCCCCGAGCGGGTGGTGCACGCCAAGGGATCGGGAGCGTACGGAACGTTCGTCGTGACCAACGACGTCAGCCAGTTCACCAAGGCGGACCTGTTCCAGCCGGGCAGGCGGACCGACATGCTGGCCCGCTTCTCCACCGTCGCCGGTGAGCAGGGCTCGCCCGACACCTGGCGCGACCCGCGCGGCTTCGCGCTGAAGTTCTACACCGAGCAGGGCAACTACGACATGGTCGGCAACAACACGCCGGTCTTCTTCGTACGGGACCCGATGAAGTTCCAGGACTTCATCCGCTCGCAGAAACGCCGCCCGGACAACGGGGTGCGCGACCACGACATGCAGTGGGACTTCTGGACCCTGTCCCCCGAGAGCGCCCACCAGGTCACCTGGCTGATGGGCGACCGGGGCGTCCCGAAGACGTACCGGAACATGGACGGCTTCAGCTCGCACACCTATATGTGGGTCAACGGGGGCGGCGAGCGGTTCTGGGTGAAGTACCACTTCCGGACCGACCAGGGCAACGACTTCCTGACGCAGGAGGAGGCCGACGACCTGGCCGGCACGGACGGCGACGCCCACCGCCGCGACCTGTTCGAGTCGATCGAGCGCGGGGACCACCCGAGCTGGACGCTGTCGGTGCAGGTCATGCCGTTCGAGGACGCGCCGGACTACCGGTTCAACCCGTTCGACCTGACCAAGGTGTGGCCGCACGGCGACTACCCGCTGATCGAGGTCGGCCGGATGACGCTGAACGAGAACCCGGAGGACTTCTTCGTCCACATCGAGCAGGCGTCGTTCGAGCCGTCGAACCTGGTGCCCGGCATCGGCCCGTCGCCGGACAAGATGCTGCTGGGCCGGCTCTTCTCGTACCCGGACACCCACCGCTACCGGATCGGCCCGAACTACGCGCAGCTCCCGCCGAACCGGCCGCGGCACGGGGTGAACTCGTACGCCAAGGACGGACCCATGCGGTACGAGCCGTCGCGCACGGGTGCGGTGTACGCGCCGAACTCGTACGGCGGTCCCGCGGCCGACACCGCCCGGTTCGGCGACCCCGCCGGCTGGGCCACGGCGGGCGAGATGGTGCACGAGGCGTACAAGCTGCACAGCGAGGACGACGACTGGGGCCAGCCGGGCACGCTGGTGCGCGAGGTCCTGGACGACGCGGCGCGCGACCGGCTGGTGTCGAACATCTCCGGCCACCTCCTGGACGGCGTGAGCCGTCCGGTGCTGGACCGGGCGCTCCAGTACTGGCGCAATGTCGACAAGGACCTGGGCGACCGGGTCGCGAAGAAGGTCAACGGCGGCTGAGCGGCTTGAGGGACGTTCCGTACGCGTGAGGGAGGGGCGGCACCGACCGGTGCCGCCCCTCCCTCACTTCATGTCCCTCACTTCACGGCCGCAGGCCCGGGTCACTCCCCGAAGAGCCCGCCGCCGCCGGGCCGCTCGCCCGGCTGCCCGTCGCTCTCCCCGGGCAGCGGCGGCAGCTCCGGGCTCTTGGTCGGCGGGGTGGGGGGCGGGGTGATGGTCGGCGGGGGCGAGGATGTCGTCGGAGGGGCGCTGGGCGTCACGGACGGGGTCCTGGACGGCGTCCTCGACGGGGTGGGCTCCTCGGACTCGGTCGGCGTGGGTTTCTCGGACGGTGTCCGCGAGGGCGTCGGCGGTGCGGGGACCTCGCCGCGCTCCACGTCCTCCAGGTCGAACTTCGCGTTCGAGCCGCTGCCCAGGGCGCCGAGGGTGTAGTGCGCCCAGATCCTGGCCGGGAAGCCGCCGCCGTTGGCCCGGCCGGAGTTGGCCGTGCCGGTGAGGGAGACCTGCTTGCGGCCGCCGTCGCCCTCGCCGAAGAGGGCGACGACCGTGGTCAGCTCGGGGGTGTACCCGGCGAACCAGGCCGACTTGTTGTCCTCGGAGGTGCCGGTCTTGCCCGCCGCGTCGTAGGCGGAGGTGTCAGCCGCGCTGCCGGACCCGGAGTCGACGACGCCGGTGAGCGCCGAGGTGACGGTGTCGGCCGACGCACGGCTGATCACCTGCTGCTTCTTGGGCTCCGGGGGGTTGACCGAGCGGTCGCGGTGCTCGGCGGACTGGAGGATGTGCGGGGTGACCTTCTTGCCGTGGTTGTCGAGCGTGGCGTAGGCCGCCGCCATGTCCCAGGTCGAGGCGTTCATCGCGCCGAGGGAGACCGCGGGGCGCTCGGGGAAGTTCTTGTCCGGCATGCCGAGGGCGAGCGCGGTCCGCTTGGTCGCGGCGGGCGTCACGTCCACGATCATCTGCGCGAAGACGGAGTTGACCGAGCTGTTCATCGCCTGCTGGACGGAGATGGGGCCGTAGTCCTTGTCGTCCTCGTTCTGCGGGTTGAACGGGGTGTCGCTGCCGACGACGGGCCGCTTGCTGGTGCCGTCGTAGATCGTCCTGAGCCCGATCAGGCTGCCGTCCTGGGTCTTGGCCTCGTTCTCCAGGGCGGCGGCGAGCACCAGGGGCTTGAAGGTGGAGGCGGGCTGGTAGTCCTGGCGGGTGGCGTTGTTGATGTAGTGCTTGACGTAGTCCTCGCCGCCGTACATCGCGACGACCTTGCCCGTCTTCGGGTCGACGGAGGTCGCGCCGGCCTGGACTCCGGCGTCGACCTTGTTGGCCTTGCGGTCGAGCTTGGACTCCAGCTCCTGGTCCACCGACTTCTCCAGCTGCTGCTGGCGCTTCTTGTCGACGGTGAGGGTGAAGGTCCAGCCGCCGGCCTCGCGGTCCGCCGCGGAGACGCCCTGCTTCTCCAGCTCGTTGTTCACCGCCTCGACCAGATAGCCGGTCTGGCCCTCCATGCCCTTGGCGGGCTTGGGCCTCTGCGGATAGGGGAACTTCTGCTGCGCGCGCTCGGACTCCTCCAGCCAGCCCATCTCCACCATGTTCTTCAGGGTGTAGGCCCAGCGGTCCTTGACCAGGGTCCTGCCGGTCTCGGTGGCGGTGGACCAGTCGTACTGGCTGGGGGCCTGGAGGAGCGAGGCGAGGTAGGCGCCCTGCGAGACGTTCAGGTCCTTGGCGTCGATGCCGTAGTACGCCTGGGCGGCGGCCTGGATGCCGCTGGCGCCGCGCCCGTAGTAGGCGGTGTTGATGTACCCGGCGAGGATCTGCTCCTTGGACTGCTCCTGGTCGACCTTGAGCGAGATCACCAGCTCCCGGAGCTTGCGGCTCACGGTGGCGTCCTGCTTGAGGTAGTAGTTCTTCACGTACTGCTGGGTGATGGTCGAGCCGCCCTGCTTGCCCTTGCCGCTGAGCGTGTTGAACAGAGCGCGGGTCGTGCCCTTGAGGTCGACGCCCTGGTCCTTGTAGAAGGTCTTGTTCTCGGCGGCGACGAAGGTCCGCTGCACCTTCTCGGGCACTTCGTCCAGGTCCACGATCTGCCGGTTGATCCCGTTGTTGGACCGGGCGAGGACCGTGCCGTCGCTGTACTTGTAGACGTTGCTCTGCCGCTCCGCCAGCACGTTGGGGGCGGGGACGCCGACGTACAGGTAGAGCGCGGTGAACGCGCCCATGGCCAGCAGGCAGAACCCGAAGAACGTGCCCAGCAGCTTCTTCCACGTGAAGAGTCCGCGTATGCCGCCGCTCTTCGCGGCCCGGCGCGATTCCCGCGCCCGGGCTCGTCGCGCATCCGCTCGACCCATTGCTGTGTTGCTCCCGCTTCTCTGCTCGACCGGCTCGCTCGGTTCAGTCAGTTCGTTCAGACCTGCCAGCTAACACTGTCGGCAGGGATGAAGGACGAGCGATCCGGTCTTCTACGGACGTGACAATCAGCACCCGCTCCCCCAGGAACCGACTCCTCAAGGGTGCACAAGGTTGCGAGAACCGATAATGTGACATCACATTGATAGCGCGACGACAGGTCGCGCGGAACGGGGGACCCCATGACGGAACAGCACGACGGCCACCGCCCGGACGCACCCGCGGCCGACCTCGCCCCCGACACCCCCGACATGCCCGCACCGCAGGTCAGGGAAGTGACCGCGCACTCCATCCCGGGCGGCCTCGGACTGCTCCTGACCGTCGTCGGCGTGTTCGCCGGCATCGGTCTGGCCATCCTCGGAGGCGTGATCGGCGCGGGCGGCAACAACGGCGTCGGCGTCCCGCTCCTCATCCTCGGGATCCTGCTCACCATCACCTCGTTCTTCTGCATGAGCGGTGTGAAGATGGTCGCTCCGGGCGAGGCCCGGGTGATCCAGCTCTTCGGGCGGTACGTCGGAACCATCCGCGCGGACGGGCTGCGCTGGATCAACCCGCTGACCTCCAGCCGCCGGATCTCCACCCGGGTCCGCAACCACGAGACCGCCGTCCTCAAGGTCAACGACGCCTACGGCAACCCGATCGAACTGGCCGCGATCGTCGTCTGGAAGGTCGAGGACACCGCGCAGGCCCTCTTCGAGGTCGACGACTTCCTGGAGTTCGTCGCCACCCAGACCGAGGCGGCGGTGCGGCACATCGCGATCGAGTACCCGTACGACGCCCACGAGGAGGACGGCCTCTCGCTGCGCGGCAACGCCGAGGAGATCACCGAGAAGCTGGCCGTCGAGCTGACCGCCCGGGTGAAGGCGGCGGGCGTCCTGATCATCGAGTCCCGCTTCAGCCACCTCGCGTACGCCCCCGAGATCGCCTCCGCCATGCTCCAGCGCCAGCAGGCCGGCGCGGTCGTCGCGGCCCGCCAGCTGATCGTGGAGGGCGCGGTGGGCATGGTCGAGACGGCGCTCGCCCGGATCGCCGAGCAGGGCATCGTGGAGCTCGACTCCGAGCGCAAGGCGGCCATGGTCAGCAACCTGCTGGTGGTGCTGTGCGGCGACCGCGCGGCGCAGCCGGTCCTCAACACGGGCAGCCTCTACCAGTGACCGACCCGACGCCTCCCCGGCGGACGCCGCCGGCGTCCCGGTCGCGGCAGCGCAAGCAGATGCTGCTGCGGCTGGACCCCGCGGTGCACGACGCGCTGGCCCTCTGGGCCTCGGACGAACTGCGCAGCGCCAACGCGCAGATCGAGTTCCTGCTCCGCCAGGCGCTGGAGCAGGCGGGGCGGCTGCCGGGGTCGGCGGCTCCGATCGCCCGCCGGGGACGGCCGCCGAAACGGGCGCCGGAGGAGCCGGAGAGGCCGCCCGGGGAGCCGAGGAGGCCGCCGGAGGAGCCGGAGAGGCCGCCCGGGGAGCCGAGGAGGCCGCCGGAGGAGCCGGAGAGGCCGCCGGAGGGCCCAGAGAGGCCGCCGGAGGAGCCGAAATCGCCACCCGCGGCTGACGACGCGTAGCGAGCAAGCCCCCTGCCCCTTGGTCCATCCCACGGGCCAGGGGGCTCTTTTCGGACGTGTATACACACCGGGTATACACCCCGTGTACAGTGCTCCTCATGTCAATCGGTCACACCCTCCTAGGACTCCTGGAGTCCGGCCCGCGCCACGGCTACGACCTCAAGCGCACCTTCGACGAGAAGTTCGGCCAGGACCGCCCGCTGCACTACGGGCAGGTCTACTCGACGATGTCCCGGCTCCTGAAGAACGGGCTGGTCGAGGTCGACGGCGTCGAGAGCGAAGGGGGGCCCGAACGCAAGCGTTACGCGATCACCGACGCCGGGATCACCGATGTCTCCCGCTGGCTCGCGCAGCCCGAGAAACCGGAACCGTACCTTCAGTCGACGCTCTACACCAAGGTCGTCCTCGCGCTCCTCACCGACCGCAGCGCCGCCGCCCTGCTGGACTCACAACGCTCGGAGCACCTGCGGATGATGCGCATCCTCACCGACCGCAAGCGCCGGGGCGACCTCGCCGACCAGCTGATCTGCGACCACGCCCTGTTCCACCTGGAAGCCGATCTGCGCTGGCTGGAACTGACCGCCGCCCGCCTGGACCAGCTCGCGAAGGTGGTCGCCCCGTGATCCCCGAAGGCTCCCTGCTCGCCGCCCGCGACCTGCGCAAGACCTACGGCTCGACGCCCGCCCTGGACGGCGCGTCGTTCTCCGTGCACCCCGGGGAGGTCGTCGCCGTGATGGGCCCCTCCGGCTCCGGCAAGTCGACCCTGCTGCACTGTCTGGCCGGGATCATCACCCCGGACTCCGGCACCATCGCCTACGCGGGCCGCGAGCTCTCCGCGATGTCGGACGCCGAGCGCAGCGCCCTGCGCCGCAGCGACTTCGGCTTCGTCTTCCAGTTCGGCCAGCTCGTGCCCGAACTGACCTGCGTCGAGAACGTGGCGCTGCCGCTCCGCCTCGACGGTGTGAAGCGCAAGGCGGCCGAGCGCACCGCCCGGGAGTGGATGGAGCGCCTGGAGGTCGACGACCTCGGCGCGAAGCGCCCCGGCGAGGTCTCCGGCGGCCAGGGCCAGCGCGTCGCCGTGGCCCGCGCCCTGGCGGGCTCCCCGAAGGTGATCTTCGCCGACGAGCCGACCGGGGCCCTGGACTCCCTCAACGGCGAGCGGGTGATGGAGCTGCTCACCGCGGCCGCCCGGTCGTCCAACGTGGCCGTGGTCCTGGTGACCCACGAGGCCCGGGTCGCCGCCTACTCCGACCGGGACGTCACCGTGCGCGACGGCCGGGCCCGCGACCTGGAGCACTCCGTATGACGCTGCTCGACTCCCGTAACCCTCCGGCCGCCGAACAGGACCGCCCGAAGCCGCCCTCGCGCGGCGCGGCCGTCCTCCGGGACCTCGGCCTCGGCATCCGGTTCGCCGCGTCCGGGGGCCGCGAGGGCTGGATACGTACGCTGCTGACGGCGGTCGGCGTCGGCCTCGGGGTCGCGTTGCTGCTGCTCGCCTCCTCCGTACCGCACATGCTCGACGAGCGCTCCGCGCGGGAGCAGGCGCGCGGCGAGTCCGCCGCCTCCGAGGGGCGCCCCGCGAAGTCGGACGCCTCGGTGCTGCGGATCTCGACGACCACCGAGTACCGCGGCCGGACCGTCATCGGCCATCTGATGCGGGCGGAGGGTTCGGCGCCCGTCCGTCCGCCGGGCGTCGACCGCTTCCCCGGGGCGGACGAGATGGTGGTCTCCCCCGCGCTGCGGGACCTGCTCGCCGCCCCCGGGAACGAACTCCTGCGGGAGCGGCTGCCGTACGGGATCACCGGCACGATCGGTGACGCCGGGCTGCGCTCGCCCGGCGAACTCCTCTACTACGCGGGCAGCGACACCCTGACCCCCGCCGCGGGCGGCCAGCGGATCACCGGATACGGGAACTCCCGCGAGGCCGATCCGCTGCCGCCGCTGCTGGTGATGCTGACCATCATGGTCTGCGTCGTGCTGCTGGTGCCGGTCGCGATCTTCATCGCCACCGCCGTGCGCTTCGGCGGCGACCGGCGCGACCGCAGGCTCGCCGCGCTGCGCCTGGTCGGCGCGGACATCCGCACCACCCGGCGCATCGCCGCCGGGGAGGCGCTGTTCGGCGCGGTCCTCGGGCTGCTGTGCGGCCTGGTGTTCTTCCTGGCGGGGCGGCAGTTCGTCGGTGCGGTGGAGATCTGGGACGTCAGCGCGTTCCCGGCGGACCTGGTGCCCGATCCCCGGCTGGCGCTGCTGATCACCCTCGCGGTGCCGCTGACCGCCGTGCTCGTCACGCTGGTCGCGATGCGTTCCGTGGTGATCGAACCGCTCGGCGTCGTACGCCGCGGCCGCGACCGGGCCCGCCGGTTCTGGTGGCGGCCGCTCATGCCGCTCGCGGGTCTGGCGGTGCTCGGTTTCACGGGCCGGATCAACGACTACGAGTACGCGCCCATGAAGCCGTACGGGATCGCGACCGGGGCGGTGCTGGTGCTGGTCGGGCTCGCCCTGCTGCTGCCCTGGCTGGTCGAGGCGTGCGTGAGCCGGCTGCGCGGCGGCCCGGTGCCCTGGCAGCTCGCCACCCGCAGGCTCCAGTTGAGCAGCGGGGCCGCGTCCCGTGCGGTCAGCGGGGTCACGGTGGCGGTGGCGGGGGCGATCGCCCTGCAGATGCTGTTCGCCGCGATGAACGCCGACTTCAACCGGATGACCGGCCAGGACCCCACGCGGGCCCAGTTCGCCACGTACTCCGAGAAGGTCACGGGTGAGGCGGCCACCTCGGCCATCGAGCAGTTCCGCGCCACGAAGGGCGTGGACATGGTGATCGGCTCGGTGCAGGCGTACGCGTCCAAGCCGGGCGTCTACGCGGACGACGACATCCCGCCCACCACCTCGCTGACCATCGGCGCCTGCGACACCCTGCGCGAACTGGCCCGGATCGGCGCCTGCGAGGACGGCGACACGTTCGTCGT
Organism: Streptomyces sp. cmx-18-6; assembly: GCF_046548915.1. Taxonomy (NCBI): domain Bacteria; kingdom Bacillati; phylum Actinomycetota; class Actinomycetes; order Kitasatosporales; family Streptomycetaceae; genus Streptomyces; species Streptomyces sp. cmx-18-6. The sequence goes on along the minus strand of NZ_JAEBEP010000011.1, from coordinate 14,689 downwards.
CCACCCGCCGGGCGACGAGGACATGTCCGCCTGGATCGACCAGGCCGCCCGCAAGGGCAAGGAGATCGAGATCGGCTCCGGGGAGGGGAAGCCGGTGCGGTGGACCCTGCCCGCCGACTCCCCGACCGTGCAGGGCCGCAAGGACCCGATGGGCGAGACGCACCACGGGATCATGGCGACCACCGGGGCGATCGACGCGGGCACGCTGCCCGGCGCGCAGATCACCGCCCAGATCCGGGTCGACAAGAACGTGCCGGACGTCGCCGAGCACGTACGGAACACGGCGGCCAGGATCGACCCGCGCATGTTCGTCGTCACGCTCGACAAGGTGGAGCGCGACCGGCAGTACGCCAGCGTCCAGAGCGGGCTCCAGGTCGGGGCGAGTGTGGTGCTGCTGCTGATCGCCGCGTCGATGCTGGTCTCCCAGCTGGAGCAGTTGCGCGAGCGCAGGCGGCTGCTGTCGGTGCTGGTCGCCTTCGGCACCCGGCGTACGACGCTGAGCTGGTCGGTCCTGTGGCAGACCGCCGTCCCCGTGGTCCTCGGCCTCGCGGTGGCGGTGGCCGGCGGGCTGGGACTCGGCGCGACGCTGGTCTGGATGGTGGAGAAGAGCGTCTCCGACTGGTGGCTGTTCCTGCCGCTGACCGGCATCGGCGCGGGGCTGATCCTGCTGGTGACGGCGTTGTCGCTGCCCTCGCTGTGGCGGCTGATGCGGCCGGACGGGCTGCGCACGGAGTAGCGGGGGCAGCCGGCGCGCGGGTGCGGCCGGGCTGAAGTCCGGCCGCACCCGCGCGTTAGAAGTCCGACCGCACCCGCACCCGCACGCGGTCAAGGTCCGGCCGCCATCGCACGCGTTCAAGGTCCGGCCGCACCCGCACGCGTTCATACGTCGGGCTCTCCCACCACCCGCACCGGCAAGGGCTCCATCGCCCCGCGCAGCGCGGCGGCGAACTCCTCGAACTCGCCGCCCCGCGCCGACCCGGTCCGCATCGCGAGGGCCACCCGCCGGGTGGGGGCCGGGTGGGCGAAGTACCCGGTGGCCAGGGCGTCGTTGCGCGCGGTCTCCACCGTCACGGCGGTGCGCGGCAGCAGCGTCACCCCGAGCCCGCCCGCGACCAGCTGGACCAGGGTGGAGAGCCCGGCGGCGGTCGTGGTCACCGGCGCCCCCTCCGTACGCCCGGCCTCCCGGCAGATGTCCAGGGCCTGGTCGCGCAGGCAGTGGCCCTCGTCCAGGAGGAGCAGCGGCAGCTCCCGCAGGGACTCGCGCGGGATGTCGGCGCGGCCGCCGAGCCAGTGGTCCTGCTCCATGACCAGCACGAAGTCCTCGTCGAAGAGCGGGATCTCGCTGACCCCGGGGACCCCGAGCGGCACGGCGAGGAGCAGCAGGTCCAGACGTCCGGCGGCGAGCCCCTCCAGCAGGGAGGAGGTCTGCTCCTCGTGGACCTGGAGGTCGAGGTCCGGGTAGCGCTCGTGGACCAGCCGGAGCACGGTGGGCAGGAGATACGGGGCGACGGTCGGGATCACGCCGAGCCGGAGCACTCCGGTGAACGGCGCGCGCGCCGCCTCCGCCTCCTCCATCAGCGCGGCGACGGCCTCCAGCACCACCCCGGTGCGCGCCGCGAGCCGCTCCCCCGCCGGTGAGAGCAGCACCTTGCGCGTCGTACGCTCGATGAGCTGGACACCCAGTGCCTCCTCCAGGGCGGACACGGCTCCGGAGAGTGCCGGCTGACTCATCCCGATTGCTGCCGCCGCGTCCCGGAAGTGCAGATGCTCCGCCACGGCCGCGAAGGCGCGGAGCTGCGACAGGCTGGGCTGCTTGGCGGTCGGCTTACCGGTCTGCTTCGGGCGAATGCCCTGTTTTCCCTGGGCCACTGATAGGCACCTCCGATCATCACGACCGAGTGTAGCTATTTCCCTGATCAATGCACTCTGTGCCAAGGTGGATCTCGTCCAACCCTCAGGAAATCTCCCAAAAGGGGATTTCCTACGCTGCAAGGAGAGCGCGTGCTCACTGTCGGTGACAAGTTCCCCGAGTTCGACCTGACTGCTTGTGTTTCGCTGGAGAGCGGCAAGGAGTTCGAGCAGATCAACCACAAGACCTACGAGGGCAAGTGGAAGATCGTCTTCGCGTGGCCGAAGGACTTCACCTTCGTGTGCCCCACCGAGATCGCCGCCTTCGGCAAGCTGAACGAGGAGTTCGCCGACCGCGACGCGCAGGTCCTCGGCTTCTCCGGTGACTCCGAGTTCGTGCACCACGCCTGGCGCAAGGACCACCCGGACCTGACCGACCTGCCGTTCCCGATGCTGGCCGACTCGAAGCACGAGCTGATGCGGGACCTCGGCATCGAGGGCGAGGACGGCTTCGCCCAGCGCGCCGTCTTCATCGTCGACCAGAACAACGAGATCCAGTTCACGATGGTGACCGCCGGTTCCGTGGGCCGTAACCCCAAGGAGGTCCTGCGGGTCCTCGACGCGCTCCAGACCGACGAGCTGTGCCCGTGCAACTGGACCAAGGGCGAGAACACCCTCGACCCGGTCGCCCTCCTCTCGGGCGAGTGAGCTGATACCCATGGCTCTCGACGAACTCAAGTCCGCCGTACCGGACTTCGCCAAGGACCTCAAGCTGAACCTCGGCTCGGTCATCGGCAACAGCGACCTCCCGAAGCAGCAGCTGTGGGGCACCGTGCTGGCCTGCGCGATCGCCTCGCGCTCGCCGCGGGTGCTGCGCGAGCTGGAGCCCGAGGCGAAGGCCAACCTGTCGCCGGAGGCGTATGCCGCGGCGAAGTCGGCGGCCGCCGTCATGGCGATGAACAACGTCTTCTACCGGACCCGGCACCTGCTGTCGGACCCGGAGTACGGCACGCTCCGCGCGGGCCTGCGGATGAACGTCATCGGCAACCCGGGCGTGGAGAAGGTCGACTTCGAGCTGTGGTCGCTCGCCGTCTCCGCGATCAACGGCTGCGGCCAGTGCCTGGACTCCCACGAGCAGGTGCTGCGCAAGGCCGGCGTGGACCGTGAGACCATTCAGGAAGCCGTCAAGATCGCCTCGGTGATCCAGGCGGTCGGTGTGACCCTCGACGCCGAGGCCGTAATCGCCGAGTAGTCACCCGCACCACCCCGCATACGAGAAGAGCCCCGAGGACGACCGACCGTCCTCGGGGCTCTTCTTTTTCGCGTCTGCGCCTACTTCTCGGCCCTGGGGTCCGCCGACGGATCCGAGGATTCCACCGCCGGTACGGGCTCGGCGCCGGGCGCGTCCACGACCGCGTCCGGCGCGGCGGGCGGCGGCGTCGGGGCGACCCCGAGGGCGGTGGCCCCGTGCTGCCCGCCGACCGGGCCGGGGGTCGCGTAGGAGCGGAGGTAGCCGACCACCGTGTTGGTCACGGCGACCAGCGGTACGGCGACCACCGCGCCGCCGATGCCCGCGACCAGGCCGCCGGTCGCCACGGCGAGGACCACGGCCAGCGGATGGACCCGCACCGCCCGGCCGAGGATGAACGGCTGGAGGATGTGGCCCTCGATCTGCTGCACCGCCAGGACCACCAGCAGCGCTATCAGCGCGGTGAACACGCCCTCGGTGACCAGCGCGACGACCACCGCGAGCGCACCGGAGACCACCGCGCCGATGAGCGGGATGAAGGCGAACAGGAAGATGAACACGGCCAGCGGCACCGCGAGCGGCACATTGAGGAAGTAGAGGCCGAGGCCGATGAAGATGGCGTCGATCAGGGCGACGAGCACCGTGCCGCGTACGTAGGCGGTCAGCGTGCGCCAGGCGCGCGGTCCGGCCCCGGCGACTCCGGGCCGGGCCTGGGCGGGCACCAGCTTGAGCGTCCACAGCCAGATGCGCTTGCCGTCGTAGAGCAGGAAGAGCGTGGAGAACATCGCCAGCAGCAGCCCGGTGAGGAACTCCACCATGAAGGTGACGCCCTGGAGGCCGGCGGAGGTGATCTCCTCGGTGTTGGTGCCGATGGTGTCGTTGAGGTTCTTGGCGATGTCGTTGATCTGCGACTCGGTGACGTGGAAGGGGCTGTCCAGCAGCCAGCGCTTCAACTCGTCGATGCCGTCGCGGACCCGGTCGGAGAGCGTGTCGAGGTTCTCCATCACCTGCCACACCACGAACCAGCCGACCAGGCCGATGATGACGAACCCGAGCACCGCGGTCACGGCGGTGGCGAGCCCGTGCGGCAGCCCGAACCGCTTGAGCCGTACGACGGTCGGCTGGAGCATCGCGGTGATGAGCAGGGCGGCGGAGAACGCGAGGACGACGAGCTGCACGGCGCTGATCACCTGCATCAGCACCCACAGGGTCCCCGCGAGGACGAGCAGCCGCCAGCCGGCCTCGGCCGCGACGCGCATCCCCCACGGAATCGCCGCGACCGGATCGGGCTTGGCGGCGACGGAGGGGGCGTAGGAGGGGGGCGGGGGCACCTGCGCGAGGTCCTCCGAGGCGGCGGCCGCCCCGAGGGGCTCGTCGTCGTCGGCACGCGCCCGGCGTTCCTCCAGGCGTGCGCCCAGCTCCGTCAGTTCGGACCCGAAGCGTCCCAGCCAGCCCGGCAGTTTCGACATGTCTCTTTCCCTTCCCCCAACTTCGCTCCCCAGCGCCCTCCGGGATCACCGGAATCGCCGGATGCGACCGTACACGCGCGAGGCCCCTCACCGCGTTCACGGTGAGGGGCCCCGGACGTCGAGGGTCGGGCTAGTACCAGTTGTTGGCCTGCCAGAAGGACCAGGCGCCGCACGGGGAGCCGTAGCGGCCGTCCATGTAGCTGAGGCCCCACTTGATCTGGGTGGCCGGGTTGGTCTGCCAGTCGGCGCCGGCGGAGGACATCTTGTGGCCCGGCAGGGCCTGCATGAGTCCGTACGCGCCGGAGGACGGGTTGACCGCGCGGTAGTTCCACGTCGACTCGTGGTTCACGATGTTGCTGAAGCACTGGAACTGGTCGGCGGGCACCATCTGACGGGCCATCGCCTGCACCTGGGCCACGCTGTACGAACCCTGCGCGGAGAACGAGGAGGCGTCGCGGACGGAGGACCGGCTGGCGCGCTCGGCCTCTTCCTTCTTCTGCTTCGCCGCCTTCTCCGCGGCCTGCCGATCGGCCTCGGCCTTCGCCTCGGCCGCCTGCTTCTTGGACTTGGCGTCCTTGGCGGCCTGGATACGGGCGGACTCCTCGGCCGACTTCTTCGCGGAGGCGTGGGCGGCGGACGCCTGGGCGTCGGCCTGCTGCGTCAGCGAAGCGGTCTGCACCTGGGCCTGCTGGCCCGCGGGGATGTCTGCGAGCAGCGTGGTGTCGGCTGCGGCAGCCTCGAAGTTGTTGTCGTCGGCGGCAGGTGCGCCGCCCGCAGCAACGCCTACGACGGCGCCAACGGTGGTGACCGCGGTGGCAGATGCCACGGCGAACCCCCGGACCGAGATCCGGCTCACATGGTGTCCTTCCAGCATCGTCCGCTTAGGTGACCTCGCGGGCGCGTTCGTGCCCCTGGCACTGGCCTCCCTACTGCGTGGGTCACGGGAGGCACGGGCCCGTCCGGCAACCCCCGTGAGGAGGCTGCCGCGTGGTACTCGCGGGCGGCATACGGGCGTCTCGTGTTGAGTTGTGTGGTGCGTGGCGCCTCTGGAGGCGCCCAAGTGCCGTATGCGGGGCCTGACGGAAGCAAGACTCTGCCGGACGGGGACGCCACAGGGCAATTCTGTGTTGCGTGGGAAAGGTCACACCCCGTTTGGGCCATCGGTTTTACGGAAATGACGGCGCAGCACGATGCCGCCCGGCTAAGCTCCTTGGCTCGCCGGGCGGCATCAAGCAGGACATGCAGGTCAGATGTGGCCTTCCTCCAGCATTTCGGTCACCAGTGCGGCGATCTGCGAACGCTCCGAACGCGTGAGCGTCACATGGGCGAAGAGCGGATGCCCCTTCAGTTTCTCGACGACGGCGACGACTCCGTCGTACCGGCCGACCCTGAGGTTGTCCCGCTGGGCCACGTCATGGGTGAGCACCACACGTGAATTCGCCCCGATCCGGGACAACACGGTCAGCAGGACGTTCCGTTCGAGCGACTGCGCCTCGTCGACGATCACGAACGCGTCGTGCAGCGAACGGCCGCGGATGTGGGTGAGCGGCAGGACCTCCAGCATCCCGCGCCCGAGCACCTCCTCGATGACCTCGCGCCCGGCGACCGCCGAGAGCGTGTCGAAGACCGCCTGCGCCCAGGGGCTCATCTTCTCGGCCTCGCTGCCGGGGAGATAGCCGAGCTCCTGGCCGCCCACCGCGTACAGCGGCCGGAAGACCATCACCTTCTTGTGCTGCTGCCGCTCCAGCACCGCTTCCAGACCGGCGCACAGGGCCAGGGCCGACTTGCCGGTGCCGGCCCGGCCGCCCAGCGAGACGATGCCGACGTCCGGGTCGAGCAGCAGGTCGAGGGCGATCCGCTGCTCGGCGCTGCGGCCGTGGATGCCGAACGCCTCCCGGTCGCCCCGCACCAGCCGCACATTGCCCTCGGCGGTCACCCGGCCCAGCGCCTTGCCGCGCTCGGACTGGAGGACCAGGCCGGTGTGCACGGGGAGCTCGGCGGCCTCGGGGACGTACAGCGTCTCCTCGGTGAAGAGCAGGTCGACCTGCTCCCCGGAGACGGACAGCTCGGTCATTCCGGTCCAGCCGGAATCGGTGATGGCGAGCTCGGCGCGGTACTCCTCGGCGAGGAGGCCGACCGAGGACGCCTTGATCCGCAGGGGCAGGTCCTTGGAGACGACCGTGACGTCGTACCCCTCCGCCTGGAGGTTGCGGGCGACCGCGAGGATCCGGGAGTCGTTGTCCCCCAGCCGGTAGCCGGCGGGCAGGACGCCGGGGTCGGAGTGGTTGAGTTCGACGCGGAGCGTCCCGCCCAGATCCCCGAGCGGGATCGGGGCGTCCAGCCGGCCGTACCGGATGCGGAAGTCGTCCAGCAGGCGCAGGGCCTGCCGGGCGAAGTATCCGAGCTCCGGATGGTGCCGTTTGGCCTCCAGCTCCGTGACCACCACGATCGGCAGCACGACTTCGTGCTCGTCGAAGCGGGCCATGGCACCGGGATCGGCCAGCAGGACGCTGGTGTCGAGAACGTATGTGCGCCTGTCGGGCATGCGGCGCTTGCTACTGGTCACCACGGAAGGACGTACCCCCTCGGACGAGGTCGGGGAGTGCGACGAACGGTCGCTGAGCTTCCCGAAGGGAGAGGACGGACCGGGATCGGGCCCCTGTGCGCGGGCCGGACCACGGCCTCCGCGTCGGCCGCAGACTGTCTACGGTCCTTCGTGTGCAAAGGGCCTCCCGGGCGAGCGGGCTGGGTGCCGCTCACTTGGATGCGACATCCGCCTGGTTGATGACCGGATGTCGACCTGCCAGGGGTATTCCCTCTTCGGCCCGAAGCCATGCCGCTGCATATGACACGGTGTGGAGAAGTCCCGGTGGACGGGCGATGACTCCCCTATATAGAGGAGTCACCGGGCAACGCGGGCGAAGGGCCGTTCAGGCCCCGTAGCGGCGGTGGCGGGCGGCGTAGTCGCGCAGCGCCCGCAGGAAGTCGACCTTGCGGAAGGCCGGCCAGAAGACCTCGCAGAAGTAGTACTCCGAGTGGGCGCTCTGCCAGAGCATGAAGCCCGACAGGCGCTGTTCCCCGCTGGTGCGGATCACCAGGTCGGGGTCGGGCTGGCCGCGGGTGTAGAGGTGCTCGGAGATCAGGTCGGTGGAGACGACCTCCGCCAGCTCCTCGAAGGTCGTGCCCTTCTCCGAGTGCTCCAGGAGCAGCGAGCGCACGGCGTCCGCGATCTCCTGGCGGCCGCCGTAGCCCACGGCGACGTTGACGATTATCCCGTCGACATGGGCGGTCGACTGCTCGGCCTCCTTGAGCACCGTCTGCGTCCCGGCGGGCAGCAGGTCCAGCGTGCCGACGTGGTGGACGCGCCACCGCCCGTCGGCGGCCAGGTTGCGCACGGTGTTCTCGATGATGCCCAGGAGCGGTTTCAGCTCGTGCTCGGGCCGGTCGAAGTTGTCCGTGGACAGCATCCAGAGGGTGACGACCTCGACATCGGTCTCGCTGCACCAGCCGAGCAGCTCGGAGATCTTGTCCGCGCCGGCCTGGTGGCCCTGTACGGCCGAGCCGCCGGACGCCTTCGCCCACCGGCGGTTGCCGTCGAGGATGACCCCGATGTGCTTCGGCACCTGGTCGTGGTCCAGGCGGCCTTCCACCCGGCGCGCGTAGAGCCTGTACACCAGGTCGCGGAAGTTCACTGAGTTCACCCTCTCGGTTCCGTACGGGCCCGGGGCCCGCCCTCCCCGTCGCCGGGGGTCCGGGGTCCACCCCCGCGGGGAGCGCTGCGCGGTCCGCACGGACCCGCGCGGCCATGAGCCGCGCCGCACATCGGCATTTCCCGAAGCCGCCACATTACTGCGATCGGGTCACGGGGGCCCAACCCGGTCTGTCACAACTCCGTGATAAGGAGGGAAAATGACTGATTACCTCTCCCCCGACCTGTACTACCGCGCCGCCGATACGCGCTACGACTCCATGGAGTACCGCCGCACCGGGCACAGCGGCCTCAAGCTGCCCGCCCTCTCGCTGGGCCTGTGGCACAACTTCGGCGACGACCGGTCGCTCGACTCCCAGCGGGCGATCCTGCGCCGCGCCTTCGACCTGGGGGTGACGCATTTCGACCTGGCCAACAACTACGGCCCGCCGCCCGGCTCGGCCGAGCTGAACTTCGGCAGGCTCTTCGCCCAGGACTTCGCCCCGTACCGGGACGAGCTGGTCATTTCCACCAAGGCCGGCTATCTGATGCACCCGGGGCCGTACGGCGAGTGGGGCTCCCGTAAATACCTGCTGTCCTCGCTCGACGCCTCCCTCAAGCGGATGGGCCTCGATTACGTCGACATCTTCTACTCGCACCGCTTCGACCCGCACACTCCGCTGGAGGAGACGATGGGCGCGCTGGCGTCCGCGGTGCGGCAGGGCAAGGCGCTGTACGCCGGCGTCTCCTCGTACAACGCGGAGCAGACCGCCGAGGCGGCCGGGCTGCTGAGGGAGATGGGCGTCCCGGCCCTGATCCACCAGCCGTCCTACTCCATGATCAACCGCTGGATCGAGGACGACGGCCTGCTCGACACGCTGGAGACGGCCGGAATGGGCTGCATCTCCTTCGTGCCCCTCGCGCAGGGCCTGCTCACGGACAAGTACCTGAAGGGCATCCCGGAGGGCTCGCGCGCCACCCAGGGCAAGTCGCTGGACCCGGGCCTGCTCTCGGACGAGGTGCTGCGCCGGCTGCGCGGGCTGAACGACATCGCACAGGGCCGCGGCCAGTCGCTCGCCCAGCTGGCCATCGCCTGGGTGCTGCGCGACAGCCGGATGACGTCGGCGCTGATCGGCGCGTCGAGTGTGAAGCAGTTGGAGGAGAACGTGGCCGCCCTGGCCGGACCGACCCTGACGGCCGAGGAGTTGAAGGAGATCGACGCGTTCGCCGTGGACACGGCAGGCACCAACATCTGGGCGGGACGGGGCTGAGGGGGCCGGGGGCCAGGGGGTCAGGGGGGGCGACGGGGAGCGGGGCCGGAAGGCTGCTGTGCGGGTTCCGCGTGGGGACGCCTGACGCGGTGCGGACGTGTACGGGCCGGTCCTGACGCGGTGCGGACGTGTACGGGCCGGTCCTGACACGGTGTGCGAACGTACGGGCCGGTCCTGACGCGGTGCAGAAGAACCGGGCCGGTGCGGACGCGGCGCGGAAAACAGGCCGGTCGGGACGCAGTACAGAAAAGCAGTACAGAAAAGCAGTACAGAAAAAAAACGGGCCGGTCCGTGGGGGGGATACGGACCGGCCCGAGGGGGGTTTCCACCATAACCCTTCGTAAGTGCCGCGGCGTGCCACGCCACACCGCAGCTACTCTCCGAGTTCGCCCCGACTCCCCGCCGGTGACACGGACACGTCCCCGCGCCGGGCCTTCGGCCCTGGCCACGGCCCGGAGCCGGGCAGTCGGCGCGGGAGATCCGCCCGAAACCGGAACCTCATGAGGACAGTTTCTGGCCTGAAGGGGCTCTACGTTCGAGGTATGACGACCCGAGCTCGTGCGACCGCGCCCGTGACCGTGACCTGGACCGAAGCGAACACCCGGAGGCTGGTCCGCCAGCACCTGTACGCCGACGCCTCCCCCGCCGCCCCCGCCGAGCCCCCGTTCGCCTCTCCCGCCGACGCCGTGGGCGCGATGCTCGGTGCGCACGCCCAGGTGCTGTCGGCGGCCGAGCTCTCGGTGGGGCTTCGGTGCGACGGGATGACGCGCGAGGACGTACGTACGGCGCTGTGGACCGACCGCACCCTGGTCAAGACGTTCGGGCCGCGCGGCACGGTCCATCTGCTGCCCGCGGCGGAGCTGCCGCTGTGGACGGGCGCGCTGTCGGCCGTGCCCACGGGCCCGAACCCGTTCCCCAAGAACGCCCGGATGACCCCCGACGAGGTGGAGGCGGTCGTGGCGGCGATCGGGGACGCGCTGACCGGGGCGGAGCTCACCATCGACGAGCTCTCCGACGAGGTCGTCGCCCGGACCGGGCCGTGGGCCGGGGACCTGGTGATGCCCGGGTTCCAGGCGATGTGGCCGCGCTGGCGGCAGGTCCTGCACCTGGCCGGCCACCGAGGCGTCCTGGCCTACGCGCCGAACCGGGGCCGCAAGGCGGCGTACACCAACCCCGGCTACTCCCCGCTGCCCGGCCCTCAGGCGCTGGCGGCCCTGCTGGAGCGCTACCTGTACGCGTACGGGCCGGCCACCCCGGCCCACCTCGCCCAGTGGCTGGCCGCCCCGAAGCGGTGGGCGGCCGAGCTGTTCGCCGCCTCGGCCGCGTCCGGGGCCATCGAGGAGGTGGTGTTCGGGGACGCGGGGCCCGCCTGGGTGGTGGCGGGCGACACGGACTTCCCGGCCGCGGCCGGCCCGGCAGGGGGTACGGCGGAGGGGGTGCGGCTGCTCCCCTACTTCGACGCATTCGCCATCGCCTCGCACCCCCGCGAGCGGCTGTTCCCGGGCCGGGCGTTCGAGCGGGTGCTCGGGGGCGGGCAGGCGGGGAACTACCCGATGCTGCTGGTGGACGGCACGGTGGCGGGCGTCTGGCACCAGCGCCGTTCGGGCCGGCGGATCGCGGTGACGGTGGAGCCGCTGGAGCCGCTGTCGGGGGCGCGGCTGCGGGATTTGGAGAAGCAGGTGGAGCGGGTGGGGGCGATCATGGAGGGGACGGCGGAGCTGACGGTCGGCACGGTGTCGGTGGGGCCGCACGCGTAGACGGGCGGCGGAGTGTCGGTGGGGCCGCACGCGTAGACGGGCGGCGGAGTGTCGGTGGGGCCGCACGCTTAGGGGCGCGCAGGGGGCGTACGGGTAGGGGCGCGCAGAGGGGCGTACGGGGAGGGGGCGTCGTACGCGTAGGGCACGAGTACGCGTAGGGCACGAGTAGGGGGCCCGTCAGTCAGGAGCCGTCAGTGGTCACCGGGGTCAGTGGTCACCGGGTCAGTGGTCACCGGGGGTGGAAGCGGACCGCCAGCGTGTCTCCCGCGGTGACCACGAAGTCCCCTTCCTCGCACCGGATGACGGCCTCATGGACCTCGCCGTTCCCGTCCCTGCGCTCCAGCGTGCCGACGACCGTCCAGGCTCCCCCGTACGGCACCGGCGGCAGTTGCGTCAGCGGGGCGTGCTGCCACTGGTTCGCCGGTACGCACCAGTCGGGCAGTCGCGGCCAGCTGCCGGGGGTGATGCGCAGCGTCCAGTCGGAGGTGCAGGTCAGCAGGACGGACTGGCCTTCGAAGAGCACGAACTCGACCGCCTCCGGCTCCCCCGCGCGCCCCTCGGGCCGGTAGAAGACACCGCGTACGGCGGTGATCCGGGAGCCCGTGAGCCAGTCGGAGTTGCCGTGCCGCGCGCGTCCGGCCGGCCCGCAGCACTCTTCCCTCTCCACCGTCATGGCCGCTCCCCGTTTCCCTCGCCGTAGGTGCTCCCGATGGGTAGGACGGTGGCTCCCGCGATCCCGTTGCCTGTGGGGCAAGGGTGAACTGGCGTCCGGGGTAAGCGGGTTGACGGGAATCCCTCCCTTGCGGATCCCCTCCCTGTCGGATACGTCACCGGGGCTTGCGGGCCTCGATGAGGAACCGGGTGGTGTGGGCGAGGAACGGCCCCTCGTCCTCGATCCGCCGGTGCAGCGCGGCCAGTTGGGGCCGGTAGCGCTCCACGGTGAAGCCCGGCACCATCCAGATCACCTTGCGCAGGAAGTAGACCACCGCGCCGATGTCGAAGAACTCGGTGCGCAGCCGCTCCGGCCGCAGGTCGAGGACGTCCAGTCCGGCCGCCTCGGCGGCGGCCCGCGCGTCCTGTGGGTCACGGCCGCGGCGCACCTCGGGCGGCTGCGGGCCGAGGAAGTACTCGACGAGCTCGAAGACGCTCGCGGGGCCGACCTGCTGCGAGAAGTACGTACCGCCGGGGGTCAGCACCCGGGCGATCTCCTCCCACCAGGTGGTCACCGGATGCCGGCTGACGACCAGGTCGAAGGCCGCGTCGCCGAAGGGCAGCGGCGGCTCGTCCTCGTCCGCGACGACGACCGCGCCGAGCGGGTGCAGGAGCGCGGTGGCGCGGGCGATGTTCGGCGGCCAGGACTCGGTGGCCACGGTGACCGGCGGGAGCTTCGGCGCGGCGGCCAGCACCTCGCCGCCCCCGGTCTGGATGTCGAGCGCGGCCCGGGCCTGCCCGAGCCGGTCGGCCATGGCCCGGGCGTACCCCCAGGAGGGGCGCTGCTCGGTGGCCCGTCCGTCGAGCCAGGAGAAGTCCCAGCCGTCGACGGAGACGGAGTCGGCCTCGGCGACGAGGGCCTCGAAGCGGTCGCGGGAGGCCGGGGAGGCGAAGGGCGTCGAGGGCGTCGAGGGCGGAGGGGGCTGTTCGGACATACGGGAATCGTGTCAGGCCGGGACGGGGGGCGCGACCGGATTCCGGGTCGACGGCCGGGTTCCTCGGGCGTCAGGCGGCCGACGCCCCCAGGAGCACGCCGACCAGCGCTCCGGTGATCATGAACGGGCCGAACGGGATGCCGGTCTTGCGGCCGGCCCGGCGCAGGAGGACGAGCCCGAGCCCGTACACCGCACCGAACAGGAACCCGGCGAACCCGCCCAGGAACAGCACCGCCCAGCCGTACCAGCCGAGGGCGACGCCCAGGGCGAGGGCCAGTTTCACATCGCCGAAGCCCATGCCGTTCGGGTTGATGAGGAAGAGCAGGAGATAGAAGCCGCCGAGCGCCGGCCCGCCGAGCAGCGCGGAGGTCCAGGAGCCGGCGTGTCCGGGGAGGAGGGCCGCGCCTCCCAGCAGCAGGACGGCCGCACCGGCCAGGGGCAGGGTGAGCGGGTCGGGCAGCCGGTGGACGCGGCGGTCGACGACGGCGAGGAGGACGGCGACCGGGGCCAGCAGCAGCCACCCGAGGAGCTCGGGCCTGGGCCCCGTGGCGGCGGCGAGCGCGACACAGACGAGGACGGTGACGGCGGGCGCGAGGGCCCCGGGCCCGTAGGGGATGCCGCCGGCGGTGGGTGGGCGGAGGGCTGCGGGGCGGCGGTCCCCGTTGCTTGGGTCGGGGTCGGCGGGGAGGTGGTCGCCGTTGCTTGGGTCGGGGTCGGCGGGGCAGTGGTCCCCGTTCCCCGGGTCGGGGTCGGCGGGGCGGTGGTCGCCGTTGCTTGGGTCGGGGGTCCCGGCGTCGTCTCCGTACGGTACGGGGGTCTGCGCGCGGGGCCCGCAGGGTGCGCAGCGGGCCGGCCCCAGCCAGCCGCCGAGCGGGCCGGTGAACGTGTGGCCGAAGGGGCAGGCGGTGCGCCAGGGTTCCTCCGGCTCGACGGCGAACCGGTAGGCGGCACGCGGGATCAGCAGCCCGGTGACGGCACCCCAGACAGCGGCGAGGGCGAGCAGCGCGATGTCCACGGGTCGACCCTAATCGGCTTGGCAACGGGGAGGCTTGGGCCTTCGGACCAGCGCCCGCACCCGCTCCTGCTCCCAGCGCCCGCACCTGCTCCTGCCCCTACTCCCGCTCCCGCCCCTGCTCCTGCTCCTGCTCCTGCTCCTGCTCCTGGCGTTCGTGACCCGAGGGCGGGTGTCGACGGCTACGGTCGGTGGCCATGAGGACTTGGCGTGATGGCGACGGGACGCTGACGGTCGGCGGGGAGGCGGGGGCCCGGGAGGTGCCGCTGCGGATCGCGGCCTCGTACCGGGCCCGCTCCCGGGGGCTGCTCGGGCGGGACGGGATCGACGGGGCGATGATGCTCACCCCGTGCGGGAGTGTGCACACGTTCCGGATGCGGTTCGCCATCGATGTGGCGTACCTGGACCGGAAGTTCACCGTGCTGGCCGTCCGCACGATGAAGCCGGGCCGGCTCGGCCTGCCCCGGCTGCGGGCCCGCCATGTGGTGGAGGCGGAAGCCGGGGCGATGGAGGGGTGGGGGGTACGGCCGGGCGTCCGGGTGGAGTTGCGGGCCGGGGAGGCCGTGTAGGGGGGCGGGGACGCCGGCTGAGGGATACTGGCTGCCGACTGCGGAATACCCGGCTAGGTGTGTGGTTCGGACAGGTTGGTGACGCGGCTGGCGGGTGGCTGGCCCCCGATTCCGGTGTGGGGTCGGTGGTAGTTGTACCAGTGCAGCCAGTCGGTGAATGCTTCCATCCGGTCCAGGTCT
>NZ_JAEBEP010000010.1:0-312307 GCF_046548915.1 Streptomyces sp. cmx-18-6 | reverse complement strand
TCGACAGATCATTCCCGAACGACGCCGTCTCCGACGTGAACCGGTCACCCGTGAGCTGCATACCATCACCCGAATCACCCGCGAAACGAATGATCACCCGATCCAGACGACGAACCTCCTTCCCCTCGCCACCCGCGGTTCCCGTCGTATCGGGTATCGCGACCCGCTCGTCGGTGGTCATGGCGTACCGGCCTCTGCGACCCGGACGCCACGACCGGCGGGCACCGCGGCGCGGTGCAGTCCGACAGACGTGTCCCACACCTCGGCGAGCGTGCCGCCCCGGAGCCTGACGACGTGGTGTCGGGCGGACGCGGCCCCGGCCGGCCGCTCCGCAGCGGGTGCGCTCTCCACGTACGCGCTGTCCAGCGGCCCGGTCATCACGAGCGCCAGGTCGATATCCGCGCTCACGGTGTACTCCGGTCCGTCCGTGCCGACGATCAGCAGGTCGCCGACCGTCGCCAGCCTGATCGGCGAGATGCCGTTCAGCTGGAGGCGGGTATCGCAGCCCGTGCCGAGGATGCTCTCGTACTGGGCGACGGCTGCCGGGAAGGCGGAGGCACTGACCGCTCTGCGCACGAGCAGCCGCGGCGCCCCGTCGTGGTGCGCCGTGTGCCGGCCGGGACGTGGGCGCTCACCCGGCCGGGGACGGTGCTCGACCAGCTCGGCGATCGTCCCGTCCGCGTACCGCACGCGGGCGCGGCTGCCGGGGAGGATCGTCTCGGGCGGCTCCAGCACCGTCCCTCCGATGTCGTGCAGTCGGTCCAGCTGTCCGCTCAGGGACGGGACGATGACCGAGTGCGTCGTACGCCGTTGGATGTCGGTGAACGGTCTGATGCTGGCGATCAGCAGCATGTTCCCCACGGCGGCGAGTTCGAGGCCGCCGAAGTCGGGGATGGGCATGCGCAGATCCGCCGGAGTGCCGGTCAACTCCTCGTAGAAGCCGATCTGTTCGTCGAGTTCCCTCAAGTGGATGAGGGAGCGGGCCAGCAGACGGGGACGGGGCAGCCGGGCGGAGTCCGGGGTCGCCCGGAACCACCGCTCGGGCAGGGGGGCGGCTGTAGGTGCTGCCGACATGGAACCAGTACCTTCTCTCTGCGGTCGGAAACGAAAGGCACCGGGAGCGTCCGGCGGACCGGGGCCGGGCAGCGCCTCGGGGGCGCCCGGCGGACCGGGGCCGGGCAGCGCCTAAGCGCTGTCCGGCGCGTGCGAGACCGGTTCGGCTCCCCACCACCGGTCCACCGTGAGGCCCCAGGCGTTGAGCTCCTCGCTCACCAACCGCCCCAGGGAAGAGCCGTCACCGAAGTGGTCGGGCATGCCGGTGACGGTCACCGCCATCCGGTCACCGGTGCGGACAAGACACAACGAGGCCCGGATCCGGGCCCTGTCCGGCACCACACCGGGCACGTTCATCGTGCGTACGGCGACGGTGCCGGCCCGCTGCCCGGCGAAGCGCGCGACCACGTCGGGCGTCCGGCCGAAGTTGGAGGCGACGACATCGGTCTGCTGCGCCCCCGGCCTCAGCAGCCGGTGAGCCAGGCGGTCGGGCAGCAGGTGCCACAGGGGCTCCGGGACGAGAGTGCTGCCGCGCTCGGTCCCGCGACCCAGCAGCTTTCCCGTCGCCTCTCGGGTCGGCCCCAGGGTGGTGTGGCGCGCGGGTCCGCCGGGGACCGTCAGCGGCAGGACGATCAGGGCGTTGGCCCGGCCGTCGTCCTGGGACTCCCGCAAGGTCATCGGCAGGCCCACCTGGACCGGCTCGGGCGCCCCGTCGCGGACGGCCGCGCGCACCAGATTGGCGGCGATCTCGATGAACAGGCTGTTCACCGTTCCGCCCTGGGCACGCGCCCGCTCCTCCCACGCGACCGCGTCCGTCTCCAGGACCAGCGACGTGAAGAAGCGCGGCTCCGCGTGGTCGCCCGGCGGCGGACCGCTCGGCGGCCGCCGCAGTGCCGAGACGAGCCGCGCCCGTTCGGCGGCGTCGCTCCACAGCCGCGGCAGCCGTCGAGCGGTCGCCGCGCCGGCTCGCACGGCCTGCCCGAGGACGTCGGCCGCGTCGGCCAGTGGGCCGGGGCCCTGTGCCGCGATGGCGCTGGACGGCTCCTCGGAGGCGATGGCGTTGAAGATGCCGAGGCCGTCGCAACGGAAGTGCGGCACGGTCAACGAGACCACGCTCCCACTCCCGTACGGTGCGGCGGCCAGTCGCCACAACGCGTCCGAGCCGGGCGGCAGCGGGACCCTCACCTGTACGTCGGCCCATTCCATCAGCGTGCGGCCGGTCACCCGGTCCGCGCTGATGCTCAAGCGCTCCGCGTTGCGGGCGCGGACCCAGCTGCGCCGTGCTCCGGGGATCGCCGAGGCGACGGCCCGGCGGCTCAGTCGCCCCCGGTCCAGGCGCTGCCACTCGGCTTCCAGCGCGTCGGCCCGCACCGGGTGCGGGAACGACCACAGGACCTGGACGATCCGGCTGGAGCCCAGGGTCGCGGCCGCGCTGTGCAGCATCTCGTCGGTGGGGTTGAGGCGTACGGCATCGGGCATCAGGCCATCGCCTCCCGCAGCAGTCCGGCCGCGCGCTCGCCCACGGCGGGCGCCAGTTTGAAGCCGCCGCCGTTCCAGCCGGTCGCGGTGACCAGGCCGGCGACCTCGGGCCGTGCCTCCACCGACCCGACCCCCTCGGGGGACATCGCGTCGTAGGCCATCACACCGCCCACCGGCTGGGCCTCCGCAAGATGCGGGATCCGCCGGAGCAGCACGTCACGGACTCGCTCCACCTCCTGCTCGGGGACGCCGTGGCGCACCTCGGCGGGCACGTCCGTCCTCGGTGAGAAGACGCCCGCGAGCACGACGGACGCCGAGTCCCAGGGCCGCAGCCACGAACCGGCGACCCGGTCGACGACGACGGGCAGGTCCGTGTTCACGGCCCCGCCGCCCAGGCGGAACAGGCAGTAGCCGACCGCCCGGGTGCGCAGGGGCAGTCTCACGCCGACGGTCGCCGCCAGGGGTGTGCTGCCGGTACCGGTGGCGAGCAGCACGGCCCTCGCCCGGATCGTCCCCGCGCTCGTCTCGACACCGGTGACACGGGAACCGGAGGCGAGCAGGCCGGTGGCCCGCGCCCGGACCTGACGCAGGAGCGGGCCCGCGTCGCGGACGAGGGCGGCGGAGACTTCGCGTGCCGGCAGCCAGCCGGCCTCCTCCTCGTACACGGCGTACTCCCCCGCGGCCGGCCGGAGTCCGGGGAAGCGGGTGGTGACGTCCTCGGCGGTGAGGATCTCCGCCTTGTGCCCCGCTTCCCGGAGGGCGGTCACCGCGGGGTGCGCCTGTGCGAGGTCACCGGATGCGAGGAAGGTCAGGCTGCCGCGGCCCCGTACGGCGGGCCAGGTGCCGTGCCATCCCCGCTTCCGGTAGACGGCCAGTCCGGCGGCGGCCAGATCCTGGTCGCCGCCGGACGGTGCGAAGGCGCGGACGAGACCGCCGGAGACGCCTGTGGCGCCTCCGGCGATACCGGACTCGTCGACCACGGCCACGGTGAGACCGGCGTCGGTCAGCCGCTCGGCCGTGGCCAGCCCGATGATGCCGCCGCCGACGACGACGACGTCCGCGGTGGCGGGGAACCAGCTCACGGGGACGTCCCGAAGGCGAGCAGTTCCTCGCGGTCGTGCGCCTGGTTCCGCTGGAGCGAGTCGGCGATGTCCGTCGCCCGTACGGAGAGCATGGCCAGAGCGCCCGCGTCGCCCATGCCGTGACTCGCCTCGCAGAGCCCGTTGAGGTAGACCCTGAGCGGCTGCGGGCTGTCCGCCTGGGACTTGAGCTCGATCGAGTAGTCCCGTGAGACGACGGGGACGCCCTCCTCGTCGAGCGGCAGCCGGTGGGCGATCCCCTCCAGGAGCGGGTGGTAGGGCTCGTCCCCCTGCTCGCTGCCGAAGTCCCGGAAGCCGGTGGCCAGGATGACCGCGTCGGCGTCCACGGACTCCTCGGTGAGGTGGTTGACGTCGCGCAGCACCAGTCGCTGCGTCTGCCCCTGCTCCCGGCTGAGGACCACTTCGGAGAACGGCTTCATCAGCAGCCGGTCGGATCCCGTGAGCTGGTACTCGTGCTGGACGCCCGCGAGGCGGTCGATGACGTCCTGGTCGCAGGCTGCGTAGTTGATGGACCGCAGTTCGCCGCGCAGCCTGCGCTTCTTCGCAGTGGACAAGGGGTGGAAGTAGTCGACGAACTCGGGCAGGAACACCCGTCTGCTGTAGGGACTGGTGTCCTTGAGGCGGAAGCCGATGCTGCGGTGGATGGAGACGACCTGCCGGACCTGCGGGCGTGCCAGCAGGTCGAGGATGATCTCGATCGCGCTCTGGCTCGCGCCGACCACCGCCACCCGCAGCGGCCGGTCGCCCAGCTGCTCGATGGAGGAGAGGTAGCGCGTCGAGTGGAAGACGCGCGGCCCGAGACCTCGGTGGAAGGCGGGCGGGACGCGCGGCGACCGGCCGGTGCCGACGGACACCGTACGGGCGAGGTAGGCGCCGCCGTCGTCGGTCTCCACACGGAACACCTCGCCGCCGTCGTCCCCCTGGACGAGTGAGAGCCCCACGGCCGATCGGCCGTAGTCCACCTGCTCCCGGAAGGCGTCGGCCACCCAGGTGAGGTAGTCGGCGTACTCGCGGCGCAGCGGGAACTTCGCGTTCAGGTGCAGGTAGTCCGTCAGCGAGCCGCGGGAGGCGAGGTACTTGACGAACGTGTGCGGGCTGGCCGGGTTGCGCGGCATGGCCAGGTCCCGGAAGGGGTTGTTCTGGATGTCGGCCCCGGACAGCAACTGCTCACGCTGCCACTGGAAGCCGGCGGACCGTTCGATGAAGTGGGCGGTTTCGGCGCGGCCGCGTTCCTCGAGCGCGACCGCCAGGGAGAGGTTGGCGGGCCCGAACCCCACTCCCAGCACCGGATGGATCGTTTGGCTCTTCACGTTTCACGCATCCTCGACTTGTCGTGCATGCAGGAACGTCGTACGGGTCCGGGCACGAGCGGCTCAGGTGCTCAGGAGCGCCGTCTCGGTGATGACGTTGGCGTCGTCCACGTGGACGACCCGCGACTTGTGGTCGGCGACCTCGTCCGGGGTGAGCTGGGCGTAGCTGATGATGATGACCTTGTCGCCGGTCTCGACCAGGCGGGCGGCGGCCCCGTTGACGACCACCTGGTTGGCGGCGGGCTCGCCGAGGATCGTGTACGTCTCGAACCGGGCGCCGTTGTTGACGTTCACGACGTGGACGAGTTCGTGGATCCCGATGTCCGCCGCGTCGAGCAGCTCGGGCGAGATGGTGATGGATCCGACGTAGTTGAGGTTGCTGTCGGTGACGGTGGCGCGGTGGATCTTGGCGTTCATGAAGGTGCGCAGCATGACGGAAATCCTTGTCCGTGAAAGGGGTGCGGTGAGGGAACGTGGAACGGAGGAGGAAGCGGCGTGGGCCGTTTCAGCCGGCGGGCGTCGGGGCGGGCGGTACGGTCAGGCCCCGGAAAGCGCCCACGGGCGGTGTGTCGAGGTCGGCGAGCAGGGGCGCCTTGCCGGCCGTGGACTCGGCGGAGAACGCCTGGGAGATGTGGTCGCTCAGGTCGGGGGTGACCGGCCAGCCCAGGGTGCGCAGGGTCCAGAGGAACTGGAGCGCTCCGGAGACGTCGCTCTCGTCGTCGGTCCGGATGGCGCCGCAGCGCAGCGCGAGGACCTCCAGGTGCAGGGCCACGGCCTCGGTCGCCCGGCGCACGCTGAACGTCTCCAGCCGGAAGGCGTCCTCGAACCGGCCGCGTGAGGCCGTGATCGCGGCCTGCCACCAGGCGGAGGGGGCCGCACTGACGCTTCGGCCGGTCAGGGTCCTGCCGAGGGCCTCGGTGATGACCCGCAGGGGGGCGTCGTACCGGGCCTCGATGGTGGCGGCCGCGATGGGCTCGCTGAACTCGGCCTGCTGGAGCTCCGGGCTGGTGAGGCCGAGCACGAATCGGGCCCGGTCACGCCCCACGGTCTCCAGGTAGTCCTTCGCCCACCGGACGTCGCCCTTGCTGGTGGAGAACTTGCGGCCCTCCAGCATGTAGTACTGGTTGGTGATGGTGCGGGTCTTGGGCAGCGAGATCGACATGCCGTGGCGGGCGGCGAGCAGTGCGAGCGTCACGTACACGAACGCGTT
Organism: Streptomyces sp. cmx-18-6; assembly: GCF_046548915.1. Classification (NCBI taxonomy): domain Bacteria; kingdom Bacillati; phylum Actinomycetota; class Actinomycetes; order Kitasatosporales; family Streptomycetaceae; genus Streptomyces; species Streptomyces sp. cmx-18-6. The sequence goes on along the minus strand of NZ_JAEBEP010000010.1, from coordinate 306,155 downwards.
GTAGAAGCCGTTGTCGATGCCGATGAACTGCACGAGCTCGTCGCAGGGGGTGAACTCGTCCATGCGCGCCTGCTGGAGCCAGTAGACATGGCCGACGTAGATCTCCGGCCAGGCGTTGATGGCCTGCGGCTGTACGTCGGGCCCGTCCCAGTCCACCGTGATGCCCCAGGCGGTGGGGTAGGTGAGGGGGATGTAGGGGAGGCGGCCGGCGAGGGTGTCGGAGACGACCTTGGCCAGGTCGGGGCGGAGCTGTACGTCGGTCGTCCGGTACCAGTTGGTGATCATCGACCGGTAGCGTTCGAGGTCCAGGACCCATACGGAGACGGTTCGGCTGGGCAGGGCGGACGCGGTGTCCGCGACCGGGAGCAGGGCGCCGGGCAGGTTGTACAGGCCGCACGCCTCGCACACCCCGGCCCGGGCGTGGGCCAGGCAGGTGGGGCAGCGGCCGGTGACGAACGCCTCGGCCTTGTACTCGCCCGTGGCCTCGTCGTACGGGAGCTCGATCTCGCGGAGGTCGAAGGCGCCGTGCTCCCACAGCCGGGTGAAGAAGTCCCGGACGAAGGTGGTGTAGTCGGCGTCCGGCCGCTCGAACAGGTCGACGTCGACGCCCGCCAGGTCCAGGGAGCGGGTCACGCTGTCCAGCGCCTGCTGGATGAGGGTCTCGGGGATGGTGCCGAGCCGCTCGGCCGTGGTGACGACATAGGTCTGGTTGTCGTCGGTGCTGGTGGCGAAGGCCACGTCGTGGCCCAGGATCTTCTGCGACCGGGCGCACACGTCGCTGTTCAGCACGGGCCCCGCCAGATGACCGAGGTGCAGGTCGCCGTTGGGCGTCGGCGGGGAGAAGGTGACGTTGACGCGCCGCCGCGGGGACGGGGCGCCGTCCGCCTTGCCGGTCATCAGGCGTCCTGCTTGTCGTCGGCGGGCTGGAGCCAGTAGATGCTGACGAACGACAGCGGCGCGGAATCGCTGGTGTTCGTCACCACGTGGTCGGTGCCGTGCGGAATGTAGACGACGTCCCCCGGGGTGATCGTCCGCTCCTCCGCTCCGACCCGCAGGAAGCCCTCACCGCTGATGAAGATGAACGTCTCGTCGGTGGCGTGGCCGTGGGGCGTGCTGGACTCGGTGGGGCGGATCGAGCACAGGGTGCTGTTCCAGGGCGGCGTGACGACGCCGTTCCACGGGTAGAGCTCGCGGATGTCGCAGCCGTTCTTGCGGATCCGCGCGTCGGCGGCATCGGTCTTGACGTGCATGGATGGTGTTCCTTCCCTGTCGGCTCTGCGGGTTACTTCAGCGCGAACAGGCGCTGAATGGTGGCGGGTTCGAACGATTCGGCGGGGACGCCGAAAGCGCCCTTGAACGTGGCGAGACGGGAGCCGGCCAGAATCGGGTCGGTCGGCCAGGCTTTGGCGTAGGCCGAGCGGCGCGCGGCGCCTTCGGGGCCGAAGGTCATGTTCATCGTGGTCCTGACCGAGCCGGAGATACGCAGTCGGCGCATCCGCTCCTCGCGTTCCTCCCGGTAGGAGGCCAGCGCGTCGACCGTCCAGTCGGTGTGCGAGCGCAGGGCGTCCCGTACCAGCCGGGCGTCCCGCAGTGCGATGGACAGGCCCTGCCCGACGACGGGGTCGGTCCACCCGGCCGCGTCGCCGATCAGGACGCCTCCGGGCACCGCCGGGGAGTCGGTCCAGGCGTCGTTCATGGGATAGAAGGCGCAGGACTCGGAGGGTGTGGCCGAGGCGAACATCTCGCTGCCGGGGATGCAGCGGAAGCGGAACGCCTTGAGGAAGTCCGCCTGGCGGGTCGGGCCGGAGAAGCGGCCCTTCTGGGCGACGTCGTGCAGCAGGTAGAGCCGGGCCCGGGCGCCTTCGCGGGGGAAGACGAAGTAGAGGAGGTCGCCCTCGGTCCCGATCGAGGTGACGTTCACCGGCCAGTCGTGCAGGTCCTCGACGAGCATCCCGCCGCCGAGCGAGTTCGGCGGCGTCTGGGTCAGGGAGATGCCGAGCTGGCGTCGTACGGTCGAGGTGCGGCCGTCCGCTCCGACGATGAGCCGGCACGGTACGTCGTACTCGACGTCGTTGTACTCGTAGGTCACGACGGGGTTCGCTCCGCCCGTCACGGTGACGTCCCCGATCCCGCGGACGACGGTGGCTCCCGCCTCGGCGGCGGCGGTCGCGAGCGCCTCGCACGCCTCGGGGTGGCCCACGTCGAGCACTCCGCGGATGCCGGGGATCATCTCGTCCAGCGGGATGGCGTTGGCCTGCGCGACCTCCGGTTCGACGATCTCGTCGTATCCGATGAAGCGGTCGACGTAGCTGCCTCCGGCCTTGAGCAGGCTCTCCTCCAGCCCGAGCTGGAGCAGTTCGACCACGCCCCAGCAGTTGATCACCTCGCCGCGGACCTTGTCCCGGTAGACGGTCTGCCGCTCCAGGAGCAGCACGTCGTACCCGTCCTCCGCCAGTGCCGCCGCGAGGGCGGATCCGGCGATTCCGCCGCCGACCACCACTACGTCCATACGTTCGACTGTCGCCATGAAACCCTCCACAGAAGACTTTTCGAGGCGCGACTGTGCGGGCCGCCCCGTGTGGGGGCAACCGGAAATCCGAGCTGGTGAAACCGATGGGGCCGCTTCGGAACGGGGCCGTTCCGGTGCGGGAGGTCCCGTTCCGGCGGCCCCTGTCGGGCGGGCCGCGAACAGACCACGGACCGCGGTGACACGGACCGGTCCCGCTACGGGCGACCGGAGGTCAGCCGGTCCGGCCGGAGCAGTCCGGCCGCTCCCCCGCGTCCCTCACACCGGTACCGGGGGTGACGCCGCGGCGAGGAGCGCGGGACCGCAGCGGACGCTGTCCGGTGAGATCCCGCTCGTTGGATTCGTCGCCACCACGCTCACTCCTTGTAGGTGTGTCGTTCGCGGCTTCCCACCATCCGGGGTGGCGTGCGGAGCGGCAATGCCGACTTGACTAAATCGTCCGCGAGTTTCGCACTGTGATGCGAATGGTTCGGATGTCCGTTCGCTCAGAGATCGATGGTCGGGCGACGGCAGATGCCGTGCTGGATCAAGTCCCAGACCTGTCTGAGCTCGTCGACGGCGTTCGGTCCGCGGTCCCCGGGCCTCGGGTCCTCCTGATCCGCCCGTGCACGGCACTCGACGCCGATCGTCAGGTACATCGACAGCGACATCAGGGACGCGGGGCGCACCGCCGCGCTCAACTGGCCGTCCAGGTAGGCATCCTCGAACAGATCCTGTGCGAGCACCGCCCAGGACGCCGTCCACGCCAGATCCGGCTTGGGGCGTTCACGGCTCAGCCGGGCCGCGGAGCGCACGGTCGGCACCGCCTCGAGGAGCCGGGCGAGTTCGAGCATGAGGTCGATGGCCTGGTGGAGAGCGGGAGCGGGGTGGTCCGGCAGATTCTCCAGGGCGGTGCGGGTGATCGACTGCCCCTGCGACTGCACGGCGTCCGCCAGCTCGGCCTTGCTGGCGAAGTGGAAGGTCAGAGCGCCGATGGTGATTCCGGCGGTGCGGCAGACGCGGCTCAGCGACGTGCCGTCGTAGCCGTGGCGGTCGAACTCCGCGGCGGCGGCTTCCAGCAGTGCCCGCCGGGTGCGTACGGCACGTTCCTGCCTCACCATGCTCATCTCCGCTTGCGTTCGTCGGTCATGGGCAAGAAGTAGCTGCCTTCCGTCGACACCGGGTCGGTGGTGACACGCCGTCCGCGCTCCCTGGAAGCCCAGGCCCGCGGGCGCCGTCCGACCGTGCTCGACGACGGGGCCGCCTGGGAACAGTGACGTTGGCGCGATCCCACGCGGACTGCGTTGTTCGGCCGATCCGGGTGTCCGGTTGTCGTGCCGGTCAGTGTGCAGTCGCAGGTCAGAGACATCAAGCTCGTCGATTCGGGTTGGCTGGTTCGCACGCGCTCGCGGGAGAAGGGGGGCCGGCGGAGGCCCGGCCCGGGGGTTGGCTGGTTCAATGCGATAAAACAATAGCGAACTCTATTATTCTTTGGGTCGCCCCGAGCCGCCCCGAAGGGAACAGCCATGACCACCGCTGTATACGAGTCGGACCCCTCCTCCGTCCACGCCGCCGGGCGGAGGGTCGCGCAGTTCGCGGATCAGATCTTCACGCACTTACCCAGAGCCGACCAACGCCGTTGGGCCGGGGCCTACTTGCTCGGCCTGCTGGCCGTCGAGGGGCGCAAGTCCGTGCGCAGTCTGGCAGCGGCCGTGACCGACTCCCCCACCGCCTCCCAGTCGATGCACCGGTTCGTCAACGCCAGTCCGTGGGAGTGGCAGCCGGCGAGGGCGGAGTTGGCCCGCTGGGTCGAGCAGCGGCTGCGTCCAACGGCCTGGACGGTGGGAACCGCCGTCGTGCCCAAGCGGGGCAATCAGTCGTGCGGCGTGCATCGACGCTTCGATCCCGCCCACGGCCGGACCGTCAACTGCCAAGTGGGCATGGGTCTGTTCCTTGCGGAGGGACGCTGCCAGATCCCGGTCGACTGGCATCTGCACCTGCCGGGGGAATGGGCCGACGAGCGCCTGCGCAGTCGTGCCCGCATCCCTGACGGGGTGCGGCCCGTCCCGGACTGGGTCCATGTCCTGGCCTTCGCCGACAGTCTGGCCGCCTCGCTCTCCACCCCGCTGCCCCTGGTCACCGACCTGCGGTGCTTCGACCAGGGCGAGCGCCTGCTGCACGGTCTGCGGCGGCGGGGGCACGACTTCCTCGTGGCCGTCCCCGAGAACCTCCCGGTCGTGCTCCCGCTGCCCGGCCGGAACCCGCGCGGGAGTGACGTCGCCCCTCTGGTGAGCGCGCGTCGCTTCCTCAACGCCCATGGCGAGGCGGCGCGTACGGTTCTGGCCACCTCTCACGGCGGGGTGACCGGAGCGAAACGGGTCCTCACCGCCGTGGTCGGCCTGCCGCACGGATCGTACGCTCAGCGCTTCTGCCGTCTGTTCGCCGAATACCCGGCGGACGGCCGGGGCACGTCGGCCCTCTGGCTGACCAGTCTGATGCAACAGCCCCTGGACGAGCTGACGGAACTGGCCGGAGCGCATGCCTGGACCCCGGGCGCCGTGCGCCGGATGGAAGGGGGCTTCGGCCTCCAGGATTTCGAGGGGAGATCGTATCCGGGCTGGCACCGCCATGTGACGCTGGTGTCCGCGGCCTCCGCCTACAGCCGGCTGGCCGACGCCGAGCCCGCGCCGACGACTCACCCCGCACTGCGCACGGCCTCCCCCGGCGGACCGCTGCCCCTGCGGCCGCAGGGCGGGCCCCTCGGCCTGCCGGCCCCGCGCCGGTGAACGGGGGCGAGGGACAAGGGCCCTTCGGGCCCCGCCCTCGGCCTCCGGTCACGCCGCGCTCCAGCCCCCGTCCACGGGAACGGCCCCGCCGGTGACGAACGACGCACGGTCGCCGCACAGCCAGAGAGCGGCCTGGGCGACCTCGCGGGGATCGGCCAGGCGCTTCTGTATCGCCCTTCGCGTCATCTCCGCCTCGATGCCGGGCGAGTTGGCGATGTAGGGCTCCAGCAGGCCGGTTCGGGTGCTGCCCGCCATCAGCGCGTTGACCCGTATGCCCTGTCCGCCGTACTCGGCGGCGGCTGCCCGGGTCAGTCCGAGGACCGCGTGTTTGGCGGCCACGTAGGGAGCGCTGGCCCCTGTCGCGCAATGCCCGGCCACACTGGACATGTTCACGATGGAACCGCCGTTCTTCTGGCCGAGCATGACGGGGATCTGCCGACGCATGCAGTTCCAGGTCCCTCGGACGTTGACGTCCATGGCCACGTCGTAGGCGTCTTCGTCCAGTTCATGGAGCGCGGGGCCCATGGAACCCCAGCCGGCGTTGTTGAAGGCGGCGTCGAGTCCCCCGAACTCCTCGACCGCTCTCGAGACGGCCTGCGCCACGTCGTCGGGTCTTCGCACATCGCCGGGGACCGAAACGGCGTGGCCCCGGCGGCTGTTGATCTCCTCGGCCAGCGCCTTCAGCCGGTCGGAGCCGCGTGCCATGAGGACGACGGAGGCGCCCTCCTCGGCGAACAGGCGGGCGGCTGCGGCCCCGATGCCTCCCGAGGCTCCCGTGATCATGACGGTCTTGCCCGATAACATCCCGGAAATATTGTCCACGGGCCGATTAAATCGTACGGGCGCCTCGCGGCCCCTTGCGGACGGGCCCCGTACGAACCGGCTCCCGGTGTTCGCCGCCCGGTCATGTACTGGACGGCTCCCGGAGCATGACGATCTGCGCGCCGCACTCCTCCGTCGCGATCAGGGGCAGCAGGAACTGCCACATCTCCCTCACCCGGTCCGGGAGATGACGCCGGCCGGTGGAGAGCTGCTCGTTCATCTGGAGTCCGGTCGCCGCATTGACCACGAGCCGCGCCAGCGGCTCCGGGGCGACACCCTCCCTCAGGTCCCCGCTCTCGGCCGCCTCCCGCAGGAACGGGATCAGGACGTCCGTCCATTGCTCGTACGAGTTTCCGTCCTGCGGATCGACGAAGTACTCCTGGTCCATGACCAGTCTGGCCCCCGCCAGCAGTACGGGATCCTCCAGCAGGCGCGTGGCCCACAGGACCGAGGTGTCGATCGCGGCCTGGAGACCGTGTGCGTCGAAGGCCACCGGAACGCGGGTCGGCTGGGCGCGCATGATCTCCCGCGCCAGCTCCTCCTTCGACCGGTAGTGGAAGTACAGTGCCCCGAGGGTGAGTTCGGCACGGCGGGCGATGCCGCTGACACTCGCACCCGCGAAGCCCGACTCGGCGAACACCTCCGCGCCTGCCCTGAAGATGGCGGCGCGGGTGCGCGCACTGCGTTGCTGCTTGAGTTCGCGTGGCGCCACGAGTCGGCCTCCGGCCCCTCTCGACAAGGAAAATAGTAATCTCTATGTTACTTCGGAGATGACTCGAATGTACGTGCAGTAACTGTCGGCCTCATGCCCGCACGGCTTCCGGGGGGAACCCGAATGGCAGTCACCACTGGCTCGTTCATGCCCATCGTCAGCATCCAACCGGTGTCGGCGCACCTGGCGCGCAAATCCCTCGCGGACCAGGTGCTCATCACCGGCTGGGGAAGTCACGGCGACGGCGTCTCGCACACCGTCCTCGCCGCCTGGCCCTCGCACCACGCTTTCTACACCTCGCACCGCGATGCCTACCATCCGCTGATTCTGGCCGAGACGATCCGTCAGGCGCTGACGATGCTGTCGCACGCCGCTCACGGAATACCTCTGGACCACCGACTGGGATGGGAGACCTTCGACACCTCGGTGGTCACCGCGGCGCTGAGCACCCACCCGGGTCCCGGCACCATACGCATGACGATCACTCACACCGAGGCGGAGCGGCGCAGGAGGGGATCCAGCCGTTTCGCCGCGCAGGTCATGGTCACCCGCGACGACGAACCGCTGGGCATCGCCCGGGTCCGCTACATCGCCCACCCGCCGGCCCTGTACGACCGGCTCAGAGGCGTCCACGCCGACGCACGGGCCTCGACCGCCCGCGCCCTGGCCCTCGGCCCGGCCCTCGACCCCGCCGAACGCGGCGAGCAGACGCCGCTTGACCAGGCCGTCCTGAGCCCGGTCGGTGAACCCCACCGGTGGCAGCTGAGAGTGGACGTGACCAACCGGATCTTCTTCGACCACGCCCACGACCATGTGCCGGGCTTCGTCCTCCTCGAGGCGGCCGCTCAGGTCGCCCAGGCCGAGTCGAGCGCCGCCGAGACCCTGCCCACCAGCTTCGACGCACGCTTTTCGCGGTACGTCGAACTGGACGCCCCGTGCTGGATCGAGTCCCTCCCCGTACGCCGCAGGGAGCTGGGCCTCATCAGCACCCTGGTCACCGGCCGACAGAACGGGCAGGAGGTCTTCTCCATCCGCGTCACCGCCTCCGAACGCGCCTGACCGCCCCTCCCCACACCGACCGGGACGGGGCGGGACGTCACCCGCCCCGGCCCGGTCGGGCTCAGGGACAGCGGCCGCCCGAACCCGCCGGCTCGGGTTTCGTCCTCACCGGCCGGGAGCTGCCAGGGCGTCCCATGCGGCCATGGCGCCGTCGACCGTCTGCTGGAGTCCTGGGAGCGGAACGCCGTCGCGGGACTGGATGGACAGGCCGTTGAGCACGGTGCTGTAGAAGAGCGCGATGGCCGTCGCGTCCGCTTCGGGTCGTACGTCACCGTCCTCGATGCCCCGTTCCACACGCAGGCGGATCAGGTCCCGGACTTCCGCGCGCATACGGGCGAGGTGGGCGGCGACCGAGGAGTTCTCCCGCAGGGGGATGGGGGCGGCCAGCACCGTGAGGCAGCCTGCCGGGGTGGCGGGGTCGGCGTAGGCGGCGGCGTTGTCCTGGAGCATCACGGTCACGGCCGCGCGGGCGGTGGGCTCCGCTTCGAGGGCGCGGCGGGTGTACCGGCCCTCGGTCGCCGTGTAGAGGGTGACGGCCTCCTTGAACAGCTTCTCCTTGGATCCGTAAGCCGCGTAGACGCTGGGCGAGTTGATGCCCATGGCGGCAGTCAGATCGCTCATCGAGGTGGCTTGGTAGCCGCGTTCCCAGAACACCCCGAGCGCCTTGCGCAGTGCTTCGTCGCGGTCGAAGGCGCGCGGTCTGCCTCTGCCTGCCATGCTCGGCCACCTTTCTGTGTCGTGCGTCAAATATATCCCTTGACCTGCCGAAGAGGCGCGTGCATTATTTATGTGTCAGGCGGCACAGAAATATCGGTGCTCCGCCCTCCCCCTTTCGCGTCAGGAGACTTCGCATGTCCGCAACGTTCCACGGCAAGGTCGCGCTCGTCACCGGAGCCGGCTCCGGCATCGGCCGCCGCAGCGCCCGTGCCTTCGCCGAGCGCGGCGCCACGGTCGTCGTCGCCGATCTCCACGCCGAGAACGCCGCGCAGACCGTCAAGCTGATCGAGCAGGAGGGCGGCACCGCGAGCGCCGTCACGGTCGACGTGACCGACGCCGACTCCGTACGCGCGTTGGTCGAGACCACGGTCGCCCGCCACGGCGGCCTGCACATCGCTCACAACAACGCGGGCATCTTCGCCGCGCTCGGCCCCGCCGGCGACATCGACGAGCAGCAGTGGCACACCCAGATCGCGGTCAACCTCACCGGCGTCATGCTGACCATGAAGTACGAGATCCAGCACATGCGCGCCAACGGCGGGGGCGTCATCGTGAACGCCGCCTCCAACATCGGCTACCACCTCCGCTACCCCGGCACCGGTGCGTACGCGGCCTCCAAGGCCGCCGTGTCGACCCTCACCCGGGCCGCCGCGCTCGACCACATCAAGGACGGCGTCCGGATCAACGCGGTCAGCCCCGGCGCCTCCAACACCCCGATGACCTTCATGCCGGGCGAGAGCGAGGCCGAGCGTGCGGCCAGGCTGAACGGCACCATTCCGCTCGGCCGGCTCGCCGAGACCGACGAGATCGTCGCCTCCGTGCTCTGGCTGGCCTCGGACGACTCCAGCTTCGTCGTCGGCCACGACCTGGTGACCGATGGCGGGGCCAGCGCCTGAGCAGAGGCGGCCGCGCCCGCCTCTGCTCCGCATGTGAGGCCGGCTCCGTCCCGCGGCGGCCTCGACGCCGTCCCGACCCGCCGTTCCTGGCGGGCCGGGACGGCGTCGCCCACCCGACCGATGGGCGGCAACCGTGCCGCCCCGCTCAGAGCAAGGCGTTCGATGCCCGTCGCAGACGATTCCCTGTCCGCCACCACCACGGTTCCGCCCGGTCCCTCACCGGGCCGTTCGAAAGAGGCGTTCGCGCTGCTGGCCGCCGTCCAGGTGGTCCTGGTGCTGGCGATCACCATGCTGTCCGTGGCCCTGCCCAGCCTCAGAACCGAACTGGACCTGTCCGTCGCCCAGTTGACACTGGTCAGCGCGGCCTACGGACTGTCCTTCGGCGGTCTGCTGCTCCTCGGCGGCCGCATCGCCGACCTGTACGGACGTCGCCGCGTCTTCGTCGTCGGCACCGCGCTGTTCGGCCTGGCTTCCGCTGTCGGCGCTTTCGCCCCGGACGTGACGACACTGCTGTCGGCCCGCCTGGTCCAGGGCGCCGGCGCCGCTTTCGCCGCCCCCGCCGCCATGGCCCTGGCCGTCTCGCTTCAGCACACCCCGCAAGCCCGCGCCCGGGCCATGGGCGTCTGGGGTGCGCTCGCCCCCCTGGGCGCCGCACTCGGCACCCTCCTCTCCGGGGCCGCGACCGTGTGGCTCTCCTGGCGCTGGACCTTCCTCGTCCCCACTCTGGTGGCGGCGGCCGTGGTGCTGACGGCGCCCCGGGTGCTGCCCCGCGATGCCGGGACACGAGCGGACGGCAAGGTCGACGTGCTCGGCGCCGTCCTGGCCACCGCCGGCCTCGCACTGCTCAGTTACGGCCTGGTCCACGCGGCCGAGACCTCCTGGACCTCGGCCGCCGTGACGGTGCCGAGCGCCCTCGGCGTCGTCCTGCTCACCGCTTTCGCGCTCGTCGAACGGCGGGCCCCCGACCCGCTGCTCCCACCGGGCTTCCTCGCGTCGCGGCGTCGGGCGACCGCGCTGTGGGCGGTGCTCATCGCCTCGGCCGGCACGGCGACCGTGTTCTTCCTGCTCTCCCTCTACTTCCAGCAGGTGGCGGACCTGTCTCCGCTGCGCACATCGGCGGCGTTCCTGCCCTTCACCGCGGTCCTGCTGGCCGTCGGGCCGCTCGGCGGCCGTCTGGTGGCACGACTCGGCTCCCGGACGGTCATCGCCACCGGGCTGTCGCTGGCCGCCGCCGGTCTCCTCCTCCTCGGCCGCCTCACCCAGGACAGCCCGTACGCGGGCCCGGCCCTCGCCGGACTGCTGCTGCTGCCGGCCGGCATCGCCCTGGTCTTCTCCGCCGCCACCATCACCATGCTCAACGACGTTCCGGCGGAACAGTCAGGTCTGGCCGGGGGCGTCGTCAACACCGCGCTGGAGACCGGACCGACGATCGGCCTCGCCGTACTGACCTCACTGGCCGCCTCGCACACCAGCACCCTCGGCGCCGGGGCCACCGCCCGTGAGGCGGCGGAAGCATCGGGCTACGCCTTCGCCTTCACCACCGCGGGCGTCGTCTTCGCGATCTCCGCACTCGCGGCCGTACTGCTCCTGCGCGGGCGGAGCGGACATCGCCTTCCCACCGACCGTGGATGAGCAGGACCCGCCGCCGGGAAGACAGCCGGCGCTTTCGCCGGTCCACGCGCGTCCGGCGTCGATGACGCCCGTTGAAAGGGGAACGAAGATGGTCCGGGACACCGATGTCGCGGTGGTGGGCGGCGGCCCCGTGGGGATGCTGCTCGCGGCGGAGTTGGCCCTGCACGGTGTACGCACCACGGTGCTGGAGCGCCTGCCCGCGCCGACAGGCGAGTCGAAGGCCGGGACCCTGCACGCGCGCACCGCGCAGACGCTGAACCGGCGCGGTCTGCTCGAGGCCGTCCAGCCCGGCCCGCACAGGGCGACGGCACACCGGCACCGGCAGGTGCCGTTCCACTTCGGGGGCCTGTTCGGCCTGGACCTCGCCCCTGTGGTGGAGGAGTTCCCCGCCCTGCTGAGCAGTCCGCAGGCGTACGCGGAGAACGTCTTCGCCCGACGCGCACATAGCCTCGGCGCGGTGATCCGGCGAGGCCAGGACGTCACAGCCGTCGAGGAGGCGGGCGACGAGGTCAGGCTGACGGTGCGCGGCGCCGGCGGTGAGTCGGTGCTGCGTGCGGGATGGGTGGTGGGCTGTGACGGGGTGCGCAGCACCGTACGGAAGCAGGCGGGCATCCGGTTCTCCGGGACGCTGCCGACGATGTCCTGTCTGATGGGCGAGGTGGAGTTGGCGGAGCCGCATCGGGCGCCGGCCGGCTGGCAGCGTACGGAGCGCGGATGGACGATCTTCTGGGTCAATCCGTACGGGCGCAGCCGGATAGGAACGTACGACTTCCGCGGGCCGCACCCCGATCGGCATTCCCCGGTCACGCTCGAGGAGTTCCGGGGGGAGGCGGAGCGGATCACCGGCGAGCGCGTGGCGATGTCCTCTCCGCAGTGGCTGACGCGGTTCAGCGATGCGGCGTTGCAGGCGGAGGAGTACCGCAGGGGCCGGATCCTGCTGGCCGGGGACGCCGCGCATGTGCATTTTCCCGCGGGCGGCCAGGGGTTGAACACGGGTCTGCAGGATGCGGTCAACCTCGGCTGGAAGCTGGCCGCCGAGGTGAACGGCTGGGCGCCCGCGGACCTGCTGGACACGTATCACAGCGAGCGGCACCCGGTGGCGGCCGAGGTGCTGTACAACGTGCGGGCGCAGGTGGCGCTGATGAACCCGGACCCCGCAGCCGATGCGTTGCGGCAGCTCTTCGGTGAACTCATGGAGCTGGAGGAGGTCAACGCGTACCTCGCCGGAATGGTGAGCGGTACCCGTACGGTCTACGACGTGGGGCGGCCCGAGGACCCGGTGGCCGGCCGGTTCGTCCATGACCTGCGCCTCAGGACCGAGCGGGGCCCGGTCGCGCTGGCCGCGCTGCTGCACTCGGGACGCGGCCTCCTGCTGGACGCGGCGGGGCGTCCGGATGTGCACGAGGTGGCGCGCCCGTGGGCCGGCCGGGTGGATGTGGTCGCCGCCACCGCCGAGGGTGACGGGCTTCCGACGGAGGCGGTCCTGCTGCGGCCGGACGGCTACGCGGTGTGGAGCGCTCGGGGCGGGACGGAGGACGCGCGGGATCTCAAGGCCGCGCTGGTGCGCTGGTTCGGCCCGGTGTAGGGCGGGAGGGGTCGGAGCGGAGCGACCGGCCTTCTGCGGTGCCGCCGGGTCGGCGGCCGTCGCCCGCGTCGGCTTCCGCCGCCCGCCCGGCCCGCAACTCATGAACCCGTTCAGGGGTGCGGTGTCCGTCCACTTCACCGAAGCGGTCCCGCACTCGTGCCACGACGTTCCGCGGACCTGCCCGTCCGGGGTACCCCGGCGGATGAGGCGCCGCGCCCGACCAGTCATCATGGTGCGCCGGGGGGCCTCGACATCTCTGAGGCCCCGGGGAGCGGGGGAGGAAGACGCGGATGCTCGAAACGGCGAGCGAGGTGCTCTGCGAGGGGCGGGAGTGGTGAGCCGGGCCGTCGCGTGGAGTGAGGCGGCGCTGGTGGCCGTCGCCTGCTGGGTGGTCAGCGGGCTGGGGTGCGGCGTGCTCGTCGCACTCGACAGGCAGCACTTCTCTGTCGCCCCGCTCGTCGGCACGGGGCTCGTCCAGTGGTTCTGGGCCCGCCACCGCTCCTGGCCGGCAGGGGTGGCGGCGGGCCTCGTGGGGGCCGTCGTCCTGTTCGTGCTCATCGACGCCCTGCGCCCGGAACTGGGCCGGCACGTCGGGGACATGCTGGCCACGGGGGCCGCGGCGACGGTCTCCCTGGCCGTCTTCGCGCTGGTCGGGCGGATAGGGGGACGAGGGGGACGCCGTCTTGACACGGCGCGCTGACTCGGCCTGGGGCGGTCTTTCCGGTCCGCCGCCCGGGCCGGGCACGCTCCGGCGGCGTACCGTCCGGCGCTGCGGGTGGTTCGGCGCTGCGGGTGGGGGGCGTTCGCGAGCCGGGGGCCCGGGGCGGATCTCCCCGGGTCGGGCCGGGGCGGATCTCCAGGTGAGGCCGGTGCGGATCTGCCCAGGTCAGGCCGGTGCGGTCGACGCCGGCCCGCGGGCCTCGTGCCGGGTGGGGGGCGTCGCCGCCGACGCGGTCCCGGACGGGTCGAGGTGGGCCAATGCCTCGGCGGTGGCGAGCCGGGGCAGCATCAACCGCCAGAAGCCGGTGACCGTGGGCCTGGAGAGCCATTCCGCGTCGTACCGTCCCAGTACCTCGAACCCGGTCGTCGCCGCCACGGTCGTGGTCGTGGCGTCCTGGCGGGAGACTCCGTCGGCGAGGGCCCCGTCGGCGGCTGCCTCGTCCAGCAGTTCCCGGACACAGTGCCGCCACTGGGTGCGCAGGCTCGGTTCGTCGGCGCTCTCCCCTTCATGGCTGAGCCGGAATCCGGCCCGGGTCACCGGATCCTGGCAGAGCAGGTCCGCGAGCGCGTGCGACGTGTCGACCAGTGCCTGAAGAGCCGTGTTCGCCTTCCGGCGGATGCTGCCGGACAGGTCCAGCAGACCGTGTGACGCCTCCGCGACCACGGCTTCCGCGACCGCCGCCTTGTTCTCGAAGTGGAAGTGCAGCGCGCCCGTGCTGACCCCCGCACCGGCGCTGATCAGCGCCAGGCGCGCCTGGCCGTATCCGTGTCGCTCGAACACGGTCGCCGCGGAGTGGATCAGGGCCTTGCGCGTGCGCGTGGCACGTTCCTGTTTGGTCACCGGAGCCTCCGCTCGGGGGAAGGACTGTCGGCAGGGAGGCACGGACAGGGAGCCGCTGAGGCCGGGGACTCCCTGTCGGAGCGAATAAGCGGCGTCATGGGAAATATCAAACCAACGTACCGGTTTGATTTCCAGGGGAACATACGAACAGGGTGCGGGAACGATGGATCATTCGGTCCTTGAAGTCGGGGATCCTTCGGTCCCTGAAGTCGGGGATCCTTCGGTCCTTGAAGTCGGCCCGGACGGGCCGAACGCCTCGGCGTGGTCTGCCGCCCAGGTACGGAACGTCCTGGCCCGGCGGCCCGTCAGCTCCTCGACGGCGGGCGTCACGGCCGCCTTCGCGCCCGCCCGCCGGCGCTCCGCACTCTCCAGGAACGCCTCGGCCACGGGCCGGGGGTACTTGGCGAGCAGGGACTCGCGCGCCTGGTCCGGGCTCAGTTCCTCGAAGCGCAACGGCCGCCCCAGCAGTTGGGAGAGCTGAGCCGTCTGCTCCCGCGCGGTGATCGCTTCCGGCCCCGACACCGCGTACGCCCTTCCTTCGTGGCCCGTCCCGGTGAGGGCGGCGACAGCCACGGCCGCGACGTCCCGCGGATCGACGCACGCCACGGGCGCGTCCCCGTACAGGGCTCGCACCACGGCGTCCGACCGGATGCCGGAGGCCCAGGACAGCGTGTTGGACATGAACGTCCGGGGGCGTACGAAGGTCCAGGGCACTCCCGATTCCCGGACGGCTCGCTCGTTGCCCCGTTGCAGCCGGGTGATGAAGTCGTCCGCGTCCGGCTCCTCCACCGCCATCATCGACAGCTTCACGATGTGGCGGACCCCGGCGGCTCCGGCCGCCGCGGCGACCCTCTCGTCGTCGGGCTCCGTGGGGCTGTTCGTCACCAGGAACACCGAGTCGATCCCCCGCAGCGCCCGGTCGAGCGCGGAGCGGTCCCCGTACTCCCCCGCGACGACCTCGACTTCGGGCCCCCGCACCGTCACCCGGTCCGGACGCCGCGCCAGGATCCGCACCGGCCCGGCCCCCGCCAGCAGGCCGGCGACCTCGCGGCCCACCGCCCCCGTCGCACCCGTTACGAGAATCACCCGACGCACCTCTCATACACCGACATCACCCTGCACGGCACCGACGACAAAACAGTTCACGGCCTGGAGCTCCCGGGCTCCGGCCTCCCGGGACTCCGAGGCTCCGGCCTTCCCCGGGCTCCGGCCTTCCCAGGGCTCCAGGGCTGCGGCACTCCCGAGCCCCACGTCAGCCCGAGTCAGCCCGATGCAGCCCGAGCCAGTCCCCTTCAGCCCGAGTCAGCCTGTGGCGAGAGGCCCGGACAACACGGTGGCGAAGACCGGGTTGTCGTCCTGATCGCCCGTCACTCGTATCCTCGCCTCGCCCGGCGCGGCGCCCGGCAGGATCTCCGCGCCGATCCAGCACGGGCTGCCGAACTCCGCGTACCGGTGGAACCGGGTGCGCCCTTCGGCGGGGACGAACCCGCCCTCGCCGGCGGCCAGGCACGCGGCCTGCCGTGCCGCCTCGAGGAGCAGCATCCCCGGCACATGATCGTTGGGCCGCTGGAAGAGCGTCGGGTGACGGGTGTCGACCCGCAGCTCCCACACTCCCTCGCGTGAACTCTCCGACAGCACCACGTCCTCGGCGCGGTCGCGGCCCGCCCGGGCGGCGGGAACGGGCGCTGTACGCGGTATCGCCACGCCCGGCACCGCGCATCCGCCGCGCATCCGGCGGTAGACCTGCGGGCTGGTGAACCTCGTCGCCCCCATCCCCGTCGCGACCAGTCTCCCCGCGCGGCGCACCACCCAGTCCACACGGCCCTGCACCGGCAGCCCGCCGCGCCACTTGAGCTCGGAGCAGGACACCTCCACGTCGATCACGGTGGGCAGGCCCCCCACGACCAGGTGGTCGGAGTGGCACACGTAGTCCAGATCAGCCATCAGGAAGTGGTAGCCGAGCGGAACTCCGTATCCGGCGTGGAAGGCCAGCATCGCCGCCTGGCGCATCGCCTCCGTGACCAGGAGCGGGTCGTGGCGGTCCGCTCCGACCGGGGCGAAGAACGGGTGGTCGTGCGGGAGCACCGTCTCCACGGCGAACCGGTCGGGGCCCAGGCGTGTCCAGTGACGCGGGAACGCGTCCTCCGCCCTGGTCCGGTGCACCAGTTCCATTGCCACCGGATACGCCATTTCAGCCTCCGAACCCGTGGCCGACGCCGATACGGGGTCGGACAACACTGCTGCTTCGGGCATAACTCCCCCCAAGGGGTCAAGTGATGGCGAGCCGTCATGCGGTGCACACGCGCTGATAAGATACAGACTAAGCGGTTTTTTTTCTATCCCGACGTCTTCGCTCACCGATGCCGGGCCGACCCCTTCGTCCGGTGGAAGCGCAGGCCCCACCGCCTCCTCGCCAAGCCAAACAGAACGGCGAACTGCCCCTGCGCGTCAACCCCGTGGGGGCCCGGACGGGCAAGAGACCTCCCGTCGAGTCATCGCGTCGTCGAGTGCCGAGTCATTGAGTTGCGGAGCCATTGAGTTGCGGAGTCACTGAGTTACTGAGTCACTGAGTCACTGAGTCACTGAGTCGAGTAAAGCCCCGGCGATCCGCGGTGCAGGTCAGGCCGCGAGGAGTAGCCGGGCTCCGAGGCCGATCATCATCGCGGCGACGAGACCGTCGAGGACGCGCCATGAGGACGGGCGGGCGAGGAGTCCGCTGAGAAGGCGGGCCCCGAAGCCGAGTGCGGCGAACCAGCACACGCTGGCGAGGATCGCGCCCAGCCCGAAGGTCCAGCGCAGCGGTCCGCGATCGGCCGCGATGGAGCCGAGCAGGAACACGGTGTCGAGATACACGTGGGGGTTGAGCCAGGTCATCGCGAGGCACGCGAGCACGACGCCTCGCCTCGCCCCCGCGGGGGCGTCCTGCGGGTGCAGGGCGGAGGGGCGGAAGACCCGGCGCGCGGCGAGGACGCCGTAGGCGATCAGGAACACTCCGCCCAGCAGGGAGACCACGGTCAGAGCGGACGGCCAGGCCACGACGACGGCCCCGACTCCGGCGACGCCGAGCGCGATGAGCACCGCGTCGGACAGTGCGCAGATGGCCACCACCGGCAGGACGGCGTCACGGCGGACGCCCTGGCGCAGGACCAAGGCGTTCTGGGCGCCGATGGCGACGATGAGGGACAGGCCGGTGCCGAATCCGGCGGCCGCGGTGGTCAGGGCGTTGGTCATGGAGTCGACGCTAGGGAGCCTTCGGTATTCCTGTACAGCTAATGATTCTTACGTATCATTAGCGCTTGTGATGTCAGAACTCCCCCTCGACCAGGTGCGGACCCTGCTGGCCGTGGTCGACGAAGGCACCTTCGACGCGGCGGCGAACGCTCTGCATGTGACGCCTTCGGCGGTCAGCCAGCGGGTGAAGTCGCTGGAACAGCGCACGGGCCGCGTGCTGTTGATGCGGACGAAGCCCGTGCGGCCCACCGAGTCCGGTGAGGTCGTGGTGCGCTTCGCCCGCCAGTTGGCCCGGCTGGAGCGTGACGCGCGTACGGCGCTGGGACTGACCGGTCCCAGCGAGCCGACCCGCCTGTCGATCGCGGTGAACTCCGATTCCCTGGCGACCTGGTTCATGGCGGCCCTGCGTCGCGTACCGGAGGAGCTGGGGCTCTGTTACGAGCTGCGCCGCGAGGACCAGGACCATACGGCCGCTCTGCTCCGTGAGGGGCTGGTGATGGCGGCGGTGACCTCGTCGCCGGAAGCGGTGACCGGGTGTTCGGTGCGGAGCCTGGGCCGGATGCGCTATCTGCCGGTGGCGAGCGCCGCCTTTGCCGGGCGCCGGCTCGGGCGGGGGACGGACACTCCGTTGCGCGATCTGATCGCGGACGCCCCGGTGGTGGGCTTCGACCGGCGCGACGATCTCCAGGACGCCTTCGTCCGCTCGCTCGGCTGTGGGCCGCGCGCCAGTGCCCGGCGCCACTTCGTGCCGACGTCGGAGGGGTTCGTGGAAGCCGTGGTGGCGGGGATGGGCTGGGGCATGGTGCCCACCGTCCAGGCGAACCCCCTGCTGCGCACCGGCCGGCTGGTGGTCCTCGCGCCGGACCGCACGGTCGATGTGCCGCTGTACTGGCAGCAGTGGAAGCTGGACTCGCCGGCCCTCGCGACCGTGGCCGAGGCGGTGGTGGCCGAGGCCGCCGACACCCTCGACGGCGGGCGGCCGGGCTGACTGGCGGGGGCGGGCGCGGGTCCCGCTGACCTGCGGGCAGGTTCGGGCGACCCGCGGGGCGGGAGAGTTCGGAGGGCCAGCCCGCGGCAGAGAATGGGCGGGCCGAGGCAGGTGGGCGGGGACACTCTAGGATGGCGGGTCTCTCCCCCGGCCCCAGGTCGTACCGCGGTCCAGGTCGTACGGCGGTCCCGGTCGTACGGCGGTTCAAGTCGTGCGGGCGCGATGGTCCGCCGTTTTCGGGGAACGGTCCCAGTCCCCTACCTCATCCCCCGCCCCTTCTCTCCATCCTTCCTTCTCCCGAAAGACTCGGAGGCTCCTCCTTGCGCGTGCTGCTGGTGGAGGACGACGACGACCTGCGGGCGGTCGTCGCCTCGGGACTGCGCGAGGCGGGCTTCGCCGTCGACGGTGCGTACGACTGGCCGGAGGCGGACGTCATGCTGCACGTCAACGCGTACGACTGCGTGGTCCTGGACCGGATGCTGCCCTCCGGGGACTCCCTCGTGCCGCTGGAGAACAGGCGGCGGGCCGGCTGGGCCGTGCCCGTGCTGTGCCTGACCGCGCTGGACGCGCTCGACGACCGGTTGCGCGGGCTGGAGAGCGGGGCGGACGACTACCTGGCGAAGCCGTTCGCGATGCGTGAGCTCGTACTGCGGGTACGGAGCCTGACGCGGCGGGCCTCCGAGCGGCTGCCGGCGTTCCTGGGCTGCGCGGACGTGGTGATGGACCTGGCGCGGCGCGAGGTGCGGCGGGGCGGGGTGCTGCTGTCGTTGAGCCCGAAGGAGTACGCCGTGCTCCAGCAGCTGTTGGTCCACCGGGACAGCGTCGTCACCCGTACCGCTCTGCTGGAGCACTGCTGGGACGAGATGGCCGACCCGGTCTCCAATGTGGTGGACGCCGTCGTCGCGGGCGTACGGCGCAAGCTCGGGGCCCCGGGCCTGGTGCGCACCGTGCGCGGACAGGGGTTCTTGCTGGGCGAGGGGCCGGGGAGCTGCTGATGGTCCGGCCCGTACGGCGGCGGCGCGGCTCCCCGGCGAGGGCGCGGCTGCGCCGGCTCCAACTGAGGCTGACCGCCGCCTACACGCTGATCACCGTCATCGGGTTGAGCTGCCTGTCCTGGCTGGTGATCCGTACCGACGACCAGTCCCGGCGGGCCGCCGAGTTCGACGAGATGCGACGCCGTGCGGCCGTCGCCGCCTCGCTCGTCTACTACGAGGACGACCGGATCCGTCTCGACGGCCTCGATGACGACGAGGCGACCGCGGGCACGCCCCAGATCCTGGTGCTGGAGGGCCGGCCCGGCGGCGGAACGGCCACGGTGTTCCGGGGCCGTGTCCAGCGGTTCGACGTGCCGGCCGGGGCTGTGGCACGGGCGGCGCGCTCGGCGATGCGCGCGGAGGAAACGGTGCGGGCCCAGGCGCGCGACCGTGCGGGAGAACCCGTTCACCTGCTGGCCGTGCCCTTCTACCACGACGCCACGGACGAGGTGGCGGGCGCGGCGGTCGCGGTCGGGGATCCGGGTCATGGGGCCGCCGAGCACCGGAGTCTGGTCGTCTCCCTGGTCGCCGGATGCGCCGCCCTGGCCGCTCTCGCGGCGTTCACCGGGCATGTGCTGTCCGGGCGGAGCATGCGGCCGGCCTGGCAGGCGCTGGAGCAGCAGGAGCGGTTGCTGGCCGACACGGCGCACGAGCTGCGGACACCGGTGGCGGTGATGCGGGGCGCGGTGGAGATGGCCGAGAACGGTGCGGGCGGCCCGGACGCCCAGGTGCCGCGGATCCGGCGTGCGGCGGACCGGATGGCCGATGTGGTGGAGAACCTGCTGACGCGGGGGCGGTTGGAGGCCGGGGTGGACGCCCTCCGGCTGGAGCCGCTGCGCCTGGACCAGCTGGTGGAGGAGGCGTGCGCCGAGCTGCCGGGGGCCGGGGGCGGGTGGACGCTGCGGTTGGAGGAGTCGGTGGTCGAGGCCGACGCGGCGCTGGTGCGGGTGGCCGTGCGCAACCTGCTCGACAACGCCGTACGCCATGGTCGTGCGCCCGGAGAGCCGG
The DNA here is from genome assembly GCF_046548915.1 of Streptomyces sp. cmx-18-6. NCBI lineage: Bacteria > Bacillati > Actinomycetota > Actinomycetes > Kitasatosporales > Streptomycetaceae > Streptomyces > Streptomyces sp. cmx-18-6. The sequence continues at coordinate 285,618 of NZ_JAEBEP010000010.1, read as the reverse complement.
AGGGGGCCGGTCCGCCGGGGACGGTGCGGGGGCCGGAGAGGGCCGGTCCGCTGGTGACCGTGCGGGGGCCGGAGGTCTCGGTCGCCGATCGCGGTCCGGGGGTGGAGCCGGGGCGGCTGCCGGAACTGATGGAGCGGTTCCGTTCGCCGGGCGGGGGCACGGGCATCGGCCTCTCGCTGGTGCACCGGGTAGCGGTCGCGCACGGGGGTGGCCTGTCGGTGCACGCCCGGCCCGGCGGTGGTGCGGTGTTCGTGCTGCGGCTCGCCCCGGGGCGGAGGCGGCGGGGGTACGCGCGAAGGAGCGCGGGCACAGATGCGGCCGGAGGCTCGGACCCGGCCCGGTGACGCTCACGATTCGCTCATGATCGGTTGTCCATGATGCGGGGGCAGGTACGCAGACCACGCACAGGAGCCCCATCCATGTCCAAGCACGCCGTCGCCCCCTTCCTCCGCCGCCGACGCACCCTCGCGGCCCTCGTCGGCGGGGTCGCCGCGACGGCCGGCGCGGGGCTCCTGCTGTCCAGCGCCTTCGCCACGGGGACCCAGGCCGAGCCCGCCCGCAAGGTCGTCCTCCCCAAGGCCGACGCTGCCTTCGACTACCAGATCGGCGGGGCCTACACCCCGCCCGCCGGGGTCAAGGCGGTATCGCGCGACCGGAGCGACAAGCCGGTGCGCGGTCTCTACAACGTCTGTTACGTCAACGCCTTCCAGACCCAGCCCGACGCACTGGACCAGTGGCAGAAGAAGAACCCGGACCTGCTGCTGCGCGACGGCAAGGGGCGTCCGGTCAACGACGAAGCCTGGGGCGAGGCACTGCTCGACACCTCCACCGCTGCCAAGCGCACCCGCCTGGCGAAGATCGTCGGCGGTTGGATCGACGGCTGTGCGAAGGCCGGGTTCCAGGCGGTGGAGCCGGACAACCTGGATTCGTACGAGCGCTCCGGGGGCCGGCTCACCCGGGCGCACAACGCCGCGTTCGCCAAGCTGCTGGCCACCCGGGCGCATGCGGCGGGGCTGGCGATCGGCCAGAAGAACACCACTGACCTGCTGGGGAAGCGCAAGGCGATCGGCTTCGACTTCGCGGTCGCGGAGGAGTGCGGCCGCTACGACGAGTGCGCCGACTACGCCGCCGCGTACGGCAACAGGGTCTTCGTCATCGAGTACACCGCCCGCGACTTCGCCAGGGCCTGCTCCGCCGTGGGCGCGAAGCTCTCCGTGGTCCACCGGGATCTGGACGTAAGGCCCTCGGGACGCCCGGGGTACGTGTTCCGCACCTGCTGAAACCCCCTCCCCTTCCCCGCCGCCCTGTCGATCAGGCGGGTTTCCGGCGGGCGCTGATCGTGAAGAGCGCGCCGTCCGGGTCGCTGATCACCGACTGGGGGCCGTCGTCCGGGGAGACCAGCGGCAGGGAGGCCGTTCCGCCGGCCTCGCGCGCGGCCTCGGTGGCGGCTGTCAGGTCCTCGACCGGGAAGCGGACGTGCCACCGGGGGCGCAGCCGGGGGTCGGGCGACGCGGCTTCGCCCCCGCCGCGCAGGGTGGCGAGGGTGTTGCCGCCCTGCCGTACGACCACGGTGTCCTCCTCGTACACATAGCCCACCTCGCAGCCGCCGGGCTCGACGGGGTCCCAGCCGAAGACCTCGGCGTAGAAGATGGCGGCGTCGAATGCATGGCTCGTCCGCAGCTCCAGGGAGGCGGGGGCGCTGCCGCGGCCGATCGACCAGGGCGGGGTCCGGCCTTCCCAGAATCCGAACCCGGCCCCGTCACGGTCCGCGGCCACCGCTCCCCTGCCGGGGCCGAGACGGATCGGGCCGACGGCGATCGTGCCGCCGCGTTCCCGTACGCGGGCGGCGGTGTCGTCCACTCCGGCGACGGCGAAGTACGGGGTCCAGGCAGCGGCGGTGGGGAGGCCCGGCCCGATCTGCCCGATCCCGGCGACGGGCAGGCCGTCGAGGTGCGCGACGGAGAAGCCGGGGCCGAGGGTGCCGGAGCGGAAGGTCCAGCCGAGAAGAGTGGAGTAGAAGTCCTGTGCGGCCGGCAGGTCCCGGGTCATGAGACTGACCCAGCACGGAACGCCGTGCGCCGGGGTGCTCTGCTCTGCCGCCGTCATGGGGATCCGTCTCTCCTCGCCCCGGGTCCCAGGCCGCCGTCCGCCGGCGCCGGTCCGGCGTGTGGGCCCTGTGGTCATCGGCCGCTGCCGGCCCGCGCGCGCCGAGGTGACGCGTCCACCCCGGAACAGCACGCCTTCCATACCTACGCCGCCGGAGTCGACGCCGCCACCCGGGAGCGGCCCCGGAAGCGGTCGGGCGCGGTCACCGCGGGCCGGTCACGCAGGGGTGCGCCGGGGGGGCCACGGCCCAGGTGCCGCGCAAGTCCCACACGCCGCGCGAATCTCATGCGCCGTGCGAGCCTCACACCACACAAATCTCACACGCCGCGCAAGCCCCAAGCGCCGCGCGAGCAGCGTCACACCGTGGGCTGCTCGCTCACCGCTCGGCGGAGGGTTCGGCGTACCAGTTCGTCGACGCCGTGCCGTGGCACCAGTCCATCGGCGGCGGCTCGCAGGCCCGTGTAGACGGTGCTCCAGATCATCAGCTCGATCCACCTGGCGGGAACAACAGAGTCGAGTGCCCCTTCCCGCCGGCCTCGTTCGATCTCGGCGAGGATCAGCTCGTCGACCTCTCGTGCGATACCGGCGTCGGCCTCGGAGGGCGTGCCATCGGTGGCGGTGAACAAGAAGCTCATCCGGTCGCCCTCGTGCACCATCGCGGTGATGATCCGCTGGATCACGTCGAGCGCCGAGTCCGTGGCGGGACCGGCCTGCTCGATCGCCGCTCGCAGCGTCGTCCATGAGTCGGTGATGAGCGCGGCGTGCAGGACCTGCCGGTCGGAGAAGTACCGGTGGATCGTTGCTCTCCCCACGCCGGCTGCGGTGGCGATGTCGCCGAGGCCGACAGTGGGATCGCGCGACCACTGTGCTGCTGCGGCGTCGAGAATCGCCCGGCGGGTCCGCGCACGTTGAGGGGAGAGCTCCATTGCGCCATGATACGCCGACGCATTAGAGTGAGAAATTATGTCTCACTCAAAGAAAATCTCTCCCATTCTTGTCACCGGGGCCACTGGGGCGATCGGCCGCCTGGTCGTCGCGGGGCTGCTCGACGCCGGCCGCACCGTGCGCGGAATGTCGCGAAACCCGCGACGCGCCTCACTCCCGGACGGTGCGGACGTGCTCTTCGGCGACCTGGACGACCCGTCCACGCTGGGACCCGCCTTCGACGGTGTCGCACAACTCGTCCTGATCGCGGCCCCGGAGACCGCCGAGGCGGTCGTCTCCCGCGCACAGGGGGCAGGCGTCGAGCACGTGGTCGTGGTCTCCTCCGCCGCCGTGACGGCCGGCTACGACACCACGTACAACACCGTCGTCGAGCAGGCTGTCATGAACTCCGGCCTGAGCTGGAGCATCGTGCGTCCCGGAGAGTTCGCGACGAACTCACTCCTCATATGGGGACCAGCGATCAAGGCCGATCGCCGAGCTGTGGAGCCCTTTCCCGACCAGATCGGGCATCCCATCCATGAGGCCGACGTCGCCGACGTCATCCTCGCCGACCTGCTCGACCCGCGTCGCCTCGGCCGGATCGACACGGTCATAGGACCGGACAGTCTCACCAAACGCGAACAGGTCGCGCTGATCGCGGAAGCGATCGGGGAACAGATCACGCTCGATGAGGTCTCCGCCGAACAGGCCCGCGACTTCTACCGGGCCCAAGGCGGCTTCGCGGCCGCCAACGCAGACTTCCTGTTCGGCTTCGAAAGCTACGACGGCGTCGAAGGCGTCGCAGACGAACCCCACGACACGAGCGCCCCGGACGACGACGCCTACCTCACACTCGAGCGGATAACGGGAACGCCCGCTCGCACCTTCCGTCAGTGGGCGCACGATCACGCCCCCGACTTCAGGCGAACGGTGCGCACCCAGGGGCGGCGGTCATGAGAGGAGAGCGGTGATCAGCCGCCCCGGGATCAGGTACAGGGTGACGGCCGCGCTGCTCAGAAAGACGGGCAGGCCGACGAGAATGCAGAGAGGAAGCCAGACGGGCGCCCAGGAGCCCACCGCCTTGCCTTTGCCGTCCGCTTTCGGCAGATACCAGACGGACCGGATCGGCACGGGCCTCGCGGTTCCGCCACCCGCATGCCGCGTGTACTCGTGCCGTCGGCCGGAGGAGTCGGTGACCGCGTAGACGTGTCTATGAGCCCCGAGCGGACCGGCCGATCGAACCAATGTCGCCCGTGTCCGATGGCCGCGGCGTATCAGCACCCACAGGTCGACCGCGGCGCCGGCGACGACAAGCCCCCCGAGAAAGGCCGCTGCGCCCGTGTTACCGGCCACGATGAAGGCAGCCCAGGCCCCTGGCCAGTCGCCTGCGGCTACCAGGGCGGCCGCGTAGCCGACGAGCAGCGCGAGCAGCCCGGCCGCCCATCGAAAGGACAGGCCGCCGGCTCGGTGGGGAGTCGGGCCGCCGGCCTCTTCGCCCGACGTGAGATGTCCGCCGGGCACAGGGGGCGAACCCTCGCTGAGCCGTACGGCGTCGGCCGCACACACGGCGATAGGGCGCTTCGCACCGTCGCCGGGGGCCCACGTGACCTCGGTGGTCGCCGACCCGTGACGCGAGTCGAAGAAACAGGGCGGAAGCCGCTGGGGCAGTGGCTCGCCGGCGACGCGGGCCTCCAGGTCCACCATTGCGCTCATGCCTTGCTGGAGCAGCTGGGGAACGGTTTCCATCCGGTTCCGGCGGTGCAGGGCGCGGGAGGCGGCGTCGTACGCGTCGAGGGCGCGCTCATAGTCGTCCAACGCCTTCGGCGGTGTTCCGGGACGGCCCGGAGCGAAGCTGTGCTCGGCCAACATCTCGCCGAAGGCGGTCACTTCCGCCTCCAGTTCCCGCTCCCGCTCTTTTCGCCCCGCCCTACCCATCCCTGTCCCCCCGCCATGCGATGCCCCTTGGAGCCTAGGTGATTTAAGTGGCCGAGGAGCCGGTGTGGCACATGGATCTATGGTCACCCCGCGTACGCGACCACTCGATGGGGGCCGGAACCCGCTCCCGTACAGAACCAGGCCGCCGTGCGCCAGGCGGTGGTGACGGCCTCGTGGGCGGTGTTGGTCGCGGCCTCGACGCCCGGGGGCAGGTGGACCGGCGCACCCAGGTGGACGTGGAGCCGGGGGCGGCGGGCCGGGGCGGTGAGGAGCCCGGAGAGCTGCTTGGCGCCCGAGCCGGAGGTCACCCGGCGGGCGCCGGCCTGGCCGAGGGGCACCACGGGTGCGCCCGTTGTGTGGGCCAGGCGGGCGACGCCGCTGCGGAAGCTCTCGGGCGGCGCCTCGGCGGCATCCGTACGGCGGGGCAGCCGGCCTTCTCCGTAGATCAGGACATGGCGGCCCGCCTCGATGGCGGCGGCCGCCGTGTCGAGGGCGTCGGCCGCCCGGTGGGAACCACGGTGTACGGGCACATGGCCGCCGCTTTCCAGGAGGCGTCCGAGGACCGGGATGCGCCACAGTCCGGCGGCGGCCAGGACGACGGGTTGGACGCCGAGGCACAGCAGCCCGGCGAGGACGACGCCGGGGTCGGCGAGGGACGTGTGGTTGGCGACGATGATGCTGCCGGGCGTCGGCGCGGTGCGGTGGTCGGAGGTGACCGTCAGACGGCCGAGACAAGGGACGACAGCGGCTGCGACGGTGCTGAGCACGGTTCTCCTGCGGTTCGGTTGATGAGGGGCGACCGGTGTGGTCCGGGTTGCCGAGTGCGCCCTCGCGGTCGCCTTCATCGTCGCGGCGGCCACGAGAGGGGACCTGAGTTCGGGTACTCATCCGGGGTGCGCTGCGGTGCTCGGCTCTGGCCGGTGCCGTGTTGCGCGGCGTGGCGTCTCTTTGCCTTGCTGTGCCTTGCCTTGCCTTGCCTTGCGGTGCTTGAGGTTTCCGGACCCGGCTCCGAGCTGTCGTCGACGGAAAAGGGGCAGCGTGTCCGGTCCCCCTCCCGGCAGAATCGCGATCTCTGCCCTGTGCTCCCTGCCGTGGGGGCCTTCCGAGGAGTTGCCCGGCATGAGCCCCTCCACCTCCCCCGTCCCTTCCGTCCCTTCCGTCCCTTCCGGCGGATTCGACGTTCCCGGCGCGCTGGTCGCGTCGTACGGCGCACCCGGCACCGCCCGGAGCCGGGCGTGGCTGGCGGCGCTGCCCCGGCTGGCCGGGGATTTCCTGGACCGCTGGTCGCTGCGGCGGGACGGCCCCGTCGCCCACGGCATGGCCGCCCTCGTGCTGCCGGTGGTCCGCGCGGACGGTACGCCGGCGGTGCTCAGGCTCCAGCCGCCCGGTGAGGAGAATTCCGGGGTGGTCGACGGTCTCCGCGTCTGGGACGGCAACGGTGTGGTCAGGTTGCTCGCGGCAGACCCGGTCGGCGGAGTGCAGTTGCTGGAGCGGCTGGAAGCGGACCGCCCGCTGTCGTCCGTGGCGGACGACGCGGCGGTGACGGAGGTTCTGGCGGGGCTCATGGCGCGTCTTTCGGCGGTGCCCGCGCCGCCGGGGATGCGGCGGCTGGCCGATGTCGCCGCCGCGATGGTCGGGCAGACGCCGGGAGCTCTGCCACTGTTGCGGGATCCGGCGGAACAGGCGCTGGTGCGTACGTGTGCGTCCGCCGTGGCCGAACTGGCCGGCGAGGCGGGCGACCGGCTGCTCCACTGGGACCTGCACGACGGCAACGTGCTGGCCGGTGAGCGTGAGCCGTGGCTCGCCATCGATCCCGAGCCGTTGGCCGGCGACCCCGGGTTCGAGCTGCTGCCCGCCCTGGACATCCGCTGGGAGCGGGTGGTGGCGGGCGGTGTCGACCGTACGGTGCTGTACCGGTTCGACCTGCTCACCGAGGCCCTCGGTCTGGACCGGCGACGGGCCACGGGCTGGACGCTCGGACGGGTGCTCCAGAACGCGCTGTGGGACATCGAGGACGGCCGGACCGCCCTGGAACCCTCCCAGGTCGCCATCGCCACGACCCTGCTGAGGCGCCGGCACTCCTGAACGCCCCCGGCCCCGGACGCCGTTGCCGGAGTCCGGAGCCGGGGCCGGGGGCGCGGCGTCGCCCCGGTGTCAGACCGCCAGCCACACCGCCGTGTCCCGGGGCAGCCGGCCCTCCTCGTCCAGGGGGCCGCTGGTGAGGAGTACGCCGGTGTGGGCGGGGAGCCGTACGGGTTCCTCGGCCAGGTTGACCGCGCAGATGAAGGCGGTGCCGCGCGCGAACAGGAGGAGGTCCCGCTCCTCGCTCAGCCAGCGCAGCTCTCCCGTGCGCAGCTCGGGCAGGGTGCGCCGCTGCCGCAGGGCCTCGCGGTAGAGGGTCAGCATGGAGGCGGGGTCGGTGGCCTGGAGGTCGGCGGCGTGGGACGCCCAGTCCTCGGGGAGCGGCAGCCAGGGCTCCACCATCGAGCCGAAGCCCGCGTACGGTTCGTCGGCCGCCCAGGGCAGCGGGGTGCGGCAGCCGTCGCGGCCGGGGGCCCGGCCCTGGGAGCGGAAGTACATCGGGTCCTGGATGCGGTCCAGCGGTACGTCGGCCTCCGGCAGGCCCAGCTCCTCGCCCTGGTAGAGGTAGACGGAGCCGGGGAGGGCGAGGGAGAGCAGGGCGGCGGCGCGGGCGCGGCGGACGCCGAGTTCCGGGTCGCTGGGGACGCCGAACGCCTTGCTGGTGAAGGCGAAGCTGGTGTCCTCACGGCCGTAGCGGGTGACGGTCCGGGTGATGTCGTGGTTGCAGAGGACCCAGGTGGCGGGGGCGCCGACCGGGGCGTGTTCGGCGAGGGTCTCGTCGATGGACCGGCGCAGCCGCTCGCCGTCCCAGGGGCAGCTGAGGAAGCTGAAGTTGAAGGCGGTGTGCAGCTCGTCGGGGCGCAGGTAGCGGGCGAAGCGCTCGGAGTCGGGGAGCCAGACCTCGCCGACGAAGATGCCGTCGAACTCGTCGGCGATGGCCCGCCAGCCCCGGTAGACGTCGTGGAGCTCGTCGCGGTCGACGTACGGGTGCGGTCCGGGGTGTCCGGCGAGGTCCGGGAGGGCGGGGTCCTTGGCGACGAGGGCGGCGGAGTCGATGCGCACCCCGGCGACGCCCCGCTCGAACCAGAAGCGCAGGACGTCCTCGTGCTCCTGGCGTACGGCGGGGTGGGCCCAGTTGAGGTCGGGCTGTTCGGTGGCGAAGAGGTGCAGGTACCACTCACCGTCCTCGACCCGGGTCCAGGGCACTCCCCCGAACTCGCTCTCCCAGTCGTTGGGGGGCAGTTCGCCGTGTTCGCCGCGTCCGGGGCGGAAGTGGAAGAGTTCGCGTTCCGGGGAGCCGGGGGCCGCCGCGAGCGCCGCCTTGAACCAGACGTGCTGGTCGGAGACGTGGTTGGGGACGATGTCGATGATGGTGCGGATGCCTGCCTCGCGGGCTTCCGCGATGAGTTTCTCGGCCTCCGCGAGGGTGCCGAAGGCCGGGTCGATGACCCGGTAGTCCGCGACGTCGTAGCCGCCGTCCGCCATCGGGGAGAGGTACCAGGGGGTGAACCAGAGGGCGTCGAGGCCGAGTTCGGCCAGGTAGGGCAGCCGGGACCGCACGCCCGTCAGATCGCCGGTGCCGTCGCCGTCGCCGTCCGCGAAGCTGCGGACGTAGACCTGGTAAATGACGGCCGAGCGCCACCAGTCTTCGGCGGCGAGCTGGCTGCCTTCCATAAGGCGGGTTCCTTTCGGACGGGCGCGGTCGCCGGCGGGTGCGCCGGTCCGCGCGACAAGGAGGAGCTGGAGGTTCTGACGCCGCCGCCCCGGAGCGGGGCGGGAAGCCGGGGGCGGCGGCGGGTCCTGGGAGCCTTCGGTGCTGCCGGTCGGTCAGCCCTTGGTGCTGCCCGCGCTGATTCCGGCGATGATGTGCCGCTGGAAGACCAGGAACATCAGGACCATCGGGATGCTCGCGATGACCATGGCGCCGATGAGGACGGTCAGGGGCACGTTCTGGGAGAGCTGGACCAGGGCGACGCTGATGGGCTGTTTCTCGGTGTCGGAGAAGACCATCAGGGGCCAGAGGAAGTCCTGCCAGACGGCGACGAGCGCGAAGATCGAGACGACGCCGAGCACGGGCCGGGACAGGGGCAGCACGATGGACCAGAGCGTACGGAGTCTGCCCGCGCCGTCGATCTCGGCGGCCTCCAGGACGTCGCGCGGGATCTGGTCGAAGAACCGTTTGAGCAGGTAGAGGTTGAAGGCGTTCGCGACGGCCGGCAGCCAGATGGCCAGCGGGTCGTTCAGCAGGTTGACGTGGATCAGCGGCATGTCCGCGATGGTCAGGTACTTCGGTACGACGAGGGCCTGGACCGGGACCATCAGGGTGGCGAGGATGCCGCCGAGGATCACGTTGCCGAAGGCGGGCTTGAGCTTGGACAGGGCGTAGGCGGCGGCCGTGCAGAAGACGATCTGGAGCACCCAGGCGCCGGTCGCCTGGACCACCGTGTTCCACAGGTGGGTCGGCAGCCGCATCAGGTCCCAGGCGTCGGTGTAGCCGGTCGCCCGCCACTGTTCGGGGACCAGGGTGGGCGGGGTGCGCACCACTTCCTCGGGCGGTTTCATCGCGCCCGTGACCATCCAGTAGACGGGGAAGAGGAACGCGAAGGCGAAGAGGACGACGACGAGGGCGAACACCGACCAGTACGTGACCTTGCCGCGCCGTCCGGCGAGCGCGAGCGGGGAGACGATGGTGCGTACGGACCGCTCGGCGGGGCCGTCCGCCGGCCGCTCGGCGAGGGCGGCGGGCGGCTGCTGTACCGGGGGCGGAGCTGTCTGGGTCATGAGTGGCGGCCGCTCCTTACTCAGTCGGTGCGGGTGAGTCGCAGATACAGGGCGGAGAAGGCGCTCAGCACCAGCAGGAGCATCACGCTGAGGGCGGACGCGCCGCCGAAGTCGTTGTAGAGGAAGGCGTACTTGTAGATGAGGTAGAGCACGGTGACGGTGGAGTTCTCGGGGCCGCCGCCGGTGATGACGAAGGGTTCGGTGAACACCTGCATCGTCGCGATGACCTGGAGGAGCATCAGCATCAGGATGATGAAGCGGGTCTGCGGGATGGTGACGTGCCTGACGCGCTGCCAGACGGACGCCCCGTCCAGCTCGGCCGCTTCGTACAGCTCGCCGGGGATGCCCTGGAGCGCGGCGAGGTAGATGAGGACGGTGCCGCCCATGTTGGCCCAGGTGGCGACGATGACGAGGGAGACGAGGGCGGTGTCCGCCCCGTTGGTCCAGTTCGAGGTCGGCAGGTGGAGGAAGCCGAGCACTTCGTTGGCGAGGCCCGCGCCCGGATCGTAGAACCACTTCCACAGCAGGGCGCTGACCACCGGCGGGATCATCACCGGGAGGTAGACGACGACGCGGAAGAACGCCTTGGCGTGCCGGAGTTCGTTGAGGACCAGGGCCATGACGAACGGGATCGCGAAGCCGATGACCAGGGCGAGCACGGTGAAGGTGAGCGTGTTGCGCCAGGCCGCCGCGAATTCGGGGTCCTGGAAGACCCGGGTGAAGTTGGCGGTCCCCACCCACTGGGGGTCGGAGCCGGGGGTGTACTTCTGGAACGCGATGATCACCGAGCGGACGGCCGGGTACCAGGAGAAGAGGATGAAGCAGAGCAGGCCGCCGATGAGGAACGCGTAGGCGGTGGCCTGGTCGGCGATCTTCCGGCGCAGCGGGCCGAGGGGCCCGCGGCCCGCCGGGCGGGCGTCCCCGGGAGGAGACGTCGCGCCGGCGGGCCGCGTCACCGCGGGTGGAGCGGGGTGGGACGTGGTCTTCATGGCTCTCAGCCCCGGGTCAGGATTCCGTCGATCTTGGACTGGGCGTCCTTGAGGAGCTGGTCGATGTCGGCGTCCTTCTTGGTGAGGACCGCGGAGACCGCGCCGTCGAGTACGGCGTAGATCTGCTGGCCGTGCTTGGGCTCCAGCTTCATGTCGAGCTTCTGGCCGCCGTCGATGAACGCCTGGTAGTTCTCCACCGGCACGTTGGCGGACGCCTTCTTGAGCTCCTGGTCCTTGGCGTCGGTGGCGCCGGTGAACAGGCGCGGCTCGGGCAGGCCGACCGGGGACTCGTCCTCGGCGGCACGGGCGTAGTTGTTCATGAAGCCCTGGCCGGGGGTGAGGAAGGTCCACTCCAGCCACTTGAGCCCGGCCTTGATCTGCTCCGGGGTGGCCTTCTTGTTGAACATGTAGCCGTCGCCGCCCATCAGGGTGCCCTTGCCGCCGGGCATCGGGGCGAACGCCAGGTCCTCGTACTTCCCGCCGGCCTCCTTGACGATGCGCGGCACGTTGTCGGGGGCGGCGAGGTACATGCCGAGCTTGCCGGAGCCCATCATCTGGAGGGTGTCGTTGATGATGAGGAGCTGCTTGGCGCCCATGGAGTCGTCGCGCCAGCGCATGTCCTTGAGGTTTTGCAGGACGGCCCTGCCCTCGGGGGTGTCGACCGCGGCCTTCTTGCCGTCCTCGCTGACGACCGAGCCGCCCTGCGAGTAGATGTGGGCGGTGAAGTGCCAGCCGCCCTGGTTCTGGGCGCTGTACTCGGCGAAGCCGACGGTTCCGTCGCCCAGGCCCGCGATCTTCTTGGCTGCGGCCTGGACCTCGGGCCAGGTGGCCGGGGGCTTGTCCGGGTCGAGGCCCGCCTTGGTGAAGAGCGCCTTGCTGTAGAGCAGGCCCATGGAGTAGTTGGTGCGCGGGACGCCGTAGATCTTCCCGTCGACCGTGTAGGCGTCGCGCAGGGGCTGGGCTATGTCCTTGTACGCCTTGAGGTCCTTGACGTACTCGGTGATGTCCGCGGCCTGGTTGATGGAGACGACGCGCTCGGTGTCGGTGAAGTACGTGTAGAAGACGTCCTCCATCTGACCGCCGGCCAGCTTCGCGTCGAACGTCTTGGGGTCCTGGCACGGGAAGGCGTCGTGCGCGGTGATGTCGATGTCCGGGTTCTGCTTCTCGAACGCCTTGACGTCCTCGTCGAACCGCTTGTGGTCGATCTTCGCACTCGGCTGGGGCCAGCAGTTGACGGTGACGCGCGTCTTGCCGTCCGCGGCGCTCTCGCCCGCGGAGTCGCAGGCGGCCAGGCCGGTGACGGCCAGCACGGTGGCGGCGGCGGTGGCACAGGTACGACGAAGAACAGAACTTCTCATCGGTGGACCCCTCTAGGGCAGGAGTGCGGGAAGCCCACAGCCAGGAGCTGTGCGGCGGACCACACTCAACCACCGCCGACGAATGTCCGCAAGATGTCACGTTGATTTCGTAAATCATTGACAGCTCCTGCCTGTTACACGCGATAAGCGGTTGTGGAGGCAGGAGGGCTCGACCGCTCAGGAGAGAAGGATCGGCTGCGGCGGACCTGCCGCATCGGCGGCGTCCGCAGGCACCGAGAGCCCGCGACGGAAGGTGAGCCGTCCCGGGGCGGGACGCGGCAGGAGCTGAAGGCGCGAGAGGTCGCGGAGGCCGGGGCGGAGACGCTGACGCAGGCTGTTCGCACCGACGCCGCCCCTTGGGAGCGCTCTCCACGCGAACGCGTGGGCCGCTCGACCGGCGCGGGGCGCTCAGCGGTCGGCCGCCGGGTGGCCGCGGTGGCGCCAGAGCCCGATGAAGGACCTGACCGACCCGCGGCCCCACCCACTCCCGCCGACGACGGTCTTCAGTAAGCCGTCGCCTCGATTACGCAAGAATATGGCAATAGTTGCACGACGTTTATCGTCTCGTGATGGACATGTCCATCACGGGCGGCCGCTGCACCGGTGATGGCTCGGACAGCCCTAGCGAAAGGCCGCGGACGACCGTACGCCGCCGAAGTCGATCGCGCGGTCCGCGTCGCGCAGGACCTCCTCGGCCACCCGGCGCACCTCGGCGGGCACGTCTCCTTGCTCCTCCACGAGGCCGGCGTAGATCGGTGCTTCGGTGCTGTCGGCGGTACTCATGCGCATGTCCCGTCAGGTCAGGTCAGGTCAGGTCAGGTACGAAAGCCCCCGCGGTCTGCGGAGGCGGGGGCGAGTGTACGTGGTGGGCTCGGGCCGCCGCGATTCCCGCCGGGAAGCGAGACGGCCCCGCACCTGCCGAAACACCGACCCGAGCGGGCGGCGCGGGGCCCGGGGCCTTTCGTTCGGATCATGCCGGGCCGTTCGGATCATGCCGGGCCACTCGGATCAGGCCGGGGCGTCCGGATCAGGCCGGGTCGTTCGTTCGGATCATGCATGCAGGGTGGTTCGGATCACGCCGGGCTCGTGGGCAGGGGCCGGTGGCCCTCCGTCCACTCGTTCACCCAGCCGCAGCCCGAGCAGGCGTACCGGCCGTCGAGCCCCGCGATCTGCGTGCCGCACCGGGCGCACCCGATGTAAGTGATCTCCGGGTGCTCCGTCTGCGGCTCGGAGCAGGTCGGCCGCGGCTCGGGACCGGCGGCGAGCGGGGGGTTCGTCATGGCAGCAACGTAACGCAGGGGCTCCGGCCGGAGGGCCGGGGAGTCAGCACCCGACATGTTCCGCATGGCTTCGGCTTTCGATCGAGAAGGAGCCATTGTCGGCCGTTTCTGACTGCTTTTCGCTATGAACGGAGGTCGTGGGACCCGGCGAGGCAGGATGGCCTGCGTGATGGGCAACCTTCCCGTCGTGACGACCAGTTTCGTCGGTCGCGGCAGCGAACTGGACAGCATCGACCGGGCACTTCGAGACCACCGGCTGGTCACGCTCAGCGGCAGCGGCGGAGTCGGCAAGAGCCGGCTCGCTCTGCGGAGCGCCGAGCGCGTCCAGGACCGGTACGAGGACGGCGTGTGGTGGGCCGACCTGTCCCACCTGCACGACGACCAACTGCTCACCACGACGGTCTGCGACGGCGTCGGGCTCCTCGACCACAGCCCGCGCCGCCCGGTGGCCGCACTGTGCGAATGGCTCTCCGAGCGACGTCTGCTGCTCGTCCTCGACTGCTGCGAGCGGGTCGTCGACTCCTGCCGGCAGCTGGTCACCGAACTGCTCGCCGCCGCACCCGGGCTGACCGTCCTGGTCACCAGCAGACAAGTGCTGGGGGCCGAGGGCGAGCACACCATAGAGGTGCCCCCGCTGTCCGCGGGCGACGAGGGCGACGAAGCCGTCCGGCTCTTCCACGAACGTGCCGCCGCCGTCGTTCCGGGGCTGTCGCTGGACGCGCCGGGCGACACGGCCGCCGTGGCCGAGATCTGCCGCCGGCTCGAAGGGATACCGCTGGCCGTCGAGTTGGCCTGCGCCCAGCTCCGCGAGAGCAGCGCGCAGGAGATCACCGGACGGCTGGCTTCGCGGCTGGACGCCCTCAGCGACGAGACGCTCTGGCCCCGCCGCCACCGCGCCCTGCGCACCACGATCGGCTGGAGCCACGAGCTGTGCGCGCCGCTCGAACGCCTGCTGTGGGCCAGGCTGTCCGTCTTCCGCGGCGTCATCATGACGCCCGACGCCGAGGCGGTGTGCGCGGGCGGGCCCCTCGGGGCCGAAGAGGTCGCGCCCGCGCTGGAGAGTCTCGCCGAGCAGTCCGTGCTCCGGCGGACCGGCGGCGGCTACCGGATGCTGGACACGCTGCGCGAGTACGGCGCCATGTGGCTCACCGAGCTCGCGGAGGACTCACTGCTCGCGGACCGGCACGCCCGGCACTTCGCGCAGACGGCCGTGCAGGCGCACACGGGCTGGCTGGGCCCCCAGCAGGTCCAGTGGTACCGCAGGATCGCCTCCACGCACGCGGATCTCTGCGCGGCCCTGGAGCATCTGCTGACCGAGGACCCCGAGAGGGCGATGGAGATGGCCGGGTGCGCCGGTCTGTTCTGGAGCTGCTGCGGACATCTCCACCAGGCCCGGACCTATCTGGAGCGGGTGCTGGCCCTGCCGCTCTCCGCCGGCCCGCACCGCACCCGGGCGCTGTGGGCCCTCGGCATCACGCTGACCCTCCAGGGGGACCACGAGGCGGCCCGCCGCGTCGGTACGGAGTGCGAGGAGGCGGCCCGCCTGGGCCAGGACGCCGAAGGGGCCCTCTCGGCGGCCCATTCCATGAGCTTCACCTATCTGATGATGGGCCGGCCGCAGACCGCGCACCTGGTCAGCGACCATGCCCTGCGCCGCCATCCCGGGGACCCCGCGGACGCGCCCTCCCAGATGCGCTGCCGGGTGATAAGGCTCTTCGCGCTGTCGGCGCTCGGCCGGCTGGACGAGGCGTACGAGGAGGCGACCCGGCTGCAACGGATAAGCCTGCGCTTCGGCGAGCACTGGGGGCGGGCCTACGCCGACCATCAGCTCGCCCTCATCCACCTGTTGCAGGGCCGCCCCCGTCTCGCCGAGAGCCATGCCCGCGCGATGCTCGCGAGCAAGCACGAGCTGCACGACAGCCTCGGCATAGCCCTCGGGCTCGACCTGCTCGCCGGAGCCATCGCCGCCCGGGGGGACGGCGTCGCCGCGGCCCGCACGTCCGGCACGGGGCACACGTACTGGCGGATCATCGGCCACCCCCACCGCGGCACCCCGGAGCTCAGCGCGATCCGGGAGCAGTGGGAACGCCAGGCCCGGCAGGCGGCGGGCGACTCGGCGTACGAGCGGGCCTATCGCCGGGCCTCGACCGACGACGCGGAGCGGGGGCTGGCGCACGTCCTGGAGCGTCCACTCCCCTCGTAACCCCGCCCCCCTGTGCACGGCTCCTCCGCTCCCGGCTCCGCACGCTCCGGCGGTCGCCGGGAGGGCCGGAGCGGACGACTAACATCCCGGTGTGACCATCGTCAGCCGTCTCCGCGCCGACCACGCCACGGCCCTGCTCGCCTTCGAGCGGGAGAACCGCGCGTACTTCGCCGCTTGCGTCCCCGACCGGGGCGACGCCTACTTCGCCGGCTTCGCCGAACGCCACCGCGAGCTGCTCGACGAACAGAGCGCGGGGCTGCACCACTTCCACGTGGTCGAGGACGCCGGGGGCGTCGTCCTGGGCCGGGTCAATCTCGTGGGCGTCGAGAACGGCTCCGCCGAACTCGGCTACCGGATGGCCGAGAAGGCCGCCGGGCGCGGGCTGGCGACCTGGGCGGTCCGGCAGGTCTGCGCGTCGGCGGTCGCGGAGTACGGGCTCACCGCTCTGCGTGCGGAGACGACGCTGGACAACGGGGCCTCGCGCACGGTGCTGGCCCGGACGGGCTTCGAGCCCCTGGAGGACGTCGCCTTCGGGGACCGCCCCGGGCGGAGGTACGTCCTCGATCTGCGCCACGGGTTTCCCCCGGCCCCGTGACCGGCCGGCCGGCCGGGTGGGTTGGGCCGGGAACAGAGGCGGCACGCGCAGAGGCGGAAGGCGGGCCCCGGGCAGCGGCAAGGGGTACGCCGGCATCCGGCGTACCCCTGTCCAGCGCCTCGATGGCGGGCCGGTGCGGCATTCCACCGAGGCCGACGCCGTCCGGGGACGGTCAGTCCTTGTCGGTCTCCTCGCGGACGATGGTGTCGTTCTTGGCGTCCACGTCGAACGTGGTCTTCTTCCAGTCCGAGCCGACCACGTCGACCGACCAGATCACGCCCTTGCCGTCGTTGTCGTCCAGGCTGATGGAGGTGACCGTCCCCTTCTTCTTCTCGGTGGCCACCTTGGCCGCCTGCTCGGGCGTCTGCGTGGCCTCGGAGAGCCACTGGGCCGTCTCGCGCTTGTCGTCCGCGTCCTGGTCCGCGTCGACGCGGGCCTCGATCACCTTGCCGTCGACCGCGTTGACCCGCACGGTGTGGATCGTGCCGTCCTTCTCGGCGACCTCCGCGACCCAGACGGGACCATCGGCTCCCGGGCTCGCGCTCGGGGAGCCGGTCGCCGTGGGGCTGCCGGTGGCGGTCGGACTGGCCGTGCTCGTCGGGCTGGGGCTTCCCGTCGCGTCGCCGGTCGGGCTGCCGGTGGCGGTCGGGCTGGGGCTCTCGTCGCGGTCGTCGTCGTCGACGCCCTCCAGGTCCAGGTCGACCAGCTTGCTCCCGGCCACTTCACCGACCGCCGTCTTCGCGGCGTCGTCGAAGGTGACCTTCGTGGCGTCCAGCACCTTCTTGCGTTCCTGCTGGTCCTCGGTCAGCTCCGCACCGGGCGACGCCGACGTCGTCTGCTGCGGCAGGACCTTCGCGGCCTCGGAGGTGGCCGCGGACGTCGCACTGTCCGTGCTCTGACCACAGGCCGTCAGCAGGAGGGCGGCGGCCGCCACGCACGCGGCTCCCGTCACCTTGAGGTTGCGGGAGCGTAGGGAAAGACGGCTGGTTCGTCGGGGCTCAAGTCTCATGCACGCATGCCTAGCCCTTCCGGCGACCAGTCATGTTGTCCTACCGCCCCGAGTCACCCGATCGACCGGACACCTCCGCCCGTTGGCCGTCGCCAAGCTCCTGACGCCGCTCCCCCGGGCGGTGCTCGCCCCGGTGGGAAACAATGGGGGCGGGGCCGATGTCGCCGAGGCCCGGCCGGGAGGCCGTCATGGATCACATGGATCACACGGAGCGTTACGAACTCATCTTCCAGATGTCCGGCGCCGAGGACGACGTGGTCACCGTCCGGCTGACCGACCGGACCGGGGCGGGCGGATTTCCCGTGTACGAGGACGAGACGGGCATCGTCCGCGCCGAGATCAGCGACCGGGGCGAGGTCCGCATGCTCGCCAGCGGAGGGCATCAGGCCCCCGGGGCCCCTCTGCTGGCCCGGCCGCTGAGCGA
This sequence comes from Streptomyces sp. cmx-18-6, assembly GCF_046548915.1. Lineage (NCBI taxonomy): Bacteria > Bacillati > Actinomycetota > Actinomycetes > Kitasatosporales > Streptomycetaceae > Streptomyces > Streptomyces sp. cmx-18-6. The sequence goes on along the minus strand of NZ_JAEBEP010000010.1, from coordinate 267,932 downwards.
AGGCGTCTCCAGAAGGCACTGAGCGCGCGGGGCGGCGGGACGCACTGATCACGGGTGCGTCCCGCCGCCCCGCGCGCTCAGCGTCTCCCCTTTTTTTCCGTTCCCCGGATGCCGACCGATCTCCATCCATGCCCACTTCTCGCCCGATTGTGTTTACATTCCCGCACCACGAACGTAATCTGAGCGAGAATCCACAGACTCGGGCATGAAACGGATACGAAACCACATGTACGCACCGGAGCGTCAGCAGGAGATCCTCCGCCTCGCCCAGGAGAGCGGCCGGGTCGACGTGCTGTCCCTGGCCGAGGTGTTCCAGGTGACCGCCGAGACCATCCGGCGCGACCTCAAGGTCCTCGACCGGGCGGGGCTGGTGCGCCGGGTGCACGGTGGCGCCATTCCGGCGGGACGGCTCGACTTCGAGCCCGACCTCGCCGAGCGCGATTCGGTGGCCGCTGACGAGAAGGACCGCATCGCGCAGGCCGCGCTGGCCGAGCTCCCCGTAGACGGCAATGTGATCATCGACGCCGGCACCACGACGGCCCGGCTCGCCGCCGCCCTCCCCGTCGACGCCGCGCTGACCGTGGTGACGCACGCACTGCCGGTCGCCGCCCGCCTCGCGGATCACCCCGGCATCGCGCTGCACCTGGTCGGCGGCCGGGTCCGGCACCGGACGCGGGCGGCGGTCGACGCCTGGGCGCTCAGCTCGTACGCCGAGATCAGCGCCGACGTCGTCTTCCTCGCCACCAACGGGTTCGCGCCCGACAGCGGCCTCACCACGCCCGACCTCGCCGAGGCCGCCGTGAAGCGCGCGGTGGTCAAGGCCGCCCGGCGGGTCGTCCTGCTCGCGGACTCGGGCAAGTTCGGGCAGCGGCACTTCGCCCGCTTCGGCGACCTCACCGACGTGGACCTCCTCATCACCGACACGGGCCTCAGCCCCGACGACGCCCGCTCCATCGAGAGCCGGGGCACGGAAGTAGTGCGCGCATGATCCTCACCGTCACCCCCAACCCCAGCCTGGACCGGACCTACGAGCTGCCCGGCCTGGTCCGCGGCGGCGTCCTGCGGGCCACGGCGGACCGCGTCGACCCGGGCGGCAAGGGCGTCAACGTCTCCCGGGCGGTCGCGGCGGCCGGGCACCGCACGGTCGCCGTCGCCCCGATGGGCGGGCCGGAGGGGGCGCTGCTCGCCCGGCTGCTCGGGGAGCACGGCATCGAGGCCGCCGGGGTGCCGGTCGCCGGCAGCACCCGGATCAACGTCACGCTCGTCGAAGCGGACGGCACCCTCACCAAGGTCAACGCCGCCGGGCCCGAGCTCAGCGCCGCCGAGGCGGAGGACGTGCTGGAGGCGGTGCGGACCCGTTCCGCGGCCGCCGACTGGATCGCGTGCTGCGGAAGCCTGCCGCGCGGACTGCCGCCCCGGTGGTACGCGGAGCTGGTCGCGCGCGGCCACCGGGCCGGTACGCGGATCGCGCTGGACGCCTCCGGAGCGGCGCTGACCGCCGCCCTGAGGGAGGAGCCGGACGTGATCAAGCCCAACGCCCAGGAGCTGGCCGAGGCGGTCGGCCGCCCCCTCGCCACGGTGGGCGACGCGCTGAAGGCAGCCGAGGAGCTGCGCGAGCGCGGAGCCCGGTCCGTACTGGCCAGCCTGGGGGCCGATGGGCAATTGCTGGTGGAGGCGTCGGGCTCGTATTTCGCGACCGCCCGCGTGGAGACCGTACGCAGCAACGTCGGCGCCGGGGACGCCTCCCTCGCCGGCTTCCTGACGGCGGGCGGGCAGGGGCCTCGGGCGCTCGTCTCGGCCGTCGCCCACGGTGCGGCGGCGGTGCAGCTGGCGGGGAGCCTCATGCCCGCCCCGGCCGATCTCGATCTGCCGGCGGTCGCGGTCAGCGCCGACATCCCTCTGGACCGCCCGCTGACCGAGCCCGCCCCGTGAACGCCGCCCGCGTGAACGCCGCACGCCCCGCCCCGGGGCCCGCCCGAACGAGCCCGCCGCCCCCATGTCCCCCGAGCCGCCGCAGGGCGGTCCCCGAGCAAGGAGCACCGCGATGAGCGAGCTGATCACCGCGGAACTGGTCGACCTCGATCTGTCCGCCGAAACGAAGGACGCCGCCGCGCGGTCGCTCGCCGAGCGGATGGTGACCGCGCACCGCGTCACCGACCTCGACGGCTTCCTCGCCGACGTCGCCGCCCGTGAGGCGCAGATGCCCACGGGCCTCGACGGCGGGATCGGCATCCCGCACTGCCGGAGCGAGCATGTGAGCGCCCCGACGCTGGCCTTCGGGCGCAGCTCCCGGGGCGTCGACTTCGGCGCGGCGGACGGGCCCGCCGACCTGATCTTCCTCATCGCCGCGCCGGCCGGGGCGGACGACGACCATCTGACGATCCTGTCGGGGCTGGCCCGCAGGCTGATGGATCCGGAGTTCACCGCGGCCCTGCGCGCCGGCGGGGACCCGGGCGCGGTCGCCGCGCTGATCCGGGGCGAGGAGCCCGCCGAGGAGACCGCGCCGACCGCGGGCGAGGCGCCCGCCCAGGGTCCCGCGCCGGAGGCCGATGGGTCGGAGGCCGATGGGTCGGAGAAGGAGGCCGTCGTGCCTGAGGGGGCGGCGGCCGGCGGGGACGGCCCCTTCCGGATCGTCGCCGTCACCTCCTGCCCCACCGGCATCGCGCACACCTATATGGCCGCCGAGTCCCTGACGGCGGCGGGCCGCGCCGAGGGGATAGAGGTGGCGGTGGAGACCCAGGGTTCGGCCGGGTTCAGCAAGCTGGATCCCGCCGTCATCGCCCGGGCCGACGCGGTCATCTGGGCGCACGACGTCGAGGTGCGGGAGAAGGCCCGCTTCCGGGGCAAGCCGCTCGTGGACGTCGGGGTGAAGGCGGGCATCAACCGGCCCGCCGAGCTGATCGCCGAGGCCCGCCGCAAGGCGGAGCGCGGCGAGATCGCCGCCGTACCGCAGGGCGGGGACGGACCGGGGGCCGGTGAGGACGATGAGTCCGGTGGTGCGGGCGGTGCGCACTTCGGAGTCCGGCTGCGTACGTATCTGATGTCCGGCGTGAGCTACATGGTGCCGTTCGTCGCCGCCGGCGGCCTGCTGATCGCGCTGTCGTTCGCCATCGGCGGCTACGAGATCGCGGACGCCAAGTCGGTCGCCGACCACTTCGTGTGGGGCCGGGCGGACAGTTGGGCCGCGCTGCTCAACCAGATCGGTTCGGCCGCGTTCGGCTTCCTGGTGCCGGTGCTGGCCGGGTACATCGCGTACGGGATGGCGGACCGTCCCGCGCTGGTGCCCGGTTTCGTGGGCGGGGCGATCGCGCTCACCGTGGACGCGGGTTTCCTCGGCGGTCTGGTCGCCGGTCTGCTCGCGGGTGCCGTGGTGATGGCCATCCAGCGGGTCCCGGTCCATGCGACACTGCGCGGGATCATGCCGGTGCTGGTGATCCCGCTGATCGCGTCGGCGGTCGTCGGGTTCCTGATGTTCATCGTCGTCGGCAAGCCGATCGCCGCGCTGCAAAGCGCCCTCACGGACTGGCTGAACGGTCTGTCGGGCTCCAACGCGGTCATCCTCGGCATCGTCCTCGGCCTGATGATGTGCTTCGACATGGGCGGCCCGCTGAACAAGGTGGCCTACGCCTTCGCGGTCGGCGGGCTCGCCGATCCGACCGAGGGCAGCCTCAAGGTGATGGCCGCGGTCATGGCGGCGGGGATGGTCCCGCCGCTGGCGATGGCGCTGGCCACCACCGTACGCAAGAAGCTGTTCACCAGGACCGAGCGGGAGAACGGCCGGGCGGCCTGGGTGCTGGGGGCTTCGTTCATCACCGAGGGCGCCATCCCGTTCGCCGCCGCCGACCCGCTGCGGGTGATCCCCTCGGTGATGGCGGGCGGCGCGGTCAGCGGTGCGCTGTCGATGGCCTTCGGGTGCACGCTGCGCGCTCCGCACGGCGGCGCCTTCGTCGTCCCGCTGATCGGCGAACCGTATCTGTACCTGCTGGCGATCGCCGTGGGCACCTTCGTGGCGGCCGCGCTGGTCGTCCTGCTCAAGGGCGCCCGCCGGGAGTCGGCGGTTCCGGCAGGAGAGGCGGGGGCCGCGGCCGCCGAGCCCCGGGTGGGCGTCACCGCCTGAGCCCCGCCACGGGGAGGGAACGTCGAGCGAATGGGGTGCACGATCTCTGATCTTGCACCCCATTCGCTCCCCCCGGCCCTCTTCCGGCCGCTAGGTTGAGCAGCATGAACGACAGCTGGGACGCGGCCGAACGCGCCGTACTAACCTTGCCCTCCGGACGCCTGATACGCGGCCGGGGGCTGCGCAACCCCTTGCCCGAAGGTCCCGAGCCGGACTTCGCCGTCCATCTGCTGGGGCGTACCCCTCCCCCGGTCCAATGGGAGTCCCGATGGCTGCGATGGCCGGACTTCCGGCTGCCGGCGGACCCCGCCCAGGCCCGCGAGCTTCTGGGGGAAGTCTGGCGACGGGCCCCTGATGAGCGGGTCGAGGTCGCCTGCGGAGGCGGGATCGGCCGGACCGGGACGGCACTGGCGTGTCTGGCGGTTCTGGACGGGGTCCCCGCCGAGGACGCGGTGGCGTTCGTCCGCCGCGGCTATCACCCGCGGGCGGTCGAGACTCCGTGGCAGCGCCGCTACGTAAGGAAGTTCGGGCGGCCCGGGTAGTCCGCGCCCGCCGCCGGGCGGTCGGCCGCCGTCAGTGCGACGCCCGGCGGCGGCGCAGCAAAACGAGAGGGGCGGCGGCGACCGCGACCGCCGAGCCCGGGAGGGCCGCCGCCCCGGCCGCGGTGGAGAGGGCGTCGGGGACGGGCAGGCTGCTCCAGCGGTCGACCGGCCAGGCGATGACGACGGCACGGCCGACGACCTGGTCCACCGGGACCATCCCGTTGTTGGGGTCGTCGCGGTGGTAGCGCGAGTCCGAGGACGCCTGGCGGTGGTCGCCCATCAACCAGAGCTTTCCGTGCGGGACGGTGACCTTGAAGGTTCCGCCGTCGTCGTTGCTGCACGGGGTGTTCCCGGGGAACACATAGGGCTCGTCCAGGGCGGCGCCGTTGACCTTCAGCGGTCCGTCGCCCGCGCACTCGACGGTGTCGCCGCCGACTCCGATGACCCGCTTGATGAGGTCCTTCTCCTCGGCCGACGGCATGACCCCGACGAAACTGAGCACCTTCTGCACGGTGTTGGGCGGGTCGACGGCCATGTTGTCGAGCCAGCCCGCCGGGTCGTGGAAGACGATCACCTCGCCGCGCTCGGGCTCCGATCCGAACCACGGGGTCAATTTGTCGACGAGGACCCGGTCGCCCTTCTGCAAGGTGTTCTGCATGGAGTCGGACGGGATGGAGAACGCCTGGACGAGAAAGGTCTTGATGAGCAGGGCCAGGACCAGGGCGATTCCGATGAGGAGCGGGAGCTCCACCCAGAACGGCCGTTGTTTCCTCGTCCGCGTCCGCCGTGCACCCGCACGCACCATTACGCCGCTCCTCGCCCCGTGTCCCGCCCGCCCGTCCCGGTGGGGGAACGGATCTTGTCCGGTCACTCTATGGGGCGGTGGATACGCAGTGGTCGCCGCGTGGGCCGGACTTCCCCGGGAGACCGGGCGGCCTTCCGGGAGGCGGGACGGCTTCTCAGGAGGCGGGTGAGGGCGGTACGGCGGGGGCGGCCCCGTCCGGAGGCACGGAGGCGCCCGCTCCGGCGCGTACGGCCTCGACGACGCTCTGGTGGAACGCGCGGCTCTCCTCCTCGGAGGCGCACGGCACCGGGCTGCCGGCCAGGGTGAACCAGTCCGAGGAGCCGCTGTACTGCACGGCCACCGACGCCTGACCGTCGGACCACGTCGTGTGCACCGTGAGGTCTCCGCTCAGGATGCCTGCTTCTTCGGTGCGGACTCCGCCGGTCCCCGCGAAGACACCGCTGGTCGTCCACGATGCCCAGCTCATACGAGTCGCCTTTCGGACGATGACAAGCCTGTGTGGCGGACTGCTTTCGAGTATGGCACCGCTGTCAGGCGGGTGCACGGGGTGCGGAGGCGCTTCGTCCGCCGCCGGAGCTCAGGCGCGTTCCCGTACGCCCCGGACGAAGGCGGCCTGCCCCGCGTGCTGGAGGTCTTCGGCGACGACGCTGATCAGCCGGACGCCCAGGGTCACCGGGGGCGACCACGCCTCGTCGACGATCCGGTCGAGGGCGCGGCCGTCCAGTCCGTGGATGAAGGCCAGGGTCTGTTCGTGGACCGCGTCGTAGTAGCCGAGCAGCGGTTCGGCGGAGTCGACGCGGACGGCGGCGACCTCTTCGGCGCTGTGCCCGTATCCGGTCGCCGCCCGGTCGAACGGGAGCCCGAAGCGGTCGGCCCAGCCCTTCGTGAGCCAGACCTGCTCGGTCCCGGCGGCGTCGGCGATGTGGTCGTCCTGGACCCGGGTGAGGTGCCAGATCAGCCAGGAGACCGAGTTCGCTCCGTCGTCGAGCCTGGCGTTGAGATCCTCGGGGCCCAGTCCTTCGGCGGCGGCGTGGACGGCCTCCCTGACGCGGTCGAACGCTTCGGCGAGCATGTGCGCACTGTTCATGCGTTCACCTTCGCCTCCCGGCCCGCGCGAACCACGCTCCGACACACGCGCCGGCCGCCGCCTCGCGCACCCGGGGGCGCCCGATGGCCGCCTCCGCCCGGTCGACCGCGGGCGGGCGGCTTCGCCGTTCCCGTACGGTCGGCGGGCGAGGTCAGACGAGCAGCCGCAGCAGGTGGGCGCAGGCGGCGGCCTCGTCCGGGTGGCGGGCGATGACTTCGTCCCGGCCGCGCTCGTACGCCCCGGTCTCCCACCCGCCGTCCGCCGCCCGGCGCAGGAAGAGGAAGTCGGGCGGGGTGGGGGTGGGCTCGTGGACGCCTTCGATGCGGTAATAGCCGCCGGGGACACGGCCCTCGACGAGTGCGGCGTGCAACGCCTCGCGGTCCACGGGGTGTTACGCGCCGGCGGGCGTGAGGTAGCCGTGGTCCAGCAGCCACTTCACGTTCAGCCGCTCTCCCTCGCCCGGGTTCAGGAAGACGGGGTCGAGCTTGATCTGCTGTCCGCCGCCGGGCTGCTCGAACCACGGGGCGATGCTGCCCTGCCAGACCCAGAAGGGCTTCGCCACCTTGTAGACGCGGTAGTCGCAGGGGGTCGCCGCCTCACGGGTGTTGAGGTTCTGCGGCGGCAGGGCGCGTTCGGCGTAGGCGTCGCCGGCGGGGGCCAGATAGCCGCCGTACTCGGAGCCGAACCGGTCGAGCCGCTGGCCGGCGCGGAGCTTGGCGGGTTCCTTGTCGATCTCCCCGTTGACCTCGCCGAAGCCGTCGTTGGGCGGGTACTTCCAGCTTCCGGTGTCGGCGGGCCCTTCCCAGTACTTCTTGAGGAAGTTCTGCGGGGAGAGGTTGCCGGTGCGCTGATAGCCCTTGAGGAGGGGGCCGACCGGGGCCAGGCGGTTGTTCGGCAGCCACTTCGGGCCGAGCCGGGCGTCGCCTCGGTATGCGCCGGTGCAGGGTTCGTGCCGGTCGGCGGCGGGCGCGTCGGGCTGCGGTGCGGCACTCGCGGCGGGCGCTGTGATCAGTCCGGCGGTGATGCCGAGCGCGGCAAGTACGGTACGCATACGGTTCATTCGGGGATCCCCTCAGGCGCTGACGATCGATCGGACAACTGACGAAGGGTAACCGTTCGACTACGGTGGAGTATCTGCGCCATGCCGTGCTCGGACGCGCCGGAGCAGCACCGCGCCCCGGCCGGGAGGAGCTCGGGCCCGGCCGGGGCGCGGTGGACGGAACGGAAGGTTCGACTGACGGAACAGAGGTTCGGCTAGCTGACGTTGACGTCGATGCAGGCGTAGAAGGCGTTCGTGGTGTCCGCGACGTTCCAGACCGCGAGGACCTTCTGCTGGCCGGTCTTGCCGCCGAAGTCGACCTGGTGGGTGACGGTCGCGCCGGGCTGGGCCCCGCCGTCGTCGAACTCGGCGATCTTCTCGCCGCCCGCGTAGTACTGCCAGGTGCTGGTGGCGTGGCGGGCGGTGAGCTTCCACTCGAACTGCTGTGTGCGGTTCACCGGGGTGACGGTCCAGCCCTTGGAGTCGTCGTCGAGCTCGGCGAACCCGCTGTTGCCGCCACTGCAACTGGTGAGGCCCTTGGGGCCTTCCACGCTCTGCGGCTCATGGCTGATCGCACCGCAGCTGACCGTTCCGGCGGCGCACTGGGCCTGCCTGCTGGGCGGGTCGGAGATGTAGCCGTGGGCGCTGGCGGAGCTCGCCGGGAGGCTCAGGGCGAGGACCGGGCCGAGCAGGGCGCCGACGGCCAGTGCGGTCTTCCTTTTGGCGTGCATGCTTCTCCTTCACATGAGACCGCACCGCGCGGTGGCGGGCCGTGGGGGGCCCGGCTTCGGCGGCGAGACCTCGCGAGTGTGGGGCCAACGAGGCGCGAAGGGCTGCAAATCCCTTGCCGGACAAGCCTGATGACAGGTGCCGGAAAGGTTTTGCACTTGGCCTAGACCATACTCATCGCCGCGTACGCGTCAAGGGAGAGGCGGGAGTGGCGGGACGGGTGCGAGCGGTACGAGGGGCGGGCCCGGACCCTGCTGAACGGCCTCCGGGCCCGCCCCTGGGGTCCGTCAGCCCTGGTCGTCGCCGTAGCGAACCGTCACGCGCTCGAACCCGAGGGAACCGAGCAGACCCTTGAGCATGTCGGCGGTGTTCTTCTCGGCGCGGGCCGTCAGCCCGCTCTCCTTCGCCGCCTCGCCGATGTGCTTGACGGCCAGCTGGTTGACCGCCTGTTCACTGCTCGGGTTGTCGGAGAAGAGGTCGCCGAGCCGGTCGAGGATGCCGCGCTGCTTGGAGACGGCGTAGGAGCGGTCCGGGTCGAGCGCCGGCTTGCCCAGCTTCGCGTGCGGCAACCGGATCTCGGCGGTCGTGCGGTCCTCGTTGACGACCACCCCGTTCTCGGTGACCTTCCCCAGGTCGACGGAGGCGCCCACGGTGCCCGCGCCGACGAAGAGGGTGCGGGTCCCGCGCACGGCGTCGGGCAGGAACTTCGCGTCCTTCTCCAGGTCGACGACGACCTGGAAGTTGCCCGAGGCCGCCTCGTACGCGCTCATGTCCTGGATCGACTTGAGGACCGCGGGACCGGACCGGTCGTGGGTCTTCTCCCCGAAGAGGCTGTCGAGGCCCGGCAGAAGACTGAGCCGGCCACCGGCGAACAGCAGGGCCATCACGGCCGCGCAGATGCCGAGAACCTTCAGCCAGCCCCGTCCGGGACGGGGTGCGCTCTTCTTCCCGCTCTGCGGGGCGGGGTGGGTCGTTGCGTCGCTGGACGTCATGGAGTGCGTGTGACCCGCCACGGCGGTTTCACTCCATCTCCCGTGTGAAACAGGCCAGTTCGATTACACGGACGCAGACGCACGAGGGGCCCGCCGAGACTCGGCGGGCCCCCGCGGTCAGCGCCTGCGGAGCCGGTCCAGCAAGGGGCGGCCGACGCCGGGAGGCGCGCCGCCATCCGCGCCGCGCCCGCCCGAACCGGTGGCCCTCTTCGCGCTCGCGCCGGTGCCGGATGCCGCCGTCGCCCGGGGCTTCGTCCTGGTCCGGTCGGCCCGCGAGGGCGGCGCGTCCTCGGTCCCGGCCTTGGCCCCGGACTCGGTCCCGGCCTTGGCGCCCGCCTTGGTACGGGACCGGGGCGCGGGCTTTCCGTCCGTCGTCGCGTCCGTGGGCTCCGGTCCGGTCCCGGGCCCGGCCGCACCGGCCCGGGGCGGGTGGGCGAAGGCGTGGTAGCGGTGGCTGATGCGGCGGCCGAGCAGGAAGTACCCGAGCAGGGCACCCGCCGTGTTGAGGATGACGTCGTCGATGTCGAAGGCGCGCCCGGTGACCAGGGCCCCCTGGATCAGTTCCACGACGATCATGGCGGCGGCGGTCAGCAGCGTCATGCTGACCACGCGCAGGCGGCGCGGCACGAGGAACGGCAGCAGCAGCCCGAAGGGCACGCCGAGCAGCACGTTTCCGCCCGCCTGCTTGCACGCGGCGAGGAAGGTGTAGTCCTCGGCGTACTGGCGCAGCGAGCGGCCCGGCCGCAGATTCGACGTCACGATGTCCGCGGAGGCCGGCGAGGGTGTGAGCGTCACTTTGGCCAGGAAGATGGAGAACACCACCAGCCCCAGCAATACCACCGTCAGGACGGTCACCCGCAACAGTACGCGTGCCCATGTCCCCTGCCCCGTACGGGCCTTCGCCTCTGAAGTCATGGCGGACGGATGCCCGCGCCGGGCCGGAAAACACCCGGGCGGGCGCCGGAGCCGCAAATAGTCCGGCCGCCCCGTGGCCGCCTGCGAGGATGGCCGCATGAGCACACGCGAGAAGAAGGACCTGCTGGCCGAGACCGACCGGCTCCGCGAGGAGGGCAGGCAGGAGGAGGCGCGCGAGCGACTGCTCGCCCTGACCGCCCGGTTCCCCGACGACGCGGAGGTGGCCTACCGGACCGCGTGCGTCCATGACGCCATGGGCCTGGAGACCGAGGCGGCGCCGTATTACGAACGCAGCCTGGCGGGCGCCGGGCTCGGGGCCGAGGACCGGCGGGGGGCGCTGCTGGGGCTGGGCAGTACGTACCGGGTGCTGGGGCGGTACGGGCAGGCCGTGGAGACGCTCGGCCGGGGCGTCGAGGAGTTCCCGGACGACGGTGCGCTCAAGACGTTCCTGGCGATGGCCCTGTTCCACACGGGCGAACACCACGAGGCGATGCGGCTGCTGCTGCGGCTGCTGGCGTCGACCAGTGACGACCGGCACGTCCAGCGGTACCGGTCGGCCATCGAGCACTACGCGAAGGATCTCCACGCGACGACGTGACCGGCGAACGCGGCCGGATACGGGGAAGCCCCGACCGGATCGGGGGAATCCGGCCGGGGCGGCTCTGCTGCGGAGGTGAAGGGCGGTCGCCTCTCGGCGGGAGCCTTGGGGACACTGTCCCCTCACGTCCACTTATAGATGAACGATAAACCATCTACCGCTCTTCCCGGGAACCCGCTCCCCCCGATGTGATCCACAGCACGGAATCATTGATTCCGGCCCTGGCCCCTCCCCCGGTGCGGGCCCGGTCCCGTCAGCTCCGGGGCGCGTCGCCGTCGCCGTGACGGCGGTCACCGGCGCCGAAGCGGCGATGGAACCGCTCGACGCGGCCGGCCGTGTCGAGCACCTGGCGGCCGCCGGTGTAGAACGGATGGCTCGCCGACGACGTCTCCACGTCGATGACGGGATAGACGTTGCCGTCCTCCCATGTCACGCGCTCGCCGGAGTCGGCGGTCGAGCGGGTGAGGAAGGCGGTGTCCGCGGCGCGGTCCCGGAAGACCACGAGGCGGGAGACGGGGTGGATGCGGGACTTCATGGATGCGTTCCTTCCTCACCGCGGATGGCGGTGGCGTACCGGGGACGAGTCTGCGCGGTGCGGCCGGTCCGGTTCCGCGCGGTCAGCGGGACTCGCGGAAGAGGACGTGCTGTCCGGCCGCGGAATCGAACTTGCGCAGCTCCAGCCGGTCGGGGCTGTTGCGGCGGTTCTTGCGGGTCACATAGGTACGGCCCGTTCCGGCAGTGGACCGGAGGGTCACGACGGGCCTGAGTTCGCTGCGCGCCATGGGCGCCTCCCGTGGTGTTCGACGATTCCACTCCCGTAGCGGGAATGGGATTCGTTTTCGTTCTGGTGTCATAACGCGGCGCCCCTCGTCGGCATTCCCGGCCCGGGTCACCCGGCGCGAGGCCGGTCGGCCTTCACAACAGCCTTGATACGTACGCCCGTTCGGGAAATCGTGACCCCGTATGGCCTATGGCATATGCCAGAAGCAACAACGTATCGAGTATTGCCAAACCTCTTACGGGTCGCCGCGGCCTGTGCCACAGTCGATGACGGTCCACCCCTGAGACCCGGCCGCGCCGCGCCTGTATCGGAGTACGAGATGCCGTCCCATCTGTTCGCGGACCGTCCCGCACCACAGCCTCCCGCGCACGATGCCGTCGACGCCCTGATCCACCGGACGCGGCAGCTGCGCGGAGACGTGGACACCGTGGGACGGAGCGTGGCGGAGGCCGAGGGGAACAGTTCGCAGGCGCGGTTGCAGCGTGCTCTGTGCGATCTGGCCGTTCAGCACCTGGACGACCTCGACGGGCGTCTGGGGCAGCTCAGGGCCGGCCTGCACGCCCGACGCGGTCAGGACGTCGGACCCCAGGACGGCCGCGGAACGACGGACGGCCCACCGGCCGACGCCGCGCGGTCCCGCGTCGGCAACGCGGAGTGGAACCTCCTCACCGACGAGGTGAGCTGGTCCGAGGAGCTGTACGAGATCTTCGGCCGGCCCCCCGGTTCCTCCCCGCTCTCACTGGACGACCTGCCGTCCGTACTGCTGCCGGAGGACCAGCCTCGGCTGACCTCCATGGTGACGGGCTGCCTGGTCGACGGGCGGCCCATGGACGGCGAGTTCCGCATCGTGCGCCCCGACGGCGAGGTGCGCACACTGCACATGACGGGCGAGCCGGTCCTCGACTCCGAGGGCTGCACCGCCGCCATGTGGGCCGTGCTCCGGGACGTCAGCGAGCTGCGGCACGGTGAGGAGACCGTAGACGGGAGCCGGGACACGGCACAGCCCGACGAGCACGACGAACGCACCCGGCGCTCCGAGCACCGGACGGCCGTGGAGCCCGAGCGGACGGTCCTGCCGCCGTGGCACGACCTCCTCCGTCTCCCGCAGCCCGCCCCCGGCGTTCTGGACATCGCCGCTCACTACCCCCCTTCCCCTTTCTCGTCGAGCGGCCTCATCGGCGACTGGTACGACGCGATGCGGCTGCCGGACGGCCGGACCCTGCTGGCCGCCGGCCGTCTCACCGGACGCGGCATGCCGGGCGCCCCTGACGTGGCGATGTTGCTGGGCGCGCTGCGCGGCATGGCCGTCGCCGGCATCGAGCCGGGCGCCCTGACGGGCCACCTCGACCAGCTCCTCCTTTCGTCGGCGGGGACCGCGCCGGGCAGCGCCCTGTGCTGCCGCTTCGACCCGGCCACCGGCGCCCTGTCCTGGGCGCGGGCGGGACACCCCGCGCCGCTGCTGTTCCGCGACGGAACGGCACGGCCGCTGCCGTCGCTGGACGGGGCACGGCTCACCACCACCCCTCGGGCGGCCTCCGAGACCGCCTCCGGGGCGGCCTTCGAGCAGGACGAGGTGCGGTTGCTCCCCGGCGACGTGCTGGTGCTGCACACCGGCGGACCCACGTCGCGCGGCGACCGGGGTGCGGGCCCGGAGGCACTGCTCGCCCTCGCCCCCCGCCTCGCACAGGCCCGCACGGCACAGGAGTGCGTACGGTGCGTGGTCGAGGAGTCGGGCGCGGCTGAACGCCTGGACGTCGGTTGCGTGCTGGTCGCCCGGGTCGGGGCGTGAGGAAGCGCGTAGGCGCGGGACGGTGTGAGACCTGCCGGGATGTCACGGTGGCAGGGTTACGGAACGGGTTCGGCGTCCGGTGAGCGACGCGGGCGGTACGGGGATCAGGCTTGCGCGCCCCTGGCCTTCTTGGCGGCCGGGCTGTGCGGGAGGGAGCGCTCGATCTGCTCCCGGAGGTCCTGGATCTTGCCGTAGCCCGCGAACTGGCCGGTGAGCCGGTACATCTCGCGCAGCCGGTCCCAGGTGCGGTGCGAGGAGGTCTCCCCCATCGACACCAGCGCCAACCGGGCGTAGCGGTCGGCCTGTTCGGGGTCGTTGGCGATGAAGCAGGCCGAGGCGAGCGAGATGTAGTCGAAGATCTTGGACCGCTGGCGTCCGTTGATCCGCAGTTCGAGGGCCTGTTTGGCGTGGCGCTGGGCGATGACCGCGACGGTCGGGTCGTGTTCGGCCAGGGTGCGGAACGCCAGCGCCTGCATGCCGTGCAGGTCCGCCTCGTCGAACATCTGCATCCAGCTCGGCGGCGGCACGTCGCTCTTGTCCGAGACGAAGAGCTCCTCCGCCTCGCCGAGCGTGCGCCGCATGGCCTGGCCCCGGCCCATGGATGCCTGCGCCCAGGCTTCGATGGTGCGCAGCATCGCCTGCGTACGGGGCAGGGTCGCGTCCCCGGAGCCGGATTTGGCGAGCTTCATCAGGTCCAGTGCGTCGTCGGGGCGGCCCAGGTGCACCATCTGGCGTGCCGCGCGGGAGAGGGCTTCGCCGGCGCGCGGCCGGTCACCGCCTTCCCTGGCCGCGTGGGCGGCGATGATGAAGTACTTCTGGGCGGTGGGTTCGAGGCCGACGTCGTGGGACATCCAGCCCGCGAGTACGGCGAGGTTGGCGGCAACGCCCCACAGGCGGCGCTGGAGGTGGTCGGGGTGGCGGTAGGCGAGCATGCCGCCCACCTCGTTGAGCTGGCCCACCACGGCCTTGCGCTGGAGTCCGCCGCCGTGGGAGGCGTCCCAGGCGCGGAACACGTCGACCGAGCGCTCCAGTGCCTCGATCTCGTCGGAGCCCACGGGCGCGGCTTCGTACCGGTCGAAGCCGGCGGGGTCGGCGTGCTGGGGATCGTTGGCGCGTGGAGCGTCGACCGCCGGGGCGGGGTTGCTGTGCAGCCAGTCGTACATGGGGCCGGCGATGGTTGAGCCGGCGGCGAGCGCGGCGCCCGCGCCCACCATGCCGCGTCGGTTGAGCATGAGGTCCATTCCCGTGAATTCGGTGAGGACCGCTGCCGTCCGCTCGGGCGCCCACGGCAGTTGATCGGGATCGTGTTCCGTCCCGGAGTCACGCCGTTTCCCCATACGCCCGCGTCGGCCGAACCCGAGGTCCTCGATGGTCACGACACGGCCGAGCCGCTCGGTGAACAGGGCTGCCAGCACTTCGGGCACGGGATCACGGGGGGATTCCCCCGTGTCGATCCAGCGCCTGACGCGCGAGGTGTCGGTGGCCAGTTGCGGGTGGCCCATGGCCGCCGCCTTCCGGTTCACCATTCTCGCGAGTTCACCCTTGGACCAGCCGGCCAGGCCGAACAGGTCGCAAAGGCGGGTGTTGGGTTCTCCGGTCACGTCAAGCCCCCAGGTTCTCGGCTGACTTGACACTAACCCCCTGTCAGATGCGCTGTGACTATTCGCCAGGGTTCGCCAGGGTCCGCCAGATGGTCTGCCACCCGCGCCCCGGTGTCAGGTAGGAAAGCGCCACCCCGCCCGGCAGCCCTAGGTACTCCCCAGGGTGCCGAACGGCCGTCGGCCGGGTTGGCGCACGTGACCTGTCGGCGCACGAAGGGATCTGTCTCGCCCATGTACACAGCATCGTCCTCCGTGTCCGCCCCTCCCCGGCCGCTCCGTCCCATGGGGACGGGCGGCGGGCCGTACCTCGCCCCTCATCCCGGTGCGCCGGCGCAGGGTCTGGGCCGGCCCCGGCGGGCGGCGGGACCGGGTGCCGGACCGCTCAGCGGGCGCATCGACCTCTCCGGGCCGCAGGGCGCGCAGGTGCGGATGGCCATCGCCTCCGTACAGCGCATCTGCCCCGAGTTCAATCCGGTGCAGGTCCTGCGGCGCAGCGGCCGTTCGGTCCTGATCGTCGGCACGACCGGGCGGGCCACCGCCGTGGCGAAGTGTTTACTGGACCACTCCCCCGCGTGGACGGAGCGGTTCCGGCACGAAATAGCGGCGTACCGCGCGTTCGTCCGGCACCGCCCCCCGGTTCGGGCGCCCCGGCTGATCGCAGCGGACCCGGAGAACTGCACGCTGGTGATCGAGCGGATGCCCGGCCGGGTGGCCGCGCTGACCCGGCACCCGGCGGAGGCCCCGCCGCGGGCCGACATCCGTGCCGTGCTCGGCGCGATCGCCCAGGTGAACGCCTGGCGGCCGCCGGCCGGACTGTTCGAGGCGCCGCTCGACTACGCCTCGCGGATCGCCCGCTACCACGAGCTCGGTCTCTTCACCGACCGTGATCTCGGTGACCTCCAGAAGCTGCTGCACGGTCTGGCCCACGCAGGCGGCCGTCACAGCATGGGCCAGTTCTGCCACGGTGACGCGCTGCTCTCCAACATCCTGCTGTCGCCGACCGGTCCCGTGCTGGTCGACTGGGAGCACGCGGGCTGGTATCTGCCGGGCTACGACCTGGCCACCCTGTGGTCGGTGCTCGGCAACGCGGTCGGCGCGCGACGCCAGATCAGCCAGCTGGCCCAGGCCAGGGGGCCGGCGGCGCGGGACGCGTTCCTGGTGAACCTGATGCTGGTGCTGACCCGGGAGATCCGAAACTACGAGACGGCCGTGCAGCGCACGATGCGCGAAGCGCCCTCGGTGAGCGCGGGCCAGGACCGGCCGGGCGCGCTCTCCTCCGGGGAGGAGCAGCGGTTGCTGCTGCGCAGGCTGCACGACGACTGCGCGATGGCGCGTCGGGCGGTGCGGGCGGCGGTCGGGACGCGCTGAGTCCGCGCGGCAACCGTCCGCCCCTGGGGCTCAGCGCGACCGCGCTGAGCCCCAGGGGCGGACGGGCGAGCGGCCGCGCGCCGAAGACCTGATGGAAGAAGGCCACTGCGAAGAGGAAGCGCGCTGCGGGACCGGTGCCGACACACCGGGCCCGCAGCGCGCTGTTCTGTGTGCCGCAGAACCGCTTCCCCGGGTGACCGGGTGCTGACCCAGCGCCACACCGGGGCGCCCGGCAGGTGAGGCATGCCACGAGACCCACGTCACCTACGACCTTCGGTAGTGGGCGCGACACCTCTCCCACCGTGCAATAAATCCCGCAAAACGACCATTCCCGCTCATCTCCTATTGAGGGTAGTAAAAGGGGTCATTGCCTCCTCCGTGGATGCCCGTTAACCATGGATTCCGGCAAGCACCGAGACCGAGCCTGCGACGAGCGCCCACCGGCGGCCGCAGACCTTCCCCCTCGGTCTCTGCTCACGCGGCGAACAGGCCGCCGATCCCGTCCCCAACAGGAAGAGCTCACGCATGCCCCGCACCATCCGCGTCACCCGCTCGCACAAGCTCGCCACCGCCGTGCTCGTCGCGGCCGGTTCGGTCACGGCCATCGCCGCGACCAGCGAGCAGAGCGACGCACAGCCCTCCGCCGCCCGGTCCTCCGTGGCCGTCGAGCCGGTCGCAGCGGCCGGTATCCCCACGGCGAAGGACGCGGCGGCCAAGAAGGCCGCCGAGGAGTCCGCGGCGAAGAAGGCCACCGCGAAGGAAGCCGCCGCGAAGAAGGCCGTGGCCGACCGCGAGGCCACCGCGCAGAAGGCCGCCGAGAAGGCGCGCTCCGAGAAGCAGGCCGCCAACCGTTCCACCGAGCGCAAGGCCGTCGCCGCGCCGAAGCAGTACAAGAACAACCTCGACGGCTGGATACGCGAGTCGCTCGACATCATGAAGAAGAAGAACATCCCCGGCTCGTACGAGGGGCTGCACCGCAACATCATGCGCGAGTCCAGCGGCAACCCGAACGCCGTCAACGACTGGGACATCAACGCCCGCAACGGCATCCCCTCCAAGGGTCTGCTCCAGGTGATCCAGCCCACCTTCGACGCCTACCACGTCAAGGGCACCCCGAAGAAGCTCACCGACCCGGTCGCCAACATCACCGCCGCCGCCAACTACGCCGCGGACCGGTACGGCACGATCGACAACGTCGACTCCGCCTACTGAGCGGACCCTGCAGCACGGGCCCGACCGAGGACGCCGGCTCGGGCCTCACCGAAGGTGCCGGCTCGGACCTCACCGAGGGACGCCGGCTCGGGCCTCACCGTTGGGGCCGATCCGGGACTCACTGAGGTCTCCGCCAGGGCCGCGATTATGTGACTAATGGCCGTTGTGCGTGCCTCGGATGGCCGAAGGGTAGGGCTGGCGCGGACACCACCGGTCCGCGCGGCCCCGCGCGGAGCCTTCTGGAAAGGCCACGCACATGGCACAGCCCTTCTCACTGCCGGACTTCTATGTTCCGTATCCGGCGCGGCTCAACCCTCATGTGGAGGCGGCGCGGGTCCACACCCGCCAATGGGCGCGCGGGATGGGGATGCTGGAGGGGTCCGGCGTCTGGGAGGAGAAGGACCTGGAGGCGCACGACTACGCCCTGCTCTGCGCCTATACCCACCCCGACTGCTCGGCCGAGGCGCTGTCCCTGGTGACCGACTGGTATGTGTGGGTCTTCTTCTTCGACGACCACTTCCTGGAGCTGTTCAAGCGCACGCCCGACCGTGAGGGCGCCAAGCGGTATCTCGACCGGCTCCCCGCCTTCATGCCGATGGAGCGCGGGGCGGCGACCCCGGAGCCGGAGAACCCCGTCGAGGCGGGTCTCGCCGATCTGTGGACCCGGACGATCCCCGCGATGTCCGACGCCTGGCGGGCCCGGTTCGCGGAGGCGACGGAGAACCTCCTCAACGAGTCGCTGTGGGAGCTCGCCAACATCAACGAGGGCCGCATCGCCAATCCCGTCGAGTACATCGAGATGCGCCGCAAGGTCGGCGGCGCGCCCTGGTCGGCCGGGCTCGTGGAGTACGCGGCCGATGCCGAGGTCCCGGCCGAAGTGGCCGACGCCCGTCCGCTGCGCGTCCTGCGCGACGCCTTCTCCGACGGGGTCCACCTGCGCAACGACCTCTTCTCGTACCAGCGCGAGGTCGAGGAGGAGGGCGAGAACAGCAACGGGGTGCTGGTCCTGGAGAAGTTCCTCGGCTGCTCCACACAGGAAGCGGCCGAGGCCGTCAACGACCTGCTGACCTCACGGCTCCATCAGTTCGAGAACACCGCCCTCACCGAACTGGGCCCGCTCTGCGCGGAGAAGGGCCTCGATCCGGCGCGGACCGCGTCCGTCCTCGCGTACGTCAAGGGGCTCCAGGACTGGCAGTCCGGCGGCCATGAGTGGCACATGCGCTCCAGCCGGTACATGAACGGCGGCGGGGCCGGCGAGGCGGTGGCGGGCTTCGGCATGTCCGCCGCCTCGATCAGGTTCACGCCGCGTTCGGAGACGGCCCGGGCCCGCAGCCACAGCCACCGGCCCCACCAGCACGTCGGCCCCTCGATCGTCCCCGATCTCAAGCTGCCGTTCGGCACGACCCTGAGCCCGCACCTGGAGGGCGCCAGGGTCCGGCTGGTCGACTGGGCGCACCGGATGGGCATCCTGGAGGCGCAGCCCGGAGTGCCGGGTTCGCACATCTGGGACGAGGAGCGGCTCCTCGCGATCGACCTCCCCCTCTGCGCGGCGGGCATCCATCCGGACGCCGCACCGGACGAGCTGGACATCTCCTCCGGCTGGCTGGCCTGGGGTACGTACGGTGACGACTGGTTCCCCGTGGTGCACGGGCGGACCAGGGACCTGGCCGGGGCCCGGCTGGCCAACGAGCGGCTCTCCCTCTTCATGCCGCTGGACGGCGAGGGGACTCCCGAGCCGGTGAACGCGCTGGAGCGGTCGCTGGGCGACCTGTGGCACCGGACGGCGGAGCCGATGGACCCGGGGGCGCGGCGCACCTTCCGGACCGCGATCGAGTCGATGACGGAGAGCTGGCTGTGGGAGCTGGCCAACCAGGCGCAGAACCGTATCCCCGATCCGGTCGACTACGTCGAGATGCGGCGGGCGACCTTCGGTTCGGACCTGACGATGAGCCTGTGCCGGCTCGCACACCGCCGGAAGGTGCCCGAGGCGGTCTACCGCAGTGGCCCCATGCGGTCGCTGGAGAACGCCGCCGCGGACTACGCGTGCCTGCTGAACGACCTGTTCTCGTACCAGAAGGAGATCGAGTACGAGGGCGAGGTGCACAACGGCGTCCTGGTCGTGCAGAACTTCTTCGGCGTCGACTATCCAACGGGCGTGGCGATCGTGCACGACCTGATGAACTCCCGGCTGCGGCAGTTCCTGCATGTGGCGGAGGTCGAACTGCCGGTTCTGTACGACGACTTCGACCTGGACGCCGAGGCGCGGGAGGTACTGGCGGGCTATGTGCAGGAGCTCAAGCACTGGCTCGCGGGCATCCTGATCTGGCACCGGGGCTGCCGCCGGTACCGCGAGGAGGACCTACGGCGCGGGCACGGCGCGCCCTGGCGCCTGAGCGGCCCCACGGGGCTCGGCACCTCAGCGGCCCAGGTGACGCGCCTGATGGCGGAACTGGCGGGCAGCAGGGCGTAGTTCAGGGCTCTGCGAAAGACCTGCCGGAAATGCGGCCGCCGGTGGCGCGGCCCGTCGTGAGAAGGTCACGGCGGGCCGTGGCCGCTCGTGCGCGGGGCTCCTGGCCCAGGGGCCTCAGAGCAGAACGTGCCGGAGCACCGCCTCGAACTCCGCCGCGGTCGGCGGTGTGTCGGTCAGCAGCCCCTGAAGGAGCAGGCCGTCGACGACGCCTTTGAAGACCTGCACCCGGACCGGGTCCCGTGTGTAGCGGTGGGCGTACCCGGCGATGGCGTCCAGCCAGTGTCCGGTGGACGTGCGCAGCTCCGGACGGCGGGCGGCGAGGAGGTAGAGCTCGTACTCGGCGAGCAGCCGGTCCGGACCGGACACGACCTCGGCGAGCAGCTCGGCGAGGGCGGTGAGGCCCTCGGGGCTGCCGTCCGCGTCCTCGGCCAGGCGGCGCATCCGTTCGGCGTCCTGGTCCATACAGGCGGTGAGCGCGGCGGTGAGCAGGTCGTCGATGCTCTTGAAGTAGTAGGCGGCGGCGGTGGCGGGCTGGTTCGCCTCGCGTGCCACCGCCCGGTGGCTGACGCCTGCGACGCCCTCGCGGGCGACCACCCGGAGGGTGGCCTCGATGAGTTCCCGCCGCCGCAGTTCGCCCTTGAGGAGGCGTCCGTCTGTCCGCGGTGTGTGCATCGTGCCCTCCGGGCGTCGTGGTCGGAGCGGGGCGGGGACGGCGGGCCGTCCCCTTCCCGGTGGTGCGGGGCCCGGCGTCTACCGGGCGGACTTCGCCCGCCCTTCGTCGGCCGCCCGGTCGGCGGACGCTTCGGCGGCCCCCCGCAGGCGTCGGTCCAGGGGGCGCTGGGCGATCAGCGCCAGCAGCACCGTCGCGCCGCCCGCCGCGATCGCGACCGTGAACCCGCCGGAGGGGCCGAAGCGGTCGACCATGCCGCCCGACACCGAAGCGCCGAGCGCCACGCCGACGCTGAGGCCGGTGATCGCCCAGGTCATCCCCTCGGTGAGGACGGCCGGCGGCACCGTCCTC
The DNA here is from genome assembly GCF_046548915.1 of Streptomyces sp. cmx-18-6. Classification (NCBI taxonomy): domain Bacteria; kingdom Bacillati; phylum Actinomycetota; class Actinomycetes; order Kitasatosporales; family Streptomycetaceae; genus Streptomyces; species Streptomyces sp. cmx-18-6. Next base: position 246,866 of record NZ_JAEBEP010000010.1, on the reverse strand, counting down.
TCCACCAGTCCCATCACCACGATCATGGTAGGCGCGAAGAAGAGGCCGGAGAAGAAGACGGCGGCGGAGAGGGTGGCGATATCGCCGACGAGCAGCAGCGGGAGCGTCGTCAGGGCGGTGCCGGCCGTGCTCAGGAGCAGAAGCCGGGGCAGCGGTGTGGTGAGCCTGAGTGCGCCGAAGACCAGTCCGGACCCGGCCGAGCCGACCGCGTAGACGGAGAGGACGATGCCCGCACCGGCCGGTGAGCCCTGCTCCTCGGCGAACGCGACGCTGACCACGTCGACGGTTCCGACGATCGTGCCGCCCGCGACGAGGGTGAGGGCCAGCAGGACGAGCGGCCCGCCGCGCAGCGCCGAGGTGCTGCGGGCATCGTGCGCGGACGGCTGGATCACCGGCGGTTCGGTGCGCTTCTGCGGTACGAACATGAGCACGCCGAGGGTGAGCAGCGCCGCCGCCGCCAGCGGGCCCGCCTCCGGGAACCATGCGGTGCTCAGCGCGACCGCGAGGGCGGGTCCGACCACGAAGGTGAGTTCGTCGACGACCGATTCCAGCGAGTAGGCCGTGTGCAGCCGGTCGGAGCCCCGGTGGATGTGGGTCCAGCGGGCGCGGACCATGGCGGCCATGTTGGGCATCGTGCCGGCCGCCAGCGCGCTGACGAACAGCGTCCAGACGGGAGCGTCGTAGCGGGCGCAGAGGAGCAGTACGCCCATGGCGACGACGCTGAGTCCGGTGGCGGGCAGCAGCACCCTGCCCTGGCCGCGCCGGTCGACCAGCCGGGAGATCCGGGGGCCGCAGAGGGCCATGGAGAGGGTGAAGGCGGCGGAGACGGCTCCCGCCAGACCGTAGTCCCCTCGCATCTGGGACAGCATCGCGATGATGCCGATGCCTGCCATCGAGAGCGGCATACGGGCGACGAAGCCCGCGGCGGAGAAGGCCACGGAGCCCGGCGCCGTGAAGAGGGCGCCGTAGGGGTTGGCCATGGGAGGGACCTCCGGACGGGAAGGGGGGAAGGAAGCCGAAAGAAACTGAACGAGCGCTACACATTGAACACTCGTTACATTTTCTTACCGTAGCCGCTCCCCTGCCATCCGTGTCAACGCACATTTCCGGACGCGTTCCGGGCCGGGATCGACATCACCCCGGCGGTCCGGGCATGAAAAAAGGCCGCCCGGCATATGCGGGCGGCCTATGCAGATACGTTTCAGCCCTGCTGGAACAACTCTGCGGGAAGGGGCTTGAGGAGGGTGTACAGATCGTCGGTGATGGGACGGTCCCAGCTGGCGATGGTCACGAGCACACCGTCGCTGCGGTCGAACTGGACGCAGGCGATGCGGCTCTCCGAGAGCTTCACCCGGCGGACGATCAGCAGATTGTCGCCCTGCATCACGGGGACGTCCTCGCTGCTGACGACCTCGATCGGCTCGTCGTTCTCCAGGGCCAGCAGCAACTGCGCGACCTCGAAGGGAACCTGGCCGTCCTCGGTCTCGCGGGCGGGCGAACCGGCCGGGAGATTGCCGATGATCATGGCCGGGCCGCGGCCGCCGTACAGGTCGTAACGGAGGAAGACGCCCTGACAGCTGCCGTCGGGCGCGGGGAGCAGACCGGCGCCGAGGTTGCCGGGCCAGTCCCCCGGGTCCATGGCCAGGACGTCGAAGTCCGGGCCCGCGGGTGTTGCGGCGCTACGGCGGCGGAGGAAGGACATGCAGCCATGTTACGTGGCCGGGCTCACGTTGCGGAGCCGGGCCCGGGACGGGAACGCCGTACGCACGGCCCTCCGGTGGCCGAGAAGCGCCGCACCACCTGAAGGAGTGGATCGAGGCGAATTCGTCCGCTCGAAGGGCTCTTGCCGCATACCGTTGGATCCACCGCCGTGCCCGCCCGTCGTGGCAGCGGCACGTGCGGGTACGGCGACGCATCGGAAGCGGAGGGGACGGCACAGCATGACGGTGGAGGCCACGGCGAACGGGGCGGAAGACCGACTGGTGGGACGCGAATGGATGGTGCGGGTGGACGCGGCCGACCGGGGCGGTGCGGCGGTGCGCGTCTCGTGCAGCCGTCCGGCCTGCGCGCCCCGGCTCCTGCCGTCCGCCGCCGCCGGCCGCGCGGCCGCGGTCGCGCACATCAAGACCCATCTGCAGGCCGCCGCCGAGCCTCGGGCCGGGGCGTTCTGCGTCTGCAAGGCCGAGGACTGCCGCCTGCACATCCAGCCCGCCGGCCCCCGCGACCGGGGCACGCCGTGGCGGTGCGGAGGCCCGGTCGTGCTGGCCGTCATCTCCGACCGGCAGGGCCGCTGGTGGCGGGCGATGGAGTGCTGTGCGCGCTGTGCGGCCGCTCACCCCTCCGCGAAGATCGTCGCCACCGCCACCGGCGGACCTGCCCCGGCGGCCGGAGCCCACTCCGCCGCGCGCCGCCCGCCCGGCGTCGCCGCGGCCGCCCCGCAGTTCTCCCACGCCCCCGCGTCCGGGTCGGCCACCCCGGCCGCACCGGCCACCCCGGCCCCCCCGCGGAAGGTGCCCGCTTCCCGCTCCGCGAAGACCCGGCGCACCCCGCGGCACGGGAAGATCGCGCAGCGGATCGTGCCGCACGACATGCACCCCGTCGCCCTGCGCGAGGAGCTGATGGAGCTGGGCGACCTCTTCCGCGCCTACCAGCAGCGCAGCGAACCCGACCTCGCCGAGCTCGCCGAGCTCCACGCCCGCAAGGCGAGGGCGTTCACCACCTGGGCGGAGGTCACCGGCGAGACCGAGCTACGGCTCGAGGCGGGGCGCGCCGAGCAGGCGGCGGCCGCCGCACGCCTCCAGCACCAGCACCGCACCGGCCTCAGCCCGGTCGGCGAGGGGCAGGTCACGAGCCGTCTGCTGACCTCCGCCACGCACTGGGAGCACGTGCGGACGATCTTCGCGCACGTCGCCGATCACACCCCGCTGCCCGGCCCGGAGGCCCGTCTGATGGTGGTGATGCTGACCCTGCGCTCGGCGCTCACCGGCACCGGCAACCTGGTGGGGCAGGACGTGCGGGGGCTGCCCCTGACGGACCCCGAGGAGCTGATCGACCGGCTCGTGGACTGCGGCTGGCTGTCCATCCCGTGCACCGCCGACGATCTGCTCGAGTCCCGCCCGGAGAGCCCCACCCCGATCACCATCTCGACCCTGACGCCCGACGACAGCGGCCGGGGACCGTTCGACTTCGGCAGGAAGACACGCCCCAAGCTCAGCGGATGGGCCCAGAAGGTCGTCGGCGACAAGAAGCTCCGCAAGAAGAAGACCGGTGCCGGTACCCGGCTGCTGGCCCTGGCCCTGGCCGTCCGGACCAGTGCCGACGGACGGCTGGGGGCCGAGGGCCAGGGCGTCGATCTGGCGGCCCTCGCCTCCTGGTGCGCCGTCGACGCCGGGGAACTGGAGCCCATGGTGGAGCAGTTGACGGCGGCGGACTGGCTCACCGAGGCGGAGATCGGCGACGGCCGCCTCACCGGCCGGCTGACCGAACGCGTGCTGCCGCTCAGCTGCCCCCTGGCGTCCGGCGACTGACACGGTGAGCGGGCCGCCCCCCGGGGGCCGACCGGCCGGGGTGATCCGGTCCCCCGCCGGGGCCCACCGGACCACCCCGGGCCACCGGCTCACCCCGGCGGCGGCTCCGATCCCACGAGCCACATGGCGAAGAACTGGGCCCCACCGCCATAGGCGTGGCCGAGCGCCTTGGCCGCCCCGTCGATCTGGTGCTCGCCCGCCCTCCCCCGCACCTGGAGGGCCGCCTCGGCGAAGCGGATCATGCCGGACGCGCCGATGGGGTTGGTGGACAGCACACCGCCGGAGGGGTTGACGGGGAGGTCTCCGTCGAGTTCGGTGACGCCCGCCTCGGTGAGCTTCCAGCCCTCCCCCTCACCGGCGAAGCCGAGGTTCTCCAGCCACATCGGTTCGTACCACGAGAAGGGGACGTAGATCTCGACGGCGTCGATCTCCCGGCGCGGGTCGGTGATCCGGGCCTGCCGGTAGACGTCGGCGGCGCAGTCCTTGCCCGCCTGCGGGGAGACGAAGTCCTTGCCGGCGAAGAGCGTCGGTTCGCTGCGCATCGCGCCGCCGTGCACCCATGCGGCGGGGTGGGGCGCGCGGGCGGCCCCGTCCCGGTCGGTGAGGATCATCGCGCAGGCCCCGTCCGAGGAGGGGCATGTCTCGGAGTAGCGGATCGGGTCCCAGAGCATGGGGGCGGCCTGGACCTTCTCCAGGGTGATGCCGGTGTCGTGGATGTGCGCGTAGGGGTTCTTGAGCGCATTGCGCCGGTCCTTGTACGCGACGAGGGAGCCGACCGTGTCGGGGGCTCCGGTACGGCGCATGTACGCGCGCACGTGCGGTGCGAAGAAGCCGCCCGCGCCGGCCAGCAGCGGCTGCTGGAACGGGACGGGCAGGGAGAGCCCCCACATGGCGTTGGATTCGGACTGTTTCTCGAAGGCGAGGGTGAGGACGGTCCGGTGGACGCGGGCGGCGACGAGGTTGGCGGCGACGAGCGCGGTCGAGCCGCCGACCGATCCCGCCGTGTGGACGCGGAGCATGGGTTTGCCCACGGCTCCCAGCGCGTCCGCGAGATACAGCTCGGGCATCATGACGCCCTCGAAGAAGTCGGGGGCCTTGCCGATGACGACGGCGTCGATGTCGCTCCAGGTCAGGCCGGCGTCCTCCAGGGCGCGGAGAGCCGCCTCGCGGACCAGTCCCGCGATGGAGACGTCGTGCCGGGCGGCGACGTGCTTGGTCTGGCCGATGCCGACGACGGCCACGGGCTCCTTAGGCATGAGCGCTCTCCCCTTCCAGGACGGCGACCAGGTTCTGCTGGAGGCAGGGCCCGGAGGTGGCGTGGGCGAGGGCCCGGTCGGACTCGCCGCGGTGGATGCGGGCGGCGGCCTCGCCGAGCCGGATGAGGCCGGCCGCCATGACGGGGTTGGCGGCGAGCGCCCCGCCGGACGGGTTGATCCGGGTATCGTCGCCGAGTCCGAGGGCCTTGCGCAGGACGACCTCCTGCGAGGTGAACGGGGCGTGCAACTCGGCGGTGTCGACGGGCCGTTCGAAGGCTCCGGCGTGCCGGGCCGCGAGCCGTGCGGAGGGCGACTCGGTCAGGTCGCGGACGCCGAGGCTGTGGGCCTCGATACGGTGGTCGATGCCCCGGATCCAGGCGGGGCGCGCGCACAGGGCGCGGGCGGTGTCCCCGGCGGCGAGGACCACGGCGGCCGCGCCGTCGCCGATGGGCGGGCAGTCGCCGGTGCGCAGCGGGTGCACGAGGTAGTCGCCGGCGGGGACGTCTCCGGTGAGCTGGGCGTACGGGTTGGCGGTGGCGGCGGTGCGGCTGCGGGCGGCGACCTGGGCGAGGGCCGCTTCGTCGGTGTCGCCCGCGTCGATGAGCGCCCGCGCCTGGAGGGCGGCGAGCGCGACGGAGTCCGGCCAGAGCGGGGCGAGGTAGTAGGGGTCGAGCTGGCGGGTGAGGACGTCGCGGACCTCGCCGGGCGAGGACTTGCCGTACGAGTAGACGAGCGCGGTGTCCGCCTCACCGGTCATGATCTTCACCCACGCCTCGTACAGCGCCCAGGCCCCGTCCATCTCGACGTGGGACTCGGAGATCGGCGGGTGGGCGCCGACGCCGTCGAGCGCCATGGTGAAGGAGAAGGCGCGTCCGGCGAGGTAGTCGGCGGAGCCGGAGCAGGTGAACCCGATCTCGTTGGCCTTCAGGCCCGTCGCCTCCAGGACTTCGTGGAGGACGGGCATCAGGAGGTCGACCTCGGTGAGGTCGTCGGTACGCCGCCGGTGCGCGGTCTGGGCGAAGGCGACGATCGCCACGTCCGGCATCTACACCAGCTCCTTGTACGTGTCGTAGTCGGCGTCGGGTTCTCCGGTGGGCCGGTAGTGGTCGGGGTGGCGGGCGCCCTCCGCCCAGACGGGTTCGACGCGCAGGCCCATGCGGACCTGGTCGTACGGGATGCCGGCGATGCGGCCGTGCAGGGCGAGGTCTGCGCCGTCGAGGGCGATGTGGGCGTAGACGTACGGGACTTCGATGTCGAGATTCGCCGTGTGAGCGGCTTTGATGTTGACGATGCAGAAGGTGGTGACGGTGCCGCGCGGGCCGACCTCGACCTCTTCACCGGTGGCGATGCCGCAGGTGGGGCAGGCTCCGCGCGGCGGTACGTAGACCTTGCGGCAGGCGGGGCAGCGTTCTCCGACAATGCGGTGGCCTTCGAGGGCCTTGAGGTAGGCGCTCTGGGCGCGGCCGGGGGTGTGGACGTAGTCGAGGCGGGCGGGGGCGACGACGCCGGTGACGGGTTCGGGGAACTCCCCGTCGTGCGCGGCCGGTTCGGTCGGGCCGGGCTCACCTTCGTACGGCTCGAAGCAGGCGATGTCGGTGATGGCCCCGGTGCGGGTGGCCGTCCAGCGGATCCGGACCCGCATCCCGGTGCGCACGGCGTCGGGTCCGGGGGCGTCCAGGGCGTGCAGGAGCGCGGTGTCGGCCCCGTCGAGGCGGACGAGCACCCAGGCGAACGGGGTCTTTAGCGGCTGGTCGCGGCGCGGGGACGGGTTCCAGGCCCAGGTGGTGACGGTGCCGGTGGCGGCGACCTCGACGAGTTCGCGGAGTTCGTTCGCGGTGACGGGGTCGTACTCGACGGGCGGGACGAGGACCTTGCCGTCGTCCGTGCGGACCCCGAGGACGGTGCGTTCGCGCAGCCCGGTGAGGAAGGCGCTCTGGACGGGGCCGAGGGAGCGGGTGAAGGGGAATTCGACCACCAGCGGTGCGCTGAGGACGTCGGTCATGGCTTACTCCAAAGGCTCAGCGCTCAGGCGCGCCGGTAGACGGGCGGGCGCTTCTCGGCGAAGGCGCGCGCGCCCTCCTTGGCGTCCTCTGTGGCGAACACGGGCCAGCCGCGCTTGAGTTCGGCGGCCAGGGCCTCGCTCTCGGTCAGCTCCGCGCTCTCGTAGACGGAGGCTTTGACGGCCTCGACGGCGAGCGGTCCGCAGGCGTTGATCCGCTCGGCGACGGCGAGGGCCTCCTCCAGGGCGGCGCCGGCGGGTACGACGCGGCCGACGAGCCCGATGGCGGCGGCCTCTTCGGCGGTGTACGGGCGGCCGGTGAGGAGCATTTCGAGGGCGTGGGTGCGGGGGATCTGGCGGGGCAGCCGGACGGTGGAGCCGCCGATCGGGAAGAGGCCGCGCCGGACCTCGAAGAGCCCGAAGACGGCGTCCGCTCCGGCGATGCGGATGTCCGTGCCCTGGAGGATCTCGGTGCCGCCGGCGACGCAGGGGCCTTCCACGGCGGCGATCACCGGTTTGCGCGGGCGGTGGTGGCGCAGCATCGCCTTCCAGTGGAGGTCCGGGTCGGCGGTCATCCTCTCCCGGTACTCCTCGCCCTCCATCCCGTCGCCCGCCAGCGCCTTGAGGTCCATCCCGGAACAGAACGCGCCGCCCGCCCCGGTCAGGACGACGGAGCGCACCCCGTCGTCCGCGTCGGCCGCGAGCCACCCGTCGTACAGGCCGACGAGCATCGGCAGCGACAACGCGTTCCTGGCCTGTGGTCTGTTCAAGGTGAGCACCAGCGTGGCGCCCCGGCGCTCCACGGTGAGGTGTTCCGTACCGCCCATGACGAACTCCCGTCTCCAGACCTGGAACAGGTTGCAGTAGGCGGGGTCGCAGTTCAATAGTTTTCTGACAGTCAGTCAGATTCTTTCGACGCCGCCTCTTCCCACTTGTGCCGCCCGGCGCTCTAATGACGGCCGAGTCGCCAGTCATCCGGGGTCAGGAGGAACGGTGGAGTACAACCTTGCCGACCTGTTCGAGTCGGTCGTCGACGTGGTCCCCGACCGCGAGGCGCTCCTGTACGTCGACCATCCCGGTACGGGCGCCGAGCGGCGTCTCACCTACGGCCAACTGGACGCCGCCGCCAACCGGATCGCCCATCACCTCATCGACGCGGGGCTCCGTCCGGGCGAGCACCTGGGGCTGCACCTCTACAACGGCGTCGAGTACCTCCAGACGGTCCTGGGGGCGTTGAAGGCCCGGCTGGTGCCGGTGAACGTCAACTACCGTTACGTGGAGGAGGAGCTGGTCTACCTCTACCGGGACGCGGACCTGGCGGCGCTGGTCTTCGACGGCGAGTTCGACGAGCGGGTCGCGGCGGCGTCCGCGCAGGCTCCGGCCCTGCGCCACCTGGTCCGGGTGGGGCCGGCGGCCGCGCCCGTGGGCCTGGAGGCCGTTCCCTTCGCCGATGCCGAAGCGTCCGGCTCACCTTCACGCGGCTTCGAACCGCGTTCCGCCGACGACCAGTTCATCATCTACACCGGCGGCACGACCGGGATGCCGAAGGGCGTGATGTGGCGTCAGGAGGACCTGTTCTTCTCCGGCCTGGGCGGGGGCGCGCCGACCGGCGAGCCGGTGAGCAGTCCTCGGGAGCTGGCGGAGCGGGTGGCGGCGGGCGGCGACGGCATCACCTTCTTCCCCACTCCCCCGCTGATGCACGGCACCTCGACGCTGACCGCGTTCATCGGGTTCAACTTCGGCCAACGCGTGGTCATCCACCGCAAGTTCGTCCCCGAAGAGGTGCTGCGGACGATCGAGAGGGAGAAGGTCACCAGTGTGTCGCTGGTCGGCGACGCGATGCTGCGTCCGCTGATCGACGCCCTGAACGGGCCGCTGCGCGGGACGGACTGTTCGTCGCTGTTCTCCGTCTCCAGCTCCGGCGCGATCATGTCGGATTCGGTGCGGGCGGAGTTCCAGGGGCTCGTGCCGACCGTGCTGCTGCTCAACAACTTCGGCTCGTCGGAGTCCGGCTTCAACGGTACGGCGACCGCCGACTCGGGCCCCGAGCGAGGGTTCCGGGTCCAGGTCAACACCCGTACGGCGGTGGTCGATCCGGTGACGTACGAGCCGGTGGCGCCGGGCGAACCGGGCCGCATCGCGCAACGCGGCCATGTCCCGCTCGGCTACTACAACGACCCGGCCAAGACCGCCGACACCTTCTTCCGCAAGGGCGACGAGCGGTGGGTGCTGCTGGGCGACATGGCGACCGTGGACGCGGAGGGCATCGTCACCGTGCTGGGCCGGGGCTCGCAGTGCATCAACACCGGTGGGGAGAAGGTCTATCCGGAGGAGGTCGAGCAGGCCCTCAAGTCCCACCCGGACGTGTACGACGCGCTCGTCGCGGGCGTGCCCGACGAACGCTGGGGCAACCGGGTCGCGGCCGTGCTCGAACTGCGCGAGGGCGCACCGGCGTTGGACCTCGCGGCGGTGCAGGCGCACTGCCGCACCCGGCTCGCCGGGTACAAGATCCCCCGTGCCCTGGTGCTCGCCGACCGCATCCAGCGCTCCCCGAGCGGCAAGGCGGACTACCGCTGGGCGAAGGCGGTGGCGGCGGGCGCGGCAGAGGGCTGAGCCGGGCGCGTCTCCCTCCGGCGGGCCGGCGGCTCGGCGGACCGCCGGGGGCGTTCGCGACGAGCTCGCGCGGCGTACGCGGAGCACCGGACGGCGTCGCCGCCGTCCGGGCCGCCGGGGAGCGCGTCGACCGCAGGGCCTACGGTCGACTGACGCGAACCCATCGCCTCAGCTCGGGAGGGAACTACCCCTGTGATCAGGTCATCACGGCCAGGCCCGGCCGCCCCGCACCCCATCCCCTCGTGGTCCGTGGGCGACCACACCGTCCGGCGCATCGACGAGACGGCCCTGCCGCCGGAAACCGGCCCCTGGCTGCTCCCCGGCGCGACCGCCGGCCTGGTGGCCCGAACGCCCTGGCTGCGCCCCGACTTCGCCGACGGGCAAGGCGTTCTCCGCCTGGCCAGCCACACCTTCGCCGTCGAGGTGGACGGGGCGCGGATACTGGTCGACACGGGCATCGGCAACGGCAAGCAGCGGGCCAACGCCGCCTGGCACGAGCTCCGCAGCGACTACGCCGAGCGGCTGGGGGCGGCGGGCTTCGCCCCGGAGAGCGTCGACCTCGTCGTCCTGACCCATCTGCACACCGACCACGTGGGCTGGAACACGCGGGACGAGGGCGGGACATGGGTGCCCACGTTCCCCAACGCGCGCTATCTCACCGCCCGGACCGAATGGGACTACTGGGCCGACGCCGAGATGGACGGGCCCCGGCGGCAGATGTTCCGGGACTCCGTGCACCCCGTCTGGGAGGCGGGGCTCCTCGACCTCGTCGACGTCGCGGACGAGGGTACGGACATCGCCCCGGGCGTTCGCCTGCTGCCGGCCCCCGGGCATACGCCGGGGCAGGTGGCGGTGGAGCTGAGCAGCCGCGGCGAGAAGGCGCTCGTCACCGGCGACAGCATCCACCACCCCGTCCAGCTGTCGCATCCCGGGATCTGCAGCTGCGCGGACATCGCGCCGGACCTCGCGGCCAGGACCCGGCGCCGGCTGCTCGACTCGCTCGCCGACACCCCGGCCCTGCTGCTGGGGACCCATTTCCCGCCGCCCACCGCCGGATACGTGCGGCGCGCGGGCGACGCGTACCGGCTGGTCCCGGCCCCGCCGCACCACTGATGACCCCACCGGACCGCTGACGTCACGCCGGACCGCTGACGTCACACCAGGCCGAACGACCTGATCGCCGCGAGGAACGCGTCCGGCCGGGTGGTGTGGACGAGGTGGCCCGCCTCGACGGTGACGAACGCGGCGCCGGGGATCGTCTCCGCCAGTCGGGCTAGCTGCCCCTGGTCGATGTGGCTGTCGCGTCCGCCGCCGATGACCAGGGTCGGGGCGGTGATCTCCGACAGCCGTTCGCGGGCCGCGGGGTCGGGGTCGTTCAGCTGGGCGTCGGTGTCCGGGACCACGGGCCAGTCGAAGTCGCTCTCGCCCTCGGGGCGCACGGCGGGCGGGCGGGGCGTGCTCAGCGGGAGGAGCGTCGGGGCGTCCTCGATGATCAGCCGCCCGATGAGGCCGGGCACCCGCTGGGCGAGGAGGTAGGCGGCCACCCCGCCCATGGAGTGCCCGACGACGGTGGCGCCGGCCAGGTTGCGGGCCTCCAGGAAGGCGTGCAGGTCGTCGCGGAACAGCTCGAAGGAGTAGCGGCCGGGCCAGTCGCTCAACCCGTGGCCCCGGAAGTCGAAGGCGTACACGCGGTGTTCGGCGGCCAGCTCCTCGGCGATCCGGGTCCAGGTGAGGGAGGAGCCGCCCCGGCCGTGGAGGAGGACGACGGGCGGCGCGGAGGGCTCGCCCCACACCCGGTACGCGAGCCGGACGCCGCCCGCCCGCACGCTGAGGACGTCCCCGTCGAGGAAGGCCGCCACGGTACGGGAGAAGGCTCCCGGGTCGTCGAGCCACGGGAAGTGCCCGGCGCCCCGCTGGACGGCGTGCTCCCCGTGCGGGAAGAGCGCCGCGAGCTCCGTCGCACGGTCCGGGCTCGGGTGCCCGTCGTACTCCCCGGCGAGCACGAGCACCGGCGCGGCCAGCTCGCGCAGGGCCGGCACGGTGGCGGCGGGGTCGTACGCGCCCTCGTCGAAGCGGCCGCGCGCCTCGGGGTTGGTCTGCCCGGCGGAGGCCGCGGCGTGGGCCCGGGCCGCGTCGTCCCAGCGGCCGTAGGTGAGCGGCCGGACGGCGGGCCACAGCTCGGCGAAGGGCCCGCCGGCGAGCAGCGCCTCCTGGGCGGCCCGGGCCTCGGCGTACCAGGGTTCGCCGCCGCGCAGTGCGGCGGCCTCGCGGAGATCCTGGTCGGTCACCTCGATGCCGGCGGCCCGGGGGGAGGGGGTGATCAGGGTGAGGGTGCGCAGCCGCTCCGGGTGCCGGGCGGCGTACAGCTGGGCCAGGTTCGCGCCCGCGGAGTGGGCCAGCAGATCGATCCGGTCCAGGCCGAGGTGTTCGCGCAGCGCCTCCACGTCGTCGACGAGGCGGTCGCAGCGGTACGTCGCGGGGTCGTCGGGCACGGCGGAGTCACCGGTTCCGCGCAGGTCGAGCAGGACCAGCCGGCGGGTGGCGGAGAGCCCGCCGAGGTCTCCGAGGTACGCGCTCGCCCGCATCGGTCCGCCGGGCAGGCAGATCAGCGGCTCCCCCTCCCCCACCAGGTGGTAGGCGAGGCGGGTCGTGTCGTACGCGGAGAAGGTCGGCATGGCGTCCATCCAAACAGCAACCCGCGGCCGGACGCACCGGGCTTCGCCGCCGGCCGGTTTCCCGGTGAACCCGCGGGCCGGTCGCGGGTGATCCGTGCGCCCCTCTTGCCAGCGCCCCCGGCCTCCTGAATTACTGCTCCCAGGAAGATCGACCGAATGATCGGTCGCCCGCTTCGGGAGTGGAAGGGACCTGATGACGCCCATGCTGGACGCGGCGGAACGGCTCGGCCGCGCGGAACTGGAGTCCTTGCAGCTCGACCGGCTCCAAAGGACGCTGCGCCACGCCTACGACAACGTGCCCTTCTACCGGACGGCCTTCGACGGGGCGGGGCTGCGGCCCGAGAACTGCCGTACGCTCGCCGATCTCTCGCGTTTCCCCTTCACCGCCAAGGCCGATCTGCGCGACAACTACCCGTTCGGCATGTTCGCGGTGCCGGAGCGGGACGTACGGCGCGTCCACGCCTCCAGCGGCACCACCGGCCGCCCCACCGTCGTCGGCTACACCGAAGGGGACCTGGACACCTGGGCGGACGTGGTCGCCCGGTCGATCCGCGCGGCGGGCGGCAGGCCCGGCCACAAGGTCCATGTGGCGTACGGATACGGCCTGTTCACCGGCGGGCTCGGCGCGCACTACGGGGCCGAGCGGCTCGGCTGCACGGTGATCCCCGCGTCCGGCGGGATGACGGCGCGCCAGGTCCAGCTGATCCAGGACTTCCGGCCCGAGATCATCATGATCACGCCCTCCTACATGCTGACGCTGCTGGACGAGTTCGAGCGGCAGGGCGTCGACCCGCGCACGACCTCCCTCAAGGTCGGGATCTTCGGCGCGGAGCCCTGGACCGAGGCGATGCGCCGGGAGATCGAGGACCGGTTCGCCATCGACGCGGTCGACATATACGGGCTCTCGGAGGTGATGGGCCCCGGAGTGGCGCAGGAGTGCGTGGAGACGAAGGACGGGCTGCACATCTGGGAGGACCACTTCTACCCGGAGGTCGTGGATCCGTTCACCGGTGAGGTGCTGCCGGACGGCGAGGAGGGGGAGCTGGTCTTCACCTCGCTCACCAAGGAGGCGATGCCGGTGATCCGCTACCGCACCCGGGACCTGACACGCCTGCTGCCGGGAACGGCCCGGAATTTCCGCCGGATGGAGAAGGTCACCGGGCGCAGCGACGACCTGGTGATCCTGCGCGGGGTGAACCTGTTCCCGACCCAGATCGAGGAGATCGTGCTGCGTACGCCCGCCGTCGCCCCGCACTTCCAGCTCCTGCTGACCCGGCGGGGACGCCTCGACGCGCTGACGGTGCGGGCGGAGGCGCGGGCGGACGCGACGGCGGCCGACCGGGAGAGGGCGGCGGCCGCGATCGCGGGGGCGGTGAAGGACGGGATCGGGGTGTCGGTGGGGGTCGAGATCGTGGACCCGGAGTCACTGGAGCGCTCGGTGGGCAAGATCCGGCGGATCGTGGACCTGCGGGAGCCCGGCGCGGGGTAGGGGTCGACTGCGTACGGCCTGCTGAGGGGCCTCTGTTCACATCACCGCAACACCCGTTCCCACTATGCGGACAGCTGCTCGAAAATCTCGACAGAGGGGCCCGGGCACTGCCAGTCTCCCGCTATGCATCTCGCCAACCGTTCCCTGGTCACCGCGGTCACCGCCGTCTGCTCCGCCGTCGCCCTCTGCGCCGCCCTGACCGGCTGCGCCCCGCAGGCGGAGAAGAAGGAGGCGTCCGGGCAGGCCGGCGCCACGAAGGCGGCCTGCGCGCCGGGCGGGCTCGCCACCGAGGTGGAGGGGAAGCTGACCGTCGGCACGGACAAGCCCGCGTACGCCCCGTGGTTCTTTGACGACGAGCCGTCCAACGGCAAGGGGTTCGAGTCGGCGGTCGCGTACGCCGTGGCGAAGGAGCTCGGTTACGAGCGCGATGCGGTGGTCTGGCAGCACGTGCCGTTCAACAGCGCGTTCGCGCCGGGTGCGAAGAAGTTCGACTTCGACATCAACCAGGTCTCCATCAGCGAGTCCCGCAAGAAGGCCGTCGCGTTCTCCTCCGGCTACTACGACGTACGCCAGGCCGTCGTCGCCCTGAAGTCGTCGAAGGCGGCCGGGGCGACGAGCGTGGCCGACCTGAAGAAGGTGAAGCTGGGAGCCCAAGTGGGCACCACCAGCCTCGACTTCATCAACGACCTGGTGAAGCCCGACCAGAAGCCCGCCGTCTACCAGCGCAACGACTTCGCCAAGTCGGCCTTGAAGACCGGCCAGGTGGACGCCATCGTCGTGGACCTGCCCACCGCCTTCTACATCACCGGGGCCGAGGCGCCCGAGGCGAAGGTCGTCGGACAGTTCCCGAACTCCCCCGACAAGCCTGAGCGGTTCGGGCTGGTGCTGGACAAGGAGTCCACCATCGTTTCCTGCGTGAGCGGCGCGGTGGACGCCCTGCGGAAGGACGGCACGCTCGCCGCCCTGGAGCAGGAGTGGCTCTCCGACGCCGTCGACGCGCCGGTGCTCAAGTGACGCTGCACAAAACGCCGGCCGGCGAGGACTCCTACGTCCCCTCCGAGCGCCGGATCGCCCGCGAACGCCACCGGCGGGCCCGTACCCGGCGGGCCACGGCGATCGCCGCGACCAGCACCCTGGTGACGGGCGTGGTGCTGTTCCTGCTGATCACGGGCTCGCCCGGCTGGGACCGTACGCGGGAGACGTTCTTCAGCCCCCACTACGCACGCGTGGCGCTGCCGCAGGTCCTGGAGGGCCTGTGGCTGAATCTGCGGCTGCTGGCGGTGTGCGGCTGCGCCGTGCTGTCGTTCGGGCTGCTGCTGGCCGTGGCCCGCACCCTGCGCGGTCCGGTGTTCTTCCCGATCCGGGCGCTGGCCACCGCGTACACGGACTTCTTCCGCGGACTGCCCCTCATCATCTGCCTGTTGATGGTGGTCTTCGGGGTCCCCGCACTGCGTCTGGAGGGCGTGACCAACGATCCGGTCCTGCTGGGCGGCGCGGCTCTGGTGCTGACGTACTCGGCGTACGTCGCGGAGGTCTTCCGGGCGGGCATCGAGTCCGTGCACCCCTCGCAGCGGGCCGCCGCCCGGTCGCTGGGGCTCAGCGGCGGCCGGACGCTGCGGTTCGTCGTGCTGCCCCAGGCGGTGCGCCGGGTGGTGCCGCCGCTCCTGAACGACCTGGTCTCCCTCCAGAAGGACACCGGTCTCGTCTCGATCGCCGGGGCGGTCGACGCCGTGTACGCGGCGCAGATCATCGCCAGCAAGGACTTCAACTACACCCCGTACGTGGTGGCGGGTCTGGTCTTCGTCGCGCTGACCATCCCGATGACCCGGCTCACCGACTGGGTGACGGCCCGGATGGACCGGCGACGGGCCCAGGGAGGACTGGTATGAGCACAGCGCCCGTGCTGCGGATGGAGGCGGTCCGCAAGTCGTTCGGTACGTCGCTGGTGCTGCGGGACGTGGACCTGGAGGTCGCCCCGCACACGGTCACCGCGCTGATCGGCGCGTCCGGGTCCGGCAAGTCGACCCTGTTGCGGTGCGCCAACCTCCTGGAGGAGATCGACGACGGGGCGATCTGGCTGGAGGGCGAGGAGATCACCGACCCCCGGGCCGACGCGGACGCGGTGCGCCGGCGGATCGGCGTGGTGTTCCAGGCGTACAACCTCTTCCCCCACCTGACCGTTCTCCAGAACATCACGCTCGCCCCGCAGCGCGTCCACGGCCTCTCCCGGCGCGAGGCGGAGGCGCGGGCCCGCGAACTGCTGGAGCGGCTGGGGCTGGGCGCGAAGGCCGACGAGTACCCGGACCGGCTGAGCGGCGGCCAGCAGCAGCGGACGGCGATCGTCCGGGCGCTGGCGGTACGGCCCCGCCTGCTGCTCCTGGACGAGATCACCGCCGCCCTGGACCCGGAGCTGGTGGGCGAGGTGCTCGGCCTGGTCCGCGAGGTGAAGGGCGAGGGCATGACGATGGTCATCGCCACCCACGAGATGGCCTTCGCCCGCGAGGTCGCCGACCAGGTCTGCTTCCTGGACGCGGGGGTGGTGCTGGAACGCGGCACGCCGGACGAGGTGTTCGGCGCGCCCCGGGAGGAGCGCACGCAGCGGTTCCTGCGGCGGATCGTGGAGGCGGGGCGGTGGTGAGGAGCGCCGCCGCGGTGGCGGAGACCGGCGGCTCATCGGTCGGGCCGCTCATCCGGTCCGTTCGTCGGACTGCTGCGCGGCCTCGCGTTCGCCGACGCTGATCAGGCCCGTCTCATAGGCGACGATGACGGCCTGGACCCGGTCACGGAGTCCGAGCTTGGCGAGGATGCGGGCGACGTGCGTCTTGACGGTCGCCTCGGCCAGGTGAAGACGGGCGGCGAGCTCGGCGTTGCTCAGTCCACGGGCCAGCAGACCGAGGACCTCCAGTTCGCGCGGGGTGAGCGCGGCGAGGTCGCGGTGGGGGGCGGCGGTGTCGCCGCCGGCCCGGGTGAACCGCTGTACGAGGCGGCGGGTGATGGCGGGCGCGAGGAGAGCGTCACCGGTACGGACCAAACGGACCGCCGCGGTCAGCTGCTCGGGGGTGACGTCCTTGAGGAGGAAGCCGCTGGCCCCGGCGGACAGCGCCGCGTAGACGTACCGGTCGAGGTCGAAGGTGGTCAGGATGATGACGCGGGGCCGGTCGGGGAACGGGCCCTGCCCCACCCGTACGGAGTCGTGGTCCCGGGGAGCGGCGAGGATGCGGCGGGTGGCCTCCAGGCCGTCCATCTCGGGCATCCGGACGTCCATCAGCACCACGTCGGGACGGGTGCGGCGGACCGCTTCGACCGCTTCGATCCCGTTGGTGGCCTCGGCGACGACGTCGATGCCGTCCGCGCCGAGGATCAGCCGGAATCCGGTGCGGACCAGGGTCTGGTCGTCGGCGACCAGCACACGCAGCGGCTCGGTCACGGTGTCTCCAGGGGGATCAGGGCCTCCACACGATAGCCGCCGGTCAGGAGCCGGCCAGTGTTCAGGGTGCCGTCGTAGAGGGCCAGGCGCTCGCGCAGGCCGATGAGGCCCCGGCCGTTGCCGGCGACCGCACCGGCCTGTCCCCCGGTGTCGGTGACCTCTACCCGGAGCCGGTCCGCGCCGTAGGCGACGGTCACGGCCGCGGTTGCCCCGGACGCGTGCTTCACCGTGTTGGTCAGGGCTTCCTGGACCACGCGATAGGCGGCGAGTTCGACGCCGAGCGGCAGGGGGCACGGCGGCCCGGTCACCTTCAGGGCGACGGGCAGCCCGGCGCCCCTGACCCGGGCGACCAGCGTTCCCAGCTGGTCCAGGCCCGGCTGCGGGGCCAGTTGCGTCCCCGTACCGGCCGCCGGGTCCGCGCCTTCGCCGGCCCCTTCGCCGTCCGCGGTGAGCAGTCCCATGACGTGGCGCAGCTCGGTCATGGCCGCCCGCCCACCCGCCTCGACGGCGAGCAGCGCCTCCCCGGCCCGCGCGGGCGAGGTCCGCATGATCGTGCGGGCGGCCCCCGCCTGGATGATCATCACGCTGACGTTGTGCGTGACGACGTCGTGCAGTTCGCGGGCGATCCTGGCCCGCTCGTGCTCGACGGCCCGGCGCAGTGCCTCGGCCTGGTCGCGTTCCAGACGGGAGAGCCGGCTACGGCCTTCCTCACTTTGGAGTTTCCAGTTGCGCAGCCCGAGAGCGGCTCCCGCCATCGGACCGAGGATCAGCAGGGCGACGTACTGGTAGGGGACGATCGGTGTCACCGAGTTCCCCGAGGCGCCGACCAGCAGGACCGACACCGGCAGCGCCGCGAAGGTCGCCACCCGGTACGGGCTGTGCACGGCGGCGCTGTAGACGGCGATCACGAACGCGTAGAACGTCAGCCGCAGAACACTGTGCGGTGTGGCCAGCACCGCGGCCGTCACGACGCACAGCACGGCGAGGGGATAGCGGCGGCGCAGCGCCAGAGCGCCCGAGGCGATGACCGCGAGGGTCACCATGAGGGCCAGGCCCCCGGGGCCGGACGGGCGCGGCACGACGTGTTCCACGCCGGGTGCGATCTGCCGCACCACGACGGCGCCCACGTTGTCGATGCCGTAGTAGACCGTGGTGATTCCCAGCGCCAGCGCCAGCAGGATGTCGAACTGCCAGGCGCGACGGCCGAGCCGTGGCAGTGGCCCGACCGGGGACCCGGCGTCGCGGATCGCCTCGCGGGCCAGGGCCCGCAGCCGCTCCATGATCGTACGCACATTCGTCACCGGTTCATTGTCGCCGCCGCGCCGACCCCGGGAACCCTCCTCAGCGGTCGTTCTCCGCGCCTCATCTGCGTCGCGCGCCTACATCGCGAGGATGACGTTTCGGCGGTTCATCCCGGCGCGGTACGGCGAAGGGGCCGGGCGGGCGACGCGCGGCGGCCGGGCGCGCTCCTAGCGTCCGAGGGGTCCGGTACCCGTACCCGAGGAGCCCTTCCATGACCACGCCCGTGATCGAACTGCGCGGGGTGAGCCGCCGATACGACGACGGCCCGCCCGCTCTGGACGACGTGTCCCTGACCGTCCGGCCCGGCGAGGCCGTCGCGATCCTCGGCCCTTCCGGCAGCGGCAAGTCCACGCTGCTCAACCTGGTCGCGGGCCTGGACCGGCCGGACACGGGGACCGTCACCGTGGACGGGGTGCGGGTGGACGGGCTGGGCGAGGCCGGATCCGCGCTCTACCGGCGATCGAAGATCGGCATGGTCTTCCAGTTCTTCAACCTGCTCGATGATCTGACCGTCGCCGACAACGTCATCCTGCCCGCGCGGCTTTCGGGCACGGCACGGGGCGAAGCCGCCCGGCGGGCGGCCGAACTCCTGGAACTCCTCGGCATCGACCGGCACGCCCGCGCCTACCCCGGGCGGCTGTCCGGCGGCGAGCGGCAACGCGTCGCCGTGGCGCGGGCGTTGATGAACCGGCCGCCGCTGCTCCTGGCCGACGAGCCGACCGGGGCCCTGGACGCGGCCGCCGGACAGGACGTCAGCGGACTGCTCACCCGGCTCAACGCCGAGGGCCAGACCATCGTCGTCGTCACCCACGACCTGGCCCTGGCCCGGGCCTGTACCCGTCGTACGGTCAGGATCGCCGACGGCCGGATCGCCGAAGACGTCCGGCCGCACGTCGCGGCCCCGGAGGCCACCCGATGAACGCGCTCGGCAAGGTGGTGCGCTCGGGGGTGGGGCGGCGGCGGGTGCAGACGCTGGTGATCGGGCTCACCACGCTGATGGCGGTGGCCGCCTCCATCCTCGGCGGGTCGCTGCTCGTGGTCTCCGGCGCGCCCTTCGACGACGCCTTCGCCCGACAGATCGGTGCGCATCTGTCGGTCCAGTTCGACGCGGACGCGGTGAGCGCCGCGCAGTTGTCGGAGTCCAAGGACGTGGAGGGGGTGAGCGGGGCGGCCGGGCCGTTCCGTACGGCGACGGTCACCCCGCGAGCGGACGGGCCCAACCCCGGGTGGCCCATGACCGTGGTCGGCCGGGACGACCCCGGCCGGGGTGTGGACGAGGTGGCGCTGCTCGACGGGCGGTGGCCCGAGCGCCCCGGCGAGATCGTGCTGTCCGCCGGATCCGCGCTCGTGCCGACCATGGGCATGCGGATCGTCTTCCCCGATCTGCCCGGCGATCCGACGCTGGGAGTCGTCGGCGTGGCCCGTTCGGTCACCGGAACCGCCGACGCCTGGGTGGTCCCGTCCCAGATGGCGGCGCTCACCGCGCCCGGCAGCGGCGGCCACCAGATGCTCTACCGGTTCACCGACGCGGGCACCGCCGAGCGGATCGCCGCGGGCCGCGAGGCCGTGACGCGGGCCCTGCCGCCGGGAGCCGTCGTCGGCGAACAGTCCTGGCTCACCGTCAGGAAGAGCGCAGAGCGCGACACGGCCCTCTACGTCCCGTTCCTCGTCGCGTTCGGGGCTCTGGGCCTGGTCATGTCGGTGCTCGTCGTCGGCAACGTCGTCGCGTCGGCCGTCGGTACGGGTACCCGCCGCATCGGCGTCCTCAAGGCCATCGGCTTCACCCCGGCCCAGGTCATGGGGGCCTACGTCGGCCAGGCGCTGATCCCGGCCGCGGCCGGCACAGCACTCGGTGTACTGGCCGGCCACCTGCTCGCCGTCCCCGTGCTGGCCGAGGCCGAAGAGGTCTATGGCGCCTCGTCCCTGGCCATCGCCCCCTGGGTCGACCTGCCGGTGGTCGCCGGGGTGCTCGGCCTGGTGGCGGCGACCGCGTGGGCGAGCGCATGGCGGGCGGGCCGACTGCGCACGGTCGACGCGCTCGCCGTGGGACGTACGACCGCGGCGGGGCGGGGCAGACGGGCGGCCCGCCTGGCCGGACGGCTGCCGTTGCCGCAGCCGGTGGCCCTGGGCCTGGCCAGGCCCTTCGCGCGGCCCGCCCGTGCGCTGGCCATGGGCGCGGCGATCCTGTTCGGGGCCGCCGCCGTCACGTTCACCGTGGGGATGGGCGCCTCGCTCGGCGAGGTGGTGAAGGCCAGGGCCCATGACGCCGCCGATGTCACCGTGCCCGCGCCCCTGCCGGACTTCGGCCCCGAAGCCCCGGACGCAGACAAGAGACCAGAGCCCGATCCCGCCGCGGTCGCCACGGCCATCGAGGGCAGTGCCGGAACCGGGAAGCACTACAGCGCCGCGACGGTCCGGGCCACCGTGTCCGGCCTGACCGGCACCGTCGACGTGATCGCCTTCACCGGCGACGCCTCCTGGGGCGGCTACACCATGGTCTCGGGCCGCTGGA
The DNA here is from genome assembly GCF_046548915.1 of Streptomyces sp. cmx-18-6. Taxonomy (NCBI): domain Bacteria; kingdom Bacillati; phylum Actinomycetota; class Actinomycetes; order Kitasatosporales; family Streptomycetaceae; genus Streptomyces; species Streptomyces sp. cmx-18-6. Next base: position 226,066 of record NZ_JAEBEP010000010.1, on the reverse strand, counting down.
TCGACGAGCCGGGCGAGGCCGTGGTCCCGACCCCCTTCCTGGCCGCCACCGGCACCCGTATCGGCGATGACGTCACCCTGAGCGGCCTGGCAGTGCCGGTGACGGTCCGGATCGTCGGGGAGGTCCTCGACCCCCGCAGGGACGGCAGGCAGGTCTTCACCGACGCCTCGACCCTCACGGCCGGACACCCGGACCTGACGGAGAGGAGCCATCACATCGCGGTCGTGCCGGGCACCGACAGCTCCGATTACGCCGACGCGCTGAACGAGCACCTGGCGCCGCTGGGGGTCCACGCACGGGTCGGCGGGGCCGACTCCGGAAGCGAAATGGTCGTCACGCTCAACGCGCTGTCCGGGTTCCTCGCGCTGATGCTCGTCGCCGTCGCCGCGCTCGGCGTGCTCAACGGCGTGCTGCTCGACACCCGCGAGCGCGTACGGGAGATCGGCGTCCACAAGGCCCTCGGCATGACGCCTCGCCAGACCATCGCGATGGTCCTCACCTCGGTCGTCGTGACCGGCCTGGTCGCGGGCGCTCTGGGCGTGCCCCTCGGGATGGCCCTGCACGGCTGGGTCGTCCCCGCGATGGGCGACAGCGTGGGGCTCCGCCTCCCCGCATCCGTCCTCGCCGTCTACCACCCGGCCGGACTGTTGCCGCTCGCGCTCGGCGGGCTGCTCATCGCCGCCCTGGGCGCGCTCCTGCCCGCCGGCTGGGCCGCCAGGGCCCGAACGGCCACGGCCCTGCGCACCGAATAGGGGGCGCGGTCCGTCAGGCCAGCCGGTCCCGGAGTTCCCGCTTGAGGATCTTCCCGCTGGCGTTGCGGGGAAGCTCGTCCACGAACACGACCCGCTTGGGGGCCTTGAAGTGGGGGAGCTTCTCCCGGGCGTGGTCGATCAGTTCGGTGTCGCTCGCCTCGGCGCGCAGGACGACGACGGCGGTGACGGCTTCGATCCAGCGGTCGTCGGGCAGGCCGACGACCGCTGTCTCGGCGACGGCGGGGTGGGTGTAGAGGGCGTCCTCCACCTGGCGGGATGCGACCAGGACGCCGCCGGAGTTGATGACGTCCTTCACCCGGTCGACGACGGTGAAGTAGCCCTCGGCGTCGCGGACCGCGAGGTCGCCGGAGCGGAACCAGCCGTCGCGGAACGCCTCGGCCGTCTCCTCGGGCTTGTCCCAGTAGCCGGTGCAGAGTTGGGGTGAGCGGTAGACCACCTCGCCCGGGGCGCCGTCCGGGACCTCGCGGCCCGCCTCGTCGACGACGCGGGCCTCCACGAAGAGGACGGGGCGGCCGCAGGACTCCATCCGGCCCTCGTGCTCGTCGGGGCCGAGGACGAGGGCGAGCGGGCCGATCTCGCTCTGGCCGAAGCAGTTGTGGAAGGCCAGGTCCGGCAGACGGGCGCGGAGGCGTTCCAGGACGGGTACGGGCATGATCGACGCCCCGTAGTACGCCTTGCGGAGGCCGGTGAGGTCGCGGGTGGCGAAGTCCGGGTGGTTGGAGAGGCCGATCCAGACGGTGGGCGGGGCGAACAGGCTGTCGGCCAGGCCCGCTTCGACCAGGTCGAAGATCCGGCCGGCGTCGGGCGCGTCCAGGATCGTGTTGTCCGCGCCGACCGCCAGATACGGCAGCAGGAACACGTGCATCTGGGCGGAGTGGTAGAGCGGCAGCGAGTGGACCGGCCGGTCGCCGGGGGCCAGGCCGAGGGCGGTGATCGCGCTGACGTACTCGTGGACCAGCGCCCCGTGCGTCATCATCGCGCCCTTGGGGAGGGCTGTCGTCCCGGAGGTGTACAGCAGTTGCACGAGGTCGTCCGCGCCGGGCGCGCGCTCCGGGGTGAAGGGCCGCTCGGTGTCCAGGGCGTCGAGCAGCGAGCCCGGGGCGTCGCGCAGGGGGCGTACGGGACGGCCCGCGGGGACGCGGTCCGCGAGGTCCGGGTCGGTGAGGACGAGGGCGGAGCCGGACTGGTCCAGGAGGTAGGCCAGGTCGTCGCCGGTGAGGTTCTGGTTGACGGGGACGTGGACGAGTCCGGCCCGGGCGCAGGCGAGGAAGGCGATCAGGTAGACGTCGGAGTTGTGGGCGTACGACGCCACCCGGTCGCCGGGGCGCAGGGCGTGCTCACCGGTCAGGACGGCGGCGGCGGTGGAGACCGCGGCGTCGAGCGAGCGGTAGGTCCACGCCCGGTCGCCGTAGCGCACGGCGGTCCCCTCCGGGGTGCGGCGGGCGCTGCGGGTGAGGACTCCGTCGACTGTGCTGCTGCGTACACCGGTCATGGCGTGATCCTGTGCGGCCCGGCCCGGCGGGTCAAGGGGCTGTCGGGGAGTGTCGGGGAGTGGCCGTGGGCGTTCGGCGGCCGGATACCGACCAGACGGTTGACAGATGCGGGAGCACCCTGGCTGAGTGGCGCGTGGCTGCCCGGCGGGTCCGGGCAACCGCCCCGGTCACCCGCCTTGTTGGGAGGAACACCCTTGACCTTCCGTAACCGCCTGAGACTGTTCGCGGTCTCCGGTCTCGCCCTGTTCACCGCGTCGGCGTCGCTGCCGCCCGCCGCCGCGTCCGGAGCCCCGGAGGCCCGGCACCCCTCGGGCGGCGGGCTGTCCGCCGTCGTCCGGTACACGGAGTACGGCATTCCGCACATCGTGGCGAAGGACTACGCGAATCTGGGCTTCGGCACCGGCTGGGCGCAGGCCGCCGACCAGGTGTGCACGCTGGCGGACGGGTTCCTGACGGTCCGCGGGGAGCGCTCGGCGTTCTTCGGCCCGGACGCGGCGCCGGACGGTTCGCTCTCCTCCGCGACGAAGAACCTGTCCAGCGACCTGTACTTCCGGGGCGTCCGGGACAGCGGGACGGTGGAGAAGCTGCTGAAGGTCCCAGCCCCGGCGGGTCCGAGCCGGGACGCCAAGGAGTCGATGCGGGGGTTCGCCGCCGGCTACAACGCGTGGATCGAGCAGAACCGCGACCGCATCACCGACCCCGCCTGCCGGGGAGCCTCCTGGGTGCGGCCGGTCACCACGCTGGACGTGGCGGTACGGGGCTTCGCCCTGGCCGTGCTCGGCGGCCAGGGGCGCGGCATCGACGGCATCACGGCCGCCCGGCCGCCGACGCCCGCCTCCGGGGCCGGGACCGCGTCGGTCGCCCCGGTCACCCCTGAGGAGGCGGCAGCGGCGGCCCAGCGGCTCCTGTCGACGCAGAACGCGGACATGGGCTCCAACGCGGTCGCCTTCCGTGGGTCCACGACGGCGAACGGGCGCGGGCTGCTCCTCGGCAACCCGCACTACCCGTGGGACGGCGGCCGCCGCTTCTGGCAGTCGCAGCAGACGATCCCCGGCGAGCTGAACGTGGCGGGCGGTTCGCTGCTCGGCTCGACGACCGTCTCGATCGGGCACAACGCGGACGTGGCGTGGAGCCACACCGTGGCGACCGGCGTCACGCTGAACCTGCATCAGCTGACCCTGGATCCGGCCGACCCCACCCTCTATCTGGTGGATGGGAAGCCGCGGCGGATGACGCAGCGCACGGTCACCGTCCCGGTGAAGGGCGCGGCCCCGGTGACCCGGACCCAGTGGTGGACCCGCTACGGCCCGGTCGTCACCTCGCTCGGCGCGGGACTGCCGCTGCCCTGGTCGGCGAGCACCGCGTACGCGCTCAACGACCCGAACGCGACGAATCTGCGCAGCGCCGACACCTCGCTCGGCTTCAGCAAGGCCCGCTCCACCGCCGGGATCCAGCGGGCGCTGCACCGCTCGCAGGGCCTGCCGTGGGTGAACACGATCGCCGCCGACCGGTCGGGGAACTCCTTCTTCTCCCAGTCCCAGGTGCTGCCGAGGATCACGGACGAGCTGGCGGCCCGCTGCTCGACCCCGCTGGGCCGGGCCACCTACCCGTCCGCCGGGCTCGCGGTGCTGGACGGGTCGAAGGCGGACTGCGCCCTCGGGAGCGACCGGGACGCGGTGCAGCCCGGGATCTTCGGGCCGGGCCGGATGCCGACGCTGAAGAACGCCCCGTACGTCGAGAACTCCAACGACAGCGCCTGGCTGACCAACGCCGACCGGCCGCTGACCGGCTACGAGCGGGTCTTCGGCACGGTGGACACCCAGCGGTCGATGCGGACCCGGGGCGCGGTCGAGGACGTCGCGGCGATGGCGGAGCGCGGGCGGCTGCGCGTCGGCGACCTGGAGCGCCAGCAGCTCGCGAACCGGGCCCCGGCCGGGGATCTGGTCGCGGCCGACGTGGCGCAGTGGTGCGCCGCGCTGCCCGGCGGCACGGCCGTGGGCAGCGGCGGGACGGCGGTCGACGTGTCGGCGGCCTGCCCGGTGCTGCGGCGGTGGGACCGGAGCGTGGACAGCGACAGCCGGGGCGCGCTGCTCTTCGACCGGTTCTGGCGCAAGGCGGCGGTCGTGCCCGCGGCGGAGCTGTGGAGGACGCCGTTCGACGCGGCCGACCCGGTGCGCACCCCGCGCGGCCTGAACACCGGCGCGCCCGGTGTGGGCAGGGCCCTGGCCGACGCGGTGACGGAGCTGCGGGCGGCGGGCATCGCGCTGGACGCGCCCTTGGGCGAGCACCAGTTCGTCGTACGGAACGGGAAGCGCATCCCGGTCGGCGGCGGCACGGAGTCGCTCGGCATCTGGAACAAGATCGAGCCGGTGTGGAACCCGGCGGCGGGCGGCTACACCGAGGTGTCGGCCGGTTCCAGCTACATCCAGGCGGTGGGCTGGGACGGCAGCCGGTGCCCGGTGGCCCGGACGCTGCTCACGTACTCCCAGTCGTCGAACCCGAACTCGCCGCACTACAGCGACCAGACGCGGCTGTTCTCGGGTGAGCGCTGGGTGACGTCCCGGTTCTGCGAGAAGGACATCGCCCGCTCGCCGCACCTGCGGGTGGTGCGGGTGCACGAGCGGCGGTAGGTGCTCCGTGGGTCCGTGAGGGACGCCATCCCCTCACGGACCCCACGGACCTCCGCCCGGTCACAGAGGTCGCCGGCGCCCCTCCCAGTAGGGTTCGCGCAGCCGCCTCTTGTACAGCTTGCCGTTGGGGTCGCGGGGCATCGCGGCGATGAAGTCGATGGAGCGCGGCCGTTTGTAGCCGGCGAGCCGCTCCTCGCAGTGGGCGAGGATCTCGGCGGCGAGCGCGTCGCCCGCCTCGTGCCCCTCGGCCGGTTCGACGACGGCCTTGACCTCCTCGCCCCGGTCGGGGTGCGGGATGCCGAAGGCGGCGGCGTCCGCGACGGCGGGGTGGGTGAGGAGGGCGGACTCGATCTCGGCGGGGTAGATGTTCACGCCACCCGCGATGATCATGTCGATCTTCCGGTCGCGGAGGAAGAGGTAGCCGTCCGCGTCCAGGACCCCGAGGTCGCCCACGGTGAAGAAGTCGCCGATGCGGTTCTTGCGGGTCTTGGTCTCGTCCTTGTGGTAGCTGAAGCCGCCGGTGCTCATCTTCATGTAGACCGTGCCGAGCCGACCTGCCGGCAGCCGGTTGCCGTCGTCGTCGAAGACGGCGAGCTCACTGATCGGCCAAGCCTTGCCGACCGTGCCGGGCTTCTTGAGCCAGTCCTCGGCGGTGGCGAACGCGCCGCCGCCCTCGCTGGCCGCGTAGTACTCCTCGACGCAGCTCCCCCACCAGTCGATCATGGCGCGTTTGACATGGTCGGGGCAGGGCGCGGCCCCGTGGATGGCGTGGCGCATGGAGGAGACGTCGTAACGGCTCCTCACCTCGTCGGGGAGCGCGAGGAGCCGGTGGAACTGGGTGGGGACCATGTGCGTGTGGGTGCAGCGGTGGGCGTCGATCAGCCGGAGCATCTCCTGCGGCGTCCAGCCGTCCATGAGGACGAGCGGGTGGCCGATGTGCAGCGCGGCGCTCGCGAACTGGAGGACGGCCGTGTGGTAGAGCGGCGAGCACACCAGGTGGACGTTGTCGTCGAACGGCCGGATGCCGAAGATGCCCAGGAATCCGCCGAGGTACGTCTCCTCCGGGAGCTTGCCGGGCAAGGGGCGGCGGATGCCGCGCGGGCGGCCGGTGGTGCCCGAGGTGTAGTTCATGACCCAGCCGAGCGTGCGGTTCTCCGGCGGGGCGGCGGGGTGGCCGTCGAGCAGGTCGGCGTACGGGCGGCAGCCGGGCACGGGGCCCACGGCGTAGCGGTGGCTCTCCGGGAGTCCGGCCTCCTCGGCGGCCGAGGTCGCGGCGGCCGCGAAGCGTTCGTGGGTGATGAGGACACGGGCGCCCGAGTCGGCGACGATCCAGGCGATCTCGGGGCCGATGAGGTGGTGGTTGACCGGCACCAGGTAGAAGCCAGCCTGGGACGCGGCGAGATGGGCGGTCAGCAGCTCGGCCCCGTTGGGCAGGACGACGGCGAACGCGTCCCCCTCGCGCATCCCGGCCGCGCGCAGCCCGTGGACCAGGCGGTTGACGTCGGCGTGCAGCCGCCCCGCGCTCCACTCCTCGCCGCCGGGCGCGACGAGCACGATCCGGTCGGGGTCGGCGGCGGCCTGGGCCCAGAAGCCGTTGGGCGGCTGCTTCCCGGGGCGCGGCCGGTCCGGCTGGTCGACCTGGCGCGGCTGGTTCACGTGGCGCTCCTTCCGGCGATGCGGTTGATGCGGGTGACGGCCCGTTCGAAGCCGCGCGTCAGGTCGTCGACGACCGCCTGGACGCTGCGTTCGCTGGTCATCCGGCCGACGATCTGCCCCACGGGGGTGCCCAGCAGCTCCCCGACCTCGTACTTCTGGATCCGGGAGACCGCCTCGGCGACCAGCAGCCCCTGGAGCGGCATGGGGAGCGTGCCGGGTCCGGCCGGGTCGTCCCAGGCGTCCGTCCACGCGGTACGGAGCTGGCGTGCGGGTTTCCCGGTGAGGGCGCGGGAGCGGACGGTGTCGCCGGAGCCGGCGGCGAGGAGCTTGCGGGTGAGGGCCTCCGAGTGGAGGTCGGCCTCCTCGGTGGTGAGCCAGAGGGAGCCGAGCCAGACGCCCTGCGCGCCGAGGGCGAGTCCGGCGGCGGCCTGTTCGCCGCTGCCGATGCCTCCGGCGGCGAGCACGGGCAGCGGGGCGACGGCCTCGACGACTTCGGGGACCAGCACCATCGAGCCGATCTCGCCGGTGTGGCCGCCCGCCTCGTACCCCTGGGCGACGACGACGTCGATGCCCGCCGCCGCGTGCCGGCGGGCGTGTTCGGCGCTGCCGGCGAGGGCCGCGACCAGGACTCCATGGGCGTGGGCGCGCTCGATGACGTCGGCGGGCGGGGAGCCGAGGGCGTTGGCGAGGAGCTTGACCGGGTAGTCGAAGGCCACGTCGAGCTGGCCCCGGGCGACCTCCTCCATCCAGCCGGTGATGCGCCAGCCGGACGTCTCCCCCTGCGCGAGTTCGGGTACGCCGTGGCGGGTGAGGAGGTCCTGGACGAAGCCCCGGTGCCCGGCCGGGATCATCGCCTCGACGTCCGCCTCGGTGACCCCCTCGACCTTCTTGGCCGGCATGACGACGTCGAGTCCGTACGGCGTGCCGTCCGCAAGCTCGTCCAGCCGGTCGAGGTCGCGCGCCAGCTCCCGCGGGTCGGTGTAGCGGACCGCTCCGAGCACGCCGAAGCCACCGGCTCTGCTGATGGCCGCGGCGACGGCGGGGAACGGCGTGAAGCCGAAGATGGCGTGCTCGATGCCCAGTTCTCTGCTCAGCTCCGTCTCCATGGGCGGCAGGATGCCGCAGCCGGACGGCCGAGGGAAGAGATTTTCTGATGCAGTGTCAGATTCTTTGCGGGCCCGGAGGCGTACGGGAGGGCGGGCGCGACAGTAATCTCTGCGGCGGCAGGAACTTTCACTGCTCGGCGAGATTTCGGAAGTTACTTTCGCGCCGGGGCGCTCACGCGGCTCAGCCCTCGGGGGCGGCTCGGGGCACGGGAAGGGGTTGCGGATGACCGGGTACGCGGCGGGGAACGGGCGGGCGGAAGACGGTGGGGCCGCCACCGGGAGCGGCATCGGCCGCCGGAGGCTGGGCGGCGGGATACTGGCGCTGGGCGGCGCGCTCGCCCTGGCGCCGATCCCCCTGGCGGGGGCGGCCGAACGGGGCGCACCGGGCACGGGCCCGGCGACGGCGGACACGGGAGCGAGCATGGGACCAGGGGCGCACCGGCCCACGCTCCGGCGCGGCAGCGCCGCGCGCGCCGGGCTGCTCCAGGGGCCGCTGGACCAGCTGGTCCGGGAGGCGGAGGCGTATCTCGCGGACTCCCCCAAGCACCCCTGGTACGCGGGCGCGGTGCTCCTCGCCGGGCGGGGCGGCACGGTGGCGCTGCACCGGCCGATCGGCAAGGCGGTGCGCTACGCGGCGTACGACGAGGCGACGGACACCGGGGTGGAGTTCCCGGCGGACCGGCAGATCGCGATGGCCGAGGACACCGTCTTCGACCTGGCCTCGATCTCCAAGCTGTTCACGTCGATCCTGGCGGTGCAGCAGATCGAGCGCGGCGCGCTGGAGCTGGAGGCCGCCGTGGCCTCGTACCTCCCCGACTTCGCGGGCGGCGGCAAGCAGGACATCACGGTACGCCAACTGCTCACCCACACCTCGGGGTTCCGGGCCTGGATCCCGCTCTACCGGGAGCCGACCCGGGAGGGGAAGCTCCGGATGCTGTGGAACGAGGTCCCGGCGTCCGCCCCGGGCAGCGCCTACCTCTACTCCGACCTCAACCTGATCTCGCTGCAACTGATCCTGGAACGGATCACCGGCCGCCCGCTGGACGCCCTGCTCCGCGACGAGATCACCGCCCCGCTCGGGATGCACCGTACGCGCTACAACCCGCCCGCCTCCTGGAAGCCGAAGATCGCGGCCACCGAGGACGCCCGCCTCCCGTGGTCCGGCCTCGAACGGGGCCTGGTCTGGGGCGAGGTGCACGACGAGAACGCCTACAGCCTGGACGGGGTGGCCGGGCACGCCGGGGTGTTCTCCTGCGCCTGGGACCTGGCGGTCCTCGCCCGCACCCTCCTCAACGGCGGCGTCTACGGGCGCGCCCGCATCCTGTCCGAGGAATCGGTCGACCTCCTCTTCACCGACTTCAACACCGCGTTCCCCGGCGACGAGCACGGCCTCGGCTTCGAGCTGTACCAGCACTGGTACATGGGCGCGATGGCCACCCCGCGCACGGCCGGCCACACCGGGTTCACCGGGACCAGCCTGGTGCTCGACCCGTCGACCGACACGTTCCTGGTGGTGCTGGGCAACTCGGTCCATCCCGTACGGAGCTGGCGCTCGGGCAGCGCGCCCCGGGTGGCGACGGCCAACCAGCTGGCCCGGGCCGTCCCGGTCCGGCCGGAGCGGGGGCGTACGGCCTGGTTCTCCGGGATGGCGAGCGCGTCGAGCGCCACCCTGACCCTGCCCGCGCTGCGCCTGGACTCCGGGCGCTCCCGGCTGGAGTGCGCCCTGTGGTGGGACACCGAACCCGGCTCCGACCGGCTGGTGCTGGAGGCGTCGGCGGGGCCGGAGTGGCAGCCGGTGCCGTTCACCACGGTGGGCCCGGGCCGTCACCGCCCGGACCCCCGGACGCACCCGGAGGGCTGGGTCTCCGGCTGGTCGGGGCGGGTCTGGCACCGGCTGGAGGCGGACCTGTCGGCCTGGCGCGGCAAGAGCGTCCGACTGCGGTGGCGCTACACCACGGACCAGCTGTACGTGGGGCGCGGCGCGTATGTGGACGCCCTGAGGGTGCGGGACGGCCGCGTCACGGTCTTCGACTCCGGCCGGCCCCGGGACGCGGGGCGGATCGGGGCGGCGGGCTGGGTGCTGTCGGCGGACTGAGCGGCGGGCCGGGGGGCGGCGCTGTGCTCGGTGACCCCTCGGCCGAATGAGCGGCGGGCGGGCAGCGCTGTGCGCGGTGACCTCGGCCGACTGAGCGGCAGGCGGGCGGCGGCGTGCGTGGTGGCCCGTCGTCCGCCGGGCGCTGCCGCCACAATGGCGTCGCGCCCGGAGCGGGACGGCGTCATCACCGGTTCTTCCGGGGGTCGTTGGATGACACAGCCGCTCGGCGCGCCCCTTCCCCGTAGTCGCTTCCAGGAGGCCGATACCCGTGAGCAGCGTCAGGCGCACCGCCCCCTCACCCCGGCCGTCCTCCCGGTGACCGGCCGGGTCCCCGGGCCTGCGCGGCGGAGTCTGCTGTACGCGGCGGCGACCGGCGTCACGGCGGCCCTCACCGCCCCGGACGCGCGGGCGACGGCGACTCAGCCCGGCCACGCACCGCCGGCCACGCCCTGGACCACCTCCTGGGCCACCGCGCAGACCGCCCCGACCCCGGCCGACCCGGTCGCGGCCGGTCTCACCGACGGGCTCTGCACCGCGCGGCTGAGGCTCTCGGCGGGCGGTCGGGTGAGGCTGCGGTACGCGCACGCCTTCGGGGCCGCGCCGGTGCTGGTGGGCCCGGTGACCGCCGAGGGGCGGCCGGTCGCCTTCGCGGGAAGGCGGCAGGAGTGGCTGGCGGCGGGCGGGTCCCTCACCAGTGACGCGGTCCCCGGCCTGCGGGTGCCGGAGGGGGCCGTACTGACCGTGGAAACGCGGCTCCCGGGCCCCACCGGCCCGCTGTCCCTCCACCGCGACACCCACGCCTGGCACACCGTCGACGGCGTCCGGACCCGGTCCGTCCTGCTCCTCACGGGCGTCGAGACGACCGGGGCGCGCGGCCCGGTCATCGCCGTGCTGGGCGACTCCATCGCGGAGGGCGTCGGCACGCCCGCCGACGCGGACCTGCGCTGGCCCGACCAACTGGCCCGCCGGCTGCCCGGCTCCGCCGTCGCCAACCTCGGCGTCAGCGGCAACCGGCTGCTGCTCGACTCCGTACGCTTCGGGCCGGGCGGTCAGGCCCGCTTCGACCGGGACGTGCTGTCGCTGCCCGGGCTGCGGACGGTCCTGGTGCACCTGGGCGTCAACGACCTGCATCACGAGCCCGTCGAGCGGGACCCGTCCCGCCTGCTGGCCGGCTACCGCCAACTGGCCCTGCGGGCCCGGTCGGCCGGGCTGCGGGTGGTGGGCGGCACCATCGCCCCGTTCGAGGGGTGGAAGCGCTGGACGCCGGAGCAGGACGCGGTACGCCGGCAGGTCAACGAGGCCGTGCGCGACGGGCGGGTCTTCGATGCCGTCGCGGACTTCGACGCGGCGCTCCGCGACCCCGGCCGCCCCTCCCGGCTGCTGCCGGCGTACGACAGCGGCGACGGCCTGCACCCGGGGCCCGCCGGTCATACGGCGCTCGCCGCCGCCGTCGAGCGCCGGGACCTGCGGTAGCGGCTAACCCAGCACGGCCATCGCCGCGTTGTGGCCGGGGACCCCGCTGACCCCGCCGCCGCGCACCGCGCCCGCCCCGCAGAGCAGGACGTTGGCGTGGGCGGTCTCCACGCCCCACCGGCCGGTGGCCTCGGTGGCGTACGGGAAGGAGAGGTCGCGGTGGAAGATGTGGCCGCCGGGCAGGCGCAGATCGCGCTCCAGGTCGAGCGGTGTCTTGGCCTCGATGCAGGGTTCGCCCCGCTCGTCGAGGGCCAGGCAGTCGGTGACCGGCTCCTCCAGGTGGGCGTCCAGTTCCGCGAGGGTGGCCTTGAGGAGGGCGGTGCGGGCGGCGTCGTTGTCGGCGGCGAAGAGCCGGGCGGGGGTGTGCAGCCCGAAGAGGGTGAGGGTCTGGTAGCCGCGAGCGGCGAGGTCGGGGCCGAGGATCGAGGGGTCGGTCAGCGAGTGGCAGTAGATCTCGGACGGCGGTGCGGCGGGCAGCCGTCCGGCCACCGCCTGCCGGTAGGCGTCGGCCAACTGCCCGTACCCCTCGGCGATGTGGAACGTACCGGCGAACGCCCGCCGGGGGTCCACCGACCGGTCGCGGAGCTTCGGGAGCCGGGTGAGCAGCATGTTCACCTTGAGCTGGGCTCCCTCTGCCGGGGCGGGCGGGGTGTCACCGAGGAGGGCGGCGAGCGCCTGCGGGGAGGCGTTGACGAGCACCCGGCGGGCGGCGACGACGCGTTCGCCGTCCGGGGTGCGCACGGTGACCTCGGCGTGGGTTCCGTCCGTCTCGATGCGGGTCGCCTCGTGCCGTACGCGGATCTCGGCTCCCGCCGCACGGGCGGCCCCGGCGAGGGCGTCCGTGAGGGCCCCCATGCCGCCGACCGGGACGTCCCAGTCGCCGGTGCCGCCGCCGATCACGTGGTACAGGAAGCACCGGTTCTGGAGCAGTGAGGCGTCGTGGGCGTCGGCGAAGGTGCCGATGAGGGCGTCGGTCAGCACCACGCCGCGTACCAGGTCGTCGGTGAAGTTCCGCTCGACGGCCACCCCGATGGGCTCCTCGAACAGGTCCCGCCAGGCGTCCGCGTCGTCGATCCGGGCCCGCAGTTCGTCCCGCGCGGGCAGCGGCTCGGTCAGGGTCGGGAAGACGCGTTCCGCGACGCGCTGGGTCATCGCGTAGAAACGCTGCCACGCCGCGTACTCCCGCTCCCCTCCGGTCAGCGCGGCGAAGGACTCCCGGGTCCGGTCGCCGCCGACGAGGAGGCCGGTGGGGCGTCCGTCGCGGACGGCCGGGGTATAGGAGGAGACGGTCCGCTTGCGTACGGCGAAGTCGAGGCCGAGATCGCGGACGATCTTCCGCGGCAGCAGGGAGACCAGATAGGAGTAGCGCGAGAGGCGGGCGTCGACCCCGGCGAAGGGGCGGGTCGAGACGGCCGCTCCCCCGGTGGCGTCCAGGCGTTCCAGGACGAGGACGGACTGTCCGGCGCGGGCGAGGTAGGCGGCGGCGACCAGACCGTTGTGGCCGCCGCCCACGATCACGGCGTCGTAGCGGCCCCGGGCGGGCGCGCCGGGCTGACCTGCGGGCGAGTGGGACGCGGACGGATCGGGTGCGGGCATGCACCTTCGTAACACGGGAGGGTCCGCCCCTGCCAGAGGCCGCCCCCGGCGCGGCATCGGCGTCCCCTCGGGGTGGCGGCCTCCCGGTGCGGCGTCCTCCCGGTGCGGCAGCGGCTCAGGGCGGCGTCCCCTCGGGGGTGGGAGCAACTCGGTGCGGCCGGCGGCAGGTCAGTGCGGCGGCAGCGCGTTCTGGGCCCGGTGCGCGGCGAGGGTGCGGTACAGCTCGGCGGCCTCCTCGGTCCGCCCCAGCCGCTCCAGGCAGTGCGCCTCGTCGTGGCGGGCGGCCAGGGTCTCCGCGTGGTCGGGGCCCAGCACCCGGCCGCGCGTCTCAGCGACCCGCCGGTACACGGTGAGGGCCTCGGTCCACCGGCCGAGCCAGCCGAGGGCGACGGCGACCTCGCGGCAGCTGATCACGGTCTCCGGATGGTCGGGGCCAAGGGTGCGCTCCCGGATCGCGCACACCTCACGCGCTTCGGTGAGGGCCTCCTCCCAGCGGCCCATCCGCCCCAGGTTGACGCCCAGGCCGTGGCGGGCGCGCAGCGTCTCGGCGTCGGCCGGGCCGCCCGCCCGGGTGCGGTCGGCGACCAGGATGCGGTACAGCTCCAGGGCCTCGGCGCTGCGGCCGAGCCGGCCGAGGCTGATGCCGGCCTCGTAGCGGGCGGCGAGGGTGTCGGGGTGGTCGGGGCCGAGGGTGTCGGCGCGGGCCCGGGCGACGTCCTGGTAGGTCTCCAGGGCCTCCGCCCAGCGCCCGAGCCGGCCCAGGGTGTACGCCACCTCGTACCGGGTGGCGAGCGTGTCGGGGTGCCTCGCGCCGAGCAGCCTGGCCCGGTCGGCGGCTACTTCGCGGGCCAGCTGCCAGGACTCCTCGGGCCGCCCGAGCCGGCTGAGGTTGAACGCCAGGTTGTGGCGGCAGCGCAGGGTGTCGGGGTGGTCGGGGCCCATGGAGCGGGTCCGGGCGGCGAGGACCGCCGCGTACACCTGATGGGCCTCGAAGTGGCGGCCGAGCTGCCCGAGGACGTACGCGGTCTCCTGGCGGGCGGCCAGGGTCTGCGGATGGTCGGGGCCCAGGGTGCGTTCGCGGCCGGCGGCGACCTGGCCGAACTCGCGCAGCGCGTCGGCGGCCCGGCCGGTGCGGCTGAGGGCGAAGCCGACCTCGTACCGGCTGGCGAGGGTGTCGGGGTGGTCGGGGCCGAGGACGCTCTCCCGCCGGGCGGCGACCGCGCGGTGCACGTCGCGCGCCTCCTCCCAGCGGCCCAGGCGTCCCAGGTCGACGCCCTCGCTGTGGCGGCCGGCGAGCTCGGCGAGCAGCCCGGCCGTGGGGGCGGGGTGCGCGGAGGGGCGCGTGGACGCGAGGGCGGGGCGTGCGGGCGTCGTCGGCGGGGCGGGGTGCGCGGGCGGGAGGGCGGCGGAGCCATCGGTGCCGGGCGGGGAGGCGGGGGCGGTGCTCGCGGCCGTGGTCCACCGGGCGGTGAGTCCGGCGGCGGGGTCGGCGAGTGCGCCCAGCGCGCCGGTCGCCTTGTGTCCGGCGGTCATGTTCCCGGCCCAGGCGGGCAGTTCGGCTTCCGGGCGCGGGACAGCCGCCGGGCCCGGGTGCGTGCCGGCCGGGGCCGTCGCGGGGTACGCGGGGCCGGTCGCCGTCTGCTCGCCGGTGCGACCGAGCACGATGCGGCGGCGCAGGTCGCCGGCGTCGGCGGGCCGCTCGTCGGGGGCCTTGGCCAGCAGGTCCAGGACGACCCGGTCGAAGAAGCCGGGGAGTTCGGCGCGGTGGGTGCGCGGGGGTTCGGGCTGGGTGTCGCGGTGTCCCACCAGTACGGCCCAGGCGTCGTCCAGGTCGAACGGCGGTACGCCGGTGGCGATCTCGTACAGCACACAGCCCAGCGAGTAGAGGTCGCTGCGGTGGTCGACCTCCTTCCCGCCGATCTGCTCGGGCGACATGTAGTGCGGGGTGCCCATGGCGATGCTGGCGGTGGTGAGACGGGAGGTGACGCCGATGTCGTGGCCGAGGCGCGCTATGCCGAAGTCGCAGATCTTCACCGTCCCGTCGGACAGCCGCATGATGTTGGCGGGCTTCAGATCGCGGTGGACGACGCCCTGCCGGTGGGTGTAGCCGAGGGCGTCGGCGACCTGTTCGGCGATGTCGACCACGTGGTCGACGGGGAGCGGACGCTGCTGGTTCTCCTCGAGGAGCTGGCTCAGGTTGTGCCCGTCCAGCAGCTCCATCACGAGGTAGAGGACGCCCTCGTGCTCGCCGAAGTCGTGGACGACGGTGACGCCCCGGTGCTGGAGGGAGGCGGCGACCCGCGCCTCGCGGCGGAAGCGTTCGCGCACGACGCGGGTGAGCGCCCGGTCGTGCTGGGGGCCCATGGGTTTGAGACATTTCACGGCGACGTGCCGGCCCAGTGACTCGTCGCGGGCCCGCCATACCTCGCCCATGCCGCCGCGCCCGATCAGATCGAGCAGCCGGTAGCGGCTCTGGATCAGCCTGGTGTCGCCCATCTGTCGTTTCTCGCCCCCGTTGGTCCCCGCTGCCACCGCTGCGCCCTCCCCGGCCCGTCCAGTATGGCGGCCTCCTTCCGGAGTCGGTACGCGGCGTGGCGTACGCCGGTGGTCGGCCCTCCGGTACGACCGGCGTGCCCGGGGGCCCGGTACAACCGCCGTGTCCGGGGAAGGGAATGCACGTCCCGTGTTCCCCGAGGCGAGAGAGACCTCCTATGGCGGCCGACAGCAAGGCGCAGGACGACGGTGCGTGGTGGAAGTCCTCGGTCGTCTACCAGGTCTATCCCCGCAGCTTCGCCGACTCGGACGGCGACGGGGTCGGCGACCTGGCCGGCCTCACTGGCCGGCTGGACCACCTCGCGGAGCTGGGCGTCGACGTGCTGTGGCTGTCCCCGGTCTACCCGTCGCCGCAGGACGACAACGGCTACGACATCAGCGACTACCAGGACATCGACCCCGTGTTCGGTGATCTGGCGGCCTTCGACCGGCTGCTCGCGGCCGTGCACGAGCGCGGGATGAAGCTGGTCATGGACCTGGTCGTCAATCACACCTCCGACGAGCACCCCTGGTTCCAGGAGTCACGCGATCCGGACAGCCCGAAACGCGACTGGTACTGGTGGCGGCCGCCGCGTGAGGGCGGTGAGCCCAACAACTGGGGCTCGTTCTTCTCCGGCCCGGCCTGGGCGTACGACGCCGCGAGCGACGCGTACCACCTCCATCTCTTCTCCCCGAAGCAGCCGGATCTCAACTGGGAGAACCCCGGTCTGCGGCAGGCCGTGTACGCCATGATGCGCTGGTGGCTGGAGCGCGGCGTGGACGGCTTCCGGATGGACGTCGTCAATCTCATCTCCAAGGATCCGGAGCTGCCGGACGGCGAACTGCGCGGCGACGGGCCGTACGGCGACGGCTCCCCCCACTACGTCTGCGGCCCGCGCGTCCACGAATTCCTCCAGGAGATGCACCGTGAGGTGATGGCCCGGTATCCCGGCCGGCTGCTCACCGTGGGCGAGATGCCCGGGGTGACCGTCGAGGAGGCCCGGCTGTTCACCGACCCCCGGCGCGCCGAACTCGACATGGTGTTCCAGTTCGAGCACGTCGGACTCGACCACGGCGACGGCAAGTTCGATCCGCGGCCGTTGCGGCTGACCGACCTCAAGGCGTCCCTGGGCCGCTGGCAGACCGGCCTGGCCGAGGTCGGGTGGAACAGCCTGTACTGGAACAACCACGATCAGCCCCGGGCGGTCTCCCGGTTCGGCGACGACGGTCCCCGCCACCGGACGCGGTCCGCGAAGATGCTGGCCACCGTGCTGCATCTGCACCGGGGCACGCCGTACGTCTACCAGGGCGAGGAACTCGGCATGGCGAACGCGCCCCTGCGCGCCATCGAGGACTTCCGGGACATCGAGTCCCTGAACCACTACGCGCAGGCGCTGCGCGACGGAGCGGAGCCCGAGGACGTCCTGCCCGGTCTGCGGGCGATGGGCCGGGACAACGCCCGTACGCCCATGCAGTGGGACGCCTCGCCGCACGCGGGCTTCACCACCGGCACTCCCTGGCTGCCGGTCAACCCCGACCACGCCGAGGTCAACGCCACCGCGGCCCGGGCGGATCCCGACTCCGTCTTCCACCACTACCGGCGGCTGATCGCGCTGCGCCGCAGTGAACCGGCCGTCGTGCACGGCGACTTCACCATGCTGCTGCCGGACGACGAGCGGATGTACGTCTTCACCCGCCGCCACGGCCCGACGACGCTGCTCGTCGCCGGGAACTTCACCGGTGAGACGGTCGCGGTGGACATGCCCGAGGGCTGGGAGGACGCCGAACTCGTCCTGGGCAACGGCCCGTCCGCTCCCCCCTCGCCCGGCCGGCTGGTGCTCGCCCCGTGGGAGGCGAGGGTGCACCGGCGGACGCTGTGACTCGGCGTCGATGATCCCGGTGGCACCGGGTACGCGCACCGCATGACCGTCTACGGATTCCATGCCTCGCACGAACAGGTGCCGCCCGCCGACCTGTTGGCCGCGGCCGTCCACGCGGAGCGCGCCGGCTTCACCGCCGCGATGTGCTCGGACCACTTCTCGCCCTGGAGCGTCCGGCAGGGCGAGTCGGGCTTCGCGTGGTCCTGGCTCGGCTCCGCCCTCCAGGCCACCGACCGCATCCCGTTCGGAGTCGTCAACGCGCCGGGCCAGCGGTACCACCCGGCGATCGTCGCCCAGGCCATCGGCAGCCTGGCCGCCATGTACCCCGGCCGCTTCTGGGCGGCGCTGGGCAGCGGGGAGGCGTCCAACGAGCACATCACCGGCGGGCGTTGGCCGCGCAAGGACGTCCGCAACGCCCGGCTGCGCGAGTGCGTCGACGTCATCCGGGCGCTGCTGCACGGCGAGGAGGTGAGCCACGACGGGCTGGTGACCGTGGACCGGGCCCGGCTGTGGACCCGCCCCGAGGCCGTGCCGCCGCTGGTGGGCGCGGCGTGCAGCGAGGCCACCGCCCGCTGGTGCGCGGAGTGGGCGGACGGCCTGATCACCGTCAACGCGCCGCACGAGAAGCTGCGCCGGATCGTGGACGCGTACCGCTCCGCCGGCGGCCCCGGCCCGCTGCACCTCCAGGTCCACCTCAGCTGGGACCCCGACCCGGACACCGCCCTCGCCCTGGCCCACGACCAGTGGCGCACCAACGTCCACGGGCCGCCGGTGAGTTGGGACCTGGACTCGGCGGAGCTGTTCGACAGCGTCAGCGAGCACGTCACACCCGGGCAGGTCGCCGGGTCCGTCAACGTCTCGGCGGACCTCGGCCGGCACGCGGCCTGGCTCCAGGAGTACGCCGACCTCGGCTTCGACTCGGTCATGCTGCACCATGTCGGCCGCGAACAGAGCGCCTTCCTCGACGCGTTCGGCGACAGGGTGCTGCCCCGGCTCGATGTGACCCGTCCCGACGCCTACCGCGCGGAGAGTGCCCGATGAGGCTGACCCGGACCTCCGACCTGTGGTGGAAGAACGCCGTCGTGTACTGCCTGGACGTGGAGACGTACCAGGACGGCGACGGCGACGGGACCGGTGACTTCGCCGGACTGACCCAGCGGATCGACCACCTGGCGCGCCTGGGCGTCACGTGTGTGTGGCTCATGCCCTTCTATCCGACCCGGGAGCGCGATGACGGCTACGACATCACCGACTTCTACGGCGTCGACCCGCGCCTCGGCACGCTCGGCGACTTCACCGAGTTCGTGCGGACCGCCCGCGACCGGGGCATCCGGGTCATCGCGGACCTGGTGGTCAACCACACCTCCGACCACCACCCGTGGTTCCAGGACGCCCGCTCCAGCCGGAATTCCGCCCACCGCGACTGGTACGTCTGGGTCGACACGCCGCCCGAGGACGGCCCCGAGGGCGTGGTCTTCCCCGATGCCGAGCGCAGTGTGTGGGAGCTGGACGAGACCACCGGCCAGTACTATCTGCACCGCTTCTTCAGGCAGCAGCCCGACCTCAACGTCGCCAACCCCGCGGTACGCGACGAGATAGCCCGCATCATGGGTTTCTGGACGCAGTTGGGACTGTCGGGCTTCCGTGTCGACGCGGTCCCTTTCCTGCTGGAGACGGACGGCCAGGAGGACGCGCGCCAACTGCCCGACCCGCACGAGTACCTCGCCGACCTACGGGCCTTCCTCGGTCGGCGCAACGGTGAGGCGGTGCTGCTGGGTGAGGTCAATCTGCCCTATCCCGACACCGCCGCCTACTTCGGGGAGCCGGAGTCCGGCCGGGGCGACGAGCTGACCATGTGCTTCGACTTCATCGGCATGCAGCGGATGTACCTGTCGATGGCCCGGGGCGAGGCGGGCCCGCTGGCCGACGCCCTGCGCGAGCGCCCCCTCGCCCCCCGCGACGCGCACTGGGCGACCTTCGTCCGCAACCACGACGAGCTGACGCTCGACAAGCTCGACGACGACGAACGCGCCGAGGTGTTCGCGGCCTTCGGCCCCGAGAAGGACATGCAGCTCTACGGCCGCGGCCTGCGCCGCAGGCTGCCGCCGATGGTGGGCGGCGACCGCCGCCGCGTCGAGCTGGCCTACAGCCTGCTCTTCACCCTGCCGGGCACCCCCGTGCTCTTCTACGGCGAGGAGATCGGGATGGGCGAGAACCTCGCCGCCGAGGGCCGGCAGGCCGTGCGCACCCCGATGCAGTGGACCGCCGACAAGGACGGCGGCTTCTCCACCGCGGACGCCGGCGCGCTGCCCAACCCGGTCGTGGAGGGCGCGTTCGGGCCGAAGCGGGTCAATGTGCACTACCAGGCGCACGACCCGGACTCGCTCCTCGGGCGGATGCGGGCGCTCATCGAGCGGTACCGCGAGACGCCCGAACTGGCCTGGGGCGCGTACGAGGTGCTCGACGCCGACGACCCCGGCGTGCTGGCCCACATCAGCTCGCTGCCGGAAGGGGCGGTGCTGGCGGTGCACAACTTCTCCGACCGGGCCCTCACCGCGACCACGAAGGTCACCGGGCTGAGGGGCGGCCGGCTGCTCACCGACGTCTTCACCGGCGACACGGTGAAGGCCGCGGCCGGCGGTCTGGTCCGCACCGAGCTGGAGCCGTACGGCTATCGCTGGCTGCGGGTGAACACCCCGCTGGACGACCCGGACCGCACGACCGCCGCCTGAGAGGCCGGGACGGCGGCGCGGAGGTGACTCCGCGCCGCCGTCCCCGCGCTGCGCACGGGCGGGATTCCCGGGGCACCGGCCCGGTGGCCGGGGCGGGGCCTCTCAGCCCCCGACGTACGCCGCGAGGTGCTCGCCCGTGAGGGTGGAGCGGTCGGCGACGAGGTCGGCCGGGGTGCCCTCGAAGACGATCCGGCCGCCGTCGTGGCCCGCGCCGGGGCCGAGGTCGATGATCCAGTCGGCGTGCGCCATGACCGCCTGGTGGTGCTCGATGACGATCACCGACTTGCCGGACTCGACGAGCCGGTCCAGCAGTCCGAGCAGCTGCTCGACGTCGGCCAGGTGCAGACCGGTGGTCGGCTCGTCGAGGACGTACACACCGCCCTTCTCGCCCATGTGGGTGGCCAGCTTCAGCCGCTGGCGCTCGCCGCCGGAGAGCGTGGTGAGCGGCTGGCCGAGGCTGAGGTAGCCGAGCCCGACGTCCGAGAGGCGGGTGAGGATCCTGTGCGCGGCGGGGGTGCGGGCCTCGCCCTCGGCGAAGAACGTCTCCGCCTCGTCCACCGACATCGCGAGCACCTCGCTGATGTCGCGGCCACCGAGGTGGTGGTCGAGCACCGACGCCTCGAACCGCTTGCCCTCGCACTCCTCGCAGACGGTGGCGATGCCCGCCATCATCGCCAGGTCGGTGAAGATGACACCGGCGCCCTTGCAGGTGGGGCAGGCGCCCTCGGAGTTGGCGCTGAACAGCGCCGGCTTCACGCCGTTGGCCTTGGCGAACGCCTTGCGGATCGGGTCGAGCAGTCCGGTGTACGTCGCCGGGTTGCTGCGGCGGGAACCGCGGATCGCGCTCTGGTCGATCGAGACGACGTCCTCGCCCGCCGGGATCGACCCATGGATCAGCGAGCTCTTGCCCGAGCCGGCGACCCCGGTGACCACGCAGAGCACCCCGAGCGGGACGTCCACGTCGACGTCCCGGAGGTTGTGCGCGGACGCGCCGCGGATCTCCAGCGTGCCGGTGGGCGTGCGGACCTTCTCCTTGAGGACGGCCCGGTCGTCCAGGTGGCGGCCGGTGAGGGTCCCACCGGCCCGCAGCCCTTCCACGGTGCCCTCGAAGCAGACGGTGCCGCCCGCGCTGCCCGCGCCGGGGCCGAGGTCGACGACGTGGTCGGCGATGGCGATCGCCTCCGGCTTGTGCTCGACGACGAGCACGGTGTTGCCCTTGTCCCGCAGCCTCAGCAGCAGGTCGTTCATCCGCTGGATGTCGTGCGGGTGCAGGCCGATGGTGGGCTCGTCGAAGACGTAGGTGACATCCGTGAGGGAGGAGCCGAGGTGGCGGATCATCTTGACGCGCTGCGCCTCGCCGCCCGACAGGGTGCCCGAGGGCCGGTCGAGCGAGAGGTAGCCGAGGCCGATCTCCACGAACGATTCGAGGGTCCCCAGCAGCGCGCTGAGCAGCGGCGCCACGGACGGCTCGTCGAGGTCGCGGACCCAGTCGGCCAGGTCGCTGATCTGCATCGCGCAGGCGTCGGCGATGTTGATCTTCTTGATCTTCGAGGACCGGGCGCCCTCGCTGAGCCGGCTGCCGTCGCACTCGGGACAGGTGGTGAAGGTGACCGCGCGCTCCACGAAGGCGCGGATGTGCGGCTGCATCGCCTCCTTGTCCTTGGACAGGAACGACTTCTGGATCTTGGGGATCAGCCCTTCGAAGGTGAGGTTGACGCCCTCGACCTTCACCTTGGTCGGCTCCCGGTGGAGGAAGTCCCGCATCTCCTTCTCGGTGTACTCACGGATCGGCTTGTCCGGGTCGAGGAAACCCGACTCGGCGTAGGTCCGCACGGTCCACCAGCTGTCCGACTTCCAGCCGGGGATGGTGAACGCGCCCTCCGCGATCGACTTGGTGTCGTCGTAGAGCTGGGTGAGGTCGATGTCGGAGACCGTGCCCCGGCCCTCGCAGCGCGTGCACATGCCGCCGGTACGGGTGTAGGTCTGCTTCTCGGTCTTGGTGCCGGAGCCGCGCTCGACCGTGATCGCGCCGCTGGCCTTGACGGAGGCCACGTTGAAGGAGAACGCGTTGGGCGAGCCGATGTGCGGCTCGCCGAGCCGGCTGAAGAGGATGCGCAGCATCGCGTTCGCGTCGGTGGCGGTCCCGACCGTGGAGCGGGGGTCGGCGCCCAGCCGCTGCTGGTCGACGATGATCGCCGTCGTCAGCCCTTCGAGGACGTCGACCTCGGGCCGCGCCTGCGTCGGCATGAAGCCCTGGACGAAGGCGCTGTAGGTCTCGTTGATCAGCCGCTGCGACTCCGCGGCGATCGTGTTGAACACCAGGGAGCTCTTGCCCGAGCCGGAGACCCCGGTGAACACCGTCAGCCGGCGCTTCGGGATCTCGATGTCGACGTCCTTGAGGTTGTTCTCGCGCGCCCCGTGGACACGGATCACCTCATGGCTGTCGGCGACCGGCTGCGCGGGCGACCGCGATCCGGTCCTTTCGGCCTTGCTCATCGTCTCTCCATCTGTTGCGCGGAGCCGCCCGCCCGGTGCGCGGAGCGGCCCGTCCACCTTGGCGCCCGGGGCCCGGCTCGATCTCACGGGCTCGACTCGGTCTCAGCGGCTCGGACTGTACGTCTCATTCTCGCCGCTCCGGCCCCGCCCGGCACCGGGATCGCCGTTTCAGCGGGATGCGGTGTGCGCCCGGCGTGCGCGTCGGCCCGATGGGACCGGCGCGACGGCCGACCGCCCCCGGGCCCTGGGCGTCGGTAGGCGCAGGGCTCGGGGGCGGCGGAGGGGCGGGGATCAGGCGAGGGCTTCCGCCTTCGATCGTTCGACGGACGGCAGCAGGTCGACGGGGAGCTCCCGGGGGCTGTTGCTGATGATGGACTCCATCGGCGCCAGACCGGCTCCGCCATCGGCGAGCCGGGCGTCGGGGAAGCGGTCGAAGAAGGCCGAGAGCCCGATGTGGCCCTCCGCGCGGGCCAGTGGCGCGCCGATGCAGAAGTGCACGCCGTGGCCGAAGGCGAGATGGGCCTTGTCGGACCGCCCCACATCGAACTCGTCGGCCCTCTCGTGGGCCGTCGCGTCGCGTCCGGTGGCGCTGTAGGCGGCGAGAATCGCTTCTCCCTTTCCGATGCGGACGCCCGCGATGTCGATGTCCTCGACCGCGTACCGCAGCGGGAGGAAGGCGACGGGTGCGTCCCGGCGCAGCGTCTCCTCGACCACGGCGTCCCAGCCCTCGGCCGGGCCCTGCTGGACGCGGCGCAGCTCGTCGGGGTGGGTGAGGAGGTTGCGAAGAGCGTTGGTGATCAGGCCGACGGTGGTCTCGAAGCCCGCGCTGATGACGAGGATCAGGGTGTCGACGAGCTGCTGCCCGGACAGCTGCGTCCCCTCGTCACTGGCCGTGATCAGATCGCCGGTCAGGTCGTCGCCGGGCCGCTCGCGCTTCTCCGCGACGAACTCGGAGAGAAGCTGGGCCAGGTTCTGGTAGTTGGCCCGCTGCTCCTCCTCGGGGAGGGTGGTGGCGAACACGTTGTGGACGGGCCCGGCCAGTCGGGCCTCCCACTCCGGGGCGAGGCCCATGAGCCGGAAGATCACCTGGATCGGCAGCTTGTGGGCGAACTGCGCGCGCACGTCGACGGTCTCGCCGCGCCGCGCCCGTTCCTGCATCGCGTCGAGCAGCTCGTCCGCGATGTCCCGGATCACGGGGATCATCTGTTCGGTGCGCCGCGCGCTGAACGCGGGAGCGACGAGCCTGCGCAGCTTGCGGTGGTCGCCTCCATAGGCGGTGAACATGTTCTGCACCACGATCCAGATGGCCAGCGGCCAGCGGGCGGCCACGGACTCGAATTCGGCGTAGTGCTGGCGGGGGTCCTTCGAGACCCGCTTGTCGGTCAGCAGGTCCTTGAGGACCTGGGGGTTGCTGACAGCCCACGCCTGTACGCCCAGGATGTCGACCTGGGTGAGAGGGCCGCGGGCGCGCAGTGCGGAGTCCTCCCCGATCCGGTCGGAGGCCGCGGGGTCGAGCTTGAAGACGTCCATCGTGTTTACTCCCTCGAACAGTTCAGCGCTGGGGGATGGCGGGTGCGGGCGGTGTCACACGGGTGGTCGCTGGGTGTGCCCGAGAGGGCAGGTGGCGGGCAGCCAGGTCTGCCAGTTCTGCGGGAGCGGCTGAGGTTCGGGGCTGCGGTCGTCGACGGTCGTCCGGGTGTACGGGTTCGACGGCCACGGCCGTTCGCTGCGGGTCCTCGCCCGGACGGGGGTGAAGCGGGCGGGCATGGCGGCCAGCGCGTGGTGGTAGGGGCCGGGACGGTTGCGGATCTCGGCGGCGGGGACGCCGAGTTGCAGGTCGGGCAGTCGGTGGATGAGCTGGCTGATGGCGATGGTGGCGATGGACTGGGCCATGCCGGTGGCGGGGCAGGCGTGCGGCCCCTGCGACCAGGCCATGTGGGCTCCGGTGCCGAGCACGGCGGGGTCCTGGCCGACCGCCTCGTAGGAGATGAGGATGGGCACGTCGGCCGGCAGGTTGTGGCCGTGGAAGTGCATGGGGTGACGGGCGTAGTGGGCGCTGTAGTTCGCCATCGGCGGGCGGGTGGCCAGAACCCGGTTGATCAGCGGCTGTACGTCGAGGGTTCCGTTGACGACCTCGGTGTAGAGGTCGTCGTCGATGAGGTACTCGAACAGGCCGTTGCCGATGAGGTTCGTCGTGGGTTCCTGCCCGGCGGCGACGGTCAGCACGAAGTTGTGCAGGAGCTCCATCGGGGTCAGGCCCGCGGGGTGCTGGATCATCGCCGTGGCCATGTCAGGCCCGGGGTGGGCCGTCTTCGCGGCGAGCAGGTCGCCCATGTACCGCTCGAACTCCGCCGTCGCGGCCGCCGCGGCGTCCACGCCCTCCATGAGGCCGGCCAGGGACGCGACGAGCCGGGGGGCGTCGTCGTCGGACTGTCCGAACAGCCGGTTGAACAGGTAGGAGGGCAGCGGTCGCGCGTACTGGCCGATCAGGTCGCACTCCCCCGCGGAGGCGAACTGGTCGATGAGGTGGTCGGCCACCACCCGGGTGGCGTCCCGGAGGTGGTGCGGCTCGACGCCGGCGAACGCGTCGGACACGACCTGGCGGTACCGGGCGTGCTCCTCGCCGTCGGTGAACAGCGGGTTGGGCCGGGGGCCGAGCATGCCCAGCACCGGGTGGTCCGCGGGAAGCCGGGACGCCCACCCGGTCGGGTTCTTCTGGAAGTTCACCTGGTCCAGCAGGATCTGCTGCGCGGCGTCGTAGGAGACGGCGAGCCAGCCCATGATGCCGGGCACGATCTCCACGGGGGCCAGGGCTCCGTAGTGCTCACGCATGTTCGAGTAGTAGGTGGCCCGGTTGGCCGCCTGGGCGAAATGCTCGGTGTAGAGGCTGTAGTACGGCGGAGCCGGTAGCGAGGTCATCAGGCGGCGTCCTGGCGGTAGGTGTCCAGTACGTGCCGGACGAGGGCGATGAGGGCGTCGATCGAGGAGTTGCGGTCCCGGGCGTTGCAGTGGATCAGCGGTGTCCGGTCGGCCAGGTCGAGACCGGCCCGTACCTGTTCGTCGGAGACGTACGGGGCGTCGGGGAAGTCGTTCACCGCGACGACGTAGGGCACGCCGGAGCGTTCCACCAGGTCCAGGGCGTCGTACGAGTCGTCCGGCCGCCGCAGATCCAGGATCAGCAGCGCGCCGTGCGCCCCGTAGGCCAGGTCCTCCCACACCTGCTTGAAGCGGGTCTGGCCCGGAGTGCCGAACAGGTAGAGCACCGGGGGGTCCGCCGCGCCGGTGGAGAGGGTGAGGCGCCCGAAGTCCATCGAGACCGTGGTGCTGGTCTTGTCCGGGGTGAAGTCGACGCGGTCGAGGGCGGCGCTCGGCGCGGTCAGCGCCTCCTCGGTGTGGAGGGACCTGACCTCCGAGACGGACTGGATCAAGGTGGTCTTGCCGACGCCGAACCCGCCCGCCACGATCAGTTTGACGAGCGGAGAGCTCGGCGGCACGTAGTCGGGAGACCTAGGCGGTGTCCTTGAGATTGCGGAGTCCATTGAGGACGTTCTCCAGGAGTGAGATGTCGGAGCGGGCGGCGGGAAGGACGACCTGGATCAGGTCCAGATCCAGCAGGTCGCACGTGAGGACCCGGATCGCGGTGGGAGGCAGACGGAGGTAGGCGCTGGCGTCGGCCAGCGTCAGGGAGCCTCCCTTGACCGCGTCGAGCAGGGCCTGCTGCGGCGGGTCGAGACCTCCGTCGGTCTCGACCCGCGCCCAGACCAGGCGGGTCAGCAGGTCCGGCAGCGCCTTCCGGGGCCGCGTCCGCCCCCCGGTCGCGAGATACGCGGGGACTTCGCGCGGCTGCTCACGCCTGCGCACGGCCGGCGACCTTGGGCGCGAAGTATTCGGCGAAACGGGCGATCTTGTAGGACACCGCGCCGAGGTCGGCATTGGGGTGCGTGTACACGACCACGCGCACGTTCCAGCCCGCCTGCGCGACGATGACGAACCTGTTGCCGTCCTCCACGGTCACCTGACGCAGCGGCAGTTCGCCCCCGCCGTCCACCGGGAAGAGCTCCGACGCGGTGAGGGCGGTGCTGAACAGGGAGGTGCAGATCGCGGACGCCTGCTCCCCCTGTTCCTGACTGGCTTCCTGGTTCTTGCCGGCGATGATTCCGTCACCGGTGAACAGGACGACGGCCTGCGCCCCGGTGTCGTCGAACAGCCGCTGGGCGTGCTCGGAGTAGTCCCTGCGCTCGGCCAGGGGCGTGCCGGCTGCACGGTATCGGCCAGGGCTGCTCATGGTGTCTCCCAAGAGGTGGTGAAGGTCGGGGCAGGACCGGCGGTGTCCGGTCCTTTCTGTTCGGTACGGGCTCGCTGGGCGCCGGACTGCATGGACGCGTAGGCGGAGCGAACCGCCGCCGGGTCCCGATCCGGCACGGATTCGGGTGCGTCCGGCACGGCGGACGGGGCGGTGTCCGGGGACTTCCGCCGGCGGGAGGGGAACCCGTCGGTGGTGGGCCGCGGCGGGAGTGCGGCCCGGGGCTGCTGCTCCTCGACCGGGCGGGGCTGCTGGACCGGGGCGATCGGCTGGGCCGGGGCGGGCTTGGCCGAGGCGATCGGCTGGAGCTTCGCTCCCGACGCCGCGGGCCTGGCCGGCTCGTCGACGGCGACGAGGAGGCTGTTGTCGATGTGGACGTTCACGCAGACCCCCCGGGCGGACGACGGGTCCATGGTGATGGTCAGCCCGTCGAATCGGGCCGCGAGGCGTCCTACGGTGGCCAGTCCGAGCCGAGGGGGAGAGCCGAGGTCGCTCAGCAGCAGCCGGCGTTCGGAGTTCAGCATCAGCTGCACGAACCGCTGCTTCTCCACGGTGTCCAGTCCGGGACCGCTGTCGGAGATCATCACGAGCACGCCCGTCGCCGTGCGGTGCAGCTCCGCTCGGACCTGCGTGGAGCCCACCGAGCAGTACACGGCGTTCTCCAGCAGTTCGGCGAACACCATGATCAAGGGCTCGGCGACCGGGGCCTGGAGGGCCAGGATCTGGCCGTCCGCCTCGCGCGGCACGTGGTTCACCACGGACACCCGCCGATGCTCGCGCACGCGGGACTGGGCCGTGGCCACGGCGATGCCCAGGGGGGTGTTCTCGCGCGCGGTGCCGGGCGCGTCTCCACAGGCCACCGCCGTACGCTGGGCCAGTCGGCGCATCAGCACCAGGTTCTCGTCCAGCTCGTACATGGACTTCAGCAGGTCGGAACCGTCCATCTGCTGCTGGACCCGCTCGGCCAGCACCTCCGCCTGAGCGGCCTGCGCCCGGAAACTCCCCATCACCGTGCGCAGAACCGCCTGCGCCGCCTCGTCGGTGCGGATCCGCTCGTCCTCCAGCGCGCCGACGACCGCCCTCAGCACCTGGTCGCAGGCGGCGTTGACCGGCGTCGTCATCAGACCGGCGTCGGCCGGGCCCGGCATCTGGCGGCCCGGGTGGCGCAACGCGCCCACCATGGCGGGAAGCCGCGTTTCCGCCAGATACACGAACTCCCGCACCGCGGCCTGGGCGTACTCGTCCGCGCGGGCCGCCTCCGCCGTCAGGCGTCGCACCTCCGCCCGCAGGTCCTCGACCGCCTTGTCGTCATGCCGCTTCTGCAACTCGGCCTGCTGCCTGTGCAGTTCGGCCTGCTGCCGCTGAAGTTCGGCGTCCGCCTTGAGGCTGCGGGCGGAGCCCCGGGCCCGCCGGGCGGCTATTGCGCAGGCTGACGCCGCTATCAGGGCGAGCGCCAGAACGCCGTACACCCACATCAGCGCTCACCGGCCACGGGCGCGTCGGCGCCGGCTGTCGCGAGTGGGCGGGGCGGGAGGGGCGTGGGGAATCCACGGCCGTGGAACTGCACGAAATCTCCAGTTGACAGGGGGGAGGAGGCACGTCGGGGGCGGGCGTGACTCATAGGTCCATGCGTGTGCGGGACGGAAGAAGCTGTGGCGAGGAAACCGTCAATCACCGCCGGTGGGCAACCCTTGAAGGGGGGTGGCCCCGACAATGGCGCAAAAGATCGTTTGAAGGCCGGGGATCGCCCCTGGGAGGGGCGGGCGAGGCATAGCGCCCCCCGCGCATCACGGCGCGGGAGGACGGCGGCGTCACGACGGATCAGGGCAGCCGTCAGCATGTCCCCGACAGGTGCGTAGTCGTGTGTACGCGCAGACAAGAGAATCCGTCTCCGTAGTTACGTGTACCCGCGACGCCGACGACGGGGCGGACACGGGTCGGCCGGGGCGGCTCCCCGTACTCACCGGCGCCTTGGTCAGCCCGGCATCGCGAGGTCACCGGAGGTGGGCGCCCGGACGGCAGTGGTGACGCCGTCATGAGCACCTGGCCGGTCCTGTTGGGGCCGACCTGTCTCAACCACCCGCGTGGATAGACCAGTTCGCTCACCCTACAACGATCAACACCATGCGACGCGTCGATTCCGGTCGCAGCGTCCAGGCCGGCAGGGTCCCCGCCGGCCCGGCCCGGGGGCTTCGCCGAGGATCGCGCCGGACGGTCCGTCAGTGACGGCGGTCCGATGCGGCTCCTCGCGGCTTTCGGCCCGTCAGCGATGCCGCGGGCCATGGGAAGCAAACCCATGCTTTGCACGCAGAAAGCCCCCCTCACCGGATCGACGGCATCCTGATTCCGCACAGCCCATCGACCTGTCGACATCAAAACGTGCGCCGGTCAGCAAATCCACTATTTGCTCAGACGCACGAGCCTATTCGCTTACGCTGCCGACCGGTAGATCCAGCCGAACGTTCACACGATCCAAACATGAGGGCGTCGGCGGGGGCGAGGGAGGGTGATCGAGAAGACCGATGTCAGTCCGGTCCGGGCCGAGTTGCGGCTCGCGGATCACGTCGCCTGCCGGGCCCTACCGGGGCGCTTCGCCCGTACGCCGCTGCAGTTCCCACAGAGTCCGGAACAGGCCGGGCTCCTGGGTGAGTTGTTCGTAGGAGCCCTCCTGGACGACCTGCCCCCGGTCGAGGACGACGATCCTGTCGGCGATGCTCACGTTGGCCAGCCGGTGGGTGATCAGCACGACGGCACGGTCCTTGGCCAGCTCCCGCAGCCCGCTGAAGATCCGGTACTCGGCGCGGGCGTCGAGCGCGGCCGTGGGCTCGTCCATCACCAGCAGGGCCGACTGCCGGTGGAAGGCCCGGGTCAGGACGATCCGCTGCCACTGCCCGCCGGACAGCTGCTGGCCGCCGAACCACTCGGCGGTCAGCAGGGTGTCCAGCCCCGAGCGCAGCCCGGGCAGCATGTCGCTCGCCCCGGATGCCTCGCACGCGGCGAGGACGGCCGCGTCGCCGTCGTCGCCCTGGCCGAAGGTGATGTTGTCCCGCATGGTCAGGGGCAGGTGGGTGTAGTTCTGCGGGATCAGGGCGACGTTCTTCCACGCTTCCCACGGGTTGAGCTCCGTGGTGGTGGCGTGGTCCCAGGCCACCGCCCCGGTGGTCGGCAGCAGCAGCCCGCACAGCAGCCGGGACAAGGTGGTCTTGCCCGACCCGTTCTCCCCGACCAGGGCCACGATCTCGCCGCGCTTCACGTGCAGGGAGACGTCGCTGAGGCTTTCGGCGGGAGCGCCGTCGTACCGGTAGGTGATGTCGCGGGCCTCGAACCGCTCCGGTGGGGCCGACAGCTTCCTGTCGCCGCGGGACGCCCGCATGGCCTGGCCGTGGGCGTTGTCGATGAACCGCTGCCAGTCCTGGACGTACCAGCCGGTGCGCACCAGCCGGGCCCCGCCGTTGATGATGCCGCGCACGGATCCGGTGGCCGTCTGGAGGGCGAAGACGGCCCCGCCCCCGGCTGCCAGGTCCATGCGGCCGGAGGCCAGGAGGTAGAGGAGCGCCGCCCATACCGCGGCCGACGCGATCCCGCCGACCGTCGCACCGGCCAGTCCCATCCACGCGCCGGTGTCGGCGGCCCTGCGCTCGGTGGTGTTGACCGAGGCGGCGAGACCCCGGTAGCGGCGGACGAGGAACGGGCCGGCCAGGCAGGCCCGCATCTCCTCGCTCGAATCCATGTACGCCATGTGCCAGCGCAGTTTGGACAGCATGCGGCGTCGCCCGGACGTTTCCAGGCCCGCCAGGTACAGAACGCGCGCGCCGCGTACGTACGCGGCGGCCTGCGGCAGGCACGCCACCAGGAGCAGCGGCAGCAGCACGGGGTGCAGGACGGTCAGCACGGCCGCCCCCGCACCGAGCGTGGCCGTGGCGGCCAGCACGTCCTGGGCCTCGGCCACGAGGTCGGGGGTGACCTGCGCGCCCCGGTCGGCGATGTCGTACGCGTCGTTGTAGCCGGGCTGGTTGTTCGCCGCGAGCTCCGCGCCGAGCGCCGCCTCGATCATCGTCAGCTCCGCCGCCCGGGCCAGCACCGGCCGCAGCCGGCCGGTCAGCCAGGTCACCATGATCCCCAGCAGGGCGCGCAGACCTGCGGCGGTGGCGATGACGGCGAGCTGCGGGGCGGCGTCCCACAACCGGTCGGTGATCTCGCCGGACCCGATCAGCGCGTTGATGGACCCCGTGACGGCGAGCAGCCCGAGGGCGGCCAGCACCCCGGTGCCGATCTGGCAGACCAGCAGCCCGGCCGTCGCCGCCCGGTCCACCCGCCAGGCCATCCTCAGCGACCGGACCACCAGCGCCGGCAGCCGCCGCGCCATCGTGCCGGTCGTCAGCTGGGCGGCGGCCTTGAGCCGGGACTCGTCCCGGTACGAGAACTCCTCCGCCGGCTCCCCGCTCGCGCTCGCCCCGGCGGAGCCCGGTCCTGTCGATGTGCCCGCGTCCAACTGATCGGGCGTTCCGGCCGAGGTCACATGGCCCCCTCATGGTTCGTCTGTCGCGGACGGGTCATGAGGTGTAACGACCCCGGCCGGAACTCGAACACGTGTGTTTCGGCCGGACCGCGAACCGTGCACCACAAGGACCGAACGAGCGTGCGGGTTACACCCACCCCCGCGCCGCATGGGAGGCGGAGCGACGCGGAGGTGGCCGAAAAGCCGTCACCGGGCCGGGGAGGGGTGACGACCGATACCGGCACGCGTGGGCCGAGGAAGCTCCGGGTGACGACCGGTGTCGGCCCGCGTCCGCCGAAGCAACGCGTCGGCCGAGGCAGCGCGTCAGCGCCGTACGCGGGGCATCCCCAGTCCGATCCAGGAGATGATCTCCCGCTGGATCTCGTTGTTGCCGCCGCCGAAGGTGAAGATCACCGCCGACCGGTAGCCGCGTTCCAGCTCGCCGTGGAGCACCGCGCCGGCGGAGCCCTCCTTCAGCGGGCCCGCCGAGCCGACGATCTCCATCAGCCAGGCGTAGGCGTCGCGGCGGGCCTCGGAGCCGTAGACCTTGACCGCCGAGGCGTCCTGCGGGGTGAGGGTGGCGTCCTGGAGGGCGGCGACCATCTGCCAGTTGAGCAGTTTCATGGCGTCCAGCCGGGTGTGGGTGCGGGCGAGCAGGGCGCGGACCCAGCCGAGGTCGATGACCCGGCGGCCGTCCGTGAGCTTGGCGCCGGCGACCCAGCGCTGGACGTCGTGCAGGGCGCGGACCGCCATGGTGCCGTGGGCGGCGAGGGTGACGCGTTCGTGGTTGAGCTGGTTGGTGATGAGCCGCCAGCCCTTGTTCTCCTCGCCCACCCGGCGGGAGACGGGGACCCGGATGTTCTCGTAGTAGCTGGCCGTCGTGTCGTGCGAGGCGAGGGTGTTGATCAGGGTGCAGGAGTAGCCGGGGTCGCTCGTGGGGACCAGGAGCATGGTGATGCCCTTGTGCGGCGGGGCTTCGGGGTCGGTGCGCACGGCGAGCCAGACCCAGTCGGCGGTGTCGCCGTTGGTGGTCCAGATCTTCTGGCCGTTCACGATGTACGCGTCCCCGTCGCGGACCGCGCGCGTCTTGAGGGCGGCCAGGTCGGTGCCCGCGTCCGGCTCGCTGTAGCCGATCGCGAAGTCGGTCTCCCCGGCGAGGATCTTCGGCAGGAAGTACGCCTTCTGCTCGTCGGTCCCGAACCGCATGATCGTGGGCCCGACCGTGTTCAGCGCCATCAGCGGCAGCGGCACGCCCGCCTGGGCCGCCTCGTCGAAGAAGATGAACTGTTCCATCGGAGTCAGGCCCCGGCCGCCGTACTCCTTCGGCCAGCCCACCCCCAGCCAGCCGTCGCCGCCGAGCCGGCGGATCGTCTCACGGTAGAAGCGCTTCTGGGCGGCGGGTTCCGTGTAGCGGGCGTAGGCGTTGCCGGGGACCAGGCCGGCGAAGTAGTGGCGCAGTTCGGTGCGCAACCGCTGCTGCTCAGGCGTGTATTCGAGGTGCACGGCCCCTCCAGAGTCTCGCTTCAGCGTCGCCCGTGTGCGGCGGCGCACACAGTAGAACGTGTTGCAAGAATCCGGAAGGGCCGGGGCGACGGCGGTTGCGCGTCAGCGCTTGACGGCGCGCAGGACGACGAACTTCGCGTCGCCCGCCACCGTGGTGCAGTTCCCGAAGATCCGGCGCAGATGGGTGTGGTACGAGAGGTGCCGGTTGCCGACCACCCAGAGTTCGCCGCCCTGCCGCAGCGCGGTGCGCGCGCTGACGAACATCGTGCGGGCGGTGGCGTCGGTGGTGGCCATGTGGGAGTGGAACGGCGGGTTGTTGAGCACCAGGTCCACGCTGCCCGGGGCGAGGCCGGCCAGGCCGTCGCCGACCAGGAAGTCGGCCTTCGCGCCCTCCGGCGCGCCCAGGCGGAACGTCTCTTCGGCGGAGGCGACGGCTCCGTACGACTCGTCGACGAAGGTGACGTGCGCGTCGGGGTTGGCGAGCGCGGCGGACAGGCCGAGAACGCCGTTGCCGCAGCCCAGGTCGGCGACCTTGACGGATCCGCCGCGGGTGGGCAGGTGCTTCAGGAAGAAGCGGGTGCCGACGTCCAGGCGCTCGGCGCAGAAGATCCCGGCGTGGTTGACAGCGGTGCGGCCGGAGGCGGGCCCCACGTCGGCGGGCAGCTCGTAGCGGTACGGCCAGGGGCTCGGCGTGCGCGCGAGCTCGGGGTCCGGGGTGCAGAAGATGAGCCGCGCCTTGCGCACCGCGAGGGAAGTGCGGGTCGGCCCGACGATCCGCTCGAAGAGCTTGAGGGTGGAGGTGTGGATCTCCTTGACCATGCCGGTGCCGATGATCACCGTGCCCGCGTGGACGGCGGGGGCGATCCGGTGGAGCTGGTCCTCCAGGAACGCCAGGGACTTCGGCACCCGGACCAGCAGCACGTCGACGCGGTCCGGCGGGGTGTCGCGCGAGGACAGCAGCGTCACGGCGTCCGCGTCCAGGCCGTTGCGTTCGAGGTTGGCCAGGGTGGCGCGCCGGGCCAGGTACGAGTCACTGATCTGTACGGGCTCGTGGGCGGCCAGCGCGGTCGCCAGGGCGCCCCACCGGTCCCCCACGACGGCGACCGTGCCCGAGAGGTCGACGGGACCCGTCTCGGGATCCGTCAGCTGCCGGAGCAGGTATTCGTCGGCGGCGTCCCATGCCCGAAAGGGATCGCTCGGGTGTTCGGGGAAGCGGGCAAGCTCGAAAGCGCCCTGTGAGGTCGTCAAACGGTTCATATGTCACTCAGGCTAACCGAGGGACCGGGGAGCGCCCCACACGCTCCCCGGTCCCCCGGCCGTATCGCCTCCCCATCGCCTCGCCGGCCGGCCCCCGGCCCCTCCCCGGACGCGTCGGCGGCGCGTGCCCCGCGCGGCCGTCGCACGCGGCGGGCGGGCCGTGTCAGGGCAGCTTCTTGTCGAGGGCCGACCGCCCCTCGTCGGCCAGCTTGCGCCGGGCCCATTCCAAGGTCTCCGGTGACAGGTCCCGCCCTGAGGCGAGCACCAGGTCCTCCGCGCTCGGCCGGTCGCTCGCGCCCGTGTGCAGCAGCCGGTCGGGGGTGACGCCCCGCGTCTCGGGGCGGGTCGCGGATACGGATTCGGGGTCTTCGCTCATGCCGCCTCCTCCTCGTCCTTGCGGCAATTCTCGCGCCGCACGGGCCGTACCGCATCCGAGGCGGGCCGGACCCCGCCCGAAGGCCCCGGGGCCGGCGCGCCACCCGGGAGAGTGAACCGGTCATTGGGCCGCCCGAGGAGTGGGCAGAACCGGAACGTCGTTTCTCACCTCTCGAGGCGGTGCCCATGCTCCACGGCGTCGACGTCAGCGCCTATCAGCCCTCCTACGACACGGACGGTCTCGACTTCGTCTTCGTCAAGTCCACCGAAGGCCGCACCTATGTCAATCCACGGCTCGACGCCCAGGTGAAGCGGGCGCGGGACGCCGAGTGCGTCGTCGGCTTCTACCACTTCCTGTGGCCGGGGGACGTGAAGGACCAGGTGGCGTACTTCCTGAGCAAGACCCCGGAGAAGGAGGGCGACCTGCTCGCCGTCGACTGGGAGCAGACCGGCGGAGGGACGCGCGCGAGCAGCGCGGAGAAGGACCGCTTCCTGCGCGAGGTGAAACGGGAGCGGCCCGGACACCGGGTCCTCCTCTACTGCAACCGGGCCTTCTGGCGCACCCATGACACCAGCGACTACGCGGGCGACGGGCTGTGGATCGCCGACTACGTCTCCGCGGGCAGGCCCAGGATCGAGGCAAAGTGGCGGATCCACCAGTACACCGACGATCCTCTGGACAGGAACGTGGCCGACTTCGCGTCGGTCCGGGCCCTGCGCGACTGGGCCGCCGGGTAGCGGCGGCGCGCGATGCACGGGGCGCGGGAGGGAGCTCTACGCCTGCGCCGGCAGCCCGGGGCCCGCCGCGCCCCGGTAGTGGGTCCGGGGCAGGACCTCCCAGGCGACGGTGGTCGTCTCGGCGGGCCCGAACCGGCTCTTGGCCACCCTCAGCCGGGCCGTCGCGGTGCGGTGGTCCGGGTCGGCCATCGCGAAGACGTCGCAGTCGTATTCGAGGGCCCCGTCGGACCGCAGCGCCTCGAAGTCGAGCGGGCCGCCCTTCCTGCTCCGGACCAGCACCAGGACCGGCAGGGACGCCTTGAGCGCCAGTTCGAGGAGCTCCCGGCCGGCCGCGCCCACGACGTCCTCGCGCTCGTGGTGGCCGGTGACGCTCCCCCAGTGCAGCCGGGAGAACTGGTCGACGAGGACCATCCCGACCTCGCCGCCCCTGACGGCCAGGTCCCGGTAGGCGACTTCGGCGGGGAGTTCGGCGGTGCGCCGTACG
This sequence comes from Streptomyces sp. cmx-18-6, assembly GCF_046548915.1. Taxonomy (NCBI): domain Bacteria; kingdom Bacillati; phylum Actinomycetota; class Actinomycetes; order Kitasatosporales; family Streptomycetaceae; genus Streptomyces; species Streptomyces sp. cmx-18-6. Next base: position 190,446 of record NZ_JAEBEP010000010.1, on the reverse strand, counting down.
CGCAGGGCGCCGTCCCAGTGCGGGGACCAACCGGGGTGCAGGCACAGCGGGTTCGCACCGCTCCTGGCCGCCGCCTGGGCGATGTGGAACGGGGTCTCGCCGCCGGGCTCCCAGGGCAGGGCGAGCACGGCGAACCGCTTGCTCCCGATCTCCATGCCGAGGACCTCGTCCAGGGCGGGCCAGGGAGTCAGGGGGCGGGCCGGCCGCTCCCCGTACCGCGCGACGCGCCGCGCCGTCGCGTCCACTGCGGTCCCACGGTCCACGAGGTCTCCCGGAAATGCCCGATCGGCGCCGGACGGGCCGGCAAGGTCCCCACCAGGGTGTCAGAGCCACGGAGCGACATGGGGCGCTTCCGGTACGACCGGGCGGTTTCCGGCACGATCAGGGAGGTTTTGACCTGCACATGATAGGTACACCGCGTTCACACGCGGGCCACGGTGCGTGTGGGAGGCTCCCGCGTACCAACCGGTCGCATCCGGCCACCCCGGCAAGAGCCCTCCCCAGGGCCGGACTTGCGGTGGCCGCGTTTCGAGAGGACACCCCACATGTCCCGTCGCCCTCTTCCGTTCTACGCGCGTCCACTCCTGGCCACAGCGGCCGCCGTCGCCGTGCTCGCGGGCACCGCGGCGGCCGCGCCCGCCGACACTCCGCCCGACCGTCCCGCCGCCCTCGCCGCCGCACTCGACGACACGTACTACAAGAACGCCCTCGGCAAGAGCGGCGCCGAGCTCAAGGCGGCCCTGCACACGATCATCCGCGACCAGACCAAGCTCTCCTACAGCCAGGTGTGGGACGCGCTCAAGGCCACCGACGAGGACCCCGCCAAGCCCTCCAACGTGATCCTGCTCTACACCGGGCGCTCCCAGTCCAAGAGCGACAACGGCGGCAACGCCGACCAGTGGAACCGCGAGCACGTCTGGGCCAAGTCGCACGGTGGCTTCGGCACGGCCACGGGCCCGGGCACCGACATCCACCACCTGCGGCCCGAGGACGTCTCGGTCAACTCAGCCCGTGGCAACAAGGACTTCGACAACGGCGGCAGCCAACTGGGCGAGGCCCCGGGCAACTACACCGACGGCGACTCCTTCGAACCGCGCGACGCGGTCAAGGGGGACGTCGCCCGCATGATCCTCTACATGGCCGTGCGCTACGAGGGAAACGACTCGTTCGCCGACCTCGAACCCAACGACAAGGTGAACAACGGCTCCGCCCCGAAGATGGGCAAGCTGTCCGTGCTGAAGCGGTGGAGCCAGGAGGACCCGCCGGACGCCTTCGAGAAGCGGCGTAACGACGTCATATTCGAGCGGTTCCAGCACAACCGGAACCCGTTCATCGACCACCCCGAGTGGGTCGGGGCCATCTGGTAGCCGGGCCCGCTCACCCCTCCCCGGCCAGGGCCTTCGCGCAGCCTTCCACGGCAGCCTCGCGGGTGGCGTAGCGCGGCAGGTCCTGGCCGGTCCCCTCCCGCACGACGTCCGGCGGGCCCAGCACGTCGCGCGGGTCGACGACCGCCGCGCGCCGGCCGTCGCTGGAGAGGCGGGCGAGGCCGGTGTGGAGCATCGACAGGGCGACCGAGTCGACGGAGGTGACGTCGTGCAGGTCCAGGACGACGGAGCCGCTGCGGTCGGGCCCCGACTCGTCCAGCGCGTACAGCACGCGTTCGGCCGCCGTGAAGTCGATGGCCCCCTGCGCGACGACCACGCCGACCTTCTCGTGGAGGACCCTCTCGTGCTCGGCCGAGGGGGCCGACGGCAGGTCGTCCGCCGTGGTGACGAGGCTGACGGTGGAGCCGGGCAGGGCGGGGTTGAGCATCAGGTGGAGTCCGTAGCGCTCCGAGAGCGCGCGGAGTGCGGCGTGGCCGCGTACCGACGTACCGGTGGCGTCCAGCGGCGGACTGTAGGAGGCGAGGCCGAAGCGGGCGGGGCCGACCGCGATGAGGCCGCCGGAGACCCCGCTCTTGGCGGGCAGCCCGATGCGCAGCAGCCACTCCCCCGAACCGTCGTACATGCCGCAGGTGGCCATCACGGCGAGCACCCGGGCGGCGACCTCCGCGGAGACGACCTGTTCGCGGGTGACCGGGTTGACCCCGCCGTACGCGAGGGTCGCGGCCATCGTGGCGAGGTCGAGCGCGGTGACGCGGACCGCGCACTGCCGGAAGTAGCGGTCCACCGCGAGCACCGGGTCGACGGGCATGGTGCCGGTGGAGCGGATCAGGTACGCGAGGGCCCGGTTGCGGTCGCCGGTCATGGACTCGGAGGCGAACACCTCCTCGTCCACGTCCAGTTCGCGTCCGGCGAACCGTCCGAGGCAGTGCAGGATGCGTTCGAAGGCGGGCTCGTCGGGGGCGTCGGGGATCAGGGCGGTGGTGACGATGGCCCCGGCGTTGACCATGGCGTTGGCGGGCCGGCCGGTGCCGGGTTCGAGGCTGATGGCGTTGAACGCGTCGCCGCTCGGCTCCGCGCCGACCCACCGGCTCACCTCGTCGAGGCCGAGGACGGACAGGGCGAAGGCGTAGATGAACGGTTTGGAGACCGACTGGAGCGTGAAGGGGATCTCGGCCTCGCCCGCGCTGTAGCGGTGCCCGTCCATGCTGACCAGGGCCAGCCCGAAGGCATCCGGGTCGGCCAGGCCCAGCTGCGGGATGTAGTCGGCGGGACGGCCGCCCGGCAGGTCGCCGAATTCGGCGCGCATCCTCTTGAGCGAGTCGGTCACCGCGTCGGCGGCGCTCATCCGGGCCGCCCCTCAGCCGCGCTCGGCCTGGGCGACCCGGGGGAAGGTCTTGACCCCGGCGGCCTTGCGGCTGTTGGCCTGGACGTCGACGGTGCGGTCCGGCGGCGCGTCCTCGACGCCGACGACCACCGTGTCCAGGACCTTGTCCTCGGCGTCGACGAACTCCACCTTCACGGCGTAGAAGGCCGGTTCGTCCGTGGAGTTGGTGACGCGGACGAGGGCGCTGCGGACCTCCTCGGAGGCGGCGACGGGAAGCCCGTTCACCGAGACGTCACCGGCCGCGTTCCCCCGGCCCTGCACGCCTTCGAGCTGCTCGACCGCCTGCTGCCGGACGCGTTCGGTCTCGGCGGAGACGGAGGCGGCGAAGCTCTCCTGGGTGCGCGGGCTCTGCTCCCCGGACGGCGATTCCTCCGCCGAGGGCGATGCCCCGGAGGGCGACTCCGCGTGCTCGGAATGCTCGGGCGTGAGCGTCCGCACGCTGCGGGAGGTGCCCTCGCTCGTGGTGTCGGAGTCGCAGGCCGCGGTGGTGGCGGCCAGGAGGGCGGCGGCCACGGCGGGGACCAGGACACGGGCCCCGCGCGGGAAGGGATTCGCTTTCACGGACATTCCGTCCAATCGAGGGGGAAGAAGAGCACGACAAGAATGATCACCAACTCGCCCATATTAGAATCAAACGGTATGAATTGACTCGTCGAAGCGTCCGCTTCATACGGGAGCGGGCTGAAGCCCTGGGAGGGAACGATGGACACGGACGCCCTGACCGCCGGCCTGTTGCGGGAGCTGCGGGCGACCCGGCCCTATCCGGCCCTGTCCCTGACCATGCCGACCCACCGCACGGCCCCGGACAACAACCAGGACCCGGTGCGGCTGCGCAACCTGGTGACGGAGGCGGTCCATCGTCTGGACGCCGACCCGCGGGTGAGCCGGGAGACCGCCGCCGCCATCAGGGCCGAGCTGGACCGGGCGGTCGACGAGGTGGACCCGCGCCGGGCCCTGGACTCGCTGGTCGTCCTGGCCACGGCCGGTGAGCACCAGATCTGGCAGCTTCCCCGCACCGCACCCGAACGGGTGGTGCTGAGCGACAGCTATCTCACCCGCAACCTCGTCGCCGCGAAGGCCCTGGCCCGGCCCTTCTGGGCGCTGACCGTCGCCGCCGACCACGCCACCCTGTGGAACGGCACGGGCGAGGGCATCGAAGTGCGGGAGACGGGCGGTTTCCCCCTGACCGCCCCGAAGGAGCCGCCCAACCCGCAGCGCGAGGAGCGGATCGGGGACACCCCGAGCACGTTCAGCTACGAGGACACGCGGCAGTTCTTCCGCACCGTCGACGAGAAGCTGCGCGCCGTGCTGGCCGCTGACCCGCGCCCGCTGTACGTGATGGGGCTGCCGCCCGCCCTCTCCCTCCTCGACGAGGTCGGCGCGAGCGCCAAGGCGGCCGTGGGCCGCGTCGCCAAGGGGGCGCCGGCCGACCTGCCGCCCGCCGAGGTCCTCAAGGAGCTGCGGCCCGCGCTGGAGGAAGGGGCCCGGCAGGCCACGGCCGACGTGGAGAGGCGGCTGGACAACGCCCGCAGCGCGCACTCCTTCGCCGGCGGGCTCGACGAGGTGTGGGCGGCCGTCCGGGAGGGCCGGGTGGGGCTGGTCGCGGTGGAGGAGCACTACCAGAGGACCGTCCGGGTGACCGACGAGCACCTGGAGCCCGTTCCCGAGGGGGCCGAGCGGTCGGCGGACGAGCAGATCCGCGAGGACATCGTCGACGAGCTGATCGAGGCGGCCCTCGACGGCGGCGCGGACGTGGTCTTCGTCGAGGACGACTCGCTGGCCGAGCACGGGCGGATCGCGGCGGCGCTGCGGTTCTGACGGGCGCGGATCCCGCCCGGGCCGTCTTCGTCGGCACTCGTACGGAGGCGGCCTCAGCCGATCCTGCGGACCGGGTCGCCGTCGGGGAACGCCCGGATGTCCTCGACCGCCTGGCCGTAGTACGTCGCGTAGTCGGCGCGGGACGCATACCCCAGGTGCGGGGTGGCCGGCAGGCGCGGGGCGGTGCGCATCGGGTGGCCGGCCGGGAAGGGTTCGACCTCGCGCGCGCCTCTCGTCGAGGTTCTGGCTCCGGGCCGGCACCGCCATGCCGAAGGCCCGGCCCACCCGGGCGACCCGGCCGCCGATCTTCCCCGGGCCCAGGTGAGTTCGACGGGCGGGTGGAGGAGCTGTCGGCGCCGCAGACGGTGACGCCGTGCCGCTCGGCGGCGGCGAAGTCGATCACGGCGCAGCGCGGCTTCGTACGGGGCTCTCTCCGGCGGGGCGGGGCGGACGCCGCCCATGATCGCCCGTGGGGCGACGCGCGTCACGGCCCCGCCGAAGGACGCCGGGTCAGCCGTCCCAGCTCCACTCCGCCACCTCGGGCAGGTCGACCCCGTGTTCGCGGATCCAGGCGTGGTGGCGGGTGCGGACGTCGGCCATCGCCTGGCGCACGGCGACCGCGCGGACGCCGAGCCCCGGCACCCGGTCGATGACGTCCATGACCAGCCGGTAGCGGTCCAGGTCGTTGCGGACCACCATGTCGAAGGGCGTGGTGGTGGTGCCCTCCTCCTTGTAGCCGCGCACATGCAGTTGGGCGTGGCCCGCGCGGCGGTAGGCGAGCCGGTGGATCAGCCACGGGTAGCCGTGGTACGCGAAGATCACCGGCTTGTCGCGGGTGAACAGGGCGTCGTACTCGGCGTCCGTCATGCCGTGCGGGTGCTCCTCGTGCGGCATCATCCGGGCGATGTCGACGACGTTGACCACCCGTACGGCCAGATCCGGCAGATGGCGGCGGAGCAGGCCGGCGGCGGCCAGCACCTCCTGGGTGGGGACGTCCCCGGCGCAGCCGAGCACCACGTCCGGCTCGCGGCCGCCGTCCTCGGTCCCGGCCCACTCCCAGGCCCCGGCCCCCCGCGCGCAGTGGGCGCGGGCCTCCTCCAGGGTGAGCCAGTCGAAGGCCGGCTGCTTGCCCGCCACGATCACGTTGACGTAGTCCCGGCTGCGGAGCGCGTGATCGGCCACGGAGAGCAGGGTGTTGGCGTCCGGCGGGAGGTAGACCCGTACGACCTCGGGGCTCTTGTTCAGGATGTGGTCGACGAAGCCGGGATCCTGGTGCGAGAAGCCGTTGTGGTCCTGTCGCCAGACGTGCGAGGTGAGCAGGTAGTTGAGCGAGGCGATGGGCCTGCGCCAGGGCAGCCGGCGCGAGGTGCGCAGCCACTTGATGTGCTGGTTGACCATCGAGTCGACGATGTGGGCGAACGCCTCGTAACTGGAGAACAGCCCGTGCCGTCCGGTCAGGAGATAGCCCTCCAGCCAGCCCTGGCAGAGGTGTTCGGAGAGCACTTCCATCACCCGGCCGTCGCGGGCGAGGTATTCGTCGGTGGGCAGGGTCTTCGCCTGCCAGGACTTGCCGGTCGCCCGGTAGAGGTCCTGGAGCCGGTTGGAGGCGGTCTCGTCGGGGCCGACCACCCGGAAGTCGCGGCGTTCTGCCGTCGCGGCCATGACGCCCTCCAGGAGTCCGCCGAGGACCTGGGTCGGCGAGTGGCTGGAGGAACCCGGCCTGTCGACGCGTACGGCGTGGTCCTCCAGCGCGGGCAGCGGCAGATCGCGCAGGAGCAGACCGCCGTTGGCGTACGGGGTCGAGCCGAGCCGGGCGTCGCCCTCGGGGACGCAGGCGAGGACCTGCTCGGTCGGTCGGCCCTCGGCGTCGAACAGTTCCTCGGGACGGTAGGAGCGCAGCCACGCCTCCAGCTGCCGCAGGTGCTCCGGGTTGTCCCGGACCCCGGAGAGCGGGACCTGGTGGGAGCGCCAGGTGTTCTCGACGGGCAGCCCGTCGACCTCCTTGGGCCCGGTCCAGCCCTTGGGGGTGCGCAGCACGATCATGGGCCAGCGGGGGCGTTCGGTGGCCCCGTCCTCGCGCGCGGCGCGCTGGTGGGCGGTGATGCGGTCCACGGCGGTGTCCATCGCGACGGCCATCGCCCGGTGGACGGCGGCCGGGTCGTCGCCCGTGACGTACAGCGGGTCGTGGCCGTAGCCGCGCAGGAGCTGGTCGAGCTCGTCCTCGGGCAGCCGGGCCAGGACCGTGGGGTTGGCGATCTTGTAGCCGTTGAGGTGGAGGACGGGCAGGACGGCCCCGTCGTGGACCGGGTCGAGGAACTTGTTCGCGTGCCAGGACGCGGCGAGCGGCCCGGTCTCCGCCTCGCCGTCGCCGATCACGCAGGTCACCAGCAGGCCGGGGTGGTCGAAGGCTGCCCCGTAGGCGTGGGTGAGGGCGTAGCCGAGTTCGCCGCCCTCGTGGATGGAGCCGGGGGTCTCCGGGGCGACGTGGCTGGGCACGCCGCCGGGGAAGGAGAACTGCTTGAAGAGCACGCCCATGCCCTCGGCGTTCCGGGGGACGTCGGGATACGTCTCGGAGTAGCTGCCCTCCAGCCAGGCGTTGGCGAGGACGGCCGGACCGCCGTGGCCGGGACCCCAGACGCAGAGCGCCTCGATGCCCCGGTCCTTCACGACGCGGTTGACGTGGGTGTGGACCAGGTTGAGCCCGGGCGAGGTGCCCCAGTGGCCGAGGAGCCGGGGCTTGATGTCCTCGGGGGCGAGCGGCCGGGTCAGCAGGGGGTTGGCCATCAGGTAGATCTGGCCCACGGCGAGGTAGTTGGCCGCGCGCCAGTGCGCGTCGAGCGCGGCCAGTTCCTCGTCGGAGGGGGTGGACGGGGTGTGGGTGTCGCTCACGGAGCTGGTCTCCTCGTGGGGTGACGGCGCAACGGATGGGCGAAGTCCGGAACCTGGTCAGGACTTCTCAGGGCCGTACCAGAGGGTGGTTACGTTGCAGAACTCGCGGATTCCGTGTCCGGCCAGCTCACGCCCGTAACCGGAGCGCTTGATCCCGCCGAAGGGCAGGGCCGGGTGCGAGGCGGTCATCCCGTTGAAGAAGACCCCGCCGGCCTCCAGGTCGCGGGCGCAGCGCTCCTGCTCCCCCGCGTCCCGGGTCCAGACGTTGGAACTGAGCCCGAACGGGGTGTCGTTGGCCAGGTGCACGGCCTCGTCGAGGTCGGCGACCCGGTAGAGGGTGGCGACCGGGCCGAAGGTCTCCTCGCGGTGGATGCGCATGGCGGGGGTGATCCCGGCGAGCACGGTGGGCTCGTAGAACCAGCCGTTCTCCAGGCCGCCTTCGAGCTTGTCGGGGCGGCCGCCGCCGCAGAGGACGGTCGCGCCGCGCTCGACGGCGTCGTCGACCAGCTCCTCCAGGTCGGTGCGGCCCTGCTCGCTGGCCAGCGGCCCGACGTCGGTGGACTCCTCCAGCGGGTCCCCGACCGTGAGGGCCCGCATGCCCGCGGTGAAGTGCTCGGCGAAGGCGTCGTACACCTCCGCGTGGACGATGAACCGCTTGGCGGCGATACAGGACTGGCCGTTGTTCTGGACGCGTGCGGTGACGGCGGTGGCGGCGGCCTTCTCCACGTCCGCCGAGGGCAGCACGAGATACGGGTCGCTGCCGCCGAGCTCCAGCACCGTCTTCTTGACCTCGTCGCCGGCGGTGGAGGCGACGGAGCGGCCCGCCGGCTCGCTGCCGGTGAGGGTGGCCGCGGCGACCCGGGGGTCGCGCAGGACCGCTTCGACCGCGCCCGAGCCGATCAGCAGCGTACGGAAGCAGCCCGCCGGGAATCCGGCCCGGTGGAACAGGTCCTCCAGGTAGAGCGCGGTCTGCGGGACGTTCGAGGCGTGCTTGAGGAGGCCGACGTTGCCCGCCATCAGCGCGGGGGCGGCGAAGCGCACCACCTGCCAGAGCGGGAAGTTCCACGGCATGACGGCGAGGACGACGCCGAGCGGGCGGTAGCGGACCAGGGCCCGGGACGCCCCGGAGTCCGTCACGTCGTCGGGGTCCGGGTGCTCGTCGGCGAGCAGCCGCTCGGCGTTGGCCGCGTACCAGCGCATCGCCTTGGCGCACTTGGCGGCCTCGGCGCGGGCGGCGGCCACCGGCTTGCCCATTTCGAGGGTCATGGTGCGGGCGATGGCGTCGCGGTCCGCCTCCAGGAGTTCGGCGGCCCGGTTCAGCCAGGCGGCGCGCTGCTCGAAGGGGGTGGTGCGGTACTGCTGGAAGGTGGTGTGGGCGGCGGCGATCCTGCGTTCGGTCTCCTCCTCGCCGAGGGCGTCGTAGGACCTGATCAGTTCGCCGTTCGCGGGGTTGACCGTCGCGATGGGCATGGCAGTGGCCTCCTTGCATCGGTACTTCGACGGTGCCGCGCCGCGTGGTCGGGCGCAACGCGGCCCCTTCCGCACGTACCCGGCCGACGCGGTTCATGCGTGCCGGGTGGGGCACGTTCCGCGTCGGCCGGGGGTGTCGGTCCGGTGGAGGGCTACCCGAGCGCTACCGCGAGCGGGGTGCGCCGGGACACGCGGACGCCGGGCGGCTGGGGGTGCGGGAGCAGCCCCGCGGTCTGCGCCGCCTCGGCGTAGCGGGTGAACCAGACCACTTTGCCGTCCGGGGTCCGGCAGGTCCCCCAGCTGTCGCTGAGGGCCATCACCCGGCTCAGTCCGCCGCCGGCCGGCAGCAGCCGGGGCATCCGGGAACTGTCGTCGGCGACGGACACGGTCACGTGCCGTCCGGTCCAGCGGAGTTCGACGACGCAGTCATCGCCGTCGCCGACGTGCCGGCGGACGTTGGTCAGGAGTTCGTCCATGGCCCGGCACACCGGCCGGATGTGGAGTTCGAGACTCCAGTGACGAAGGTGTGCGGCGACGATGCGCCGCACCTGGGAAACGCGCTCTGCCGACACCTGCAATTCGACCGAACAGTGCCGGTCGAGTGGAACGGTCATCGTCGAGGCTCCTCACCGCGAGGCCCACCAGCTTCACCCCGTCGTACCAACACCCCCCGAACACGAAGCGTGAGCACAGTTCACTTCTGGGTCACTCAACAGGGTGACTCGGGTGTGCCGTCCTCGCAACAGATGAGCTGTCGCCGCTGGTGAGGACCGGCCGGCCGCGGTCGTCACGGGAGGTAGGGCAGCACCCGGTCGGGGGTCAGCGGCAGTTCGCGGAGCCGGGCCCCGGTGGCGTGGCGGACCGCGTTCCCGATGGCGGCCGCGGTGCCGACGATGCCGATCTCCCCGATGCCCTTGGAGCCCATCGGGTTGAGGTGGCGGTCGTCCTCGTCGATCCAGTGCGCCTGGATGTCGAGCGCGTCGGCGCAGACGGGCACGTGGTAGGAGGCGAGGTCCTTGGCGGTGAAGTCGCCGAAGGCCGGGTCGATGGCGGAGCCCTCGGTCAGCGCCATGCCGATGCCCATGACCATGCCGCCGGTGAACTGGGAGCGGGCGGTGCGGGCGTTGAGGATCTTCCCGGCGGCGTACACGCCGAGGAGCCGGCGCACCCGGACCTCCCCGGTGACGGAGTCGACGGCCGTCTCGGCGAAGTGGGCTCCGAAGGCGTGCCGGGCGTACGGGGATTCCTCGGCGGTCTCCTCCTCGGTGTCGCCGCTGGCGGTGAGCCCTTCGGCGGGCAGCGGCCCCCGGTGTTCGGCGATGCGGACGGCCAGCTCCGTCGCGGCCTTGTGCACGGCCCAGCCCCAGGAGGCGGTGCCGGAGGAGCCGCCGGCCAGTGGGGCGGTGGGCAGGTCGGTGGAGCCGATGACGGCCTCGACGCGCTCCACGTCCGCGGAGAGCGCGGAAGCGGCGATCTGGGCGAGGACGGTACGGGCGCCGGTGCCGATGTCGGTGGCGTTGACCTCGATCCGGAAGGAGCCGTCCGCCGCCGCGTGGGCGCGCGCGGTGGACCGGGAGGCCATGACGGGGTACGTCGCCGAGGCCACGCCCGTACCGAGGAGCCAGCGGCCCTCCTGGCGGACGGCGGGGCGGGGGTCGCGGCCGTGCCAGCCGAAGCGCGTCGCGCCCTCGCGCAGGCAGGCGGCGAGGCCCCGGCTGCTGAAGGGGCGGCCGCTGTCGGGTTCGGTGGCCGGGTCGTTGCGGAGCCGCAGCTCGATCGGGTCCATGCCGAGCGCGCAGGCGAGTTCGTCCATGGCCGACTCCAGGGCGTACATCCCCGACGCCTCCCCCGGTGCGCGCATCCAGGAGGGGCTGGGCACGTCGAGGACGGTCACCCGGTGGACGGTCGTGCTGTCCGGCGACCCGTACATGACGCGGGCGGGCACGGCGGCCTGCTCGACGAACTCCTTGAGGGTGGAGGTGTGGGTGACGATCTCGTGGGAGACGGCGTCGAGCGTGCCGTCCGGCTCGGCTCCCAGGCGCACCCGCTGCACCGTGGGGGCCCGGTGGCCGACGACCTCCGCCAGCTGGTTGCGCGGGAAGACCATTTTGACCGGGTGGCCGGTGTGCCGGGCGGCCATGGCGGCCAGCACCGCCTGGGGGCGGGTCGTGCCCTTGGAGCCGAAGCCGCCGCCGACGTGTTCGGAGACGACGGTGATGTGCTCGGGGTCGAGGGCGAACGCCTGGGCGAGGCTGTCGCGCACGGTGGTGGAGCCCTGGCTGGAGTCGTGGACGGTGAGGTGTCCGTCCGCCCACCGCGCGGTGGCGGCGTGCGGCTCCATGGGGTGGTTGTGGAGCGGGCTGAGGCGGTAGGTCGCGTCGATCTGCACGGGGGCGGCCGCGAAGGACCGCTCGAAGTCGCCGCGTTTGCGGACGGCGGGGAAGCCGCCGTTGGCCTCTTCCGGGGTGTAGAGGCCCGGGTGGTCCTCGGTGAGGGTCACGTCGTGCGGGGCGCTCTCGTACTCGATCAGCAGCAGTCCCGCGCCCGTCCGGGCCGCTTCGGGGGTGTCCGCGATGACCAGGGCGATCGGCCAGCCGTGGTGCGGGACCCGGTCGTTCTGGAGCACGGCGAGGATCGGGTCGTCGGGTTCGGCGAGCTTCGGCGCGTTGTCGTGGGTGAGGACGGTGTGCACGCCGGGGACGGCGAGCGCGTCGACCGCGCGTACGGCGACGACCCGGCCGGAGGCGACGGTGGCCGGGACGGGCCAGGCGTGGAGAGTGCCGGGCGGGGTGTGCTCGGCCGCGTACCGGGCGGCGCCGGTGACCTTGTCCCGGGCCTCCCTGCGGACGACGGGCGCACCGGTGAGCTGCGGGGCTTGGGTCATGGCGGCGGGGTCCTCCGGTCGGTGGGGCGGGGGTCGGGCCGGGCCCGGGGGTCAGGTGCTCGGGGCGGTCCGCGGACCCGGAGGCCCGGTGAGTTCGCCGAGCACGTCGACGGCGAGGCGGCGGGCGAGGTCCACCTTGAAGGCGTTGTCGCGCAGGGGCCGCGCCTCGGCGAGCTCGGCGATCAGCGCGTGCTGGAAGGCGGCGGCCGTGGCGGGCGCGCCGAGCAGCTCGGCCTCGGCCCGGCGGGCGCGCCACGGCCGGTGGGCGACGCCGCCGAACGCGAGGGTGGCCCGTTCGATCCGGCCGGCGTCCACCCGGACGGTGGCGGCCACGGAGACCAGGGCGAAGGCGTAGCTGGCCCGGTCGCGGGCCTTGCGGTAGCGGGAGACCGTGCCGGGGACCGGCGGCGGGAGCACCACCTCGGTGATCAGCTCGCCGGGCCTGATCACGGTGTCCTGGTCGGGGTTCTCGCCCGGCAGCCGGTGGAAATCGGTGACGGGGACGGTCCGTTCGCCCTCGGGTCCCAGCAGCACCACGGTCGCGTCGAGCGCGGCGAGGGCCACGGCCATGTCGGAGGGGTTGGTGGCCACGCACTCCGCCGAGTGCCCGAGGATCGCCAGGTCGCGGTGGTTGCCCTCGCGGGCGGGGCAGCCGGAGCCGGGAAGCCGCTTGTTGCAGGGCTTGGAGACGTCCTGGAAGTAGGAGCAGCGGGTGCGCTGGAGGAGGTTGCCGCCGGTGGTGGCGGTGTTGCGGAGCTGCCCCGACGCCCCGGCCAGCAGCGCCTGGGAGAGCGCCGGATGGTCACGGCGTACGTCGGGGTGGGCGGCGAGGTCGCTGTTGCGGACGGTGGAGCCGATGCGCAGGCCGCCGTCCGGGGTCCGGGCCACCCGGTCCAGCGGCAGCCGGGTGACGTCGATGAGGAGGCCGGGCTCCTCGACGCCCAGTTTCATCAGGTCGACGAGGTTGGTCCCGCCGCCCAGGAACCGGGCTCCGGGGCCGGCCGCGCAGAGCCGTACGGCTTCGGCGGTGGAGGTGGGGCGCTCATAGCCGAACGGTTTCACGGGGTCACGTCCTCGATGGCTTCGACGATCCGGGGGTAGGCCCCGCACCGGCACAGGTTGCCGCTCATCCGCTCGCGGATCTCGTCCGGGCCGAGGGGGGCGGGTTCCTCGGTCAGGGCGTCCGGCGGGGTGGCGTGGGAGGGGAAGCCGTCCGCGGCCTCCGCCAGCATCCCGACGGCCGAACAGATCTGCCCGGGGGTGCAGTAGCCGCACTGGAGGGCGTCGCGCTCGACGAACGCCTCCTGCACGGGGTGCAGGGTGTCGCCGTCCGCGAGCCCTTCCACCGTGGTGATCGCCGAGCCGTCCTGGGCGACGGCGAGCAGCAGGCAGCTGTTGGCGCGGCGGCCGTCCACGAGCACGGTGCAGGCTCCGCACTGGCCGTGGTCGCAGCCCTTCTTCGCACCGGTCAGGCCCAGCTGTTCCCGCAGCAGGTCCAGGACCGTGGTGCGGTGGTCGAGCGTCAGCCGGGTCTCCTCCCCGTTGATGTGCAGGGTCACGCTCGAACGTTCGACGGTGACCGGCTCCGGCGCGGTGACCGCTCCCAGGGCGAGGGAATCCATGCTCGAACACCTTTCACTACGGGCCTGTGTTGACCCTGTTCACAGCCGTTTCGTCGTCTGCGGCGCGCGGCCGGGACGACGAGGGTGTCAGCGGTTCTCCAGGCGCAGCCTGACTTCCTGCTCCTGGTCCCCCGCCGCGGTGCCGACGATGCGTACGGCGAACGCGCCGGTGAGGTGGTCGCGGAGCCGGTCGACGGCCCAGTAGCCGCCCTGGGCGTCCACGGTGACCGGTGCGGAGAGCGTCGCGGGCTCGACGGCGGCCTTCGGTTCGGACACGTCGACGGTGGTGACCCAGACGGTCGGGCGGGGGCCGCTAGTCCGCTCGGGTTCGTCGTCGGCGGCGCGGTCGGAGTCGAAGGCGCTGCCGAGGACGTGGAACACGGTTCGCGCGTCCGCGAGGTCGCACCGGCTCAGCGACACCAGCACCTCCTGGTCGGCTGTGGAGTCGTCGCCGCTTCGTTCCGGGGTGCTGTTCACGGGGTTCCTTCCATCGAGTGCCGGCCTTCGGGTCTTCTCCAGGCTGACCCCGCGCCGGGCCGGCGGCGACACGGGAAGGGCCGGGGGTGCGTCGCCCGGGCCCGGCGCCGCCCGGAGGGCTAGAGCTCGCGGAGAGCGGGCAGGAGGGACTTCTCCGCCCATGAGATGAAGGACTGCTGATGTTCGCCGCCCACCTGGACCAGTGCGATCTCGGTGAAGCCCGCGTCGCTGTAGGCGCGTACGGCGTCGACGAACTCGTCCACGTCCTGTCCGCACGGGATGGACGCCGCGACGTCCTCGGGGCGGACGAGTTCGGTGGCCTGGGCGAAGGCGGCGGGCCCGGGAAGCTCCGAGTTGACCTTCCAGCCGCCGACCGACCAGCGGAACTGCTCGTGGGCGCGGGCGAGCGCGGCGTCCCGGTCGGTGTCGTAGCAGACGGGGAGCTGGCCCACCCGGGGCTTTCCCGCGCCTCCGTGCCGGTCGAAGTCGTCCAGCAGGCCGCTCTTGGCCTCGGTGGCGATCACCAGGTCGGCAGTGCGGCCGGCGAGCTCGCAGGAGGACGGGCCGGACACCGCGACGCCGATGGGCACCCGGCGCTCGGGCAGGTCCCAGAGCCGGGCGTTCTCGACGTCGTAGTGGGCGCCGTGGTGGCTGACGTCACCGCCGTCGAAGAGCGCCCCGATGATCTCGATGGCCTCGTCCAGCATCTCCAGCCGTACGTGGGCGGCCGGCCAGCCCGCGCCGACGACGTGTTCGTTGAGGTTCTCGCCGGAGCCGAGGCCGAGCCGGAACCGGCCCTCGGCGAGGATCTGGAGCGTGGCGGCCTTCTGGGCGACGACCGCCGGGTGGTACCGGGTGGTCGGACAGGTCACGTACGTCATCAGGCCGATGCGCTCGGTGGCCTGTGCCGCCGCGCCGAGGACGGCCCAGGCGTACGGGGCGTGCCCCTGCTCCCGCAGCCAGGGGAAGTAGTGGTCGGAGGTGACGGAGAAGTCGAAACCCGCCGCCTCCGCCGCCACCACGTCCCGCACGAGTTCTCGCGGCCCGGTCTGCTCGGTCATCATCGTGTAGCCGATTCGCACCATGCGAAACGCTTTTCCCGTTACCTACTCATAAAACATGAATTGATGTGAACAGCCGACTGACAGCCTTCCCCCGGGGTATGCGGCAAGCATGGATGTAACGAACGCAGCCACGCAGTCACTGGCCGCCACTCTCGCCGACGGCACGGGCGCGCTGGCCATCGTCTTCCCCGTCGCCGCGCTCGCCGTGGTGGGTCTGCTGATCGGCGGATTCCTGCTGGGCAAGCGCAAGAAGGACGCCGAACCGCCGCCCCCGCGCCCCGACGAACAGCCGAGGAAGCCGGAGGGGCGCACGCACATCGACGCCCACGACCCGCACGCGTCCGACCGCTTCCCCGACGACGGCCGTGCCCTCAACCCGCATCAGCTGGACGATCACGGCAACGCGCCGTTGCCGCCCCATCAGGACGGTCCGCGCACCGACACGGATCCCCCTCGCAGCTGACCGTCCCCCATCGGGGGCGGGTCCGCGGCCCCCTCGTCACCGGAGGTAGTGATGAGCCGGTCGGCCGCCGACCGACGAACACGCGTCACGGTCCTGGTCGCGCTCGCGGCCAACCTCGTGATCGCGGCAGCCAAGACCGTGGGCGGGCTGATCTCCGGCTCGCCCGCTCTGCTGTCCGAGGCGGCCCACTCGGTCGCCGACAGCCTCAATGAGATCTTCCTGCTCGCGGCCCTGCGGCGCAGCCGCCGCCCCGCCGATGCCCGTCACCCGTTCGGCTACGGCAAGGAGCGCTTCTTCTGGGCGCTGCTCGCCGCGGTCGGCATCTTCGTGATGGGCGGCTGCTTCTCGTTCTACCAGGGGCTTTCGGCGTTGCGCCGGGACGACCACGAGTCGCCCACCGGCTACACCGCCGGGCTGGTCGTGCTCGGTGTCGCCCTCGTCGCGGAGAGCACCTCACTGGCCCGGGCCCTGCACCAGGCGCGCGGTGAGAAGGGCGCGGCCCTGGACCCGGCGCTGCGTACGGTCATCGCGGAGGACAGCACCGCCGTGCTCGGCGTCAGCCTGGCCATCGCGGGCATGTCCCTGCACCTGGCCACGGGCAGCGTGGTCTGGGAGGCGGCCGCCTCCCTGGGCATCGGGCTGCTCCTGGTGTACGTCGCCTTCCGGCTCGGCCGGGACGCCCGGGACCAGCTCATCGGGGAGTCGGTCGATCCGGACATGCAACGCGATCTCGTGGGCTTCCTCATGCGCCAGAACGAGATCGACAACGTGGCCGAACTCCTCACCATGCGCCTGGGCATGGACTCCGTGCTGGTGGCGGCCCGCGTCGACCTCGCTCCCGGCATCGACAGCGAGCGGGTGGAGGAGGTCTCGATGCGCATCAGGGAAGCCATGTGCGACCGGTGGCCGCAGGCGGACCAGGTCTTCCTCGACATCACGAACGCCCCGCTGCGCGGGGGACTGTGAGCGGGGGGGGACGGCGAGCGGGCCCGCGTTGCGGGACGGGCCGGGCCGGTCGAGGGTGGGTGCTGGACCGCGGCAGCCGATCCCGTGCGCCGCACACCCGTGAGAAGGCAGTGGACCATGACCGGAAGCGAGCCCCGTACGGCCCCCTCCGCGGCGCCTCTGACCGGCCCGGCGGCACCGTGCTGGGTCACCCTGATGACCCGGGACCTCAAGGCCGCTCAACGGTTCTACGCCGAGGTCCTGGGCTGGTCGTTCCGCCCTGGCCGGCTGGGCGCGGAGTTCTCCGTGGCGCGCCGGGGCGAGGTGCCGGTCGCCGGGATCTTCGCCGTGTCGTCCGCGTACCAGGTCGTGGTGGCCTGGACGCCGTACTTCTCGGTGTCGGACGCGGACCGGGCCGCGGCCCGGGTGCGCGAGCGCAGCGGAACGGTGGCGGTGGGGCCGCTGACCCTGGGCAAGGGGCGCGGTGTGCTGGCCTCGGACCGGGACGGGGCCGCCTTCGGGCTCTGGGAGCGCACCGAGCCCTCCGCCTCGCCGCCGGCCCCCGACGACCACGCGCACGCGTGGCTGCGGCTGCGGACCCGGGACGCCTTCGACGCGGCGATCTTCTACGGGGAGGTACTCGACTGGGCGAGCGGCCTCCCCGGAGCCTGTGACGTCGCGTACGAGGGTGACGAGGTCATCGTGCGGTGCGAGGGGCACCCGCTGGCCCGGATCAGCTCCGGAGCGGTGGAGGCCGCCGTCGATCCGGTGGTGCGCCCGCGCTGGCAGGTGCAGTTCCCGGTGGAGGACCTCGCGGGAACGGTCGCGGCGGCCGAGCGGCACGGCGGCGCCCACGTCGAGGAGCTGTCGGTGCTGGGCGGCAAGGAGGTCACCCTGCGGGACCCGGACGGCGCACTGTTCACGGTGACCGACGTGCGCGGTCCGGTCGGTCCTCCGGCGGGCTGAGCGGTTCAGTCCTTCGCGCCGGCGGACGACTTCCCGTCGCGGTCCTCGGCACCGGCGGACGACTCTCCCTCGCGGTCCTTCGCGCCGCTGGACGACTCCCCCTCGCGCGGCTCGTCCGTGCGCGGCCCGGAGCGGCCGCGGGCCAGCGCCCAGAGGGGGAAGATGAACCAGCAGGCCAGGAACCACAGCGCTATCCCGGCGACCAGCCACAGGGCGAACGTGTTGTGGAGGGCGACCCGCATGATCAGCAGCAGGGTCGAGCACATCGTGAGGAAGAGCAGCCCCAGCCCCAAGACGGTCATGCGCGAGGCCCAGATGACCGTCTCCGGCTTCATCCGCCGGCCGGTGAGCAGCCGGTGGTACGAGACGGGGCCGATCAGCGCGGCGGCGGTGGCGGAGCCGAGTACGACCGTGATCACGTAGATGTCGCGGTCCACGTCGGGCAGGTCGACGAACCTGGGCTGGAACACCACGGCGAGGAGGAAGCCGAAGAGGATCTGCACCCCGGTCTGGGCGACGCGCAGTTCCTGGAGGAGTTCCCCCCACTGGCGGTCCGCCCGCTCGTCCGCGGTCTCCTCGCGGCCTCTGCCGTTGGTCTCCGACATGGGCGCCATCCTCTTCTCGACATGACCGGGCGCACTGGCGCACCCGTTCGATCCGGGACTACTGGTGCCCCGGCCCGGCGGGACCAATCCACCGGGTACGGCCGGTACTTCCCGGTCGACCCATGCCCCGCTCCCGTAATACGATCTGTCCACGGCATCGCGCGTCGGTCACCGTCCGGGTGAGGCGTGGAGGTAGCCCGTGAGTGCCCGTTGGAGGCATTCCACCGTGTCGGTCGAGTTGAACCACACCATCATTCATTGCCGCGACAACCGCGAGTCCGCCGAGTTCCTGGCGAATCTGCTGGGCCTGGACATCGGACCGGAGTGGGGCCCGTTCATTCCGGTCGTCCTCGCGAACAGCGTCACGCTGGACTTCGCGACGATCCCCGAGGAGTCCATCGCGCCGCAGCACTACGCCTTCCTCATCTCGGAGGCGGAGTTCGACGCGGCGTTCGTCCGGATCCAGGAGCTGGGGATCGCGTACTACGCCGATCCGCATCGGAAGCTGCCCGGCGAGATCAACCACAACGACGGCGGCCGGGGCGTCTACTTCCCCGATCCCAGCGGTCATTTCCTGGAATGCATCACCCGCCCCTACGGCGGCTGAGCGCGGGCGGCGGTCAGCCGGTGGTGAGCAGGAATTCGGGGCGGTCCCACATCACCGCGGGCGGGTCGGCGCGTACGGTGCCGACCGGCTCGGCCCCCACACCGCGGTAGAAACCCTCGGCGGGCGGGTGCGCGACGATCCGCAGCGCGCTCACGCCCGCCCGCCGGGCCTCCTCCCGCAGATGGCCGATCAGCAGCCGTCCGATGCCGAGGCCCTGGGCCTCGTCGGCGACGAACATGAGGTCGAGCTCGGGCGGCTGGAGGATCAGCGCGTAGAAGCCGAGGACCCGGTCGTCGGCGCGGTCGGCCGCCACGAAGACCCGGTGCGTCTCGATGTAGTCCGGTCCGACCCGGTAGCCCTCGACCATCGGGGCGTAGGGGCCCTCGTAGGCGCGTGACGCGCGGACCAGCCGGGTGAGCCGCCGGGCGTCGCGCACCGTGGCCCGGCGGACCAGCGGGTCCGGACGGAACGCGCCGCGCCGGGATGCCGTAACGCCTGATCTCATACGACGAGTATTACGTACGGTTCCGCGGGCGTCCGCCGGGTCGCGTATCGCGTACGGCTTCACGGGCGTCCGCCGGGTCGCGTTCCGGCCGCCCCGCCCGGCCGTCCGCCGGGTCTCCCACCTGCCGCCGGTTCGGCGCGTTCACGATACACAGACCATTCCGTCGCACGATGTCCGCATGAACGGCTGTTCGGGGGTACACGGACTCCTGCACGTCGCCCGGCGGTTGCTCCGCCGGGCCCGGACCGAAAGGGGTTGACCACTGTGCGACACCAGAGCCGCGTACCGGCCGATGAGCGGTGGGGGCGGTAGCCGTGACAACAGTGATCATCATCATCGCCGTGGTCGTCGTCCTGGCCGCAGCCGCCTACTTCTTCCTGGTCCGCGGCCGTCAGGCCGGCGGCCGGAGTCTGCACGGCCGCTTCGGCCCCGAGTACGACCGGGTGGTCGCCCGGCACGACGGCGACACCAAGGCGGCCGAGCTGGAGCTCGAGGAGCGGGTGAAGCGGCACGGGCACATCGAGAAGCGCCCGTTGACCGAGGCGGCCCGCGCCGACTACACCGCGCGCTGGGCCCGGACCCAGGAGCAGTTCGTCGAGTCGCCGCAGCAGGCGCTCGACGAGGCCGACGCACTGCTGGCCGACCTCTCCCGCGACCGTGGTTTCCCGGCCGGTGAGAACTTCGAGGACCGCACCGACGCGCTCTCCGTCCACCACGCCCGCCATGTCGACGGCTACCGCCGGGTGCACAGCGTGCGGCGGGACGGCGCCGACACCGAGGAGATGCGCGAGGCGTTCGTCGAGGCCCGCGGCCTCTTCGACGCGCTCCTCGAGGACGGCCCGGAACAACGCGAGCACGGCAACCGACAGCTGACGAAGGGACGGGGCACATCATGACGCAGAATCCGAACGGCACCGAGAACACCGGCTCCACGCCGAACAGGCCCACACCGTCCACCGGGGCCGAGCGCGTCCCGCCCGTGACGCCTCCCGGCACCGCGCCGGCTGCGCCCGTACCGCCCGCGGCGGCCAAGCCCTCCGGGTCCACGCCGACGAGCGACGGCGCCCTGGGCACATCGGCCCCGGCGGCCGACCCGGCGCACACCGGGACGACCCGTACGCCCGGCAGTGCGGACACCGGCCGCGCGGCGACTTCCCCGGACGCCCGGGAGACCGGCCGCACGACGGCCTCCCCCGATTCCCGGGACACCGGCCGCACCGGTTCCGCGAAGACGTCCTCCCCCGGTACGGACGCCGGCCGCTCGACCGGGTCCGTCGGGGACGGCAACGGCCGTCCTCTGTTCGCGACGGAGGAGCGGGAGAAGTTCGACGCCCGGATCCACCAGGCGGTGGCCGGTTTCGTGGAGAACCCGCGCCAGGCGGTGCAGGAGGCCGACGCCACCTTCGACGAGGTCGTCGCCAAGCTCACGGAAGCCCTGTCGGACCGGTCGCGGCTGCTGCGCGCCGATCGCGACGGGGAGCGGTCCGAGGCCGGGACGGAGGATCTGCGGATCGCCCTCCAGCAGTACCGCGATCTGACGGAGCGCCTCGTGCGCCTCTAGGGTGTGTCCGGCCTATCCGGTCCTGATCCGCCGGACACACCCTAGGCGCTGACCTCACGACGTGATGACGTACGGCCGCGAGGGGCCGGTCCCGACCGCGAAGCACCGGTCGGACCGGCCCCTCGCGGCCGTACGCGCCAGAGGCGTCCCGGCTCCCCGCCGGCCCTTTTCCTCACTCCTCCGGGGCGCCGTGGCTCTCCGTGGCGCTGTGGTTCTCCTCCTGGTGGGTGGGGGCGGGAGGAGGGGGCTCGTCGGTCGGTCCCACCACCCTGCCCACACCGAAGGCGACGCCGAAGACGACGGCGACCGCGGCCGCGAACGCCGCGATTCTCAGTCCGGTGCTCATGACTGCCTCCCTGCGGACGACTGGGGTTCCCTACGCGCCCAACATACCCCCTGGGGGTATGAAGGTCCACGGCGGGCCGCCGCGCGGGATCAGCCGACGATCACCAGCCCCGCGCGCAGCCGCTCCAGCGCGGCTTCCGGGAGGCGCAGCCCCTTGCGCACATAGCCGTCGAGACCGCCCCACCGCTCGTCCATGGCGTCGAGCGCCACGTCGAGGTAGCGGGGGCGGACCTCGACGATCGCCGCCGCCACGACCGGGTCGCCGCCGCCGTCCAGGAACTTCTGTACGTAGGGGGCGAACGCGGCCCGCACGGCGGGGTTCACGGAGAGGAAGTCCGACCGCACCGTCTCGCGGGAGGCCCCCAGGATCATCAGCAGCACGGCCGCCGCCCAGCCGGTGCGGTCCTTGCCCGCCGTGCAGTGGAAGAGCACCGGGCGCGCGCCGGGGTCCGCCGCCGTCTCCAGGAAGGCCCGGTAGGCGGCCGCCGCTCCCGGCGAGAGCACCAGCTTGCGGTAGGTCTCGGCGAACAGCTCCTCGGCCCGGCCGCCGCCCAGCGCGCGTTCCGCCTCGGCCGGGTCGGCGAGCAGCGCCTTGAGGCGGGCCGGCGCGACGCCGGGGTGATCGCCCAGGACGTCGGCGACGAAGAGCCGGGCCCGGGCGGGGAGCCGGTCCGGGGCCCACTGCCGTTCGTCGGCGGTGCGCAGGTCGACGACGGTACGGATGCCGAGCGCGGCCACCCCCCGGTCGCCCTCGGGGTCGAGGTCGCTCAGCTGCCCCGAGCGGAACAGGACGCCTTGGCGCACCCGGCGGTCACGGTCCAGGGCGATGCCGCCCAGGTCGCGCAGATTGACAACGGTGGCGGCCGGAACGGTCCGGGCGGTCTGCACGATGAACTGCCTCTTTCCCTGACGAATTCCAGGAATTCCACATATCGGGACCAACGGCGCTCGTGACGCCGACGAGCGACCACTCAAGGACGCCGTGTGCGCTCCGGGGCGCCGCCCGGCTCGCCGCGTACGCCCGGAGCCTCGGGCGGATGTCAGTCCGCCAGCAGCTTCGCCTTCTGTTCGGCGAACTCGGCGTCGGTCAGCACGTCCCGCTGCCGCAGCTCGGCGAGCCTCTCCAGCCGGGTGATGATGTCGTCCTCCGCGCCCCCGTCCGCATCCGGCGCACCCGCGCCGAGGCGCTCGTGCGCGACGAACGCGCCGCCCGCCGCCCGGACGGCGGCGGCGAGCCGCGGGGTCCACAGGTCGTCCCGGACGACGAGCGCGAGGGAGTCGCCCTGCGGGAGGCCGCGGCCGACCACGTCGACGTCCGAGGCGGTCAGCCCGGGCTCCGCCCCGCCCTCGCCCGCGTCACGGGGCACCACTCCTTCCGGGTCCAGCTCGCGCAGCTCCGCCCGCGTCGGCGTGCCGTCCTCGGCCCGGCGGACGAATGCCAGGTCGCGGGCGCGTACAGCACCGGATGCCACGGCGTCGGCGAGGACAGGCGCGATCGCCTCGGCGAAGCGGCTGCCGGGGAAGGCGATGACGAGGTACTCCACAGGTCCGACGGCCACGGTCGCGTCCTCTCCGTACGCCGACAGACCCAGGGCCATCGACGTACATACGGGCATTCCACTGGAAACCGGGTGAAAAAGAAGAAACTTCGCACATAATATGCATCACCGTGTGGATTAACCCGGTTGTCGGGCCCGGCCGTGTTGCTCCCGGTCGCCCGAAGGGGCGGGTTACGCGACGGTAAGTAAAGGATCAAGTGCGGACCGGAGAGGGCAAGGTCACAGCACGTGCCCCTGCTGCTCTTTCCTCGCACTGACCTAGCATCTGACCATGACGGTCCAGCCAGCTGACGGGCTCTCTCCGGCCGCCGCGTTCCCCGACCCCTCCCATGACCAGTGGCAGAGCCTCGTCGAAGGCGTTCTGCGCAAGTCGGGCAAGGAAGTCTCGGGCTCGGCCGCCGAGGAAGCGCTGTCCACCACACTGGAGGACGGGCTCACCACCCGGCCCCTCTACACCGCGCACGACGCCTCGCCCGACACCGGCTTTCCCGGCTTCGCCCCCTTCACCCGGGGCAGCAGGGCCGAAGGGAACGCGGCGGGCGGCTGGGACGTGCGCCAACGCCACGCCCTGACGGATCCCGCCCGGCTGAACGAGGCCGTGCTCGGCGATCTGGAGAACGGGGTCACCTCCCTCTGGCTCACCGTGGGCGGCCCGGCCGGCGTCCCCGCGGGCTCGCTCGCCCGCGCGCTGGACGGCGTCTACCTCGATCTGGCCCCCATCGTCCTCGACGCCCCCGCCGACCTGGACGCCGCCGCCGGCGAGCTGCTGCGCCTGTACGAGGAGCGCGGCGTCGCCAGGAACGAGGCCCGGGGAACGCTGGGAGCCGACCCGCTCGGCCATGAGGCCCGTACCGGCGTCGAGGCGGACCTCGCCGCCGCCGTCCGCTGGGCGCGGGTGTGCGGCCGGGAGTACCCGGGGCTGCGGGCGATCGCCGTCGACGCCCTGCCGTACCACGAGGCGGGCGGTTCGGCCGCCGAGGAGCTGGGGCTGTCCCTGGCGACCGGGGTCGCCTATCTGCGGGCGCTGACCGAGGCGGGCCTCAGCGTGGAAGAGGCGTGCGCCCAGCTGGAGTTCCGTTACGCGGCCACCGCCGACCAGTTCCTGACGATCGCGAAGCTGCGGGCGGCGCGGCGGCTGTGGGCGCGGGTCGCCGAGGCGTCGGGGGCTCCCGGAGCCGGGGCTCAGCGGCAGCACGCCGTGACCTCTGCGGTGATGATGACGCGCCGTGACCCGTGGGTGAACATGCTGCGCACCACGCTCGCCACGCTGGGCGCGGGGGTCGGCGGCGCTGACTCCGTGACCGTGCTGCCGTTCGATCACGCGCTGGGCCTGCCCGACGCGTTTGCCCGCAGGATCGCCCGTAACACCTCGACGATCCTCATGGAGGAGTCGCACCTGGCCCGGGTGATCGACCCGGCGGGCGGCTCCTGGTACGTGGAGCGGCTCACCGACGAACTGGCCCTGGCCGCTTGGGCGTTCTTCCAGGAGACCGAGCGGGCGGGCGGACTGCCGGCGGCCCTGCGTTCGGGGATGGTCGCGGAGCGGCTCGCCGCCACCTGGGCGGCGCGCAGCGCGAAGCTGGCCCGCCGCAGGGAGCCGGTGACCGGGGTCAGCGAGTTCCCGATGCCCTCCGAGCGCCCGGTGGAGCGGGAGCCCGCGCCCGACGCGTACGCCGGGGCTCCGGGCGGTCTGCCCAGGGTCCGGCGCGACGAGGCGTTCGAGGCGCTGCGCGCCCGGTCGGACGCGCACCTCGCGGCGACGGGGGCGCGGCCCAAGGTGTTCGTCGCCGCGCTGGGACCGGCCGCCGCGCACACCGCGCGGGTCTCGTTCGCCGTCAACCTCTTCGGGGCGGGCGGGATCGAGGCGGTGCACGATCCGGTGTCGGTGGACGCGGCGACGGCCGGGGCGGCCCTGACCGCCTCCGGCGCGGGCGTCGCCTGCCTGTGCTCCTCGGACGCCCTGTACGCCGAGCAGGCCGCCGGGGTGGCCGGGGCGCTGAAGTCGGCGGGCGCGGCGCAGGTGTTCCTGGCGGGACGCCCCGGCGAGTACGCCGACGTCGACTCCTACGTCTTCGCGGGCTGCGACACGGTCGCCGTTCTCACCTCCGTACTCGATCGCATGGGAGTGGCGTGATGCAGACATCGCCCACGGAACAGAAATCCTCCGTTCCCGACTTCTCCGGGATCGCGCTGGAGTCCGCCGCTCCCCCGGCCGGTTCCGCCGATGAGTGGCGGGCGGCGGTGGTGAAGGCCGCAGACGGCGCCCAGGAGGCCCCGCTCTGGGAGACGCCCGAGGGCATCACGGTCAAGCCGCTCTACACGGGCGAGGACCTGGAGGGCCTGGACGCGCTGCACTCGTACCCGGGCATCGCCCCGTATCTGCGCGGACCGTACCCGACGATGTACGTCAACCAGCCCTGGACGATCCGGCAGTACGCAGGCTTCTCCACGGCCGAGGAGTCCAACGCGTTCTACCGGCGCAACCTCGCGGCCGGTCAGAAGGGTCTGTCGGTCGCCTTCGACCTGCCGACCCACCGGGGGTACGACAGCGACCACCCCCGGGTGACCGGCGACGTCGGCATGGCCGGGGTGGCGATCGACTCGATCTACGACATGCGCCAGCTCTTCGACGGCATTCCGCTGGACCGCATGTCGGTGTCGATGACGATGAACGGCGCGGTGCTGCCCGTGCTGGCGCTGTACATCGTGGCCGCCGAGGAGCAGGGCGTACCGCCCGAGAAGCTGGCCGGGACCATTCAGAACGACATTCTGAAGGAGTTCATGGTCCGCAACACCTACATCTATCCGCCGACGCCCTCGATGCGGATCATCTCCGACATCTTCGCGTTCACCTCGCAGAAGATGCCGCGCTACAACTCCATCTCGATCTCCGGCTATCACATCCAGGAGGCCGGGGCGACGGCCGATCTGGAGCTGGCGTACACGCTGGCGGACGGGGTGGAGTATCTGCGCGCCGGGCAGGAAGCGGGCCTGGACGTCGACGCGTTCGCGCCCCGGCTGTCGTTCTTCTGGGCGATCGGCATGAACTTCTTCATGGAGGTCGCCAAGTTGCGGGCGGCCCGGCTGCTGTGGGCGCGCCTGGTCAAGCAGTTCGACCCGAAGAACCCCAAGTCCCTTTCGCTGCGCACCCATTCACAGACGTCCGGCTGGTCGCTGACGGCGCAGGACGTGTTCAACAACGTGACGCGTACGTGTGTGGAGGCGATGGCCGCGACCCAGGGGCACACCCAGTCGCTGCACACCAACGCGCTGGACGAGGCGCTGGCGCTGCCCACCGACTTCTCGGCGCGGATCGCCCGCAACACCCAGCTCCTGCTCCAGCAGGAGTCGGGGACCTGCCGGGTCATCGACCCGTGGGGCGGCAGCGCGTATGTGGAGAAGCTGACGCGCGACCTGGCCGAGAGGGCCTGGCAGCACATCGAGGAGGTCGAGGCGGCCGGCGGGATGGCGAAGGCCATCGACGCGGGCATCCCCAAGCTCCGGGTGGAGGAGGCGGCCGCCCGCACACAGGCGCGGATCGACTCCGGGCGGCAGCCGGTGATCGGGGTGAACAAGTACCGGGTGGAGACCGACGAGAAGATCGACGTCCTCAAGGTCGACAACTCCTCGGTGCGCACCCAGCAGATCGAGAAGCTGCGGCGGCTGCGCGAGGAGCGCGACGAGGTGGCGTGCCAGGAGGCGCTGCGGGCGCTGACGGCCGCCGCCGAGAGCGCCCCGGGGCCGGGCCTGGAGGGCAATCTGCTGGCGCTGGCGGTCGACGCGGCGCGGGCGATGGCCACGGTCGGGGAGATCTCGGACGCGTTGGAGAAGGTGTACGGGCGGCACGCCGGGCAGATCCGTACGATCTCCGGTGTGTACCGCAAAGAGGCAGGGGACTCCCCTTCGGTGGACCGCACCCGCGCGCTGGTCGACGCGTTCGAGGGGGCGGAGGGCCGCCGTCCGCGCATCCTGGTCGCCAAGATGGGCCAGGACGGCCACGACCGGGGCCAGAAGGTGATCGCCACGGCCTTCGCCGACCTGGGCTTCGACGTGGACGTCGGCCCGCTGTTCCAGACGCCCGGCGAGGTGGCGCGTCAGGCCGTCGAGGCGGACGTGCACATCGTCGGCGTCTCCTCGCTGGCGGCGGGGCATCTGACGCTGGTGCCGGCGCTGCGCGAGGAGCTGGCCGCCGAGGGGCGCGAGGACATCATGATCGTGGTGGGCGGGGTGATTCCGCCGCAGGACATCGAGGCCCTGCACGAGGCGGGGGCGGCCTCGGTGTTCCCGCCGGGGACGGTGATCCCGGACGCCGCCCACGATCTGGTGACGCGGCTCGCCGCCGCGCTCGGCCACGAGCTGTGAGCCGCTGACCGGATGGCCGCCAAGATCGACATCGACAGTTATGTGCGGGGAGTGCTCGACGGCAGGCGGGCGTTCGTGGCGCGCGCCATCACGCTCGTCGAGTCGACGCGGGCCGAACACCGGGTGCTGGCCCAGGAGTTGCTGAGCCAGTTGCTGCCGCACGCCGGGCGGGCCCGGCGGATCGGGATCAGCGGGGTGCCGGGGGTGGGCAAGTCCACCTTCATCGACGCGCTCGGCACGATGCTCACCGGGCTCGGGCACCGGGTGGCGGTGCTGGCCGTGGACCCGTCCTCCAGCCGTACCGGCGGTTCCATCCTGGGCGACAAGACCCGGATGGAACGCCTCGCGGTGGACCCGGCGGCCTTCGTGCGCCCCTCCCCCACCGCCGGGACGCTGGGCGGGGTGGCGAAGGCGACCCGGGAGTCCATCGTGGTGATGGAGGCGGCGGGGTACGACGTGGTGCTCGTGGAGACGGTGGGGGTCGGGCAGTCGGAGACGGCGGTCGCCAACATGGTGGACACGTTCCTGCTGTTGACCCTGGCCCGGACCGGCGACCAGTTGCAGGGCATCAAGAAGGGCGTCCTGGAGCTGGCGGACGCCATCGCGGTGAACAAGGCGGACGGCCCGCACGAGCGCGACGCCCGCTCGGCGGCGCGCGAACTGGCGGGCGCGCTGCGGCTGATGCACCCGGTGGACGCGGCCTGGACCCCCCCGGTCCTCACGTGCAGCGCCCGCGAGTCGACCGGGCTCGACACGCTGTGGGAGCGGCTGGAGCAGCACCGTACGGTCCTGGAGTCCACCGGCAGGCTCGCGGCCAAGCGCCGCGACCAGCAGGTGGACTGGACCTGGACGATGGTCCGCGACGAGCTGCTGGACAGCCTGCGCAACCACCCGGCGGTGCGCAAGCTCGCCCCGGATCTCGAACAGCGGGTCCGGGACGGCACGTTGACGGCGACGCTGGCCGCCGAGGAGATCCTCGGCGTGTTCCGCGGCGACGAGACCGCCTGAGCCGCGCCCGAACAGACCGATGGGCCCCCGGACGGAGGGGCCCATCGGCGTTTCGGGGGTGCGACGCGCGGCGCACGGGGGTGGGTGCGCGCGACGGACCGGCGGTGCGGCGCGGCTCAGACGCCGACCGCGGGCACGTGGACGGTCGGTACGACGACGGGGGCGCCGTCCGAGGTCGCGGTGAGGATCTCCGCCTCGATGCCGTACAGCTCCCGCACCAGGTCGGCGTCGACGATCTCGCGCGGCGGCCCGGAGGCGACGATCCGGCCGGCGCGCATGGCGACCAGGGTGTCGGCGTAGCGGGCGGCCGCGGCCAGGTCGTGGACGACCATGACGATGGTGCGGCCCTGCGCCGCGACCTCGCGCACCAGGTCCAGGACCTCCACGGCGTGGCCGATGTCGAGGGCGCTGGTCGGTTCGTCGAGGAGGACGATCGGGGTCTCCTGGGCGAGGGCCATGGCGAGCCAGCAGCGCTGGCGCTGGCCGCCGGAGAGCTGGTCGAGGCGGCGGTCGGCCAGAGCGGTGGTGCCGGTGGCCTCCAGGGCGCGGGTGACCGCCTCCTCGTCCTCGTGCGACCACTGGCGGAACAGGCCCTGGTGCGGGTGGCGTCCGTACCGTACGAGTCCGGCGACGGTCACCGCCTCGGGGGCCTGCGGGGCCTGGGGCAGCAGGGCTATGCGGTGGGCGGCGTCGCGCTGGCGGAGCTGCCAGACGTCGGCGTCGCCGGCGAACACCTGACCCGAGCGGGGCTGGTGGAGGCGGGCCACACAGCGCAGCAGGGTCGACTTGCCGCAGCCGTTGGGGCCGACGATCGCCGCCACCTGTCCGGACGGCACGGTCAGATCGACGTGGTCCACGGCGGTATGACCGGCGTATCCAGCGGTGAGCTGTTCAACACGGATGTCCACGACGACCGGCCTTTCCGAAGAAATGGGGCATCACCTTGCCTGATGCCGCTAAAGTAAGGCTAACCTTAGCTCGCCGAGCGGCCCTCGGTCGCCCTCGTGCTGCCGTAGTGCCCTCGTCGCTTCATGTCCCGTTGATTCCGGAGCCCTTGATGACCCTGCACCGCCGCCCCGTCCGCACCGCCTCCCGAAGAGCGGCGCGAGCCGTCGCCACGCTCGGCGCCGCCGCCCTCCTCCTCACCGCCTGCGGAACGGACTCCGACTCCGGCAAGCCCTCCGGCGACAAGAAGGCGGGCAAGGCCGACTCCGCCTCGTCCGCCACCCGGACCGTCAAGGACGCCACCGGTGCGGCCGTGGAGATACCCACGGAGCCCAAGCGCATCGTGACGCTCACCCAGGAGGACCTGGACGCGGTGCTTGCGCTGGACATCAAGCCGGTCGGCATCACCAACGGGCAGGGCCTGGACAAGCCGCCGGCCTACCTGGCGGAGAAGGTCGAGGGCGTCAACGTCGTCGGCAACCTCCTCCAGCCGGTCATGGACAAGGTCGTCGCCGCCAAGCCCGACCTGATCCTCGCCGGTGACATGCAGGACGAGCAGGTGCTCAAGCAGCTCCGCGAGATCACCCCGGCCACGCTGGTGACGATGGCGCCGACCGACGACTGGAAGCTGTTCTTCCGCGGTGTCGGCAACGCCGTCAACAAGCTGGACGCGGCCAACAAGTTCATCACCGACCACGAGGCCGCCGCCAAGGCCGCCGGGGAGAAGCTCGGGAAGAACAAGGGCGCCGAGGTCTCCATCGTCCGCTGGAACCCGGACGGGCCGAGCTGGATGGAGAACAAGCAGTTCGCGAGCGGGGTCGCGCTGGAGATGGGGCTGAAGCGGCCCAAGTCCCAGAACAAGGACGGCAACGCGCACACCCCGTCGCTCAGCCTGGAGAAGATCAACGAGATCGACGGCGACTGGCTGTTCCTGTCGACGCTGACCTCGGACGGCGCCAAGGCGCTCAAGGACGTCCAGGACAAGCCGGCCTACAAGGAGCTCGGCGCGGTCAAGAACAAGCAGGTCGTGACGGTCGACGGCTCGGTGTGGTCCACCCGCGGCGGCCCGCTGGCGGCCGATGTCGTGATGGAGGACTACATCAAGGCGCTCTCCGCCAAGTAGCCGCACCACCAAAGCAATTGCGCGGATCGTGGCCCGGCCCGGAGTTCTCCGGGCCGGGCCACGATCTCAAAGGGCCGGGTCAGGCGGACGGGGTGGCGGCTTCTCCGGAGGCGGTCCGGGCGGACGAGGTGGGGGCCTCCGCGGAGGCGGTCCGGACGGACGACGTGGGGGCCTCCGCGGAGGCGGTCCGGGCGGCCGCGAAGTCCGCGGCGGTCCACGCCATGCCCACCGCGCCGTCCAGCAGGGCCTGTTCGGCCGCCGGGGAGATGGCCGCCGCGACGAACTCGGGCTCGTGCGGCCCGCAGGCTCCCCCGCTGATGTCCAGCACCGGGTGGATGGACGGCACCACATGCGAGACGTTGCCCATGTCCGTGCAGGCGAAGGGCGGGCGCTCGACCGGTTCGGCGCGGCCGAGCTCCCGGGCGTTGGCGCTCCAGAGCCGGATCAGCTCCGGGTCGCCCCGGAAGTCGAGGTAGTCGGGCTCGGGGCGCTCCAGGGCCACTTCGCAGCCGGTGGCGAGTGCGCCGGCCCGGAAGCAGTCCTCGACCCGCTGCCGCAGCTCCCGCAGGTCCTCGGCGGCGAGGGCGCGGATCTCGTACGTGGCCGTGGCCAGGTCGGGTATCACGTTGGGCGCGGTCCCGGCCGCCGTGGTGACGCCGTGCACCCGCCACTGGGGCGGCAGTTGCTGACGGAGCAGCCCCAGGGCGACCTGGGCGACCGTCAGCGCGTCGGCGGCGTTGCGGCCCTCGTGCGGGTTGAGACTCGGGTGGGCGGAGCGGCCGGTGTAGGTGACGTCGAGGGTGCCGAGGGCGAAGGAGCGGAAGTCCGCGAGCTCGAAGGGGCAGGGGTGGACCATCATCGCCGCGTCCACGCCGTCGAACGCACCGGCGTCCAGGAGGAGCGCCTTGCCCGCCCCGCGCTCCTCGGCGGGCGTGCCGAGAACCCTGACGGTCAGGCCGAGTTCGTCGGCGTACGGGGCGAGGCCGAGGGCCGCGCCGACTCCGGCGGCGGCGATCAGGTTGTGGCCGCAGGCGTGTCCGAGGCCGGGCAGCGCGTCGTACTCGCAGGCGATGGCGACGGTGACCGGCCCGGAGCCGATGGTGGCCCGGAACGCCGTCTCCAGGCCATGGGCGGGTGCGGTGACCTCGAAGCCGTGGGCGGCCAGGAGTTCGGCGCACAGGGCGGCGGAGCGGTGTTCCTCGAAGGCGGTCTCCGGATCTGCGTGGATGCGCCGGCTCAGGTCGAGCAGATCCTTGGAGCTGCTCATGACCGCGTCCCGGACGGCGGCCCGCAGGGTGTGGAGCCGTTCGTCGGCCGCTTCACCGGCCCGCGACTCGGGGCGTTCGGTCCGGGGGACGGTCATGGTCTCTCCTGGCGGTCCTGACCGCCCTCGGACGGTCGCGTGCACTGTCCCGCATACGTTAACTTAGGCTTACCTAAGTGCATACCGGGAGTCCGGTGGCCCGGTGTCCGTTGTCCTTCAGGGGAGTCGTCACACACATGCATGAGCGTCCGAACCGCCCGACCAGCTCTTCGGCAGCGCAGCCCGGTGGCGCCCCTTCCCCGCCTTCCCCCTCCCCGGGACTTCCCCTTCTGGCCGCTCAGTCGGGCATCTACTACGCGCACCAAC
Source organism: Streptomyces sp. cmx-18-6 (assembly GCF_046548915.1). NCBI lineage: Bacteria > Bacillati > Actinomycetota > Actinomycetes > Kitasatosporales > Streptomycetaceae > Streptomyces > Streptomyces sp. cmx-18-6. The sequence goes on along the minus strand of NZ_JAEBEP010000010.1, from coordinate 158,829 downwards.
TGTCGCCGCTGGGGACGGAGTTCAACACGGCGGATTGCGTGGAGATCGACGGGCCGCTGGACGGCGGCCTGTTCGCCGAGGCGCTCGTACGGACCGTGGGCGAGGCGGAGACGCTGGCCCTGCGGCTCTCCGACGCCGACGGCGCACCGGTGCAGTACGTCACGGACGCCGCCGATCCCGTCGTGCACCGCCTCGACCTGACGGAGGAACAGGCCGAGGCGTGGATGCGGGAGGACCTGGCCCGGCCGGTGGACCTGGCCGCCGCCGGCGCGCTGATGACGCAGGCGCTGATCCGGGTCGGGGAGGGCCGCCACTGGTGGTACCAGCGCGTCCACCACATAGCCGTCGACGCCTACGCGCTCTCGCTGATCGGCCGCCGGGTGGCGGAGCTGTACTCGGCCGCCGTCGCCGATGAGCCCGCGCCCGGGGGCAGGTTCGCCCCGCTGAGCGAGCTGACCGGCGACGAGGCGGCGTACCTGGCCGGTGAGGAGTACGACCGGGACCGCGCCTTCTGGGCGGAGCGCATGGCCGGGTACGCCCCCGAGGCCGCCCGCCCCGATGCCGATGTCCCTGGCGGCGGTGACCTCCTCCACCGGGTCACCGACCTCCCCGCGAGCGCCCTGGACCGGCTCTCCCGGGCGGCACGCGTGGCCAGAGCGACCTGGGCCGAGCTCGTGGTCGCCGCGACCGCGGGCCATCTGCACCGGCTCACCGGGGCCCAGGACGTGGTGCTGGGCCTCCCGCTGACCAACCGGCGCGGACCGGCGGCCCTGCGCACCCCCGCCATGACGGTGAACGTGCTGCCGCTGCGGATCGCCGTACACCCGCGGGACACCGGGGCCGAGCTCGTGCGCCGGGTGGTGCTGGAGATCCGCGAGGTCCGCCGCCACCAGCGCTACCCGCAGGCCGACCTGCGCCGCGATCTGGCCCTGGAGTCGGCCGACGTGCCGCTGACCGGCCCGATGGTCAACATCAAGCCCTTCGACGGCGCGCTGGACTTCGCCGGACTCCCCGGCACCGTGCGCAACCTCGCCGCCGGCCCCGTGGAGGGCCTCGCGGCCGGCGCGGCGTCGGGGCCGGACGGCGGCCTGCGGCTCACCCTGGACGCCAACCCCGCCGCGTACGGGGAGACGGGACTCGCCGCCCACGAGGAGTCGTGGCTGCGCTATCTCGACGGTCTGGCCGAGCTGCTGCTCACCGACCCGGACCGGCCCGTGGGCACCCTGGACCTGCTCAGCGGCGACCAGGTGCGCGAGGCCACGGCCGGCCGCACCGAGCCCGCCGCCGAACTCACCCTCCCCCAGTCGTTCGCCGCCCGGGCCGCGCTGACGCCCACGGCCGTCGCCGTGCGCTCGACGGCGGCGGGCACGTTCCGGGGGGCCGGGGAGACGGATGACGCCGCCGGCGCCCCGGCCGGAGCCGAGGCGGCTGCCCGCGCTGTCTCCGGTGCCGCCGCCGCTTCCGGAGCCGTGCTCACCTTCGCCGAACTCGACGCCGCGTCCGACCGGCTGGCGCACCTGCTGGCCGGACACGCGGCCCCGGGGGACACCGGCGCCACGGTGGCGCTGGCGCTGCCCCGGACCGCCGACATGGTCGTGGCGCTCCTCGCCGTCCTGAAGGCGGGCCTGGTCTGCCAGCCGCTCGACCTCGGCCACCCCGCCGCCCGGACGCTGGCCGTCCTGGAGGACGCCCGGCCCCTCTGCGTCGTCGGCACGGCCGCGACGCTCGCCGCGCTGCCGGCCCACGGGCTGCCCACGGTGGCACTCGACGAGCCCGCGACGGCCGCCGCCCTCACCGCCCGCCCCGCTGGGCCGCCCCCTGCCGGACCCGCACTCGGCGACCCCGCCTATCTCATCCACACCTCCGGTTCCACCGGACGCCCCAAGGGCGTCCTCGTCAGCCACGCCTCACTGGCCAATCTCGGCGCGGGCCACCTCACCGACCACATCGCCCCCGCCGTCGCCCGCACCGGCCGGGACCGGCTCCGGGTCGCCCACAGCGCGTCGTTCGCCTTCGACGCGTCCTGGGACCCGCTGCTGTGGATGGTCCACGGGCATGAGCTGCATCTGCTGGACGACGCTGCCTACCGGGACCCCTCGGTCCTGACCGCCTACGTCGACGCCCACCGCGTCGACTACCTCGACGTCACCCCTTCCTACGCCGAGGCGCTCATCGCCGAAGGGCTGCTGGACGAGGGCCGCCACCATCCCGCCCATCTGGTCGTCGGCGGCGAGACCGTGCCCCCGGCCCTGTGGGAGCGGCTGACCGCCGCCGACGCCGTGCACCCGGTCAACCTCTACGGGCCGACCGAGACGACCGTCGACGCCTACCACTGGCTGCCCGGCGACTCTCCGGCCCGCCCCGAGGGCAGACCCGTGCGCGGGTCGCGTGTCTACGTCCTGGACTCCTCCCTCCGTCCGGTGCCCGCCGGTGTGACCGGTGAGCTGTACGTCGCCGGGGCCTGCCTGGCCCTCGGCTATCTGGGCCGCCCCGACCTGACCGCCGAGCGGTTCGTCGCCGACCCGTTCGGCGGGCAGCACGGCGCGCCCGGTGGCCGGATGTACCGCACCGGGGACCTGGTGCGCCGCCGCGAGGACCACACGCTGGAGTTCCTCGGGCGCAGCGACGACCAGGTGAAGATCCGCGGCTTCCGGATCGAACTCGGGGAGATCCAGGCCCGGCTGGCCGCACATCCGCAGGTCGCGGCGGCCGCCGTCATCGCCCGCGACAGCGGCCACGGCAAGCGGCTCCTCGCCTACGCGGTCCCGGTGCGGGCGAGCGCGCGAAGCGAAGCCAGGACCGGGGCCGAAACCGAGGCCGGCTCCCCCGCGCAGGCCGCCGAACCGCCCACCCCGAACGCCCTGCGCGACCACCTGGCCGCCGCCCTGCCCGAGCACATGGTCCCCGCGACCGTGACGCTGCTCGACGCCCTGCCCCGTACGGCGAACGACAAGCTGGACCACCGCGCGCTGCCGGACCCCGAACCGCTCTCCCCCGCCATCGGTGCGGAGGTCGCCGGTGAGAGCGGCCCGCACACCGAGATCGTGCGAGGGCTCTACGCCGACGTCCTCGGTATCGCGGAGCCCCCGGCCGCCGAGGCCGGTTTCCTCGACCTCGGCGGGCACTCCCTGCTCGCCGCCCGGCTGGCAGCCCGCATCCGCGAGCACTTCGGCGTTCCGTTCACCATCGCCGACGTCTTCCGACACGCCACCCCGGCGGCCATCGCGGCGCAGATACGCACCCGCAGCGGCGCGGCCACCGCGTCCCTGCCGCTCTCCCCGCTCCCCCGCACCGGTCCCCTCCCCCTGTCTCCGGCCCAGCAGCGGCTCTGGTTCCTCCACCGCCTCGAAGGCCCCAGCCCCACCTACAACATCCCGCTCGTCCTGAGCGTCAACGGCCCCCTGGACCGGGACGCGCTCCAGCTCGCCCTGCACGATCTGGCGGATCGTCACGAGACACTGAGAACGGTATATCCGCCCACTGACAACGGGCCGGGACCGGACGGGGACAGCACCCCCCACCAGCTCATCCTTCCCCCGGGGCATGAGGCGGCCCGTCCCGTGCTGCGTCTCGCGGAGCCCGGCAGCGACCTCACCGAGGCGGTGCGGCACTGCTTCGACCTGGCAGCGGAGCCGCCGCTGCGCACGGTCCTGTTCAGCGACTCCCCGGCCCACCACACCCTGCTCCTGCTGCTGCACCACATCGCGGGCGACGGCGCGTCCACCACGCCCCTGGCCCGCGACCTCGCCACCGCCTACACCGCCCGCCTCGCGGGCCGCGCCCCGGAGTTCACGCCGCTGTCCGGCCAGTACGTCGACCACGCCGCACGGCTCCAGCGGCTCCTGGGGACCCCCGCCGCGCCGACCCCGCTCGCCGAGGCCCAGCTCGCCCACTGGCGCGAGGCGCTGGCGGGGCTGCCGGACCAGCTGGAGCTGCCCACCGACCGACCCCGGCCGCCGGTCGCCACCTCGGCGGGCGACACCGTCCCGTTCGCCCTGGACGCGGCCGCGCACGAGGCGCTGCGCCGGCTGGCCAGGGCGCACGGCGCGACGGTCTTCATGACCGTGCAGGCGGGCCTGGCCGCCCTGCTGACCCGGCACGGCTGCGGCGCCGACATCCCGATCGGCACCCCGGTGGCGGGCCGCGACGACGACGCCACGGCCGGGCTCGTCGGCTTCTTCACCAACACCGTGGTCCTGCGCACCGACACCTCGGGCGACCCCGGCTTCGGGGACCTCCTCGACCGGGTGCGGGCGACGACGCTCGCCGCGTACGAACACGACGCGCTGCCGTTCGACCACCTGGTGGAGGCGCTGAACCCGCCGCGCTCGCTGGCCCGGCACCCGCTGTTCCAGGTGATGCTGGCCTGGCAGTCGATCGCGGACGGGCCCGCCGCGTTCGGTCGGGACGCCACCGCGCGGCTCGCCGCCGTGCCGTCCGGCACGGCCAAGTTCGATCTGACCCTGAACGCGGGCGAGTTGGCCGGCGGCGGGATCGCCGGGTTCCTGGAGTTCCGCACGGATCTCTTCGACCGGGCGACCGCGCAGGCGCTCGTGGACCGGCTGGCCCGGCTGCTGACCGCAGCCGCCGAGCAGCCACAGACCCCGGTCGGGCTGCTGCCCGTGCTCGGTGAGGACGAGGTGCATCGCGCGCTGGTGGAGGCCAACGGGGTTCCTGCCGCCCGGCCGGCGCCGCGCACGCTTCCCGAGGTGTACGAGGCGGCGGTGCGCCGTCACCCGGACCGGGTGGCCGCGAGCTGCGCGGGCGACTCGCTGACGTACGCGCAACTCTCCTCGCGTGCCCAGTCGTTGGCCCGGCTGCTCGCGGCCCGTGGCATCGGCCCCGGCTCCATCGTGGCCCTCGCGCTGCCGCGTTCGCTGGATCTGGTGGCCGGGCTGCTGGCGGTGTCGCTGTCGGGCGCGGCGTATCTGCCGATGGACCCGGACTACCCGGCGGACCGCCTCGCGTACATGCTGGAGGACGCCCGGCCGGCCGCGGTGATCACGGACGCGGCGACGGCGGACCGGCTGCCCGCGCACGACCTCCCGCTGATCACGGTGGACCAGGCGGCGGGCTACCCGGACGGGCCGGTCGGCGACGCGGACCGGACCCGGGCGCTGAGCGCCGAGGACCCGGCGTACGTCATCTACACCTCGGGTTCCACCGGCCGCCCCAAGGGGGTCGTCGTCACCCAGCACAATGTGACGCGGCTGATGACGGCGACCGAGCACTGGTTCGCGTTCGGTCCGCACGACGTGTGGACGCTGTTCCACTCCTACGCCTTCGACTTCTCGGTGTGGGAGCTGTGGGGCGCGCTGCTGTACGGCGGCCGGGTCGTCGTCGTACCGCATCTGACGAGCCGTGACCCGCAGGCATTCCTGCGGTTGTTGGCCGACGAGCAGGTCACCGTGCTCAACCAGACGCCGTCCGCCTTCTACCAGCTGGCCGCCGCCGACCGGGAGGCCCCGGGGCACAACCTGGCACTGCGGTATGTGGTGTTCGGCGGTGAGGCGCTGGAGCTGGGACGGCTCGCGGACTGGTACACGCGCCACCACGAGAACGCGCCGAAGCTGGTCAACATGTACGGCATCACGGAGACCACGGTCCATGTCTCCTACCTGGCGCTCGACCGGGAGACGGCCGCCTCCGCCGTCTCCAGCACCATCGGGGTCAACATCCCCGATCTGCGCGTCTATGTGCTGGACGACCGGCTCCAGCCGGTGCCGCCGGGCGTCACCGGTGAGATGTACGTCGCCGGCCAGGGCGTGGCCCTCGGCTATCTGGGGCGGCCGGACCTGACGGCGGGGCGCTTCGTCGCCGACCCGTTCGCCCATCTCTTCGGGGAGAGCGGGAGCCGGATGTACCGCTCGGGCGACCTCGCCCGGCGGCGTGCGGACGGGGCGCTGGAGTACTTCGGGCGCGGCGACCAGCAGGTGAAGATCCGCGGGTTCCGCATCGAACTGGGCGAGATCGAGGCCGTGTTGGCCACTCATCCGAAGGTCGCCGATGTGGCGGTCGTCGTGCGCGAGGACGTGCCCGGCGACAAGCGGCTGGTCGGCTACGTCGTTCCCGCGCCGGGCGCCGGGCCCCTCCCGGCCGAGCTGCGCGAGCACGCGGCGGCGAGCCTGCCGGTGCACATGGCGCCCTCGGCCGTGGTGGTGCTGGACCGGCTGCCGCTGACCGGCAACGGCAAGCTGGACCGCAAGGCGCTGCCCGCGCCGGGCGTTCCGGTGGGCGGCGGGGGCCGGGCTCCGCGCACCGTGCGCGAGGAGCAGCTCTGCTCGATCTTCGCGGAGGTGCTGGGGCTGCCGTCCGCCGGGGTGGAGGACAATTTCTTCGATCTGGGCGGCCATTCGCTGCTCGCGGTGCGCCTCGCGGGGCGGATCAAGTCGGCGTTCGGCATCGAGGTGTCGATCGGCACGGTGTTCCAGGCCCCGACGCCCGCCGCGCTCGACGCGGCGCTGGACGTCTCCCGCGAGGAGGACCCGCTGGACGTGCTGCTGCCGCTGCGGCCGGCCCGCCCGGGCGACCGCTCCCCCGTCCACTGCGTGCACCCGGCGGGCGGTCTGAGCTGGTGCTACGCGGGGCTGATCCGCCATCTCCCGGCCGATGTGCCGATCTACGGGCTCCAGGCCCAGGGCGTCGGCGCGGCGACGGCACTCGATCCGCTGCCGACCACGCTGGAGGAGCTGGCCGCCCACTACGCCTCCCGCATCCGGGAGGTCCAGCCGGAGGGACCGTACCGGCTGCTCGGCTGGTCGACCGGCGGGATCATCGCGCACGCCGTCGCGGCCCACCTCCAGGAGGCGGGCCAGGAGGTCGAGTTGCTGGCGATCCTGGACGCGTATCCCGCCGAGGGCTTCCGCGACCTGCCGGTGCCCGACCGGGCCGAGGCGCTCGAATCGCTGCTCACCATGGGCGGTTACGGTCCCGAGAGCCTCGGGGACAAGGAGCTGACCACGGCGAACGTGGTGGAGGTGCTGCGCCGCGAGGGCTCCCCGCTGGCCGCGCTGTCCGCCGCGAAGATCGAGGCGCTGGGCGAGGTGTACCTCAACACCAACGACCTCGTACGGGCCTACGAACACCGGGTGTTCCGGGGCGATGTGCTGTTCTTCCGGGCCACGGTGGACACCATCGACGACACCCTGACGCCTCAGACCTGGACCCCGTACGTGAGCGGGCGCATCGACAACACGAACGTGGCCTGCTCGCACAAGGACATGACCCTGCCCGAACCGATCGCGCACATCGCCCGCGTGGTCGCCGACCGACTCACCGAGCTGGAGAAGTGACACCGATGAGTGACGCACCCGCCAACCCCTTCGACGCGGAAGGGCAGTTCCTCGTCCTGACCAACGACGAGGGGCAGCACTCGCTGTGGCCGCTGTTCGCGGCGGCGCCCGCGGGCTGGGCGACGGCTCACGGTCCGTGCGCCCGTCAGGAGGCGCTGGACTGGATCAGCGCGCACTGGGCCGGCCCCGTCGCCGCCACCGCCCGGTGAGCGGGCTGCTGATCCGGCCCCGGATACGTCCCCGGGTCGCCGTCGTCCTCGTCTACACGGCCGCGATGTGCATGAACGGCCTGGACTCGACGATCGTGAACCCGGCGCTCTTCACGATCGCGGGCGACTTCGACCGCCCGCTGTCGGCGGCCAACACCGTCGAGACGGCCTTCCTGGTCGCGCTCGCGGTGGGGCTGCCGGTGGCGGGCTGGCTGGGCGACCGGTTCGGGACGAAGCGGGTGTTCCTCGGGGCGCTCACCGCGTTCACGATCGCCTCAGCGGTCTGCGGTCTGGCTCCGGACCTCAACACGCTCGTGGTCGCACGGGCCGTACAGGGCCTGGCCGGCGGGCTGTTGACGCCGGTCGGGATGACGCTGCTGTTCCGGGCGTTCCCGCCGCACGAGCGGATGAAGCTGGCCAAGGTGCTGATCGTGCCGACGGCGCTGATGCCCGCGCTCGGTCCGCCGCTGGGCGGGCTCCTCACCGAACACCTCTCCTGGCACTGGCTGTTCTTCGTGAACGTGCCGATCGGCGCGGCGGCGGTGCTGCTGGGCGTCGTCGGTCTTCGGGAGCATGTGGAGGGCCCGGAGGGGAAGTTCGACACGGTGGGCTTCTGGCTGGCCACGCCGGCGCTGGGTCTGCTGACGTACGCGCTCGGCTTCGGCCCCTCCCAGGGCTGGACCCGCCCCGCCGTGGCCGTCAGCGCGGCCCTCGGTTCCGTCCTGCTGGTGGCCGCGGTGTTCCACCAGGTGCGCGCGAAGACGCCGTTGCTGCGGCTGCGGCTGCTCGCCGACCGGGTGTACGGGTCGGCCTCCGCGCTCGCCGGGGTCACGGCGGCAGGGCTGATGGGCGTGCTGTTCGTCTTCCCGCTGCTCTACCAGGCGAGCCTGGGCGCTTCGGCGCTCGACGCCGGGCTGAGCGTGTTCCCGGAGGCGGTCGGGCTGATGCTGGCCTCGCAGGTGGTGGACCGGCTGCTGCCGCGGCTCGGCCCCCGGCTGCTGACCGTGCCGGCGCTGCTGATCGCCGCGGCGGTCTTCGCGACGCTCGCGGTGCCCGGGGTGGCGGAGAACGCCTGGAACGTACGCGGGTTGATGTTCCTGATCGGTCTGGTGCTCGGTACGGCGGTGCTCACCGTGCAGATCTCCGGGTTCGAGTCGATCGGGCCGGCCGACATGGGCCAGGCGATGGGCCTGTTCCAGATCGTCCGCACACTCGGCGGCGCGCTCGGCATCGCCGCCTGCGCCGCCGTGATCGGCGGCGGCCATGTCACGGAGGCCGTGGACCCGGGCCCGTACCGTACGGCGGTCTGGGTGACGGCGGCGCTCGTCGCGGCCGGGGCGGTCATCGCGCTGCGGCTGCCGCGCGAGGCCCCGCAGCCGCCGCCGTTCGACGACGAGGACGGGCCGCCGCCGGGCGAGGGCCTGGCGGCGGACGAAGCGCCGAGCGTCAAGGGCTGAGGTACGCACGGCTGGAGGGGGCGGGGAGGCATCCGGAGGGGGGATGCCGCCCCGCCCCCTCCTGCTCGTTCCCGTGCCGCCGGCGGCCGGTGACGCCCGGCGGTCGGCGGGGCGGGGAGGCGGACCTCGGTCCCCGGCGGCCCTGGGGGCCTCGCGCATGGTGCGGCGTCCGACGACAGGGGCCGCCGCTGGGCGGACGGCCGGTGCGGTGGGCGGACGTGGCCGCCGCGTACGGGCGCACGCCCGCACCGCTCAGCCGCTGGAACGAGCCGGTCGGCGCGGACGGCCCCCGCCCGGACGGCGGCCGTTCGACGACGGGCCCTACTCCGGGCCGAGCAGCGCCGCCAGCCCGTCCGCGAGGCCGCCGCGCCAGCAGGCGTAGTCGTGGCCGCCGTTGAACTCCCGGTAGCGCACGTCGTATCCGCGGGCCCGCAGAACGTTGCGGAGCCTGCGGTTCTCCTCCAGCAGCATCCACTCCTGCCGGCCGACCTCCAGGTGGAGCGTCACCGGCCTGCGCTCGGCCCAGGCGTACTGCCCGGTGAGCCATTCGCCGCCGCGTTCGTCGTCGGGCCACCAGAAGGAGCCGGACTGGGAGAGGGCGAGGCCGAAGCGGTCGGGCCGCTGGAAGGCGGCGAAGGCGGCGGTGAGGCCGCCCGCGCTCTGGCCGGCGATGACCGTCCGTGCGGGGTCCGCCCCGGCCCCGCACTCCCGCTCGGCCCACGGCAGCAGGGTGTCCGCGAGCCAGTCGACGAACGGGGCGCTGCACGCGAGGTCCTGCATGCGGCGGCCCATGGTGTCGACCAGGACCGCCACGGTGGGCGGGAGTTCGCCATCCGCGTGCAGGTTGTCGAAGATGTCTCCGACGCCGAGGACCGGCCCCCACATCTCACCGTCCAGGAGCACGGCGAGCGCGTACGGGCCGGCGTCCGGGCGGTGTCCGGGCGGGAGGTGGACGGTGATCCGGCGGCCGTCGACCTCGGCGTCGAGCGTCCGCCCCCGGTCCACGTCGTCGCGGCGCCGGGTGCGCGACTGGTCGGGGGCTTCGGGGAGTTCGAGTACGGAGGCGGGGTTGCGGCCGTCGCGGGAGGGCAGCGGGGCCCCGGTGTTGAGCGGGTCGGGCTCGGCGTGGTCGAGCACCTTGAGCCAGGAGGGGCGGTCGGCGCGCAGGGCGTCCTCGCGGGCGCCGGCGGTGGCGTGGAACTGGTACGAGGCGCGGTGGTCGGTGCGCAGCCGGTGGCTGATGGCCCAGACGCCGGTGCCCGTGAGCCGGGTCATCAGGTGCGGGGCGAGGTCGCCGGCGTGCCGGTCCTTGTCGGTGACCGTGTGGACCAGGGCCAGGACGTGGGTGGCGGGGCGCTCGGGGTCCTCGCGGCGCACGAAGGTGACCAGCCGGTGATCGGCCTCGCCCTCGGGGTCGGGCTCGACGAGCGGGGCGCCGGTGGCCTTCACGTACCGCCAGAACGCCTCCTCGGCGTCAGGCTTCCCTTCGCGTACCTCCTCGAGAAGCGTACGCAGCAGGGGGCTTCGCACAGTGGTCACCTCAAATCCGGTCGGTCCCGCCGGGGCGGGAGGGGCGGTGGGGTCGGTCGGCGGTGCGGGCGGGTTGCGGCGCGGCGGGTAGGTCATGTGCGGGCCGCCTTTCAGACGCGGGTGGCGGCGGAGCGGCCGAGGAGCACCCAGAGCAGGAACGGGCCGCCGAGGACGGTGGTGACGATGCCGACCGGGAGTTCGACGCCGTCGAAGACGATGCGGCCGAGGGTGTCGGCGGCGACGACCAGGACCGCGCCGGTGAGCATCGAGCCGACCAGCGGGACCCGCAGGGGGCCGGCGAGCCGGGAGGCGATGACCGGGGAGGCGAGCGCCACGAAGCCGACCGGTCCGCAGATGCCGACCGCGAGGCCCGCGAGGGCGACGGCCAGCAGCAGGGAGATCGCGCGGACCCGGCCGGGTGCGGAGCCGAGGGAGGAGGCGGTGGCGTCGTCGAAGCGCAGGATGCCCAGGTGGCGGGCGACGGCGAGGCTGATCGGGACCAGGATCGCGAGGCCGATGAGGACGGGTACGGCGACGGAGTAGCTGCGTCCGTTGAGGCTGCCGGAGGTCCACACGTACAGCGAACTCGCCGAGGAGAGGGAGCGGCGGGAGAGCACGACCTGGGTGATGGCGGAGGCCAGTGCGGACATGGCGAGGCCGACGACGAGGACGCGGTAGCCGCGCTGTCCGAGGCCGCCGGAGACGGTGGTGACGACGATGACGGCGACCAGCGCGCCGATGGGACCGGCCCACCAGGCGCCGAACGTGCCGGTGGCGCTGAGGGTGACGGAGAGCAGGACGGCGGCGGTGGCCCCGTCGTTGACGCCGAGGAGTTCGGGGGTGGCCAGGCGGTTGCGGGCCAGGGTCTGGGTGAGGCAGCCCGCGAGGCCGAGCGCCGCGCCGGCGGTGATTCCGGCGACGATGCGGCCGAGGCGGAAGTTCTGGACGAGCAGGACGTCGAAGCGGTCGCCCTGGCCGAGGACCGCGCGGAAGGTGCGGCCGACGCCCATGTCGCTCTGGCCCGCGTAGGCGGAGAGGACGACGGCGAGCACGAGGGCCGCGGCGAGGGCGGTGGCGGCCACCGCGGCGCGCCGGGTGACCAGCAGGGACAGCGGGCCGCGGCGGACGACGAGGGTGTCGGGCGGACGCACCCGGACGGCCTTGGGGGTACGGCCCTTGGGGCGGGGCAGGGAGATCCTGAAGCGGCGGGGGCGATCGGGTGCGCGTTCCTCGGTGGCCGGTTCCGTCATGCCCATCGAGGCCAGTTGTTTGGAGCGGACGATGGCGATGAGGACGGGCGCGCCGATGAGGGCGACGATGACGGAGACGGGTGCTTCGAAGGGCCGGGAGACCACGCGGGCGGCGACGTCGGAGACGGTCAGGACGCAGGCGCCGATGAGTCCGGCGAGCAGGAGTCTGGCGGCCAGCCGGGTGCCCGCGATGGCCCGGGCGAGGAAGCCGGCGAGCAGGCCGAGGAAGGAGATGGGCCCGGCGAGCGCGACGGCGGACGCGGTGAGGAGGGTCACGCCGACCGCGACGACCGTGCGGATGACGGGCGGCCGGTGGCCGAGGCTGCGGGCCAGGTCGTCGCCGAGCGCGAGGGCGGAGAGCGGGCGGGCGATGAGGAGGGCGACGAGGAATCCGACGACGAGGACGGGGGCCAGGCGGCCGATCTCTCCGAAGCCCTCGACTCCGGCGAGCGAGCCGAGCACCCAGAAGCGGAATCTGTCGTAGGTCTCGGCGGAGTTGACGACGATGACGCTGGTGAGGCCGCCGAAGGTGGCGCCGAGCGCCGCTCCGGCGAGGACCAGCCGCATGGGGGAGCCGCCGCCGCGCCGTCCGGATATGAGCAGGACCAGGCCGCTCGCGACCACCGCTCCGACGAACGCGCAGACCAGGTAGGCGTAACCGGAATCGAAGCCGAGGAGCGCGATGCCGGCGACGACGCCGAGCGACGCGCCCGCGTTGACGCCGAGCAGACCGGTCTCGGCGAGCGGGTTGCGGGTGACCGCCTGGAGCAGGCATCCGGCGACGCCGAGGGCCGCGCCGACGAGCAGCGCGGTGAGGGTGCGCGGGAGGCGCAGGTCGCCGACGACGAGGGAGAGGCGGGCGTTGTCGCGGGCCCCGTCGCGGTTGAGCAGGTAGTCGAGCACGCCGCCGACGCCGACCTCGCCCGCGCCGATGGAGAGGGACAGACCGGTCAGCAGCACCACGGCCAGGGCGAGACCGGCGACGGCGAGCACCACGGTGCGCCGGCCGGCGGACGGCGCGTCGGGGGCCTTGGCCCCTTCCGCGGCGGTTTCCGTGCCCGGGCCGGATGCGGCATCGGGTCCCGGCGGGGGGCCCGAAGCGGGTCTGGAGCCGGGTGCCGAAGCGGCTTCCCCCGTTTCGGCGGGCGAGGTCTTCGCCTCCCGGCCCGTTTCCCCTCCGTCCAACTGAGCGGTCGAAGCGTCATGTTCGGGAGCCGAGGCCGTGGTCCCCGTGCGCGGCGTTTGCATAAGGTGAGGCTAACCTAACCGTATAGAGACGACTCGACACCCTTCTGGGCGGTCGAATTGATTTAGGTTACCCTTACCTAACGACCAGGGAGGTTGCTCATGCCTGAGCACATACCGGGCGGAAGTGGCGAGTTCGACGGCCGCACTGCTCTGGTTACCGGTGCCGGACAAGGCATCGGAGCTGCGGTGGCGCGGCTGCTCGCCACGCTCGGCGCTCAGGTGGCAGCCACCGACCGCGCGGAACACGGCATCGAGGCGCTGGCCGCCGACTGGGCCAGGCGGCAGGAGAAACTGCCGGCGGGCGAGCGCTCCGCGGGCCGCCTGGAGCCCTATGTGATGGACGTCACCGACCGGAGCGCGGTGCAGGACACCGTGGGCCGGGTCGAGCGCGAACTCGGCCCGGTGGACCTGCTGGTGAACGTCGCGGGCATCCTGCGCACCGGCGCGGCCACCGAGCTCTCCGCGCAGGACTGGGCGGACACCTTCGCGGTGAACGCCACCGGCGTCTTCCACACCTCCCAGGCCGTCGCTCCGCTGATGGCCGCCCGCGAGAGCGGCTGCATCGTCACCGTCGGCTCCAACGCCGCCGGGATCCCGCGCACCGGCATGGCCGCCTACGCCGCCTCCAAGGCGGCCGCCGCCATGTTCACCAAGTGTCTGGGTCTCGAACTCGCCCGCAGCGGCGTACGCTGCAACGTCGTCGCCCCCGGATCCACGGACACCGCGATGCAGCGCGGGCTGTGGAGCGACCCGGGCGCCGAACAGCGCGTGATCGACGGGGACCCGGCGACGTACCGCACCGGCATACCGCTGGGCCGGATCGCCGAACCCGCCGACATCGCCGACGCGGTGGCGTTCCTCGCCTCGGACCGCGCCCGCCACATCACGCTTCAGGAGCTGTACGTCGACGGCGGCGCGACCCTGCGCTGACCGGCGTCCCCGCACGTTCCCTCCGCACCACCACACCCTCCCATCCAGCCCCCCGCACCCCGCTGACGGGACCATCGAGAATGGAGTCCCCGTGTCGACGGCATCCCAGGTCGCCACGCACGTTTCCCCGGCCGATCCGGCCCACCCCTCCGTAGGAGCGGCCACCTCGCTCCTGGACGCCTACGCACCGGGCGACCACTTCCTCGCCACCCCCGGGCGCACCCTGCTCGGGCGCGGGTCCGGACGCCATGTCCCGCACGACGAAAGACCGTTGACACAGCGGGTGGACGCCACCCTGGCCGAGGCACTCGCCGCCGGACAGGACGCGCCCGTGGTGATCGGCGCCATCCCGTTCGACCACACCGCAGCGGCCGCGCTCAGCGTGCCGGCGTCGGTGCGCACCGCCCCGCCCCTCGCCTCCGACCCGCTCATCGCCCTGCCCGCCGACCTCTCCGCGGGCGTCGAGTGGCGGATACGGCCGGTGCCCGAGCCCGAGGTCTACGGTGCGGGCGTCGCCGCCGCCGTGGCCCGCATGTGGCGCGGCGAGTTCAGCAAGGTGGTGCTGGCCCGCACCCTGGAGCTCACCTCCGACGCACCGCTCGACCTCCCGGCGATGCTCCAGCGCCTGGCCCGTCGCGACCCCTCGGGCTACACCTTCGCGCTGCCGACCGGCCCCGGCCGCACCCTGATCGGCGCGAGCCCCGAACTCCTCGTCTCCCGCCGGGGAACCCAGGTCGTCGCGAACCCGCTCGCCGGGTCGACCCCGCGCAGCGCGGACCTCGCCGAGGACGTGCGCCGGGCCGCGACGCTGCTGGAGTCCGTGAAGGACCTGCACGAGCACGCCGTCGTCGTGGACGCCGTCCACCAGGCGCTCGCCCCGCACTGCAACGGGCTGACCGTCCCTGCCCGGCCGACGCTGATCCGCACGGCCACCATGTGGCACCTGTCCACCACCGTGACCGGCACGCTGCGCTCCCTGGACACCTCGGCGCTGGAGCTGGCCGTCGCGCTGCACCCGACGCCCGCCGTGTGCGGCACGCCGACGCAGACGGCCCGTCAGGTCATCGCGGAGACCGAGCCGTTCGACCGGGGGTTCTTCACCGGGGTGGTCGGCTGGGGCAACGCCGAGGGCGACGGCGAGTGGGTCGTCACGATCCGCTGCGCCGAGGCCGAGGAGCGCACGTTGCGCCTCTACGCCGGGGCGGGCATCGTCTCCGCCTCCGAGCCCGAGGCGGAGACCGCCGAGACCGCGGCCAAGTTCCGCACCTTCCTCAGTGCCGTGGGAGCCGAGCTGTGAGTACGGACGCGACGCCCACCTGGCCGGCGGAGTTCGCCGAGAAGTACCGGGCGGCCGGCTGGTGGCGCGGGGAGACCTTCGGCGAGATGCTGCGGCAGCGCGCCGAGGAGCACCCGGACCGGGTCGCGATCGTCGACCCGGCGGCGGGGAGCCGGTGGACGTACGCCGATCTGGACCGGCGCGCCGACCGGCTGGCGGCGGGCTTCCTCGCCCGGGGCATCGCCAAGGGCGACAAGGTGGTGGTGCAACTCCCCAACATCGCCGAGTTCTTCGAGGTGATCTTCGCGCTGTTCCGGATCGGCGCGCTGCCCGTCTTCGCGCTGCCCGCCCACCGCGAGAGCGAGATCGCGTACTTCTGCGAGTTCACCGAAGCGGCCGCCTATGTCATCGCGGCCGAGCACGGCGGGTACGACTACCGCGAGCTGGCGGCCAAGACCCGCGCCCGCGTCCCCACGCTGAAGCACGTGTTCGTCGCCCAGGGCGATCCGGGCCCGTTCGAGGCGCTGGCCGAGGTGGCCGAGGAGCCGGTCGGCTACGGCGGGCCCCGCCCGGACGACCTGGCCTTCCTCCAGCTCTCCGGCGGCAGCACCGGCGTGCCGAAACTGATCCCGCGCACCCACGACGACTACATCTACTCGCTGTGGGGGTCCAACGAGATCTGCGGGGTCGACGAGGACAGCGTCTATCTGTGCGTCCTGCCCGCAGCGCACAACTTCCCGCTCTCCTCGCCCGGTTCACTCGGCACGCTGTACGCCGGAGGCCGTGTGGTGCTGTGCCCGCAGCCCTCGCCCGAGGTGGCCTTCCCGATCGTCGAGCGCGAAGGCGTGACCATCACCGGTCTGGTGCCGCCGCTGGCGCTGCTGTGGACCGAGGCCGCGCCCGGCACCGCGCACGATCTCAGCACCCTGGACGTGCTGCTCGTGGGCGGCGCGAAGTTCAGCGAGGAGGCGGCCCGCCGGGTGCGGCCCGCGCTCGGCTGCACCCTCCAGCAGGTCTTCGGCATGGCCGAAGGGCTCGTCAACTACACGCGGTTGGACGATCCGGTCGAGACCATCGTCACCACGCAGGGCCGGCCCATCTCCCCCGACGACGAGATCCTGGTCGTCGACGACGAGGACCAGGAGGTGGCCCCCGGTGCGACGGGCCACCTGCTGACCCGGGGCCCGTACACGATCCGCGGCTACTGGAACGCCCCTGAGCACAACGCCCGTTCCTTCACCGAGGACGGCTTCTACCGCACCGGCGACGTCGTCCGGGTCACGGAGAGCGGCCATATCGTCGTGGAGGGGCGCGCCAAGGACCAGATCAACCGGGGCGGCGAGAAGGTCGCCGCCGAGGAGGTGGAGAACCACATCCTCGCCCACCCGGCCGTGCACGACGCCAACGTGGTGGCCGAACCGGACCCGTATCTGGGCGAGCGCGTCTGCGCGTACGTGATCCTGCGCTCGGGCGCGGGTCCGCTGAAGGCGGTGGCGATCAAACGGTTCGTACGCGAACGGGGCCTGGCCGCCTACAAGGTGCCGGACCGGGTCGAGTTCGTGGACGCGTTCCCGCAGACCGGGGTGGGCAAGGTCTCCAAGAAGGACCTGCGCAACGCCGCCGCCCGCAACCCCGCCCCGCCCTCGCCCGCCGTGCCCTCCTCCTCGCCCGGCACCGCCCCCGTCCCCTCCTCCCCCGCCCCCTCTCTCGAACGTTCCCGCTGAACGTTCCGGCGACTTCGAACGGAACCCTCTCCACCATGGCTCTGCCCGCCATCACCCCCTACCCCATGCCCGCCGCCGGCGAGCTGCCCGCCAACCGGGTCGACTGGACCGTCGACCCGGCGCGCGCCGTGCTGCTGGTCCACGACCTCCAGAACTACTTCCTGTCGGCGTACGACCGGCAGGCCGCACCCGTGCCCGAACTGCTGTCCCACGTGGCCGAGTTGAAGAAGGACGCGGCGCGTCTGGGCGTTCCGGTCCTCTACACCGCCCAGCCCGGCGGCCAGAGCGCCGAGGAGCGCGGTCTCCAGCAGGACTTCTGGGGACCGGGCCTGCCCGCCGACGAACACGCGGCGGCCATCGCGGACGAGGTCGCGCCCGAGGACGGCGACACCGTCATCACCAAGTGGAAGTACAGCGGATTCGTCCGCACCGATCTGCTGGAGCGGCTGCGCGAACAGGGCCGCGACCAGATCGTCCTCACCGGCGTCTACGCCCATATCGGCGTGCTGATGACCGCGTGCGACGCCTGGATGCAGGACATCCAGGCGTTCGTGGTGGCCGACGCGGTCGCGGACTTCTCGGCCGACGACCACGCGATGGCGTTGCGCTGGGCGGCCGGCAAGTGCGCCGTCGTCACCACCGCCCGAGCCGTCTTCGAAGGGAAGTGACCGCTGTGGCCCTGACACTGGACCAGCTGCGCGCCGACGTCGCCGACATCCTCGGCGAGGAGCCGGAGGAGATCCCGCTCGACGAGAACCTCGTCGACTACGGGCTCGACTCCGTCCGTCTGATGTCCCTGGCGGCGGCCTGGCGCCGCGACCACGGGATCGAGGTGGCCTTCGCCGACCTCGCCGAGAAGCCGGCCCTGGAGGCATGGGCGCCGCTGCTCGGCGTGACCGGCTGAGCGAAGGGGCGAGAACCCGGCGGGGGCCGATGCGGTGTCCGCGGTGGAGACAGGCGGCTCGGCCGGATCCTTCCAGGGTGAAGAAGGCTGGAGCGTGCCCCGTTGGTCAACTGATCAGTTGACCAACGGGGCACGGCAGTTCGACGACCGGCCCTAGGGCGCCCACGGGCCAAGCATGTCCTTCATCGCGTCCGTCATCGCGCGTTGCAGCAGAGGGCCGTAGGTGATCCGGCCGACGCCGAGACGGCGGAAGCGCTCGAGGTCGTGCTTGACCGGATGGGCGGTGGTGTTCACGGGAATGGAGACGGCGCCGATCACCGCCGCGAGCAGCTCGTCGTCGTCCTGGATGCGCACCGGGTAGACGCTGTCGGCGCCCGCCTGCTCCAGGGCCCGCAGGCGCTCGATCGCCTCGTCGAGAACGGCGGCGGCCTTCTCCGCGTGCAGGAACAGGTCGGTGCGCCCGTTCACCCAGACCGGGATGCCCGCGTCGTCGGACGCCGCGCGCAGGCCCGCGATGTAGCTCGCGTGCTCCTGTGTGCTGCGCACGCGTCCGCCCTCGGAGTGGACGGTGTCCTCGATGTTGAGGCCGACGCCGCCGACCTCGGTGAGCCCGGCGACGAGGTCCGCGGGCTCCTGTCCGTACCCGGCCTCCAGGTCCACGGACACCGGGACGTCGACCGCCGCGATGATCGGCCTGACAGCGGCGAGCACCTCTTCGAAGGTCTGCCCCTCCTGGTCCTCGGCCCCCCGGGAGTCGGCGAGCGGATGACTGCCGACCGTCAGCGCGGGGAACCCGGCGGCGACCGCCGTCCGCGCGGACCAGACGTCCCAGACGGTCGGCAGCACGAGCGGCCTGTGGTCGGCGTGCAGTTGCTTGAGGCGCTGAGCGCGCTCAACGGTGGTACGAGAGTCCATGTCGAGCACGCTACCCCCGAATCGCCACGGACAACTTCTCTGTCAGGTTCAGTGTGTTGAACCGGAGCTCGGCCCGAGGGCGAATCGGTCACCGGTGGCCGCGCGCGAGCCGGCGGGCGTGGCGCTCAGCACGTGTCCGGGTGTCGCGCCGACTCCCCCGGGGCGTCGGAAGACAACGAGCCGTTCGGTCACCGCGGGCCGGGCGCTGCGCGACTGTTCGGCGGACAGGCAGGCACGGCCCTTGGCCGCCGGCCATCCGGCCCTGCCACCGCACGTCATCGTGGAGCTGCTCACCGATCCCGACCGGCAGGTGGTGGAGGCGGCAGCGGCCAATCCGTCGCTGCCGCCCGCCACGGTGTCGGCCCTGGCGCCCCAGCCGTAATCGCTGTGCTCGCCGGACGAAACGCTCGGCCCCACCACCTCACCGCCGGCCGTGATCCGCTCGCGCAGCACCGAGCGGATCACGGCCAGTGCCGATCCTGGCGGCCGGGTGCGGCGCGGGGGTCGTGATGACGCCGGGCGCGGACGCCCTCATGTCCGCGGCGGACCCGGCCCGCTCGGGCGAGGCCGCCGCCATCCAGGAGGCGTCCTCCGACTCGGCGCGGGCCTCGGCCTCGCGGTCCCGGTGACGGTGCTGACCGCGGTGCACCGCATCGGTTTCCCCGACACCGCGGAGTCGGCGGCGTCCGCCCCGGAGTCGGCGAGGAGTCGTTCTCCTCCGCCGGGGCGGCCGCCGCCCCGCTCGCCCCGTCGACCGCGGGCCGGGTGCTCGACGCGCCCAGGACGGCGGACGACCCGGGCTTCACCACGGTCGCCGGTGTGCGCAGCGGCGGGTCCGATGCTGACGGCGTTCCCGGCGGCGACGCCGCTGCGGCCCCGCCCCGTCGAAGCCCGAGGGCCGTCCGGTCCGGTGCGTGTCCGGGGAACGGTCCCCGGACACGTACCGGATCAGGCCCCGCCCAGCGCCTCCGCGACCAGGGCGCGCGCCTCCTCCTGGACCCGGCCGAGGTGTTCGGGGCCCTGGAAGCTCTCCGCGTACACCTTGTAGACGTCCTCCGTGCCCGAGGGGCGCGCGGCGAACCAGGCGCTGTCGGTGCACACCTTGAGGCCGCCGATCGCCGCCCCGTTGCCGGGGGCCTCGGTGAGGACGGCGGTGATGGGCTCCCCGGCCAGGGTGTCGGCCTTGACCTGCTGCGGGGAGAGCCGGGCCAGGACCGCCTTCTCCTCGCGGGTGGCGGGTGCGTCGACGCGGGCGTACGCCGGGTCGCCGAAGCGGGCGGTGAGCCGTGCGTACCGCTGGGAGGGGGTGGAGCCGGTGACGGCGGTGATCTCCGAGGCGAGCAGGGCCAGCAGGATGCCGTCCTTGTCCGTGGTCCAGACCCGGCCGTCGCGGCGCAGGAACGAAGCCCCGGCCGACTCCTCGCCGCCGAAGCCGAGGCTGCCGTCGTACAGTCCGTCGACGAACCACTTGAAGCCGACCGGGACCTCCACCAGGGTGCGGCCGAGGTCGTGGGCGACCCGGTCGATCATCGAGGAGGAGACCAGCGTCTTGCCGATGCCCGTGCCGGCGGGCCAGCCCTCGCGGTGGGTGTAGAGGTAGTCGATGGCGGTGGCCAGATAGTGGTTGGGGTTCATCAGGCCGCCGTCCGGGGTGACGATGCCGTGCCGGTCGGCGTCGGCGTCGTTGCCGGTGGCGATGGCGTACGCGTCGCGCTGCTCGATCAGCGAGGCCATGGCGTGCGGGGACGAGCAGTCCATGCGGATCTTGCCGTCCCAGTCCAGCGTCATGAACCGCCAGGTCGGGTCGGCGAGCGGGTTGACCACGGTCAGGTCGATCCGGTGCCGCTCAGCGATCCGCCCCCAGTACGCGACGGACGCGCCGCCGAGCGGATCGGCGCCGATGCGGATGCCCGCGTCCCGTACGGCGTCCAGGTCGAGGACGGAGGGCAGGTCGTCGACGTACGTACCGAGGAAGTCGTACCGATGGGTGGTGTCGGCGGCCAGGGCGCGGGCGTACGGGATCCGGCGCACCTCCCCGAGGCCGGCCTCGATCAGGGCGTTGGCCCGGTCCTGGATCCAGGAGGTGGCCTCCGACGCGGCCGGTCCGCCGTTCGGCGGGTTGTACTTGAAGCCGCCGTCCGCGGGCGGGTTGTGGGACGGGGTGACCACGATGCCGTCCGCCAGGTGCTCGGTGCGCCCCTGGTTGTACGTCAGGATCGCGTGCGAGACCGCCGGGGTCGGGGTGTATCCGTCCTCGCTGTCGATCAGGGCGGTGGCCCCGTTGGCGGCGAGGACCTCCAGCGCGGTGACCCGGGCCGGTTCCGACAGGGCGTGGGTGTCGGCCCCCAGGAACAGCGGCCCGTCCGTGCCCTGGCGGGCCCGGTAGTCGCAGATCGCCTGGGTGGTGGCGGCGATGTGGTCGTCGTTGAACGCCGCCGCGAGCGCCGAGCCGCGGTGGCCGGAGGTGCCGAAGGCCACGCGCTGGGCGGGCTCCGCCGGATCGGGGTGGAGGGCGTAATAGGCCGTCACCAGCCGTGCCACGTCGACCAGGTCTGCGGACTGCGCCGGCTGCCCGGCCCGTGCGTGCGCCATCGGGTCTCCTCTTGCGTCTTCTTCGTCGGCTTCGGCCCGGGGAGACGGGCCGCCGTCCCGGGGTGGACGATCACCCCGATCCGTACCCGATTCTCTCGCCTTGGCCGCATCGCCGCGTGACGGGTTCACGTCTTCCTCGCCTCGCCCGCCGCCCGGCCGGGACAGCACCGCGCCCCCGGTCCGGGGCGGGACCGGGGGCGCGGTGGGGCCGGGGGCGGGGTGGGGCCGGGGGCGCGGTGGGCTCGGGGGTCAGCGGCCCTGTAGACGCTTCACGTTGTCGCCGAAGGTCCAGCCCTTCGAGCCGTCCCAGTTCAGGGACCAGGTCATCAGCCCCTTGAGGGACCCGTTGTAGTGGTTCCACGCCTGGGAGACGAGCGCGGGGGGCATGTGGCCGCCGCCCGCGCCGGGCTGGGCGGGGAGGCCGGGGACCTGTTTGTCGTAGGGGACCTTGATGGTGGCGCCCTGGATGACCAGCCCCCTGTTCAGGCAGTCCGTCTGGGCGACGAAGCCGGCGACCGTGCCGGCGGAGTAGGAGTCGCCGGAGCAGCCGTACATGCTGCCGTTGTAGTACTGCATGTTCAGCCACCACAGCCGGCCGTTGTCGGCGTACTTCTTGATGATGGGCAGGTACGCGCCCCAGATCGAGCCGTAGACCACGCTGCCGCCGGTGACGTACGCCGTCTCGGGAGCCATGGTGAGGCCGAAGTTCGACGGCATCGCGGCGAGGACGCCGTCGATGATGCGGATGAGGTTGGCCTGCGACGGGGAGAGCCGGTTGATGTCGCCGGAGCCGACGAGGCCGGTCTCGATGTCGATGTCGATGCCGTCGAAGTTGTACTTCTTCAGGATCGGGACGACGGTCGCGACGAACCGGTCGGCGACCCTGCTGGAGCTGAGGTCGATGCCGGCGGTGGCGCCGCCGATCGACAGGAGGAGGGTGAGCCCGGACGCCTTGGCCTGACACATCTCCGCGGGGGTGGCGACCTTGACGGTGCTGTCCATGCCGTCCTCCCACAGGACGGTGCCGTCGGAGCGGATGACGGGGAAGGCGGCGTTGACGACGTTGTAGCCGTGCTGGGTGATGCGGGAGTCCGTGATCGGGATCCAGCCGAGCGGCGGGTGGACGCCGTTGGCCGCGCCGTCCCAGTTCTCCCAGTAGCCCTGGAGCACCTTGCCGGCCGGCTTCGACCTGACCGCGCAGGTCTCGGCCGTGCCTGTCCGGTGGTCGGCGGTCTTCGGCGGTACGGCTCCGATCAGCATCGGTACGGCGAGCACCGCGGCCAGGCCCAGGCCCAGCAGTCGTGAGGTACGGGTCATGATCCGTAGGTCCTTCCTGCCCGGGTCCGCCGCCGGCGGAGCGAAAGGTTCGCCCCGCGCCGCCCTGTGTCGTGACCCTGTCAAACCGTAGAATGGTCCAGACCTTCGGTCAAGAGGTCTGGACCAGACCACCGGCAGGATGGGTGCGGAAACACCGCGGCGGGGTGGGAAGCAGCACAGTCAACTGCTCCGCACCCCGCTCGGCACCGGCCGCGGTCCCTCAACCGCGGCCCACCCGGGCCCCTCAGCCCCGGTCGTACGTGTGGAACCCGCGGCCGGTCTTCCGGCCGAGCAGCCCCGCCTCCACCATGCGCTGGAGCAGCGGCGGCGGGGCGTAGAGCGGTTCCTTGAACTCGTCGTACAGCGATACGGCGATGGAGGCGACCGTGTCCAGGCCGATCAGGTCGGCCAGCTTCAGCGGGCCCATCGGGTGGGCGCAGCCCAGCTCCATGCCGGCGTCGACGTCGGCGGCGGTCGCGAAGCCCGATTCGGCCATCCGGATCGCGGCGAGCAGATACGGGATCAGCAGCGCGTTGACGACGAAGCCGGACCGGTCCTGGGAGCGGACCACCGTCTTGCCGAGCGTCGCGGTCACGAACTCCTCGGCCGCCGCGACCGTGGCGGGCGCGGTGTGCAGGGAGGGGACGACCTCCACCAGCGGCAGTACCGGCACCGGGTTGAAGAAGTGCAGGCCCAGCACCCGGTCGGCGCGGTGGGTGGCCATGCCGAGGCGCATGACGGGGATGGCGGAGGTGTTGGTCGCCAGGATCGCTTCCGGGTCCTCGACGATCTTGTCGAGTGCGGTGAAGACCTCCGTCTTGGCCTCGGCGTTCTCGACGACGGCCTCCACGACGAGCTGGCGGTCGGCCAGGGCGTCGAGGCCGCCGGTGAAGACCAGCCTGCCGAGGGCGTCCTCGGCGGTCGGGCGGTCCAGCTTGCCGCGCCGCACTGCCCGTTCCAGGGAGACCGCGACCCGCTCGCGGGCCCGGTCGGCGGCGGTGGCGTCGGCCTCGCAGACGATGGTGTGCAGGCCGGCCCGGGCGCAGACCTCCGCGATCCCGGCCCCCATCTGCCCGCCGCCGACGACCCCGACCCGGGCGATGCGCGCGGCGACGGGGGCGATACCGGCGGCGGGGGCGGTGCGGGCGCTCATGCCTGCACCACCGGTCGGCCGACGAGGTGGCGGGCGTACGCCTCCGTGGTGAAGAAGGCGGGCAACTCCTTGGCCAGGGCGGTGCGTTCGAAGAGGTCGCGGACCTGGTCGAGGCGGGCCCAGGGGTAGGTGGCGCCGAGCGTGGCGAGCTCCTCCTCGAAGAGCCGCTCCACCGTCTCGCGGTCGACGGCCTTGTGCTTGAGCCACTGCCAGATCTGGACCCGGGCGATCTCGGCGGTCGCCGCGTCCTCCATCAGGCCGTTGAGCGCCACGGCTCCCTGGCCGTTCAGCCAGGCGTCGTAGTAGCGCAGGGCGACGGCGATGTTGTCGCGCACGCCGGCCGGGGTCGGACGCCCGGCGGTGCGGCGTACGGCGACGAGGTCCTCGGCGGTGACGTGGACGTCGTCGCGGGTGCGCTCCAGCTGGTGCGGCCGGTCGCCGAGCACCCCGTCGAAGACGGTCCGGCAGACGGGGACGAGCCCGGGGTGGGCGACCCAGGAGCCGTCGAAGCCGTCCTCGGCCTCGCGTTCCTTGTCGAGCCGGACCTTGGCCAGCGCCGCCTGCCGCTCCGCGTCGTCGCCGCCGGGGATCTGGGCGGCCATGCCGCCGATGGCGTGGGCGCCGCGCCGGTGGCAGGTGCGGACCAGGAGTTCGGTGTAGGCGCGCAGGAAGGGGGCCGTCATGGTGACGGTCGCCCGGTCGGGGAGGACGAAGTCGGGGCGGTGGGCGAAGTTCTTGATCAGGCTGAAGAGGTAGTCCCAGCGGCCCGCGTTGAGGCCGGCGCTGTGCTCGCGCAGTTCGTAGAGGATCTCCTCCATCTCGAACGCGGCGGTGATCGTCTCGATGAGGACGGTGGCGCGGATCGTCCCCCGGGGGATGTCCAGCAGGTCCTGGGCGAGGAGGAACACGTCGTTCCAGAGGCGGGCCTCGTACCGGTTCTCCAGCTTGGGGAGGTAGAAGTAGGGTCCGCTGCCCGCGTCGATCTGCCGCTGGGCGCAGTGGAAGAAGTAGAGGCCGAAGTCGACGAGGGCCGCCGGGACGGGCCGGTCGTCGATGACGAGGTGCTTCTCGGTGAGGTGCCAGCCGCGCGGCCTGACCATGATGGTGGCGGGTCGGTCGGTGAGGCGGTACTCCTTGCCGGCCTCGCTGGTGAAGTCGATGCGCCGGTCGATGGCGTCGATCAGGGTCAGCTGGCCCTGGACGATGTTCTCCCAGGTGGGCGAGGTGGCGTCCTCGAAGTCCGCCATCCACACCTGCGCCCCGGAGCCCAGCGCGTTGACCGCCATCCGCCGGTCCGGCGGCCCGGTGATCTCCACCCGCCGGTCGGTGAGGCCCGGGGCGGGGCGGGCGACCCGCCAGTCGGGGTCCGTGCGGATCGACTTGGTGGCGCGGGAGAAGTCGAGGGGGGTGCCGCCGCGCAGCAGGGCGGAGCGGCGGCGGCGCTCGGTCAGCAGGTCGAAGCGGCGGGCGGCGAAGGCCGCGTCGAGCCGGGCGATGAAGTCGAGGGCCTCGGAGGTGAGGACCTCCTCGTGCCGGTCGCCCGGTACGCCGAGGACCTGGACGCGGCCGGTCGTGACAAGGGTGGTCATGCGGGTCTCCTCAGCGGGGCGTGGGCGGTGGGGCCGGACCCCGGGCGCGGGGGCGGCGGAGCCCCCGCGCCCGGTGGGGGCTGCTAGTGGAACTGCTCCTCCTCCGTCGACCCGGTCAGCGCCGTGGTCGAGGAGGCGGGGTTGATGGCCGTGGAGACCTGGTCGAAGTAGCCGGTGCCGACCTCGCGCTGGTGCTTGACGGCGGTGAAGCCCTGCTCCTGGGCGGCGAACTCCCGCTCCTGGAGGTCGACATAGGCGGTCATGCCCTGCTCGGCGTAGCCGCGCGCCAGGTCGAACATCGCGTGGTTGAGGGAGTGGAAGCCGGCCAGGGTGATGAACTGGAAGCGGTAGCCCATCGCGCCCAGCTCGCGCTGGAACTTGGCGATCTGGTCGTCGTCCAGCGCGGCCCGCCAGTTGAAGGAGGGCGAGCAGTTGTACGCGAGCATCTGGTCCGGGTGCTCGGCGTGGATCGCCTCGGCGAACTCGCGGGCCTGGGCGAGGTCCGGGGTGCCGGTCTCCACCCAGATGAGGTCGGCGTACGGGGCGTAGGCGAGGCCGCGGGAGATGACCGGGGCCATGCCGTTCTGGACGCGGTAGAAGCCCTCGGCGGTCCGCTCCCCCGTGACGAACCGCGCGTCGCGCTCGTCGACGTCGCTGGTGATGAGGTTGGCGGCGAGCGCGTCGGTGCGGGCCACGATGAGGGTCGGCACATCGGCGATGTCGGCGGCGAGGCGGGCCGCGTTGAGGGTGCGCACGTGCTGGGCGGTGGGGACGAGGACCTTGCCGCCGAGGTGGCCGCACTTCTTCTCGGAGGCGAGCTGGTCCTCGTAGTGGATGCCCGCCGCACCGGCCTCGATCATCGCCTTGGTCAGCTCGAAGGCGTTGAGCGGTCCGCCGAAGCCGGCTTCCGCGTCGGCGACGATCGGGGCCAGGTAGTCGGTGGTGTCGCCGGCGTTCTCGGCGGTGGCGATCTGGTCGGCGCGCAGCAGGGCGTTGTTGATCCTGCGGACCACGCTCGGCACCGAGTTGGCCGGGTAGAGGCTCTGGTCGGGGTAGGTGTGGCCGGCCAGGTTGGCGTCGGCGGCGACCTGCCAGCCGGAGAGGTAGATCGCCTTCAGGCCGGCCTTGACCTGCTGGACGGCCTGGCCGCCGGTCAGGGCGCCGAGCGCGTGGATGTAGTCCTGCTCGTGCAGCTGGCGCCAGAGCCGCTCGGCGCCGCGCCGGGCGAGGGTGTGCTCCTCGCGGACGCTGCCGGAGAGCCGGACCACGTCCTCGGCGCTGTAGGTGCGGTCGATGCCCTTCCAGCGGGGGTCGTTCGCCCACCGCCGCGCCAGCTCTTCCGCCGTCGTCCTTGCCTGCGCCATGGCGTTACTCCCGAAGTCGTGTGGGTCGTTCTGAGGTCGTGCGGACCGTTCGTGCGAACGGTGCGAAGTCGGAGTCACTGGGTGACGCGACTTCTGGGTGCGGCCCACCGGACCTCCGAGGTGGAACGGTAAGCAATGCGCCCGGCTGATCGGTCCGAGATTCCGAGGAGTACGACGTCAGGGCGTGAAATCGTGCTCGGTACCCCGGCCCGGAGCCGGTGTCCGGTGGGCCGCTGGAACAACTCTGACAGTGGCACTGAGTGCCATCAACCGGGGATGTCTGCCAAGTTCTGCGAATCTTTCCGGGCACTTTGCCAAGGTTGCGAAGGTCCGGAAGGCCCTCTTCGCGGCTAGGCTCACCGACATGCGGACCATGACGGGAAGGGTTGCGGGGTGAGCAAGACCTACGCGGGCGCGCGGCTGCGCAGGCTGCGCGAGGAGCGCGGGCTGAGCCAGGCGGAGCTGGCCCGGGTGCTGGCGATCTCGCCGAGTTATCTGAACCAGATGGAGCACGATTCGCGCCCCCTCACGGTGCCCGTGCTGCTGCGGCTGACCGAGGCGTTCGGGGTGGACCCCGGCTTCTTCTCGGAGCGGGACACCACCCGGGTGCTGGCGGATCTGCGCGAGGCGCTCGCGGACGAGGTCGGCGCGGCGCGCGTCTCGGCCGCCGAGCTGTCCGAGCTGGCCTCCCGGCTGCCGGGGGTCGCGTCCGTCCTGCTGGACCTCGGGCGGCGCAACCAGGCGCTGGCCGGACGCCTCGCGGAGGCCGCCGAGCTGCGGGGCGGGGGCGGTCTCGACGTGCCGCGCTCCCCGCACGAGGAGATCCGCGAGTTCTTCTACCGGCGGCAGAACTACCTGCATCAGGCGGATCTGGCGGCGGAGGAGCTGGCGGCGGAGATCGGGGTGCGCCCCGGCGAGGTCGTACGGGCACTCGCCGCGCGCCTCACCGAGCGGCACGGCATCCGGCTGGCCACCGCAGCCGACCGGCAGGGCCGGGCCGGCGGCGCGCCCGGGGCCCACCGCCCGGCCCGGCAGCCCGACGAGCGGGGCCGCCGGGGCCCGGACACCGGCCGGCTGCACCACTACGACCCGGACGCCCGGGTGCTGTATCTGTCCAGCCGGCTCCGGCCGGGGCAGCAGGCGTTCCGGATGGCCACCCAGCTGGCGCTGCTCGAATACGGCCGCGAGATCTCGGCGTCGGCGTCCGAGGACTACGACGAGGGCTCCGCGACCTGGCCGCTGGCGCGGATCGGGGTCGCCAACTACTTCGCGGGCGCGCTGATCCTCCCGTACCGGGCCTTCCACACGGCGGCGGAGGAGGTGCGGTACGACATCGAGCGCCTCACCGACCACTTCGGGCTCGGTTACGAGACGGTCTGCCACCGGCTGTCCACGCTCCAGCGGCCCCGGCTGCGCGGGGTCCCGTTCTCGTTCGTCCGGGTCGACCGGGCCGGGAACATGTCCAAGCGGCAGTCCGCGACCGGGTTCCACTTCTCCCGCGCGGGCGGCACCTGCCCGCTGTGGAACGTGTACGAGGCGTTCGCCGCCCCGGGCCGCATCCACGTGCAGATCGCCGCCATGCCCGACGGGCAGCGCTATCTGTGGACCGCGCGGGCCGTGACCCGGCACCGGGGCGGCTGGGGCGAGCCCGGCAAGACGTTCGCGATCGGGCTCGGGTGCGAGATCCGGCACGCGGGCCGGCTCGTCTACTCGGACGGCCTGGACCTGGACAACGCCTCGGCGGCGACGCCGATCGGGATGGGGTGCCGGATCTGCGAGCGGCTGGACTGCCCGCAGCGCGCGGTGCCGCCGCTGGGGCAGCCGCTGGCCGTCGACGAGAACAGCAGCACGTTCGTGCCGTACCCGGTGAAGGGGACGCCGCCCGCGTAGGCGCGGGCGTGCGCCCCCTCCACCGGACCGGGTCAGGAGAAGCGCAGGGCGATCGTGTCGCCGACGCCGATCACCTTGTTGCGGGTGGCTCCGGCGAAGGCCGAGCCGTCGACGGACACCTTCCACGTCGCCGAACCGGTGTTGGCCTTGCCGTTGACGGAGGTGATGGTTCCGGTGCCGGTGGCCGGGGTGACGGCGGTGACGCAGCCCGCCGGGGTGGACGCGCTGGTCGCGGCGGCCAGGACGGTGCCGAGGTCGGTCGTGGCGCCCGTGGGGGTGAGGGCGACCGAGCAGACCTTCAGGGTCCCGGTCCCGTCGTCCACGGTGAGCGCCAGCTTGGTCGCCGTACCGGAGGTGAAGCCGCTCTGCGCGACCCACTTCGGCGCGCCCACCGTGACGGGGGTGGGCGGTGCGGGGGTGAAGCCGCCGCCGGCGACGGCGCGCAGGGCGTCGGTGGAGGAGTAGGCGGAGGGCGTGGTGTCCGAGGGCTGGTACTTGAAGCCGCCGCCCGGGTTGTACTGCTGGGCGATCAGGAAGTCGATCGGCGTCTTGCCCGCCAGGGTGAGGAAGTCGCCGGTCTGCGGGTTGATGCCGCAGGCGTTGAGGCCGGAGACGGCCCAGCCGTTGGAGCTGGAGTTGATGCCGTACATCGCGTTGAAGGCGCCGGAGGAGCTGACCAGCTTGCCCTTGAGGAACGCCTTGGCCTGGAGGATGTCGGGGTCGGTGTTGGGGACGCCGGAGACGCAGAGCGCGGCCATGGACGCGCCCGTCATGTCGACGTCGCCCGGCTTCGCCAGCTCGGTCGCGTTGCCCTCGGCCTTGCTGTAGGTCCAGCCGCCGTCGTTGTGCTGGTTGGCCCGGACCCGGGCGACGATCTTGTCGACGAGCGCCTGCGGTACGCGCCCGCCGCCCGCCTGCGTCTTCGCCCCGCCGAGTGCCAGCGCGGCGAAGACCGTCCCGTTGTAGTTGGCGGACGGGCCGAAGTAACCGGCCTCCGCGTTCTGCCAGTAGCCGTAGATGTCGGCGATCAGGTTGCGCGAGGCGGAGACCCGGGCGGGGTCGATCCCGGCGGCGTACGCGTTGAGCGTGCCGCGCTGGTAGTCCGTGACGACCGGGCTCGCGGAGGGCCAGCCGGGGGTGGCCAGCAGGTTGCGGTAGACGGTGCGGGCGTTCTTGGTGGCGTCGCCGCCGGGCGCCACGTCCACGACGGCCGTTCCGGCGGCGGCGAACGCGCTGAAGGCCCACTCGTTGGAGAGTCCGGAGCCCGCGTACGAACCGTCCGCGGCCTGGAGGGTCTTGAGGTATGCCACCCCGTTGGTCTTGGAGGTGGCTATCTGGGCGGGGGTGGACGTCGCGGCGGCCGGAATCACCGTGAGGACGAAGGCTCCCAGGGCGGCCGGGGCCACGAGAGCGAGACGGCGGGGGGTGCGAGACGTACGGGAGACGCGGGAAGGACGGGAGGTGACAGAACGGGGCATGTGCCTGCTCCTGGGATGAGGGGCGCACGGCACCGCACGCCCCGGGTGCACACAGGGCAGGGGTGGGTGGCCGACGCCCGAACGCGTGGGTACGGCTTCGCCGAATACGGCTGCCGACAGGGCATTCGGGCTCGGGAACGGCCCCCTGCCGTCCCACACCGCTGCGCGTCAGCCCCGGATTCGCACCGGGTTCCCCCTTGTCGGCAGGCCAGGACGCTACCCGAGGCGGCAGGGGCGCGCCAGGGAGGACGGGAGCGCGTAGGGGGTGTCCGCCGGACACCCCTGGGGTCGGTCCGGCCAACGAGACGTAAGCCACCTTGACGCCCTCTTCGAGAGCGTGTTCCAATCCGCCTGATAAGCACTCAGCCCCAGGGGAAGCCGGTCGAAGTCCGGCGCTGACCCGCAACCGTAGGCCCGCCACCGCGCGGGCGAGCCGGAATGCCTGGGGCAACGAATTTCAGCGAGAAGCGCCGTCGCGGACTACGGCGTGGTTCGAACAGCCCTCTGCGGGCGGCCCTTCACGGCCGTGTCCCGGGGAGCCGTCTGCCACGCGGGGCCCGCCCGGACGACACGAGGGGCCGTGGTGGGGACCGCACAGCAACATGACCGGCGGGAACGTGACCGGCGGGCAGTCGGCAGGAGACTCCTCTCGCTGTTCTCGGCGGCAGCGGTGACGTTCGCCGCGACCGTGGCCTTCGTCACCGGGGCGCCTCCGGCCGCCGCCGACCCCGTCAAGCAGTGCACGCCCACCAAGGGCGCGATCGTCGCGGTGGACTTCGGCCCGTTCGGCGGCGGTGTGGTGCGGGGTTGCGACACCACCCCGACCACCGGCTACGAGCTGCTGCGCGACGGCGGGTTCACCACCGAGGGCACCCAGCACGACGGTGACGGCTTCATCTGCCGTATCGGCAACCGTGCCTTCAACTCCGGTAAGCAGTACCCGACCCCGGCCGCCGAGGACTGCGTCCTCACCCCGCAGGCCACCGCCTACTGGTCGTACTGGATCGCCTCGCCCGGCCAGGAGACCTGGTCCTACAGCCCGCTCGGCGCGATGAGCCGCCAGCCCAAGGCGGGCGACGTGGACGCGTGGGTGTTCGGCAGCACGAACGTCGAAGGCACCACCGGCCGGCCTGCCTTCACCCCCGACGACGTCCGCGCGGCCGGGGGCAAGCCCGACCCGACGCCGGACCCTCCGGGGCCGGATGTGCCCCTGGGGAAGATCGACGTACCGGCGGCCGCCCGCTGGGTGGCCGGGCAACTCCGTGACGGCAGCCATGTGGTGGACGAAGGTTCCGACACCCCGAACTACTTCCTGACGACCGAGGCAGCGTACGCACTGGCCGGCGCCCACGGCAGGAGCGCGGCCCTGGACAAGGTGGTGGCCCGCCTCGCCGCCGACGTCGACCGGTACGCCTACCCGTCCGGCCCGAAGGAAGCACCCGACGCCACCGCCGCCGCACGGCTGGCCCTGCTCGCGGAGAGCACGGAGGGCGACCCGCGCGACTTCGCGGGTCGCGATCTGCTCGGCGACCTGGTGAAGAACGTCTGCCGGACGGACTACAACTCGGAGGAACCTGTTCCGGGCTGCTCCGCCAAGGGCAACTTCCGGAACATCACCTACGTCGACGAACAGGCGCTGGTCCTGCTCGCCCTGTCGCGCGGCGGGGTCGAGCTCCCGGCCGGAACGGTCGCCCGGGTGACCGGCATGATCTGTCAGGACGGCTCGGTCTCCCCCACCTTCCTGGCACCCGGTGAGACCTGCAGCGGCGACCCCATGACGACCGGTCTGGTCACCCTGGTGCTGAACGCGGTGGGCGGTCACGAGGCCGCCGTCGCGAAGTCGATCGCGTACCTCAAGAAGACGCAGCTGAGGAGCGGCGCGCTTCCCGTGTACGTCGGAGCCACCACCGGCCACACGGCGAGCACCGCCTACGCGGCGCAGGCGCTGCGCGCGCTCGGTGAGGACCGGGCGGCCGACGCGGCCGTCTGGTGGCTGTCGCGGCAGCAGCTCGACGACGGCGGATTCGGGTTTGAGGAGAACGCCACGGAGGGCGCCCTCTTCTCGATGGCCCCCGTCGTGCTGGCGGGCAGCGGCACCAGCCTCGCCACCCTCACCACGAAGGCCCCCGAGCCCACCAAGCCGCCGACCACGCCTCCGACGACCCCGCCCACGACGGGTCCGCCGGCCGGCGGACCGAACCTGAAGAAGGGCGTCGCCTTCCTCACCAGCCCCGTCAACCTCGTGGACGGCCGCTACTACGACGACGCGAACGGCAAGGTCGGGCATGCCGACTTCGGCCTCACCATCGACGGCGCGTTCGCACTGGCCGCGACCGGTCATGACGACAAGGCGCTGCGCACGATCGTGGACTTCCTCGACCACGGCGGCAAGGACCGCAAAGCCCGTACGCTCCACGACTGGACCAACGTCGGCACCAAGCACGCCCTGGGCGGCGCGATGGGCAAGGCGGCGCTGGCCGCCCAGGTCGTCGAACGCGACCCGCGCGACTTCGGCGGCAAGGACCTCATCGCGGCCCTGGCCGACGCGGTCTGCACGAAGAAGAGCGCCGCGCCGGACCGCAGTTGCGCCGACAAGGGCTCCTACAGCTACGCGCAGTCCGTCTTCGGCCAGTCCCTCGGCATCATCGCCCAGCTGCGGGCCGGCGAGGAGAAGGCAGCCGAGGCGCCGATCGCCTATCTGGCCGGGCTCCAGCACCCGTCGGGCGCCTGGCCGAGCCTGATCCCGTCGACGGGCGACTCCGAGGTGGACTCCACCGCGATGGCCGCGATGGCCCTGGACCTGGCCCCCGGCGACGCGCACGCCGCGGCCGTGGACAAGGCGCTGGCCTGGCTCGCGTCGCAGCAACTGCCGGACGGCGGGTTCCCGGGCGCTTCCGGCAACTCCGTGAACTCCGCCGCGCTCGCCGTGCAGGGCCTGTCCCTGGACGCCGGGAAGTACGGCAAGCAGCTCGGCAAGGCGGTGAAGTTCCTCGCCTCGCAGCAGAACGCGGACGGTGGCTTCAACGCGGCCAAGAAGGGCCAGCGGGGCTCCAACCTCCGTGCCTCCGCGCAGGCCGTGGGCGGTGCGACCGGCATCTCGTTCGGCGTGCTGACCCGCAGCCTGGACGGGACGACGCCGAACCCGTCGCCCTCGCCCTCGCCGCCGGCGATCGTCACGCCCGGAGACAGCGCGGGCTCCACCGGCGGGCCCGGCATCGTGGACACCCACGGATCGGGCGGCCCGGGCGGTTCCGGGGGCGGCAGCCTCGCGGCGACCGGCACCCAGACGCTCGGTCTCACCGGTGCGGCGGCCGCACTGGTCCTGGCGGGCGCGGGCACGGTCGTGGCCGTCCGCAACCGGCGTACGGCCCCGGGCGGTCAGCGATGACGTCCCGTCTGCGCCGGACAGCCGGCCGCGCCGTCGCCGCACTCGGCCTGGCGGGCGCGGCGCTCCTCGCGCCCGCCTCCCCCGCCGCGGCGGCCCCGCAGCCGATCGGGCAGTGCACGACCTCATCGGGCGTCGTCCTGGCCGTCGACTTCAGCCGCTGGGGCGGTCCCGTCTACCGCTCCTGCGGTACGACGCCGACCACGGGCTACGAGCTGCTCAACCAGGGCGGCTGGCGGACCACCGGCACCGGGCACGACGGGCCGGCCTTCATCTGCCGGATCGGCTACAGCGGCCACCAGGGCGGCAAGCAGTACCCGACGCCCCAGCAGGAGGACTGCGTCCTCACCCCGCCCGCCTCCGCCTACTGGTCGTACTGGCACGCCGACGCCGGGGAGAACACCTGGGAGTACAGCCAGCTCGGGGCCATGAGCTACCGGCCCAAGCCGGGCAGCGTGGACCTGTGGATCTTCGGCGGGACGAACATCGAAGGCACCAAGGGCCGTCCGACGCTCACCCCGAACCAGCTGCGCGCACACAACGCCCGCCCCGTGGGCGGCGATCCGGCGCCGAGGCCCAAGCCGAAGCCCGCACCGGACCGGACCGCGGACCGGCCGGACGGCAACGGCCGGAGCGCCGCCCCGCCCCCGCCGGCCGCGACGAAGACGGCCACTCCCTCCGCGTCGCCCACGGCTTCGCCGAGCGCGTCCCCCTCCCCGTCTCCATCGGCCTCCGCTTCCCCGTCCCCCTCGGGGAGTCCGAGTGAAGCGGTGACGGCCCCGGAAGGCTCGTCGAAGGTGGTGGACGCCCCCGCGGCGGCCGCGGCGGAGCACGACTCCGGCTCGGTGCTGCCCATAGCGGCGACGGCCGCTCTCGTGGCGGTGATCGGCGGCGCGGCCGTGTACGCCGCCAAGCGCCGCCGCCGTGCGGAGTAGTCCCCGCGTGGTCGGCACGGCACGAAAGCCCGGCACGCCGGTGTCCGCCTCCGGGCCGGACACCGGCGGCAGGCGGCTCCCGCGCACCCTGCATCCGCTCGCCTGGTGGATCTGGGCGCTCGCCCTGGCCACCGCCGTCAGCCGGACCAACAACCCGCTGCTGCTGTTCCTGGTCCTCGCGGTGCTCGGCTACGTCATCACCATGCGGCGCACCGAGGCCCCGTGGGCGCGGGGGTTCAAGTACTACCTCTATCTGGCGCTGACGGTCGTCGCGATCCGGGTGATCTTCCGGGCGGTCTTCGCCACCGGCATGACCCCGACCGACCACTACCTGTTCTCGCTGCCGCACATCCCGACGCCCGACTGGTACGCGGGCATCCAACTCGGCGGCCCGGTCTCCCTGGAGGCGCTGCTGTCGGCCGCCACGGACGGGCTCCGGCTGGCGTGCATGCTGTGCTGCATCGGCGCGGCGAACACCCTCGCCAACCCGAAGCGGGCGCTGCGCGTCCTGCCGGGTGCGCTGTACGAACTGGGCGTCGCCGTCACCGTATCGATCAGCGTGGCCCCCCAACTGGTGCAGAGCGTGCAGCGGGTGTCGCGCGCGCGGCGGCTGCGGGCGGGGCGCAACAAGGGGCTGCGGGCGTTGCGGGGCATCGTCGTCCCGGTGCTGGAGGACGCGTTGGAGCGGTCGTTGCGGCTGGCCGCGGCGATGGACTCGCGCGGTTACGGGCGGGCCGGGTCGGCCACCGCGCGCTCCCGCCGGCTGACCGGGGCGCTGATGCTGCTGGGCATGTGCGGGCTGTGCGCCGGGGCGTACGGGCTCCTGGACGCGACCGCGCCGAAGCTGCTGGGGCTGCCCGCGCTGGCGGTCGGTTCGCTGCTCTGCCTGGCCGGGCTGCGGCTCGGCGGCCGCCGGGTGACGCGGACGACGTACCGGCCCGATCCGTGGCGGTTCGCGGAGTGGGCGGTGGCGTCCTGCGGGGTGCTCTCGGCGGTGCTGCTGTTCGTCAAGGTCGGTTACAACCCCGCTGAGTTGAACCCGTCCATCTATCCGCTCAGCTGGCCGACGCTGCCGCTCGTCCCGGCCGCCGCCATCCTGCTCGCCGGGGCGGCCGGGTTCCTGGCCCCGCCGCCGAGCCAGCCCCTGCCGTACGTCTCCGCGCAGCGCACCGAGGAAGCCGCATGATCACCTTCGACAGGGTCACCGTCGTGTACGACGGGGCCGCCGAACCGGTCCTGCGGGACGTGGACCTGATGGTCGACGAGGGCGAACTCTGCCTCGTGGTGGGCCATACGGGCGTCGGCAAGTCGACGTTGCTGGGCGCGGTCAACGGGCTGGTGCCGCACTTCACGGGCGGCACCCTGTTCGGCACGGTCACCGTCGACGGCCGCAGCACCGCCGATCATCCGCCGCGCGAACTCGCCGACGTCGTCGGCGTGGTCGGCCAGGATCCGCTGGACGGTTTCGTCACGGACACGGTCGAGGAGGAACTCGCCTACGCCATGGAGCAGTTGGCGATATCCCCGGCCGTGATGCGCAAGCGCGTCGAGGAGACCCTCGATCTGCTGGGGCTCGCCGATCTGCGGCACCGGGCGCTGCACGAGCTCTCCGGCGGGCAGCAGCAGCGCGTGGCCATCGGCTCCGTCCTCACCGCGCACCCCCGCGTCCTGGTCCTGGACGAGCCGACCTCCGCGCTCGACCCGACGGCGGCGGAGGAGGTCCTGGCGGCGGTGACGCGTCTGGTCCACGACCTGGGGGTGACGGTGCTGCTGGCAGAGCACCGTCTGGAGCGGGTGGTGCAGTACGCGGACCGGGTCATCCACCTCCCGGGCGACGGGCGCGTGGTCTCGGGTCCGCCGGCGGACGTCTTCACCACGTCCTCGATCGCGCCGCCCATCGTGGAGCTGGGCCGCGCCGCGCGCTGGTCCCCGCTCCCGCTCTCGGTGCGGGACGCCCGCCGGGCCGCGGCCCCGCTGCGCACCGCCCTGGCGGCCACCCCGCCCCCGCCGGTGCGCCCCGCGCCGAAAACCCCGGGCGCGGATCTGCTCACGGCGCGCGGGATCACCGTGGCGTACCGGGGAGTCGCGGCGGTGCGCGAGGTGGACCTCGATCTGCGGGGCGGCGAGATCACCGCACTGATGGGCCGCAACGGCTCGGGCAAGTCGTCGCTCCTGTGGGCGCTCCAGGGTTCGGGGCCCCGCAAGTCCGGCACCGTACGCGTCAGTCCGGGTGACGCACCGGACCGCTCGCGCGGCCCGGTCAAGGGCAGCGACCCCAAGAGCCTGTCCGCGGCCGAGGCCCGGCGACTGGTCGGGCTCGTCCCGCAGACCCCGACCGACCTGCTCTATCTGGAGAGCGTCAAGCAGGAACTCGACCAGGCCGACGCCGAGTCGGCGTCCCCGGCGGGCGGCGGGCTGTCGGCCCGCGTCATCCTGGACCGGCTGGCCCCCGGCATCGACGGCGCGTCGCACCCGCGCGATCTGTCCGAGGGCCAGAAGCTGGCGCTGGTCCTGGCCATCCAGCTGACGGCCGCGCCCCGGGTGCTGCTGCTGGACGAGCCCACCCGCGGTCTCGACTACCGGGCCAAGTCGCAGCTCATCGCCATGGTCGACGAACTGGCCGCCGAGGGGCGGTCGGTGGTGATCTCCACGCATGACGTCGAGTTCGCGGCCCGCGCGGCGGACCGGGTGGTGGTGATGGCGCAGGGGGACATCGTCGCGGACGGCCCGACCACCGAGGTGATCGTCGCCTCCCCCGTCTTCGCCCCGCAGGTGGCGAAGATCCTCGCCCCGCTGCCGTACTTGACGGTCGGCCAGGTGGCGTCGGCGCTCCCGGACGAGGAGGCGGGCGCGTGAAGCGGCCGAATGAACTGCCGGAGCTCACCGAGCGTTCCGCGGGCGCCATCCGCATCGCGCCGCGCGCCGGAATCGTCATCGCCATGGCGGCGTTCCTCGGGCTGGTCGCCTTCTTCTGGCCGTTCCTCGTCGCACCGGGCCGCCTGGGGGCCAACTACGCCCCGCCGCTGATCTTCGGCGTCCTGCTGGTCCTGGTCCTGTGCGTGGTGATCTCCGAGATCGCCGAGGGCGGGATCAACTCCAAGGCGCTGGCGATGCTCGGGGTGCTCTCCGCCGTCAACGCGGCGCTGCGCCCGCTGGGGGCGGGCACGGCGGGCATCGAGACGGTGTTCTTCGTGCTGGTGCTGGCGGGCCGCGTCTACGGTCCGGGCTTCGGCTTCACGCTGGGCTGCACCTCGCTGTTCGCGTCCGCGCTGATCACCGGCGGGGTCGGCCCGTGGATGCCGTACCAGATGTTCGGCTGCGCGTTCGTCGGCATGCTCGCGGGCCTGCTGCCCCGGGCCACGGGCCGCCTGGAGGTGATGATGCTGGCCGTCTACGGGTCGCTCTCCGGGTACCTCTTCGGCTTCCTGCTGAACCTGTCCTTCTGGCCGTTCTCGCTGGACCCGAACAGCTCCATCGCCTACCTTCCCGGCCTGCCCTTCACCGAGCAGTGGCAGCGCTATCTCGCCTTCGACGTGGCGACCTCCCTCGGCTGGGACACCGGGCGGGCCGTCACCAACTTCGTCTGCATCACCCTGGCCGGCCCCGCCGTCCTCACCACGTTCCGCCGGGCCGCCCGCAAGGCCCGGTTCCGCGCCCCGGTGCGCTTCGCCGCCCCGAAGGCCGAGGAGCCTGGATCCGGCGGCCCCGACAGGCCCGGGCCCTCGGTCGTTCCGCCGTCCGCACACCGGAACAGCCACGATGGCCGTACCATATGACCGCCACTTTCCCGCCCGACCCCGAAACGGTTGCAGCGCAGCTTGAGATGCGATAGGCCGACAATATCCGCGAGCCGCGAGCCGCGAGCCGCGAGCCGCGAGCCGCGAGCCGCGAGCCGCGAGCCGCGAGCCGCGAGCCGCGAGCCGCGAGCCGCGAGCCGCGAGCCGCGAGCCGCGAGCCGCGAGCCGCGAGCCGCGAGTGGGCGGTGTGCCCGTAGCCTTTCGGGGTGGCCATGCACGCTAGCCAGCCTCTCCGCGTTCCCGTCGGGACGGACGCCGGGCGGTGGAGCACCTTTCACGGGGAGAAGACCCTGGTCGTAGCGGCCCGTACGGTGACCTCGACCGTCCGGGTCCTCGAATGCCTGCCCGCCCTCCTCCGCGGGGACGGCCGGGTCACCGTCGTCTTCGCCCACGACCCCACGTCCGCGTTCAACGACGGAGTGCTGGACCTGCTGCACGACGCGGGCTGCCGGGTCATCCCCTGGGAGCAGGTGGGCCACGCGGAGCCCGATCTGATCCTCACCGCCAGCGAGAACATCGACGTACCGGACGGCCACTGCCCCGTACTCGTGCTGCCCCACGGCATCGGCTTCCAGAAGAAGGTGCCGGACTCCCGCGCCCCCGGTGACCGGCTGTCAGGAGTCGTGCCGGACAGCCTGCTGGAGTCCGGCCGGGCCTGGCTGGCCATCTCGCACCCCGGCCAGGAGGAGCAACTGCTCTCCTCACACCCCAAGGCGGCCGGACGCACGCTGCTGGTGGGCGACCCGTGCTACGACGAACTGCTGGGCAGCGCGGACCGGGCGGGCTCCTACCGCCGGGCGCTCGGCGTGCCGGACGGGCACCGGCTGGTGGTGCTCAGCTCCACCTGGGGGCCGACGTCGCTGATCGGGCAGGACCCCGGGCTGGCGGCCCGTGTGCTCGCCGCCCTGCCGTACGACGAGTTCCGGGTGGCGGCGATCGTCCATCCCAATGTCTGGTCGGGGCACGGTTCCTGGCAGATCCGCAATCTCCTGGCGCCCGCCCTGGACGCGGGGCTGATGCTCATCCCCCACATCCACGCGTGGCGGTCGGCGCTGGTCGCGGCGGAGGTGGTCGTGGGCGACCACGGGTCGGTGACCCTGTACGGTGCGGCGCTCGGCAAACCGGTCCTGCTGGGGGCCTACGGGAGCGAGGCCGTCCCCGGCACGGCGGTGGCCGCGCTCGGCCGGGCGGCCCCCCGCCTCGACGCGCACGGCGACGTCCGGGAGCAGATCGCGTCCGCCCTCGCCACGCAGCGGCCGGAGCGCTTCGCCACCGTCACCGAGGACGCCTTCGACCGGCCGGGCGGGGCGCTGCCCCGGCTCCGTACCGCGCTCTACGACCTGCTCGGTCTGGCCGAACCGGATCCCGCTCCCCCGCAGGAGCGGTTCCTGGCCGAGCCCGTGGAGACGGGCACGCCGGTCACCTCCTGGAGGGTCACCACGACCGCCGCGCCCGGGCACGGGCCCCATGCGGTGACCGTACGCAGGCAGCCCGCGGCGGTGTCGCGGCAGGGGGAGGACGGGCCGGGCGAGGACAGAGCCGCCGGGCGCTTCCGTCATCTCGCCTGCGACGAGCGGGAGCCGGACCGGCGGGTGGTGGAGAGCGCATCGGTGCTTCTGCGCGGCGCCCCCGCGCCTTCCGCCGCTGTGGGGCTCCGGTGGGTCGGCGAGACCCTGGACCGTCTTCCCGGCTGCCGGCTCGCGGCGACCGCGCTGACCGGGGGCGGCTTTCTCGTGGGGCTGCGGGACGGCCGGATCGTGGAGGCGGCGATGACCGGGCCGACGACGGATCCCGGGCTGCCGGCCGCGGCCGTCTACGCGCTGCTGCGGGCGTCGGCCCCGCTGGGCGACGCCCTGGTCGCCCTGCGGGTCGGGGCGCGTGAACAGGACGTGGCGCTACGGCTGCGCACCTCGCCGACGCCCGGTTCCGCACCCCGCTGAGACGTCCGGCTCACCCCGCCGCTTCGCCTCCCGCGAGCCGCTCCCGCAGCTCCTGCGCGCGAGGGCTGCCCCCGGCCTCGTAGATCTCCAGGGCTCGCTCCAGGTGCGCGCACACCTCCTGGGGGTCGCCCTGCGAGCGCTGCTGGATGTCGGCCAGTGCGACGAGCGCCTGGGCCTCGTAGTGCGTCGCGTCCTGGTCGCGGAGTGCCGCCGCCCCTTCCCTCAGGGCCCGTACCGCCTCGTCCGTCTCGCCGAGGTGGTCGTGGGCGAGGCCGATGGCCACATCGACCCGGGCCGCCATCCGCAGGTCCTCGCGGGCCAGGAGCTGTTCGTGGGCTCCGCGCAGGGTGTCCAGGGCCTCGCGGGGGTTCCCGGCCGCGTCCTGGGCGCAGCCGAGGAAGTAGGCCGCTATCGCGGCGCCCCGGCCTTCGTTCCCGGCGGTGTTGAGGTCGAGGGCGCTGCGGTAGGCCGCCATGGCCCGGACCGGATCGGTGCGCTCCCAGTGGCGTCCGGAGAACTCCTGCACGGAGGCGCGGACGACCAGGTCGCCGGAGACCTCGGCACAAGCCTGTGCGGTGTCCAGTTCGCGCCGGGCGGCCTCGTACTCACCGAGATCCATCAACGGGCGTGACAGGAGGCTGCGCAGCCGCGCCTCGGCCGCGGGGGCCAATGCCTCGGCTGCGGCGGCCGCCCCGATTTCGAGCGACTCCCGCCAGTCGCCGAGGTGCCGGTGGTGCAGGAAGAGGACCGTGAACGCCTCCGCCAGCTGCCACACCTCCGTCTGCAGCGTCTCCTCCCGCGCGGCGGCCCGCAGCACACCGAGGATGTTGCGGTGCTCGGCCTCCAGCCAGTCCACGGGCCGGGGCGCGCCCGGCGCGGCGAAGGGGTCGGGGACGGTGGAGAGCAGTCGGCCGAGGTCGGCGATCCGCAGCCGGTCCAGCCGGATCGCCCGGTCGGCGAGGGCGGTGAGGGCCAGGTAGTGCAGGGTCACCCGCCGCAGGAGGGCGGTCCGCTCGGCCGGCCCCTCCTCCTCCGTCGCCCGGTCGTCGGCGTGCAGCCGTACGAGGTCGTGGAAGCGGAAGCGGCCGTCCGGCGTCTCCTCCAGGAGGCTGGCGCCGGTCAGCGCTTCCAGGGCTTCGGCGGCGCGGTGCGGGTCCAGGCCCGCCGCCACCGCGGCGACTCCGGCGTCGAAGGTGGCCCCCGGGTGCCAGCCCATCAGGCGGTAGAGGCGGGCCGGTTCCGGGGCGAGTTCGCGGTAGACGAGATCGAATGCGGCGGCCACGGACCGTTCCTTTCCGAGGGACATTCCTGCGAGTCGGCGCGGCTCGGCGGCCAGCTCCGCCGCGAGCGCCGCCAGGGTGAGACGGGGCCGGGCCTCCAGCCGCCCGGCGACCACGTGCAGCGCCACCGGCAGCCCTTCGCAGAGCTCCACCAGGCGCTCCGCCGAAGCCGGGTCGGCGGCGACCTTCTCCGCCCCGCACCGCTCGCCGAGCAACTCCAGGGCGCTGTCCCGGTCGAGCGGCTCCACGGCCATCAACCGGGCCCCGTCGTGGACGAGTTCCCCGAGCCCGCTGCCGCCGGCCACCACGAGGAAGCTGCCCTTCCCCTTCGGGATCAGCGCGGCGGCCTGTCCGGGGTCGGAGACGTTGTCCAGGAAGATCAGCAGCCGCCGGTCGGCGGACAGGCTCCGCAGGAGCCGGACCCGGTCCGCGAACGAGGCCGGAATGTAGGCGTCGTCGACGCCGAGGGATCTCAGGCAGCACCGGACGGCCTCGGAGACGTCGGCTCCCGCGCTCTCGCCCCGCAGGCTCGCGAAGTCCACATAGATCTGTCCGCCCGGGAACCGCTCCCGC
Source organism: Streptomyces sp. cmx-18-6 (assembly GCF_046548915.1). NCBI lineage: Bacteria > Bacillati > Actinomycetota > Actinomycetes > Kitasatosporales > Streptomycetaceae > Streptomyces > Streptomyces sp. cmx-18-6. The sequence continues at coordinate 116,801 of NZ_JAEBEP010000010.1, read as the reverse complement.
CCCCGTTCCGCCCAGTGGGCCACCAGCGCGGTCTTGCCCACGCCGGGCGGCCCGTGCAGCGCGGCGAAACCGACGCCGGCGCCGTGCTCCCGGGGCGCAAGCCAGCCGTCCAGGGCGGCGAGGTTCTGGGTCCGGTTGACGAACCGCACCATCAGTGGCGGGATCTCGTCGGGTGTGACCCGCAGACCGGTCGGGGGCGCCTGCTGGACGGTGTACGTGATGCCGCCGTGGATCGTGGCGGCCTGCACGACCGGGCCGTGGATGGTGCCGGACAGGTCGTTGCGCGCGGCGATGTGCCCGGGCCGGTGGCCGCCGGGGCCCGGGGTGTTCACGCGGTGCCCGGTTCCGGCCGGGGCGCTGCCGTGCCCCCGCCGGTGAAGGTCAGTCCGGAGATGTCGTTCCCCTGGATCACCTGGCCGTAATAGGTTCCCCCGTTGGTGCTGTTGTTGACCGTGACGGTCGGGCCGGGGGCCTGGTGGGGGGCCAGTTCGTCCAGCAGGGCCCTGAGCTCTCCGGCGGCCTCCGGGTTGTCGCGCAGGGCCCTGCGGAGCCTGACCCGCCATGCGGCCGCGATGTCCTCGGCGCTGTCCTCGTCGCCGCTGCGACGCGCCGCGATCAGGTCCTCGCGGGACTCCTCCAGCTCGGCGTCGACGGCCTCGCTGTCCTCGCCCCGCGCCAGGAACCGGGCCAGCCGCCCCCGTGCCTGCGACCATGCCTCGGTCGCCATCAGCCCCACGAACGTCGTCGCACCCGATGCCGCCAGTGCCGTCAACTCGGCTTCCATCGGCCCCCCTCCGTCTCACCCGTCACCGTACGGGCACATGACCCGCCGCTGGTGCAACCGTAGAGAGCGAAGGGTCCCATCGGAAGCGGAATCGGGGGCGCGGCGCGGTGCAGTTCCAGCCATGCAGGCCGGGCCCGGGCCGGCCCACGGCGTACGGTGCCGGACAGCGGTGTTCCGGCCGGGCGGCCCGGTCAGGAGTGCCGCCGCCACCGCCAGGTGCACAGAGCGAGGGACGTACGCGTTCCCGTGGTCATCCCCGGTCCGGTCTGCGGGAGGGACGACACCAGGAGCACGGCACAGGCGGCCCCGGTCCACAGGAGGCGCGCCCGCCGGGTGAACGGTTCGAGGACCGCCGGCAGCCCCCAGCCCGGCGGGGAGATCAGCAGCGCGATCACCACGACCGGTGACAGGCCGACGTCCAGTGTCTCCCCCGCCGGGTCGGTGATCCGCAGCCGGTGGCCGGGGAACGGTTCGGTGACGAGCCGGACGAGGGCGGGGGCCAGAAGGGCCGCGAGGACCGTGGCGGCGCGGCGACGCCGGACGGAGGTCGTCATCGCTCGCCCTCCGCCGTACGGGAGAGCACGCCGTGGAGCAAGACCTCCGCCAACCGCCGTTTCGAGCCGCGCCGACGCCGGAGGCAACCGTGAACGGTCCGGGCGCGTGATGATGGATGAGGGGCAGCGACGCGGCAGCGTTCCGCCGGGGCGGCCGGCCGATTGCCCCGGAAGGGCGGTCGCCATGTCCGCAGCCGGAGTGAGAACGTCCGCCGCGGCGCTGCTCGCCGTGCTCCTCCTGATCGTCGCCGGGGCCGGGTGCACCGGTGGCGACGGTTCGGGGCGCGCGCCCCGCAGCAGCGACCCGGCCGGCACGGCGGCGGGTGCGAAGGTGCTCGCCGTGAAGATCGACAACGTGGCCCCGGCCCGTCCGCAGACCGGGCTGGAGCGGGCGGACGTCGTCTACGTGGAGCAGGTGGAGGCCGGTCTCAGCCGGATCCTCGCCGTCTACTCCTCCGACCTGCCGCCGGTCATCGGCCCCGTCCGCAGCGCGCGGGAGACCGATCTGGAGCTGCTGCGCCAGTTCGACCGGCCGACGCTCGCCTTCTCGGGGGCGCAGAGCAAGCTCCTCCCGGCCATCGACCGTGCGCCGCTCGACGCCGTACCGCCCTCGGTCGCGCCCCGGGCGTACTTCCGGGGGTCCGAGCGGCCCGCCCCGCACAATCTGTATCTGCGGCCGGAGAGGATCCCGTACACCGCCTCCGGGACCGAAGCCGTCGAGGCGCTGGGGCTGAGGTTCGGCCCGCCGCCGCCCGGCGGGAGGGCCGAGGACAGCCGTACGGTCCGGTTCCCGTCCGCGCGCACCGCCTTCACCTGGTCCGCCGAGCGCGAGAGATGGCTCGTCGCCCTGGACGGGACCCCCGCCCGCACGAGCGAGGGAGAGCCGCTCGGGGCCGCCACGGTGATCGTGCAGGACGTCACCGTACGCCCGTCGACCTACGGCGACCGGTCCGGGAACAACACGCCGTTCACCGAGACCGTGGGCTCGGGTTCCGCGCTGGTCCTGCGCGACGGCAAGGCGTACGAGGCGCGGTGGACGCGCTCCGGCGCGGACGCGGACACCGCGTTCACCACACCGGACGGCGAGCGGATCGACCTGGCCTCCGGGCCGCTCTGGATCGTGTACGAGCCGCGCTGATCCCCCTCAGCGCGGCCCGGGCCGCCGGCGGTGGCCCGGGCCGCGCGTCGGGGAAGGGCTACTGCCAGACCTTGACGTAGTCGACGCTCAGCTTCTGCGGGAAGCGGGTGGTGGCGTCCGGCGAACCGGGCCAGTCGCCGCCGACCGCGTTGTTGAGGATCAGGAAGAAGTCGTGGTCGAACACCCAGGGCCCCCGGGTGCGCTCCAGCTCCTCCTTGTCGACCCGGTGCGTCACCCGGCCGTCGACCCGGAACGTCATGCCCTTGCTGTCCCAGTCCACGGCGAAGGTGTGGAAGGCGTCGGCGAAGTTCGCGCCGCCGGGCAGCGAGTAGGGCGCTCCATAGCCGGCCGCGCCGTTGTACGCGGGTGCGTGCAGCGTCGAGTAGGTCGTGGCGGGCTCCTTGCCGACGTGCTCCATGATGTCGATCTCACCGGTGTAGGGCCATGGGCGGCCCTTGTCGAAGTAGTCCGCGCCGAGCATCCAGAACGCGGGCCAGAGCCCCTGCGTGCCGGAGACCTTGATGCGCGCCTCGACCCGGCCGTAGGTGAACTGGAACCTGCCGTAGGTGTTGAGCCGCGCCGAGGTGTACTGGCAGGTGGTGCTGCCGCTCAGCGGGTCGCGCGGGCAGGACGAGCCGGGGGTCGGCTCGCGGCGGGCCTCCAGGACGAGGGAGCCGTTGCCGTCCTGTGCGGCGTTCTTGTTGTTGGTGTAGTACTCCAGCTCGTTGTTGGGGCCGGTGCCCGTCTCCGGGACCCACTTGGCCGGGTCGGGGGCGGCTCCGGCGGGGCCGTTGAACTCGTCGCTGAAGACCAGCCGGTCGTACGTGGGGTCGGCGGGCGGCGGCGGTGCGGGGATCGGGGCCCCGCCGGTGCCCCAGACCTGGAACTCCCAGAGCGAGTAGCCGTATTGACCGCTGCGCTGGGTGGCGTACAGCCGGATGTGCCGGCCGGAGCCGGTGACGTTCAGCGTCTCCTTGAAGCCGGTGCCGGAGGCGGTCTGGTGGATCGTCCTCCAGTCGGCGCCGTTGTCGGAGACCTCGATCCGGTAGGCCCGGGCGTGGGCCGGGTCCCATTGGAGGACCACCCGGTGGATCTCGGCGCGCGCGCCGAGGTCGACGGCGATCCAGCCGGGGTCGCTCCAGCCGCCCTCGGGGCTGGTGGCCCAGCGGCTCGCGGGGTCGCGGTCGAAAGCCTTGGCCGGGGTGCACTCCCAGCACGTGCCGTCGTGCTGCGAGGTGGAGGCGGACCCGGGCCTGCCGTACGAGAGCAGGACGTCGCCCCCGGGGCCGGTGCCGCCGGTGGCGGAGTAGACCTGGAACTCGTGGAGGGAGTAGCCCCACGGGGTGGCGCGCTGGGCGCCGAGCAGCCGGATGTACCGGCCGGTCCCCGAGACGGTCAGGGTCTCGACGCCGCCGGAGCCGGTGGTGGTGGAGTGGATCGTCGTCCACTGCTGCCCGTCGCCGGACAGCTCGATCCGGTAGCTCTTGGCGTACGCGGCCTCCCAGTTGAGGACGACCTGGCCGACCGCGGTGCTCGTGCCGAGGTCGATACGGATCCACTGGTCGTCGGTGAAGGCGCTGGACCAGCGTGTCGCCGGATCGCCGTCCACGGCGTTGGCGACGGCGAAGGGGCCTTCGGTGCTGGAGGCGGTGGCCGGTCTCCCCTGGGAGACGAGGACGGGCGCGGCGAGGGCCCGGTCCGGGGCGAGGGCCACCGAGAGAGTGAACAGAAGGGCCACCGCGGCCATGACGGCCAGGGCGCCTCGCAGCCGTGGGGTACCACGGGCATCCATACGGACTCCTTGCTCTGCGACGGGGTCAGGGCCGAGAGAGCGCTCCCCCGCAGTGCGGAGCGTGGCGGGAGTCGCGCGAACCGTCAAGTGGGTGCGGGGCAGTCGGTGCGGGCGTCGACCGGCGTACGCCGACCCCGCCACTTCGGCGAGGACGCCAACTGCCCTTCCTCGTTCAGGAGATGAAACGTCTCACCCCTTCGACGACCGAAGGCGGCGATCCTGTGCACAACTCTTGACGTGGCGGAAACGCGGGAGAATCATTCCGGTACCGAGAGAGCGCTCTCTCCTTCCCGGAGGAGCTCGCACCCGCCCCCGTCTCCACCCCCGCACTCATGACAGTTCAGGAGATCAGGACATGTCAGTTGCCCCCGTCAGACCCTCGCGGCCCCCGATGGCCGCACTCCACCGATGGCGCGGTCTCGGCATCGCGCTGGTGACCGCCCTGGTCGCGGCCCTGCTGGGCGTGGCGCAGGCCACCCCGGCGCAGGCGGCGCCCGTCCTGCTCTCCCAGGGCAGCGCGGTGACCGCCTCCAGCCAGGAGAACGGCGGCACGGCCGCGGCCAACGCGGTCGACGGCGACAGCGGAACCCGCTGGTCCAGCGCGTTCTCCGACCCGCAGTGGATACGGATCGACCTCGGCTCCCCGGCCGCCCTCAGCCGGGTCGAGCTGGCCTGGGAGGCCGCGTACGCCCGGAGCTACCGCATCGAGCTCTCCACCAACGGCAGCACCTGGAGAGACGCGTACAGCACCACCGCCGGCCAGGGCGGCAACGAGACGCTGAGCATCTCGGGCGAGGCCCGTTACGTACGCCTGACCGGCACCCAGCGCGCCACCGGATACGGCTACTCGCTCTGGGAGTTCAAGGTCTTCGGTACGCGGGACGGCGGCGGCCCGCAGATTCCCGGCGGCGGCGACCTCGGACCCAACGTCCACGTCTTCGACCCGTCCACGCCGAACATCCAGGGCAAGGTCGACGAGATCTTCCGGCAGCAGGAGTCCGCGCAGTTCGGCAACGGCCGGCACGCGCTGCTCTTCAAGCCCGGCACGTACAACAACCTGAACGCGCAGATCGGGTTCTACACCCAGATCGCGGGCCTCGGGCTCCACCCGAACGACACCACGTTCAACGGCGATGTGACGGTCGACGCGGGCTGGTTCAACGGCAACGCCACCCAGAACTTCTGGCGCTCGGCGGAGAACCTGACCCTCAACCCGGTCTCCGGCACCAACCGCTGGGCGGTCTCCCAGGCCGCGCCCTTCCGCCGTATGCACATCAAGGGCGGACTCAACCTCGCGCCGGACGGTTACGGCTGGGCCAGCGGCGGCTACATCGCCGACAGCAAGATCGACGGCACCGTGGGACCGTACTCCCAGCAGCAGTGGTACACCCGCGACAGCTCGGTCGGCGGCTGGACCAACGCCGTCTGGAACATGACGTTCTCCGGCGTCCAGGGCGCTCCCGCGACGAGCTACCCGAACCCGCCGTACACCACGCTGGACACCACTCCGATCTCCCGCGAGAAGCCGTTCCTGTACCTCGACGGCAACGAGTACAAGGTGTTCGTCCCGGCGAAGCGCGTCAACGCGCGCGGCGTCTCCTGGGACGGTGGAACCCAGCAGGGCGAGTCCATCCCGCTGAACCGCTTCTACGTCGTCAAGCAGGGCGCGACCGCGGCGACGATCAACGCGGCGCTCGCCCAGGGCCTCAACCTGCTGTTCACGCCCGGGGTCTACCACATCGACCAGACCATCAACGTGAACCGCGCCGACACCGTCGTCCTGGGTCTCGGCCTCGCGACGATCATCCCGGACAACGGCGTGACCGCGATGAAGGTCGCCGACGTCGACGGGGTGAAGCTGGCCGGCTTCCTCATCGACGCCGGTCCCGTCAACTCGCCCACCCTGCTGGAGGTCGGCCCGCAGGGCTCGTCGGCCGACCACTCGGCCAACCCCACCACCGTGCAGGACGTGTTCATCCGCATCGGCGGCGCGGGCCCCGGCAAGGCGACCACCAGCCTGGTGGTCAACAGCGACGACACGATCATCGACCACACGTGGGTGTGGCGGGCGGACCACGGCGAGGGCTGGGGCTGGGAGACCAACCGCGCCGACTACGGAGTCCGCGTCAACGGCGACGACGTCCTGGCCACCGGGCTGTTCGTGGAGCACTTCAACAAGTACGACGTGGAGTGGTACGGCGAACGGGGCCGCACGATCTTCTTCCAGAACGAGAAGGCGTACGACGCCCCCAATCAGGCCGCCATCCAGAACGGCAGCACGAAGGGCTACGCGGCCTACCGGGTCGACGACTCGGTCCAGCAGCACGAGGGCTGGGGCATGGGCAGCTACTGCTACTACAACGTCGACCCGACCATCGTCCAGGAACACGGCTTCAAGGCACCGGTGAAACCGGGCGTGAAGTTCCACAACCTGCTGGTCGTCTCCCTAGGCGGCAACGGCCAGTACCAGCACGTGATCAACAACATCGGCTCCCCCACCTCGGGAACGTCGACGATCCCCTCGACCGTCGTCAACTTCCCCTGATCCCGGCGATGTGAGACCGGTGAGCCGGTCCGGTGCCCGGCGGCCCGGACCGGCTCACCCCGGTGGCGCAGTCCGCGCACCGCTGAGCCGGACAACCGCTCCGCAGCGCGCGGCGGATCCGTCTCACGAGCGTCGAGTGGCGGGCCTCAGCGGCCCGCCACTCGGCAGCGCGCCCTACGGCTGCACCACGATCTTCCGCCCGATGCCCGCCTTGAACTGGTCGATCGCCTGCGCGTACCGCTCCAGCGGCAGCCGGTCGCTGATGAAGACCGCCGGATCCAGCACCCCGCCGGCGAAGAGCGCGGCGGCCCGCTCGTAGCTGTGCAGCACCGCCATCGAGCCGGTGATGGTGATCTCCTGGTTGTAGATCCGGTACGGCTCGATGACCGCGGTGGCGGCGTAGTCGGCCACCCCGAACTGGAGGAAGGTGCCGCCCTTGGCGACCCGCCCCAGGCCGTCCTGGATGGCCGCGGCGTTGCCGGTGGCGTCGACGACCACGTCCCAGCCGCCCGGGCGGTCGAGCTCCTCGGCCCGGGCGGCCGCTCCCGTGCAGCCGAGAAGCGTCGCGGTCCGAAGGCGCTGCGGGTTGACGTCGAGGACGTCGACCGATGCCGCGCCCGTGCGTTTGGCCAGCTCCAGCATCATCAGGCCCATCGTTCCGGAGCCGTAGATCAGCACCTCGGCGCCCAGGTTGCCCTTCAGGACGTCGTAGCCGCGTACCGCGCAGGAGAGCGGTTCGATCAGGGCCGCGTCCCGCACGTCGACGTGTTCGGGCAGCTTGACGCAGTTGGCGACCGGGGCGCGGGCGAACTCGGCCGCCCCGCCGGGGACGGTGACGCCGATCGCGGCCCAGTTGTCGCAGAGGTTGCCCCGGCCCGAGCGGCAGTAGCGGCACTCGTGGCAGTGCAGGGAGGGGTCCACGGCCACCTTGTCGCCGAGGGCGAGCTCGGTGACGTCCGCGCCCACGGCGACGATCTCGCCGGCGAACTCATGGCCGGGAACGATCGGCAGGGTGGGGGCGAACTCCCCCTGGAGGATGTGCAGATCGGTTCCGCACAGACCGCAGGACGCCACCTTCACGATCACGTCACGCCGGCCGGGCGCGGGGTCCTCGACCGTGGTGACGGACACCTTGCCGGGGGCTTCGACGATGGCTGCCCTCATTTGACTGCTCCCAGGGAGAGGCCCTGGACCAGTTTGTCCTGGGCGGCGTAGCCGGCGGCGAGCACCGGCAGGGACACGACCACCGACGCCGCGCACAGCTGGGCGAGGAAGAGGCCCTGGCTGGTGACGAAGGTGGTCAGGTGGACGGGTGCGGTACCGGCGACGACACCGGTCAGCACCCGGGCGAACAACAGCTCGTTCCAGCTGAAGATGAAGCAGATCAGCGCCGTGGCGGCGATGCCGGGGGCGGCGATGGGGGCGACGACCCGGCTCAGCACGGTGGGCAGCCGGGCCCCGTCGACCTGGGCCGCCTCGATGACGGAGACGGGGACGTCCGCGAGGAAGGACTGCATCATCCACACGGCGATCGGCAGGTTCATCGAGGTGTAGAGGAGGACGAGCAGCCAGATGTTGTCCAGGAGCCCGGTGTTCTTCGCGAACAGGTAGACCGGCAGGAGCCCCGCGACCACCGGCAGCATCTTGGTGGAGAGGAAGAAGAACATCACGTCCGTCCACTTGCGCACCCGCCGGATGGCGAGCGCGTAGGCGGCGGGCAGCGCCAGCAGGAGCACCAGGAGGGTCGAGAACAGCGATGCCGTGAGGGAGTTGACCAGCGGGGGCCAGGGGGTCGGTCCGCCCCCGCCGCCGAAGAACGTCCGGTAGCCGTCGAGCGTGAGCGCGGCGGCGAGGGAGGGCGGGTTGGTCGCCGCGTCGGCCTCCGCGTGGAAGGAGGTCAGCACCATCCACAGGGCCGGCAGGCAGAAGACGAGGCCCACGGCCCAGGCGGTCAGGCCGAGTGCGGTGGAGCGCCTGCGGGCCCGGCCGGCCGGGCGGGTGGCCTTCGCGGCGGTGGTGCGGGGCGGTGTCGCGGTCGAGGCGCTCATGCGCGGCTCGCCTCCTCACGGAAGAGGGAGGAGACCACCCGGAGCGCGAAGGTCGCGATGATCACGGTGCCGATCACCACGACCACGCCCGCGGCGGACGCCAGTCCGTATTCGTGGGCCCGGTAGAAGGTCTCGTAGACGGTGTACGGGAGGTTGGCGGTGCCGAGGCCGCCGGCGGTGATGGTGAACACGGCGTCGAAGTTCTGCACGATGTACACCGACCCCAGCAGCACGCCGAGTTCGAGGTAGCGGCGCAGATGCGGCAGGGTCAGGAAGCGGAACATCTGCCAGGGGCCCGCGCCGTCCAGCCTGGCCGCCTCCATCATCTCGGCGGGACGGCTCTGGAGCCCGGCCAGCAGGATCAGCATCATGAACGGCGTCCACTGCCAGATCAGGGCCGCCTCCACGGCGATCAGCGGCATCTGGGACGTCCACTCCGGCTGGGCGATCCCCTCGATGCCGAACAGGTTCCCGAACCAGGTCAGCAGCCCGTTGAAGAGCCCGTACTCGGGGTTGTACAGCGCGTGCTTCCACAGCAGGGCGGCGGAGACCGGCACGATCAGGAACGGGGTGATGAGCAGGGTCCGCACGACGCCCCGGCCGAAGAACGTGCGGTCCAGCAGCAGGGCGAAGGCCAGGCCGAGGACGACGCTGACGATCACCACGGAGGCGGTGAGCACGACCGTCGTCAGGACCGATTCGCGCAGGGCGGGGTCGGTGAAGACGGAGGCGTAGTTGGACAGGCCGGTGAAGTGGCGCTTGTCCGGCTTGAGCGAGTTCCAGTCGAAGAAGGAGATCACCAGCGTTGCCACGAAGGGCAGTTGGGTGATCACGATCAGGAAGACGAGTGCGGGCAGGAGGGGTGCGCGGGTTGCCCACGCCCGCGCTCTGCTGCCGGAGCGGCCCTTGGCGGGCGGGGCGGGGCGGGCCTCGGGCGGCCTGACGGCGGTGTCGGTCATCGGTACTCCTCCGCGACCTTCTCGGCCAGCTTCTGGGAGGCGGCGAGTGCGGCGTCCACCGACTGGCGGCCCGCTATGGCGGCGCTGATCTCCTGCGCCACCTTGGTGCCCAGGTCGGTGAACTCCGGTACGCCGACGAACTGGATGCCCGCTGTGGGGCGCGGCTGGGTGCCGGGGTTCTTCGGGTCGGCCTCGGAGATGGCGCGTTCGGTGACGTCGGCGAACGCCCCTGCTTCCCTGCGGTAGTCGGGGTGGGCGTACGTGGACGCGCGTTTGCCGGCGGGCACGTTGGCCCAGCCGCTCGTCCTCCCGACCAGTTCCTCGTACTCCTTGCCGGACGCCCAGGAGATGAAATCCCAGGCGTCGTCCGCCTTCTTGGTCGCGTTCTGCATGCCCCAGGCCCAGGTGTAGAGCCAGCCGGAGCTCCTGGTCCGCTCGACGGGAGCCGGCACGTAGCCGATCCTGCCCTTCACCGGGGAGCCCTTCGCCTCCAGCGATCCGGCGCCGGCGGTGGCGTCGTACCACATGGCGGACTTGCCCTGGGTCATGTTGTTGAGGCACTCGGCGTATCCGGACTGCGGTGCGCCGAGTTCTCCGTGCTCGCGCACCAGGTCGACGTAGAACTTGGTCGCCTTCGTGAACTCCGGTGAGGTCAGCTGCGGTTGCCAGTCCTCGGTGAACCAGGTGCCGCCCATGGTGTTGACGACGGTGGTGAGCGGGGCGATGACCTCGCCCCAGCCGGGCAGCCCGCGCAGGCAGATGCCCTTCATCCCGCGCCGCGATCCGTCGGTCTTCGCGGCGAGTTCCGCGACCTGCTGCCAGGTCGGCCGGTCGGGCATGGTGAGCCCTTCCCGCTCGAAGACGTCCTTGCGGTACATCAGGAAGGACGACTCGCCGTAGAAGGGCTGGGCGTAGAGCTTGCCGTCCTCGGCGGTCAGCGACTCGCGCAGCGGCGGCAGGATGTCCTGCTGGTCGAAGCCGGGGTCGCCGTCCACGTAGTGGTCCAGCGGGTGGAGCCAGCCGTTCTGCGCGAAGAACGGCAGCTCGAAGTTGCTGATGGTGGCGATGTCGTACTGGCCGGCCTGGTTGGAGAAGTCCTGGCTGATCTTGTCGCGGACGTCGTTCTCGGGCAGCACCGTGAAGTGGACGGTGATGCCGGTCTCCTTGGTGAAGTGCGCCCGGGTCAGCTTCTGGAGCTCGACCATCTGCGGGTTGTTCACCATCAGTACGTTGAGCGCGTCTCCGCCCCCGAAGGAGGTCCCGCCCGCTCCGGCGCAGCCGGCGGCGAGGAGGGCGAGAGCCGCGGCCGCCGCGCCGGCGCGCGGCAGGCGGCGTGGTCGGTGGCGTCGGCGGGGGTGATGGCGCATGGGGACTCCTGATCAGTCGTAGCGGCTCGGTGATCGGGTCGTGCGGGGGGCGCGAGGTCGTACACGGGGTGGCGCTGGTCGTGCGGGGACGGGCGGTGGCGGTGGCGCGAGGCCGTACAGGGGGTGACGCCGGTCGTGCGGGGGCAGGGCGGACCGCGCCCCGGCGGAGGGGGGCGGTGGTGCGGAGGCGGGCCGGGTCAGACGCGGATGACCTGGGGGCCCATGAGGGAGTAGCGCTGTGCCTCGGCCGAGGGGAGGCCGGCGTCGGTGACGATCGCTTCGAAGTCCCCGACCCCGGCGAACCGGCAGAAGCTCACCGCGCCGAACTTGGAGTGGATCCCGGCGAACACCCGGCGTCGGGAGCTCCGCATGGCCTGGGCCTTGACCTCGCTGACGGCGGGGTCCGGGGTGGTGAGGCCGTACTCGCGGGAGATGCCGTTGGCGCCGACGTACGCCAGGTCGATGACGAAGCCGGCGAGCATCCGGGTGGCCCAGTGGTCGACGGTGGCCATCGTCCCGCCGCGCACCCGGCCGCCGAGCAGCAGTACGGAGACCTTCTCGGCGTCCGCGAGGACGGTGGCGACGGCCAGGGAGGCCGTGACCACGGTCAGCGGCCGGTCCTTGGGGAGGGCCTCGGCGACGAGCTGGGGGGTGAAGCCCTCGTCGACGAAGACCGTCTCGGCGTCGCCGAGCAGGTCGGCGGCGGCTGCCGCGATCCGCGACTTCTGCGGCACGTTACGAGTGGTGCGCACCGCGAGCGTGGTCTCGAAGCCGGCCGACTCCACCGGGTACGCGCCGCCGTGGGTCCGGCGGACGAGGCCGTGCTCCTCCAGCACGTGCAGATCGCGGCGGACGGTCTCCTTGGCCACCTGGAACTGGACCGCGAGAGCGTTCACCTCGACCGACCCGTCCCGGCGGGCGCGGTCGAGAATTCCTCTGCGGCGTTCGTCGGTGTCCACGACACACATCCCTGGTTCTTGCGGTGGCACTGTTCGGGTCGCGGCCCGGTCCGTTCGGGCCCATGTGTCGTTTGTACAAGCAGTGCCGACCGCTCGACCAGGTTCTTCGCCGGATTCCCTGTGCCCGTTCGTGCCCGTTTCCCCGGGCGGGCAGCCGCTGGTCACACCGGTGGGGCCGTGCGTCCCGGGCGCGTCCGGCGCCCGCTCGCCCCCCGTACGGGCCCGAATCGCGCCCGATCTCCGGGGGCCGTCAGTGGGCCGGCTCCTCCAGCCCTTCGAGGCTGTCCATGAAGGAGCTCACCGAGAAGACGGCGCGGCCGGGTCCGGCGGGGCCGTAGCCGGGCGGGGAGTTGAGCCCGAACTCCTCCAGCGTCGCCCGGTACGCCTGAAGGAGGCGGATGTGGTATTCGAGGGGCGCGCCCAGGGGGTTGGCCTTGCCCAGCGGGGTCGTGGGCTCGGGGCACCAGGTCGTGAAGCGCGGGACGACGCCGTTCGACATGAAGAACCGCAGGCCCTCGGTGGTCGAGTCGATGGCCTCGCTCACCTTCGTGAAGCCGAAGGGCTCGGCCATCTCGATGCCGGCGACGAAGTTGGGGATGACGTTGCGCGGCCCGAACACCTCGGCCGAGTCCAGGATGCGGCGGTGCCACTCGTCGCGGCCGACGTAACGCTCCTTGCCGGGGCAGTGCAGTTCGAACAGCCGGCGGTCCCACACCTCGAAGTTGGGGTGGTAGATCCGGATCCCGTAGTCGTGGAAGCGCTGCACGTCCGCGCGGGGCAGGGCCTGGGCCACCACCTTGCCGGTCCAGCGGCCGGGGAAGCGCTCCTCGATGGCCTTCGCGTAGTGCCCGTAGAAGTCGGCCTCGTCGCGTCCGGCGACCTGGGAGGTGATGGAGCCGCCGGTGAGGGTGTAGGCGCGGGAGACGCCGGCGGTGTCGTACCGGTCGATGATCTCCAGGGCCTCCAGCACCTCCTCCACCGGCTTGACTCCGGTGTAGGGGCGGCCGGCCGCCTTGTGCTGGCGCCAGTTGTGGTTGATGTCGCAGAACTGGCACTCCTCCTTGGCGCCGAAGTACTGGCAGACCCGGAAGACCGTCAGGTAGATGAGATAGCCCCACTGGATGGTCGGGGCGACCTCCATCACCGACTTCCCGTTGGACAGCTGGTGGCGGTAGTACTCCGGCATCGGCGGCAGCCCGACGTCCGCGATCCGCGCCCCGTCCAGGTAGAGGCCGAGCGCCCCGTCCTCGCCGCCCCGCACGACGTACGGGGAGTCGGGGTTGACCCGCACCGACACGACCGTGCGGCGCAGTCCGTAGGGGCCTCCGGTGAGCACGACCTCCTCGGGCGGCCGGTTGAGCGCGGCGGCTCCGAGCTCGGGCAGGGTGCGGTGGTCGAAGGAGAAGATGAAGTACGACTTCGGCTTCACATCGCCGGTCGCGCCGCCCACCGATCCGCTCAGCGCGGACTCGTCGAAGGCCATGCCTCCGCGCAGCAGGTCTTCCTTGATGACGGCCTCCCGGGGCACCTCCGGGAAACGCCCCATCAGGTCCTCGACCAGTGCCGTACGGCTGCTGCTCGGCATGTGTGCGAACCTCCGTTGTCCCCCCGCCCCCGCTGCGCACTCCCGGGCGGGTCTGGCGAATCAGAATCACCAGCCTACGCCACCGCTTTGTTTCACCCGTATTGCCCAGTGTGAAATCATCCGCGGCCACCTCCCCTCCCGATATCCGCCGGTGGCACGATCCCTCGTGACCCGGTGAGGAATGGGGGGATTCCGCGGTGGTACGCACCCTGCTGGTCGACCATCACGACTCGTACACGTACAACCTGTTCCAGTTACTGGCGGAGATCAACGGCGAGGAGCCCGTCGTCGTCTCCGACGACACGGCGGCGGACCGCTGGCCCGCCCGGTCGGACTTCGACAACGTGGTGCTGGGCCCCGGCCCCGGACACCCCGCCGACCAGTGTGATCACGGTCCCTGCCGGGAGATTCTGCGCGGCTCCGGCGTGCCCGTCCTCGGCGTGTGTCTCGGTCATCAGGCCCTGGCCCGGGAGGCGGGAGCCCGGGTGGAGCGGGCCGGGCGGCCCGCGCACGGGGAGGTGGCGTCCGTGGCGCACGACGGATCGGGAATCCTCGCCGGCATTCCGCAGGGGTTCGGCGCGGTCCGCTATCACTCGCTGCTCGCGGTCCCTCCCTTTCCGCCGTACCTGCGCCGCACCGCGTGGACCGAGGACGGGTCGGTCATGGCGATAGCGCGCACCGACCGGCCGCACTGGGGCGTCCAATTTCATCCGGAATCCATTGCCACCGAATACGGCCGCCGGCTACTGACCAATTTCCGCGACCTCACCCCGTTACGGAGGCGGGCCCGCCCCGCACGCCCGTGCCGCCCTCCCGAACCCGGGCCGGCGGCCGAAGCGCCCGCCCCCGCCGGTCTGCGGGTCCTGACCCGCAAGCTGCCCGGCTGGACCGCCCCCGAGACGGTGTTCACCGCCCTCTACGCCGACCGGTCGCACGCCTTCTGGCTCGACAGCAGCGACACCGGCGGCGACAGCGGTGGCGGCGGACCGGCCTCACCGGACGCCTCCCGGTTCTCCTACCTGGGGGCCCCGGACGGCCCGCTCTCCCACGAACTGCGTTACGAGGTCGCCACCGGGACCCTGCGCACCCGCGGCCCGCACGGAGCCGGGGCCGACCGGGGCGACCTGCTGAACCATCTGCGGCTGGAGCTGGAGCGGCTGCGGGCCGCCGCCCCCGCCGGGCTCCCCTTCGATCTGCTGGGCGGCTTCGTCGGCTACCTGGGGTACGAACTGCGCGCCGACTGCGCCGGAACCCCCGCTCCCGTCCACCGCTCCCCGCTGCCGGACGCGGCCCTGCTCTTCGTGGACCGGATGTTCGCCTTCGACCACGTACGCCGCGAGGTGTACGCGGTGGCCCTCGCGGAGCCCGGCGCGGAAGCCGTCGCGCGGCGGTGGCTGGCGGAGGCCGAACGCGAGGTGGCCGACGCCGCGCCGCCCCCGCCGGTGGGTCCCGTCACCGGCGGGGACGCCCTCACGCTCTTCCCGGAGGAGGCCCGCCACACCCCGCGCTGGGCCCGGGACCGTGACGCGTACCTGGCCGACATCGCCCGGTGCAAGGAGTGGTTGCGTGACGGTGAGAGCTATGAGATCTGTCTGACCAACCGGGTCGAGACCCGCACCGACGTCGACCCGCTGACGCTCTATCGGACGCTGCGCCGGGTCAACCCGGCCCCGTACGCCGCCTATCTGCGCTTCGGTGGACTGGCGGTGCTCAGCTCGTCGCCGGAGCGGTTCCTGCGAGTCGGGCGGGACGGCCGGGTGCAGGCCAAGCCCATCAAGGGGACGGCGGCCCGGGCCGGCGACCCGGCCGAGGACGCCGGGCGGGCCGAGGCGCTCCGTACCAGCCGCAAGGACCGCGCGGAGAACCTGATGATCGTCGACCTGCTCCGCAACGACCTCGGCCGGGTCTGCGCCACGGGCAGCGTCGAGGTCCCCTCGCTGATGGCGGTGGAGACCTATCGGACGGTCCACCACCTGGTCTCGACGGTGGAGGGGGTGCTGCGGCCGGGGCTGGGCCCGGTGGACTGCGTGCGCGCGGCCTTTCCGCCCGGCTCCATGACCGGGGCGCCCAAGGTGCGCACGATGGAGCTGCTGGACCGGATCGAGCCCGGGGCGCGCGGCGTCTACTCCGGGGCCATCGGCTGGTTCGGGGCGGACGGCGCGTGCGATCTGTCGGTGGCCATCCGGACCGGGGTCGCCCACGACGGCCGGCTGTCGGTGGGGACCGGCGGGGCCGTGCTGTGGGAGTCCGATCCGGAGACCGAGTACGCCGAGACCGTCCTCAAGGCCGCGCCGCTGCTGCGTGCCGTGGCCGCCGCCGAGACCTGGTCGCCCGCCCGCCCCCTGCCCGTGGACGCACCCGCCTGACCGCCCCCTCCCCCGCTCCCGCACCCGCACCCGCGACCCGAGGAGACACATGTCACGCCCTGCCCACACCGCGTCGCGCGGGTCCGCCCGGTGACCGGCGGCGTCCTCGGCGGCCTGGCCACCGCTCCCCCGCCGGACCTGGCCGCCCGGATCACCGGCGAGCTGGTCCGCGCCATCCCCGACGCGGTGCACGGGTCGTTCGTCTTCACCGACGAGCACCTGGCCCTGGTGCCCGAGGAGACCACCGAGGCCCTACGCCCGTACGTCGGTTGGAGCGTGTTCTGCTACGCCGTGCCGATCACCGACGAGGGGCTGTGGGTCTGGCACCACCACGGCGAGTACCGCTCCCTGCTCGCCAACTACGTGCTGCTGCGCGCCGCCGACGCGATCCGCCGGGACCTGCGCCGTACCGGGGTCGCGACCGAGGATCTGCCCGAACTCACCGCCCAGGGCGTGTCGATGGTCGAGGTCGGCGAGTACGCGGGGATCGGCAACCGGGGCTGGAACAACCTCCTGATGCATCCGGAGTACGGGTCCTGGCTCCAGATCCACGCCCTGCTGGTGGACGCCCCGCTCACCGAGAGCCCGCTCGTGCTGACCGACGTCTGCGTGCAGTGCGGCAACTGCTTCCGCTCGTGCCCCGTGGACGCGCTGGACGTGGACGTCTTCCACCGCTCGCGCTGCCAGAAGGTGGTGGCCGCCCCGTGGGACCCCCGGAGCCGGGCCGAGGCGCTGACCGACAAGACCTACATCGAATGCCGCATGTGCATCGACGACTGCCCTATCGGAACACCCGTGGAGAGGCTGCTGGCATGGAAACGCTGACCATAGACAAGCCCCAGGAACCCGATGCGCTGCGCGACGACGGCGGCTACGTCTTCCACCATCCGCCGAAGGCGCTGTGGGACCGGGGGGTGCAGCCCGATCCCCAGCGGTGGCGGCGCTACTCCGTCTATCTGCACGTCCCCTTCTGCAAGAAGATCTGCACGTTCTGCACCTTCGAGCGCAAACGGCTGCGGCGTGACTCGCTCGACGGCTTCATCCCGCGGCTGTGGCGCGAACTCGACACGGTGGTAGCCACCGACGACCTGTCCGCCGCGGCCCTGCACTCGGTGTACCTCGGCGGCGGCACCGCGTCGCTGCTGCCCAACGACGCGATCGCGCTGTTCGTACGGCGCATGCGCGAGGAGTTCGGGCTCCGCGAGGACACCGAGGTCACCCTGGAGTCGGAGCCGGGCACCAAGACGGCAAAGGACCTGCGGATCGCCAAGGACGCCGGGGTGAACCGGGTGTCCATCGGCATCCAGGCGTTCCAGGACCCGCTGCTGAAGTCCCTCAACCGCTCCCACGACGCGGCGCAGGCGATCGCGATGGCCGAGGCGGTGCACACCGCCGGGATCGAGAACCTGCACGTCGACATCATGTACGGGCTGCCCGGCCAGACCATGGCGATGTGGCGCGAGACCGTGCAGCGCTGCCTGGACCTCGGGGTGAAGCATCTGTCGGCGTACCAGATGATCCTGTTCCCGGACGAGGTGATGGCCCGGCTGATCAAGTCGGGCGAGGTGCCCCCGCAGCCCCACGCGGACGTCATCGACGAGATGCGCGCCCACGCGGTGGAGACCTTCACCGCCGCGGGCCTGCCCCGGTACTCGCTCACCGAGTTCGCCGAACCGGGCTTCGAGTGCCGCTACGTCATCACCACGTGGGACGGCTCCGACTACCTCGGCTTCGGCCCCGGCGCCTACAGCCGCAACCACCGGCAGCTGTGGGAGAACCACACCGTGCACGCCGCCTACCACCGCGACACGGACAACGGGCGCCGGCCGGTGGGCCGTTCGGTGGAAATGACTCCCCGGCAGACGCTTGAGCGGGACCTCGCCATGGGCCTGTGCATGCTCAGCGTCGACCCGGAGGCGCTGGCCCGCCGGGCCGGCATCGACCTGGACAGCGTCGAGGCCGTCCTGCGCGAGCTGACGGACCTCGACCTCGTGCGGGGCGAAGGATCCCTGCTCCGGCTCACCGAGCCGGGCGTCCGGTACGCGACGGAGGTGATGAAGCGCCTGACGGCCAGTCAGTTCAGCTAGAGGGCCCGCCGGTTCCCCCGGCCGGGCATTCGACCCATCGGTCGCCGGTCCACGGCGACAGTTAGGAAGCAGAATCATGGCAACCGTAATCTTCTCGCTCAAAAAGATCGAGGCGGTGCTGGAGATCGCCCGGAAGGACCCGCAAGGGTTCCTCGGCGACCTCTCGCGCGACCCCTTCCGGGCCCTCCAGGGCAGCGGGATCGACCTCTCCCAGGGGGAGACGATCGCGATCGTCGACATCGTGAAGGGCAGCTCGCTGTCCCTGCTCGCCCCGCGTCTGGCGGACCTGCGCACCCTGTGGGCCGACATCCTCGCGGACAACCCGGTCGCCGAACGGCCGGCGCAGCCGCGCCGTGCCGCGGCGGCCGCGCTGGCCGACCAGGGCGCGCTGGCCGACCAGGGCGCCCGGTAGCACCGGATACCCGTCCCGGATGACACACCGCACCCGCTCCGGGGAGCCCGGCGGCCTCACGCCGCCGGGCTCCCCGGAGCTCCCGACCGCGCCCCGGCTGCTGCTCGCCGGAGTCGACGTCGTCGTCACCGCCGGCGGCGACGTCCTCGTCCTGGAAGTCAACGACCACCCCGGCGTGCTCCGCGAGCCCGCCGGGCCCGATGGCCGCCCGCCCGTCATGGAGGCGCTGGCCGACGCCCTCGCGGCCCGCGCCGGGAAGGACCCGTGCCTGATCACCCTGCCCGAGTGCTTCCGCCTGGATCCGCCGGGAGCGGCCACCGCACCGGTCACCGTCGCGCCGGCCTCCCGGCTCGTCGGGGACTTCGAACGCTCCGCGACGGCCCTCGGGGACCTGTCCGCGCTGCTGACCGGGCTGCGGGCCCGGGGGGTGGACGCCGCCCTGGCCGACCGGCCCGCCGCCGACGTCTTCCTCGCCAAACGCGGCAACGCCCGTACGGTCGTCTTCGACCGGCTGCCCGGCGTCTCCGGGGGCCCGGGCACGGAGATCGTCAACGCGCCCGGAGCCAGGAGGGTCTGCGGCGACAAGCTCACCACCGCGCGCGTCCTGGCGAGGGCGGCCGTGCCCGTGGTCCCCTGCGTCCCCCTCGACAAGCTGCTGCGCACCGGCACCGACAGCGGGTACGCCGTGCTGAAGCCGAGGGTCGGCGCGGCCGGCAACGGCGTCGAGCGGCATGCCGTCGCGGAGCTGCGGGCCTCGGCCGCCGGGGCGGGCGCGCCGGAGCCGGGATCCGACCGGATCGCGCAGCCCTGGATGGAGCTGCGCCGCACCTCCCGGGAGGGCCGGGCCCACCGCTTCGACCTGCGGGTCCTGGTGGTCGGCGGGCACGCCCGCGCCGTCCTGGCCCGCCGGGCGGGCGCTCCGGCCGACCTCCTGGCCGGGGAGCCGCTGTTGACCTGGCTGACGACGACGGGGCAGCGCGAGCCGCTGTGGATCGACGGCACGGTCACGGCCGCCGCCCACCGCTATCTCACCGACGACCTGATCGTGCGCGCCCTGGCCGTCGCCGAGGAGGCGGTCCGCGCGCTCGACCGGGAGCTCGCGGCCCGGGCGGCGGCGGGCACGGGGACGGGCTCCTCGGCAGGCACGGGGGTGGCAACGAACTCGGAGGCGGGCACGACGGCGGGCAAAGGCCCTGGCCCTGGCCCTGGCCCTGGCCCTGGCCCTGGCTCGGGCTCGGGCTCGGGCTCGGGCTCTGGCTCGGGCGATCACGGATTCGCCCGCCACAACGGGGTGAGCGGCCCCCTGGACACCGTGACCGCCGTGCCGGACCTCACGGCTCCGGGCGCGGATCCGCACCACAACCGCTCAGCTACCAGGGAGGATTGAACCCAGTATGCAGATCATGGGCGTGCTCAACGTCACCCCGGACTCCTTCCACGACGGAGGCCGGCTCGGCTCCGCCGACCAGGCGGTCGAGGCCGGCCTCGCCATGTTCGCGGCGGGCGCCGACATCGTCGACGTCGGCGGGGAGTCCACCCGGCCCGGCGCGGAGGAGACCCCGGCCGCCGTCGAACGCGACCGGATCCTCGACGTCGTACGGGAGTTGGCGCTCCACGGCCGGGTCTCCGTCGACACGCGCAAGGCGGCGGTGGCCCGCGCCGCCGTCGCGGCGGGGGCGTCCATCGTCAACGACGTCTCCGGCTCCCTCGGCCCGGTGGCGGGGGAACTCGGCGTCGGGTACGTGGCGATGCACATGCGGGGCACTCCCGGCACCATGCAGGAGGGGCCGGTGTACGGGGACGTGGTGGCGGAGGTCTCCCGGTTCCTGCTCCGTACGGCGGAGGAGGCCCTCGCCGCCGGGGCGTCCACGGTGTGGATCGACCCCGGGTTCGGCTTCGGCAAGACGCTCGCCCACAACGTGGCGCTGTTCCGGGCCATCCCCCGGCTCGCCGCCTTCGGGCACCCGGTCCTGGTCGGGGTCAGCCGCAAGACGATGGTGGGGCAGCTGACGGGCCGGGACACCCCCGCCCAGCGGCTGCCGGGCTCGCTCGCCGCCGTGTGCGCCGCCGCCCAGCTCGGCGCGGGCGCGGTGCGCGTGCACGACGTGGCCGAGACGTACGACGCCGTGCAGGTGTCCCGGGCGCTGCTCCCGGCTGCCGTGCCCGGGGCGCTGGACGCCGCGACGAACCCGCTCGTGCCGGCGGCGCTGGTGGGGGCGGTACGTTGACCCGGTCCACGGGCCTTTCGCCCGCCGCGCCTTCCGGTGCGGGGGCCCGCCCGGCGACGGCCGTCGTTCCGCTCGACCCGGACGCCATGACCGCCGAGGCCACCTCGCTGCTGCGGCGGCTCATCCGGCACGGCTGCGTCAACGACGGCACCCCCGACTCCGGGCAGGAGCTGAGGAGCGCCGAACTGCTCGCGGACTACCTCTCCGGCAGCGGCCTCCGCCTGGAGATCGTCGAACCCCACCCGGGGCGCGGCTCGCTCGTCGCGACCCTCCCGGGCTCCGGCGGGGCGAGCGGCGGCCTCACCCTGCTGGGCCATCTCGACGTGGTCCCGGCGAGCCCCGACGGCTGGACCCGGGACCCGTTCGCCGCCGAGCTGGTGGACGGGGTCGTCTGGGGGCGCGGCGCGGTCGACATGCTGGGCATCACCTCCACCATGGCCGTCGCCCTCAAGCACCTGGCCCTCTCGGGGTTCCGTCCCGGCCGCGATCTGACGCTGCTGGCCGTCGCGGACGAGGAGGCGGGCGGCCACTGGGGCGCGGGCTGGCTCTCCCGGAACCGGCCCGAGCTGTTCCGGGACCGCTCGGTGATCACGGAGTCCGGCGGGTTCCCGATCCCCACCCCGGACGGGATCGCCGCACTGGAGTGCTTCGTCGGCGAGAAGGGCGCCTACCCCTGCACCCTGGTCGTCGGGGGGACCAGCGGCCACGGGGCCTTCCCCTACCGCACGGACAACGCCGTCGTCCGGGCCGCCGAGGTGCTGGGACGGCTGTCGCACCTGGCTCCCGCACTCCAACTGGACGACACCTGGCGGGAGTACGTCGACGGGCTCGGCCACCACGGCGAGCTGCGGCGGCGGTTGCTGGACGCGAGCGCGTTCGACCAGGCCCTGGAGGAGATTCCGCTCGGCCTGGCCCGGCACTTCCACGCCGTGACCCGGATGACCGTCTCGCCCAACACGATCCACGGGGGCACCAAGCCCAACGTGGTGCCGGACCGGGTCGAGATCTCCCTCGACATCCGGGTGATGCCCGGGCAGACCCGCGAGGAGGTCGAGGCCCTGGTCGGCGACGCCCTGAGCGGCGTCCACGGGGTGCGGCCGGTGTTCGGGGGGTGGCGGCCCGGCAGCAGGTCCGCGCGCCGGACGCCGCTGTGGGACGCGCTGGAGACCGTCACCGCCCGGCTGGCTCCTGGCGGGCGGATCGTACCGGCGATCAGCTCGGCCACCACCGACGCCCGGCATGTCAGGCCCACCGGATCGGTCTGCTACGGCTACGGGCTCTTCACCGAACACATCCCCTGCGACGACTACTTCACGATGTTCCACGGCGTCGACGAGCGCGTCGACCAGGGTTCGCTGCGGCTGATGAGCGAGCTGTGGGCCCAGGTCGCCGTGGAGTTCACGCCCCGAGAGGACCCGGCCGATGGCTGACTCCCCCGTACCGCTGACCGAGGACTACGAGAAGGACCGGCAGCGTCACGTACGGGCCTTCGCCCGCCGCCTCGACTCCGCCGTCGACCAGCTCACCTGGCCGGACGCCGCCCGACTCGCCCTGCGCGACGAGCGGTTGCGGGCGCTCCTGCGCACCGCGAAGGAGCGCTCGCCCTGGCACGCGAATCGGCTGCGGCACATCGACCCCGAGCAGATCACCGGGGACGACCTCACCGAGATCCCCACCATGACCAAGGCCGACCTGATGGAGAACTGGGACTCCATCGTCACCGACCCCCGGCTCACCCTGGACCTGGCCACCGCGCATCTGCGCCGTATCGAGGAGAGCGGCCCCGCCTACCTCCTGGACCACTACCACCTGGTCGAGACCAGCGGCACCAGCGGCACCCGGGCCGTCTTCGCGTGGGACTTCCCCGGCTGGCTGGAGGTCCGGCTCGCCGACATCCGCAGCTTCGCGTGGCTGACGCGCCACCGGGGCTGGGCGAAGGAGAACCGCTGGGCCTACCTCATGACCAGTCTGCCCACACGGATGAGCCGGGCCGGGCGGGTCACCTTCGAGCCCCCGGAGACGTACATCGAGCTGCCCGTCTCACTGCCCCTGGCCGAGACGGTCGAACGGCTCAACGCGTTCCGGCCCACGTTCCTGCTCGCCTACCCCTCTCTGCTGCACCAGCTGGCCCAGGCGGCCGACGCGGGCGATCTCCATATCGCCCCCGACGCCCTGGGGGTGGCCGGTGAGCCGCTGCGGCCGGCCGTGGCGGCGGCCATCGAGGCGTCCTTCGACGCCCCGCTGATCGACTACTACGCGTCGAGCGAGAGCGGCACGATGGCCCACACCCATCCGGGCGTCGAGGGCCTCTACCTGGTGGAGGAGAACGCCGTACTGGAGCCCGTCGACGCGGCGTACCGGCCCGTACCTGCGGGGGTGCGCTCCGACCGGGTCCTGCTGACCAATGTGATCAACCAGCTGCTGCCGCTGATCCGTTACGAACTGGACGACGAGATCACCCTCCTCGACGAGCCGGACCCCGGCCCGTGGACGGGCCGCCGGATGGCGGGTCCGGACGCCGGGCGGGGCCGGCTGGGCCATGCGAGCTTCGGCTATCCCGGCGGCGTCGAGATCCCGGTGTACACGTTCCGGATGGCGTTGGTCGACCACGAGCAGGAGATCGCCGAGTACCAGGTCCGCCAGACGCCGGACGGGGCCGACATCGACGTACGGGCCGCGAATGCCACGGCCCCGGACACCCCCGACCTGGAGGCCCTGCGGCGCACCGTCACGGAGCTGCTGCGCCGCCCGGGGCTGGACGAGCCGCGCGTCACGGTCCGCCGGGTCGACCACTTCCCGCTCTCCGAGCACGGCAAGTTCAAGCGCTTCGTACCGCTCGCGGCGGGAACGGCGGGGACGGATGAGGCCGCCACGGAGGCGGCAGGAAGGGATGAGGCCGCCCAGGACGCTGCGGGAACGGGAGAAACGGCCGCGGACGCTGCGGGAACGGGCGAGACGGCTGCGGACGCGGCGGGAACGGGAGAGGCCGCTCCGTGCTGACCTCGCAAGGCCCTCGCCGCCCGCCCACTCCCCGGCACTCGCGCTACCGCCGGCTGTTCACGCGCCCCGGAGTGGCCGCCGTGGTCGTCTACGGGCTGGTGGCCCGGGTGCCGAGCGGCATGAACGTCCTCGCCGTGATGCTCGCGGTCACCGCCGCCGGCCACTCCTACGCCCTGGCGGGCGCGGCGGCCGGGAGCTACGCGGTCGGCGCCGGGGTCAGCGGCCCGCTGCGCGGACGGCTCGTGGACCGGCGGGGCGCGGCACGGGTCCTGCTGACGACCGGGCTCGCGCAACTCGTCGCCATGGCGGTCCTGTTCGGCGTCACGGCGAGCGACCTGCCGGGGGCGTTCCTGCTTCCGGCGACCTTCGCGGTCGGGGCGCTGCTGCCTCCCGTGGCGCCGGTCATGCGGACCCTGTGGGACCGGGTGCTCGAGGACGACGAGGAGCTGAAGGCGGCGGCCTTCGCCTGGGAGACCGTGGTGATGGACCTGGTCTTCATCATCGGCCCCGGGCTGCTGGCGGCCCTGGTCGGGCTGGTGCCTCCCGAAGCCTGCCTCGGCCTGTCCGCCGTATGCACCCTGATCGGCTGTGCGGGCCTGGCCACCCGGCCGGAGGTACGGGCGCTCGGCCCGGCTCCGGCCGGGCCGCGCCACTGGACGGGGGCCCTGCGGGTGCCGGCGGTCCGCGCCCGCCTCCCGGTGGCCTTCCTCGCGACCGGCTCCCTCGCGGCCGTCGAGGTCGCGGCCCTCGGCTTCGCGGGCGAGCTCGGTACGCCCGCGCACAGCGGCTGGCTGCTCGCCGCCCTCTCCGTGGGCAGCGCGGCCGGCGGGCTGCTGTACGGGGCGGTACGCCTGCCGGGCGGCGTCTCCGTCCAGTTGGTGGCGGCCCTGGCACTCCTGACCGCCGCCTGGGCGCTCGCCTCGCACACCGCCCACCCGCTCGCGCTGGCCGCGCTGTTCGCGGCGGGCGGGCTGCTCATCGGGCCGATCATGACCATGCAGTTCACCGAGACGGCCCGGGCCGCACCGCGCGCGGTCATCACCGAGTCCTTCGCCTGGCTCAATTCCCTGGGGCAGGCGGGTTCCGCGGCTGCGGCGGCCGGCGCGGGCATCCTGGTGGCGAGCACCGCGCCCGCGCTCGGCTTCACCCTGGCGGCGGGCATGACCGGCCTGGCGGCCGTCCTAGCGTATCTGCTGCGGCCGGACCGGGGGCTGCGGAAGGAGGGGTAGGCCGCGCGACCGCTCCCGCGCGCGCCGGCCGGTTTCGGCCGAAGGGGGAAAGTCGTGATCTGCCGCCGCAGGCAGCGCAGTCGGGCTGTAATGGGGCATGGCAGTCAACAGACCGGCGCTCAGCGTCAGCGTGGTGGCGGCGGACGCGGACGCGGCGATCGAACGGTCTCTGCGGGAGTCCCTCTCGGCCGCGGGGATCTCCCGGACGGATCAGGCGTCGGCGGACGCGGTGGTCATCCTGATCTCCGAAGCCGCCGTGGACGATCCTCAGTGGCTGGCGAAGGTCGAGCGGTATCGCGGGGCGCGGCTGGTGCCGATGCGGATCGACCGCGTCGCCAGCAAGCGTGCGCCCGAGCACCTCAGGCCGGTCAACTGGGTCTCCTTCCAAGCGGATTCACCCGCCACCGCGTACGGCACCGTGCTCGCCGCCGTCCTCAGCGACCCCGGGCTGGTGCGTGCGCTGCGCGACCTCCGGGCGGAGGCCGAGGCGTGGGAGCGCGGGAGGCGGAGCCCGGACCGCCTCATCGGCGACCACCGACGAGCCGCCGAAGCCCGCGAGTTGCTGACCAGGCTGCGGGCGGACGGCGGCATCGACACCGGGGGCCCGGTCGCCGACTTCGTCGAGACGTCGTACCGGAGCACGCACAGGGCCCGTACCTGGCGGACGCGGCGACGTGTCGCCGGCACGGTCCTGGTGGCCGTGATGGCGCTCATCGTCGCCGTGTCGCTGCCCCGGCTCCTGAAGGCCAAGGGCACGGACTTCAACGCCCTGGTCTCCTTCGGTGATCCGGCGAGCGCACGCGAGATGCCCGAGTGGTCGTCCCTGCAGGCCGCGCAACTGCTCCTGCGCGGCAACGCGGACCAGAAGGCGCTGGCCCGCCGGACGCTGGCCTCACTGCTGTCCGTGCCGTGGTCGCTGGGCGAGCCGATGCCGTCTCTCGCCGAGGGCGAACCGACGCGGTACGCCGGGCTGGCGCCGCTGCCGAACGGCGAACAGGCGGCCGTGCTCATCCACGACGCGTCGGACGACACCTACAGCGTCGGTCTGTACGGCATCCGCGAGGGCGAGATGCTCTGGCGGGTGCGCCTGGGCCCCGGGTACGCGGACATCGCGGCCGCGGCCCACGGCCGTACGGTCGTCGCGGTGGGAAAGGAGGGGACCGCCGTCGTCGACCTGTCGTCCCGGAAGGTGCGCCGACTGGGGCACGCGGAAGACGGGGAAGCGAGCCTGCGGCTGGCGGGGAACGACACCATGGTCGTCGGGCGCGGGGACCGGCTGGCGGTCGGCACACCCGACGACGAGGACTTCCGGACGGTCGGGGACCACTACGAGATGTTGTTGTCCCTGGAGGCGACCACCGACGGCGGCGTTCGAGCGCTGGTGGCCGTGAAGCCCGGGCGGTACCGGCTGGTGGACGCGCTGACGGGGAAGGTGCTGGCCCGTGCGGACGTTGACGCTCCTCTCGTCCACGCCGGCGCGGTGGGACGCGACCAGGTGTACGCGGTGTACGCGGGCGCCGACCGCCAGTTGTGGGAGATGCGCCCCGGCCGGCCCCCCGCCCCCACCGGTGTCGCCGCGCCCGAACGCGTCGGCGCGGTCAGCCTGCTGGACCACGGCAGGGTCGTGGTGGGCGGCTCGGACCAGCGGGCCCGCGTGGTGCGGCTGTCGGACGGCGGCGAGCTGGGTGTGGTGTGCCGGGACGTGCCCCGGCTCTACCGTCTGGTGCTGCCCCCGTCCGGAGACGTGGTGGGTTGCTACGGGCACAACAACGCCACGTTGTGGCGGATGCCGGAGGGGCCGCGGACCACCGGCACGGCCGGCTCCCTGCGTACGGGGAACGGAACGGAGAACGCGGACGGCGGCGTGCGGGCGGACGGCGGGTACGCCGTCGTGGAGCCGCCGTCGCGAAAAGCCGTCAGGATCCGGCTGTTCGCCTCCGACATCACCGCCTCCCGTCTGTCGGACGACGGCTCCCAGTGGGTGGCCGCGGCCCGTTCGGGGGACGTGGCCGTCGTGTCGCTGCGGATGTCCGACGACGTCCCCCGCGTCGTGGCGCGATGGCACATCCCCGGGGGCGGGCCCGCCACGGCTGTCGGATGGGTCGGGGAGGAGCCCCTCGTCCGAGGAACGGACGGCTCCGTCTGGGCGGTTCCGGGCTGTCCCGGCTGCACCACCGACGAGGGGCTCATCGCCCGTCTCAAGGAGAGGCTGTCCGGCTGCTGGACGGAGCGCCAGCTCCATGAGGTGGACGACGACGCGCGGGAATCGCTCGGTATCGGCGTGTGCCGGCCGCTGCCCGCACCGCTGGAGGACTGAAGTGCTGCATCACGTCTTCGTCTCGTACAGCCGGCGCGACCAGGGATGGGTCGACGCGCTGGTCCAGGAACTGGCCCGGCGGCACGTGAGGTTCTGGATCGACCGCGAGGGCATCCCCTTCTCCGTTCCCTGGCTGGACGAGGTGGAGGACGCGGTCCAGGCGTGCGACCTGTTCCTGGTCTGCGACTCGGACCACTGGCGCACCTCCACCGCCTGTGCCACGGAAGCGGCCTTCGGCGTGCGCTTCGGCAAGGTGCGCCTGGACGTTCCCGTGGGCCGGGACGTCACCGCCGCGGCGGAGGAGATCCTCCGGATGTCACGGCACGCGGGCCGTCTGCACGGCACGGCGACCGAACTGTCGGTCCGGGCACGGGACTGGGACCGGGAGGGACGCCAGGGCAGGAGACTCGCGCCGCGACGGCTGCGCAGACAGTTCGACGCGCTGCGGGGCGACCGGACGCTGTCACCGGTCGAGTGGGCCTTCATCGCCGCGAGCCGCCGCCGTACCGTGCGGCAGGCGGTCGTGTCCGTCGCGCTGGTGTTCCTGCTCCTGGCGTCCTATGTCTCCAGCCAGGCCGTGCCCCGTGCGGAGAAGCAGGTCACCGGACAACTGACGGAGCAGGCCGAGGTGTTCGTCGGCACCCGTGACGCGCTCGCGGTGATCGACGAGGACCCGTACAAGGGGCTGGAGCTGGCCGCCGCACGGGGCGGCAACGAGTCCGTGGCGTACGCCGTGATCCACGAGGAGGCGCTGGCGGTGAAGCTCCCGGACGACGCCTTCACGCTTCCCTCGCCGAGCGGGCGTTTCACCGACGCCACCGTCTCCTCCCAGGTCCGTGTCACCGCTCCGGACGGTTCCCTCTGGACGCGGGCGGCGGACGACCACGAACGGCGCTCGGCACGCGGAGCGGACGACGGCGCGGCGGCTGTGGACGGCAACGACACGAAAGGGGCCCTGGAGATACGTCTGCGGAAGGGCAGTGCGCGGATCCAACTGCTCCGCGAGGGGGAACTCTGGCGCACCGTGGTCCTGGGGTCGGCCGCGCGGACGGCCCGGCTGTCGCCCGACGCCAGATGGGCGGTGGTCGCCACGGAGACCGGCGTCGCCCTCGTCGACACCGTCCGCGGCACGGTGCGGGGCGTGTTCCGAGGAGCGCCCGCACCCGTCACGGACCTGGTGTGGACCCGGCGGGGCGAGCGCGTCTGGGCACTGGCGGGCCGCACCGCCGTCTCCTGGCGGGTCACCGACGGAACGGTCGTCCTCGACCAGCCCGACGCGTGGCTCGAAGACGTCTTCCGGGCGAAGGACGAGGCACACCTGTGGGTCGTGAGCCGGGACGGCACGCTGCGACTGGTGGAGCGTGCTTCGGGGACCGTCGTCCGCACGACACACGTGGAGGGCACGGTGCACGGTGCGGTCTCCGACCTCGGCGGAGAACGGGCGGCCGTCGTGGACTCGGACGCGGAGAAGGTCCGGATCGTCGAACTGGGCGCCGGAACGGCACGGCCCGTGAGCCTTCCCGACGACTGTGTGCCGGGCAGGCCCGTCTTCTCCCATGACGGACGCACCCTGTACGTGCCCTGCGTGTACGGCGACGTCCTCGTCGTGGACGCCCGTTCCCGGCGGACCACGGCGACGATCGAGGTGCCCGAGCCCGGTGGTCGTGCCGTGGCTCTCGATCCGTCCGGCGACCGTCTTCTCCTGGGCACGCCCATGGGGATCGTGTACTCGGTCTCTCCGGGCTCCGACGCACCGCCGAACCGGCTCTACCGGGTGGGGTGCTCACCGGACATCGAGCTCGTCGCCACCGGCCCCGGGCCGCGGTTGCTGCCGGTCGGAGAGGCCACGGGGCTCAGCGGCTGCACCCAGCTGGGCGTCGCACGGAGTGACGGGACCTACAAGTGGAACGCGTTCATCGACTCCCCGCCGGACTCGGTGCTCGCCATGGCCGCCGACTTCGACCCGACCGGGAAAGCCTTCGCGATCGGCTACAGCGACGGATCCGTCGTCCTGCACCCGAGCGAGAACATCCAGCCGCGCCAGGTCCTTCCCGGCATCTCCGGAGGCGTCCGGGCCATGCTCACCCTGCCCGCCGCGAAGCCCGGCGGGACCGCGACCGGGGACCTCTACGTGGTCACCCGGTCCGGGCTGCTCGTCCGCGTCCCCTGGTGCCCCTCGTGCCTGAGCAACGAGGCCATGGCGCGCGAAGCGGCTCAACGCCTCCGGCGGGCCAAGACCCTCGGGCTGTACGAACCCCCGGCGGTCCCGTCCTCACCGGCTGCCACAGCTCCTACAGCTCCGAGTTCCACTTGACCATCCAGGTGTCGTTGAGGATCGAGATGACCTGTTCGCACCGGCTGACCAACGCGTCCTCGGTCTGGGGCGTCCTGTGCGCGGACAGCTGCCAGTCCGCGAGGATGCGCTCCAGTTCGTCGGCGGTACGGAGGAACTCCAGCTCCTGGTACTCGTACTTGGCCGCGGTGGCGTAGGCGACGACCGTGGCCGAGACGGTGGAGAGGACCGCCACCCAGGCCGCGGCCGCCTCCACCTGAAAGGCCCCGCTCCCCGCCCCGAGAAGCACCGCCGCGCCTCCGAGCAGCAGTTCGGTCCTCCGCACGATCCGTAGGCGGCCGCGCATCCACAGGGCCTTGGGCCGGTAGTAGTCGTCGATCTGCCCCCGTACCCTGACCCGGAAGTAGGAGTCGACGCCGTCGACGTCCGGCAGCGGACGGGCCGGATCGACAGGGATGTCGGCGATGTGGTGGAGCAGGTCGCCGGCCTCGGCCCGGATGCCGTTCACCGCGTCGCGCAGCACCGCCACCGCCTGGGGCGTCCGGTAGGAGCCGACGCCGGCGAGACAGGCGTAGACCTCGCCCTTGAATGCCTCGCTCACCGAACGCAGCCGGGTCCAGTCCTGGATCTGCCCCTGCCCGACACGGCTGTTGAGCACGGTGACCGCGCCGACGGCCACCGCCGCCCCGAACGCCAGCCACCGGGCCACCGCCGGGTGTGCCGAGCCGGTCTGCGCCGCGGCGGTTCCCAACACCGCCGCGATGACGAAACAGAAGAGGGAGACAGCCCGGACCCTGCCGATCTGCCGCTTCTGCCGATTGGCGGCCAGCGACCAACTCGCCTGCTGCGCCCATACGTTCGACGTGAACTGCGAGGTGTGAGCGGCTTCCATGGGGTGATTATGCGCAACGGGTCCGAGGTCTGCCGGGCGTACGGGGAATGCCGCCGCTCCGACCGCGCGCACCGCGCTCGGGCGGCAGCGCCGGACAGGGCTTTCGGGAGCGGGGCGGAACACTTCCCGCAGTCCTTGCGGGGAGCCGTGGCCGGCCCGCAGCTCGCCCGGAGAAGCCGCAGGAGCTGGTCGCGGCTGGGCGGGCGGAAGGTGTCGCCACCCGCCACCCGCCCCGCGCCCCGCGCCCCGACCGTCGACCGTCGAGATCGGATCCCGACTTTTCGTTGCGTGGATAGCGTCGGCCGCGACGAGTCGGCAAGATCGTACGAGAACGAAGCCGCTCCGACGCGAACACCCAGAAGCGCCCCAGGGAGACAGACATGAAGATGCTGATCAACGTCCCGGAGACCGTGGTGGCGGACGCCCTGCGCGGCATCGCGGCCGCCCACCCCGAGCTCACCGTCGATGTGGACAACCGGCTGGTCGTACGGCGGGACGCGCCGGTGGCCGGCAGGGTGGGGCTCGTCTCGGGGGGCGGGTCGGGGCATGAGCCGTTGCACGCCGGGTTCGTCGGGCCCGGGATGCTGTCGGCCGCCTGCGCCGGGGAGGTGTTCACCTCGCCGGTGCCGGACCAGATGGTGCGGGCGGCGGCAGCGGTGGACAGCGGGGCGGGGGTGCTGTTCGTCGTCAAGAACTACACCGGTGACGTGCTGAACTTCGAGATGGCCGCCGAGCTCGCCGAGGACGAGGGGGTGCGGGTGGCCCAGGTGATCGTGGACGACGACGTGGCGGTGAGCGACAGCACCTTCACGGCCGGGCGGCGCGGCACCGGGGCGACGCTCTTCGTCGAGAAGATCGCCGGGGCCGCCGCGGACGAGGGCGCGCCGCTGGAGCGGGTGGTCTCGGTGGCGCGGCAGGTGAACGGGTCCTCGCGGAGTTTCGGGGTGGCGCTGAGCGCGGTCACGACTCCGGCGAAGGGCAGCCCGACCTTCGATCTGCCCGCCGGGGAGCTGGAGTTGGGCATCGGAATCCATGGCGAGCCGGGGCGGGAGCGGCGGCCGATGATGACCTCGGGCGAGATCGCCGACTTCGCGGTGAACGCGGTGCTGGAGGACCTCCGGCCGACCGGGCCCGTGCTGGCGCTGGTGAACGGGATGGGGGCCACTCCACTGCTGGAGCTGTACGGGTTCAATGCCGAGGTCCACCGGGTGCTGTCCGAGCGGGGTGTGCCGGTGGCTCGTACCCTCGTGGGGAACTATGTGACCTCGCTCGACATGGCAGGCTGCTCGGTGACGCTGTGCCAGGTCGACGAGGAGCTGTTGCGCTTGTGGGACGCGCCCGTGGAGACGGCCGCGCTGCGCTGGGGCCGTTGAGCCGAGCGGCGGGCGGCCCGGACCGCGGGGGCTCTCGCCGACCAGAACGACCGACTGTGCCGGACAGGCCCGGGGAACTGGAGATCATGTGCTCGACGCCGACTTCTTCCGCCGCTGGATGGCGGTCACCGCGGCCGCGGTGGACCGTGAGGCGGACCATCTGACCGAGCTGGACTCGGCGATCGGGGACGCCGATCACGGCAGCAACCTCCAGCGCGGCTTCACGGCGGTGGCGGCCGTGCTGGAGAAGGACGCGCCCGCGACTCCGGGCGCGGTGCTGACGCTGGCGGGCCGGCAGCTGATCTCCACCGTGGGCGGGGCGTCCGGGCCGCTGTACGGGACGCTGCTGCGCCGCACCGGCAAGACGCTCGGCGAGGACGCCGAGGTGACCCGGGACCAGCTGGCCCGGGCCTTCGCCGCCGGGGTCGCCGCCGTGGGGCAGCTCGGCGGGGCGCAGGCCGGGGACAAGACAATGCTCGACGCGCTGCTGCCGGCAACGGAGGCGCTGGCCTCGTCGTTCCGGGGGGCCGCCGACGCGGCTCGGGCGGGCGCGGAGGCGACGACGCCGTTGCGGGCGCGCAAGGGGCGGGCCAGCTATCTCGGTGAGCGCAGCATCGGGCACCAGGACCCGGGCGCGACGTCGGCGGCCCTGCTGGTGGAGGCGCTGGCCGAGGCGGCGCGGGACGCGGAGGGCGACGCATGAGCGAGGAGCCGCAGGTGGGCATCGTGCTGGTCTCGCACAGCGGGCCGGTCGCGGAATCGGTCGCCGAACTGGCCCGGGGCCTCGCCGCCGGAGGCGTGACGGCCCCGGTCGCGGCGGCGGGCGGGCTGCCGAACGGCGGGCTCGGCACCAGCGCCGAGCTGATCGGCCGTGCCGCCGGCGCGGTGGACCGGGGCGTCGGGGTCGCGATCCTCGTCGACCTGGGGAGCGCGGTCCTCACGGTGAAAGCGATGCTCGCCGAGGGCGACGAGCTGCCCGAGGGCGCGCGGCTGGTCGACGCGCCGTTCGTGGAGGGCGCGGTCGCCGCCGTGGTCACCGCGTCGGCGGGCGGGGACATCGCCGCGGTGGAGGCGGCGGCCTCGGAGGCGTACGGCTACCGCAAGACGTAGCCCTGCGGCGGTGGGCGCGGAGGGACGGGGCCCGGGCGGCTCCGTCCCTCCGTTCGTCCCGGCCCGGGGAGGGGCGCACCACGCGCGTTCGTACGGCCCGGCCCGACCCATGGATCGGCACCTCACGGGCGCTCGTCCGCCCGGACCACGGATCGGCGCACCACGCGCGTTCGTCCGGCCCGGCCCTCGGGTTGGCGCACCGCTCATGGCGATTGCAGACTTGGCGATATGTCGGCAGGCAGGCGCAGTGCGGGGCTTCTCCTCTTCCGGGTCACGGGTACCGGGGACGAGCGGGACGTCGAGGTGCTCATCGGGCACATGGGCGGGCCCTTCTGGGCGGGGCGCGAGTCGGCCGCCTGGTCGGTGCCGAAGGGCGAGTACGCCCCCGAGGAGGAACCGGCGGCGGCCGCGCGGCGGGAGTTCGAGGAGGAGCTGGGGGTGCCGGTGCCGGAGGGGCGCTGGCTGCCGCTCGGCGAGTCGCGGCAGCGCAGCGGGAAGACGGTGACCGTGTGGGCGGTTCAGGCGGAGCTGGATGTGGCGTCCGTGTCGCCGGGGACGTTCACGATGGAGTGGCCGCGCGGCTCCGGCGTGCAGCAGGAGTTCCCGGAGATGGACCGGTTCGCCTGGTGCACGCCGGAGGAGGCCGCCGAGCGGCTGATCGCGGGTCAGCGCGTCTTCGTGAAGCGGCTGCGCGCTCAGGTGCTCGGGAAGGCCGCCGCTTCCCCGGACGCGTAGGCAGCTGCTCGGACGGGCCGGCCGTCGCGCAGTTCCAGTACGTCGCCGGTGAAGCGGGCACGGAAGCTGCGGTCGTGCGACACGACGACGACGGCCCCCGGGTACTGCGCCAGGGCCTCCTCCACCTCCTCCACCAGGCTCAGCGCGATGTGGTTGGTCGGCTCGTCCAGCACCAGCAGATCGGCCGGCCGGGTCACCAGCCGGGCCAGGGAGAGCCTGCGCTGCTGGCCGATGGAGAGGACCGCGACGGGCACCCCGAGGTCTTCGGGCCGGAACAGGCCCAGCTCCAGCAGCTCGTCCGCGTGTTCGTCGGGGAAGCCGGGGCGGCCCGCGGCGAAGGCGGCGAGCAGGGTGCGCCGGGTCGGCCGGGCGGGCAGCTCCTGCGGGAGGTAGCCGACCCGGGCGCGACGGGTGACCGTCCCGGTGTCGGGGACCAGGTCCCCGGCGAGGACCCGCAGGAGGGTGGTCTTGCCCGCCCCGTTGTCCCCGGTGACCAGGAGGCGCGCCCCGGGCTGCACGCGGAGGGCGGGGAGGTGGAGGCGGTCGCCCACGGAGACGTCGTCCAGCTCCACGAAGGGGCCGCCGCCGGCGAGGCCCGGGCCGTCGCCGGAGCCGGACTCCCCTGCCAGGGCCGGGCGGCCGGTGAAGGCGAGCGGCCGGGGCGGGGCGGGCACGGGAGAGCGGTGCAGCGCTTCCAGCCGGGTCCTGGCCGCCCTGACCCGGCCGGACAGTTTGGCCTCATGGGAGCGGCGGTGCTTGCCGAAGCCCTGTTTCGGGTCCCTTCCGGTGGCCGCGAGCCGCTGCCCGGCGGCGTTCACCAGCTCCTCGGTACGGGCCAGGTCGCTCAGGTACTCCTGGTGCTCCTGGGCCCAGCGACGGCGGGATGCGGCCTTCGCGGTGCGGTAGCCGTCCCAGCCGTCCCCGTACCGGGTGACCGTGCGCAGGTCGCGGTCGACCTCAAGGATCACCGAGGTGACCCGCTCCAGGAACGCCCGGTCGTGGGTGATGGCGACGACGGTGCCCCGGTGGGCGCGCAGGTGGTCCTCCAGCCAGTGCACCGCCGTCACGTCGAGGTGGTTGGTCGGCTCGTCCAGGAGCAGCAGTTCGGGGGCGGCCGCCAGCACGCAGGCCAGGGCCAGCCGTGAGCGCTCGCCGCCGGAGAGGGTGGCCAGCGCGCGGTCCCGGGTGAGGTGGGCGAGGCCCAGGCCGTGGAGGGCCGCTTCGGTGCGGGCGTCCGCCCGGTAGCCGTCGCGTTCCTCGTAGGCGGTGAGGAGGTCTCCGTACGCGGTGAGTTCCGCGTCGGTGGGCTCCCCCCGCGAGAGGGCTTCCTCCGCCTCGCGGATGGCCAGCTCCAGGGCGCGGAGTCCGGCCAGGGCCGCGTCGACGGCGTCCTGGACGGTGTCGGCCGGGTCGAGGGCGAGCGTCTGGGCGAGGTGGCCGACTGAGCCGGGGAAGCGGACGGTGATCTCGCCGCCGTCCGGCCGTTCGGCCCCGGCCAGCAGCCGGAGCAGGGTGGACTTTCCGGAGCCGTTCTCCCCGATGACGGCGACTTTCTCGCCGGGGCGGACGGTGAACGTCACCTGATCGAGTACGGAGCGGTCCCCGTACGCCTTGGAGACGTCCTTCACGGTCAATTGGGCGCGGTCGCGCTGGGGGTGCATGGGTGCCTTTTCCCTGGGTGACAGCCCGCGGCGGCGCGCAGGGGCGCGCGGGGGCGGGGCGTGGATACCGGACGGCGGAGGGACAGCCGCTCACCGGGGGCCGTGCGCGACGCGGCCCCGCCCGGTGCCGTCACGGGCGGTGCTCGTCGGCCGGCGGGTGAGCCTCGCCGGTGACGCTTCGCGTCGTGCGGCGGCTGTCCCGGCCGGGAATCAGCGGAAGTAGTAGTACGAACCCATGGCGTCGAGTGTAACGGCGCGCCGGGGACGGGGCCGGGGATTTCTCACCGGCCCCGGCACGCGGGTGCGGGGCTCAGCCGTTCGGCAGGATGACCGCGCGGCCGTTGACCCGGCCGTCGTGGAGCCGCTCGTAGGCGAGCGGGGCCTCGTCGATGGAGTACGTCTCCACGTGGACGTCCACCGCTCCCGCGTGCGCCAGGTCGAGGACCTCGGCGAGCTCCTTGCGCGAGCCCCAGTAGGGGGCGCTGACATCGGTTCCGTACGGAAGCGTCCCGAAGCCGACCGGGAGGGCGCCGCCCCCGATGCCGACGATCGTGACGTCGCCGTCCACCCGGGCGACGGCTCCGGCGGTCTTCACGGTGGGCGGCGCTCCGACGAAGTCGAGCACGACGTGCGCGCCGAGGCCGCCGGTCAGCTCCATGACGCGGTCCGCCGCCTTCTCGTCGGAGAGGACGGTCTCGTGCGCACCGACGCTCTTGGCCAGGGCGAGCTTGTCCTCGGTCACGTCGAGGGCGATGACCCGCACCGCCGTCATGGCGCGCAGGAGCTGGATCGCCACGTGGCCGAGTCCCCCGGTGCCGATGACGACGGCGGTCGCGCCGGGCACGAGCTTGGCCAGTGAGCGCTTGACCGCGTGGTACGGGGTGAGCCCGGCGTCCGTGAGCGGCGCCGTCTTCACCGGGTCCAGGTCGCCGATCGGCACCAGGTGCCGGGTGTCGTCGACGATCATGTACTCGGCCATCGCGCCGGGAGCGCCGAGCCCGGGCGGCATGATGCCGCGCTCCTTGGCGTACAGGCAGTAGTTCTCCTTGCCCTCGGCGCAGTTCACACAGGTGCCGCAGCCCCAGGGCCCGTACACCGCGACGGAGTCGCCGGTGGCGAACCCGGTCACGCCGTCGCCGAGGGCGGCGACGGTGCCGACGCCCTCGTGGCCCAGGGTGAGGGGCAGCGGGAAGGGGATCTGGTCGGCGGGCCAGCTCATCACGGCGATGTCGGAGTGGCAGACGCCGGCGGCGGTGACCTTCAGCAGGACCTGCCCGGGGCCGGGCTCGGGGTCCGGGACGGTGACGACCTCGGGGGCGGCCCCGACTGTTCGGTACTGAACGGCTTTCATGGGATCTCCTCGCTTCTTTCCTGTTTCGCTCGGTCCGCCCCCGTGTCCCGCACGTCCTTTGTCGCCCCCGTCCCGTCCGCCCGCCACCCGGGCGGCGGCGGGTCGGCCGCTCAGGAGCCCCGCGGTCACGGCGCGATCGGACGGAGCTTCCCCCTGGTCGCCGTCGCCCGGGGCCCGTCGCCCGCGGGCGCACGGCGCAGGGCGAGCGCCGCGACGTCGTCGCGCCTGACGCCTCCGGTGAAGTCCGCCAGATCGTGCTGGAGCGCGTCCAGCAGCTCGCGCGGGCCGTGCCCGGCCCAGCGGCCGAGCCGCTCGTCCAGCGCGTAGAAGGCACGGGCGGCGTCGCGGGCCTCGGTCACCCCGTCGGTGACGACCAGGAGGGTCGCGTCCGGCGGGAAGCCGAACGACTCCGCGGCACGCGTCTCACGGCTGAGGCCGGCGAGGCCGAGCGGGACATAGGTCCGGGCGAGCGGGACGGCCGAGGACCGGCCCTCGTGCAGCAGCCGCGGCGGCAGATGGCCGCAGTTCACGGCCTGTACGCGGTCCGACTCGTCGTCGAACCCGAGGACCAGCGCCGTCACGAAGCGTTCCGCCTCGCCGGTCTGGGCGGAGAAGGCGTTGTGCCGGACGACGGCGTCCTCCAGGGCGTCCACCACCCCGGTGAGCGTCGGCTCGCGGACCGCCGCCTCGCGGAAGGCGGCTATCGCGGCGAACCCGGCCCCTATGGCGGCGAGCCCCTTGCCCTGGACGTCCCCGATGATCACCCGGGTCCCGTGGGGCGACTCCACGACCTCGTAGATGTCGCCCCCGACGAAGCGGTCCTCCTCCATCGGCTCGTAGAGGCCGTACGCGAGGACCTGGCCGGTGACGACGGGCAGGGGGCGCAGGATCTGCCGCTGGAGGGCGACGGTGGCGGAGCGGAGGCGGGCCATCTCGGTGGCGTGCCGGATCCGGGCGGCGCAGGCGGCGACCCCGAGGGCACAGGCCAGCACGGTGAATCCGATGCCGAACACGAAGTCCCAGAAGGTCCCGTCCCCGCCGAGCCCGGAGCCGACGACGACCGAGGTGATCCACACCGCCACCCAGACCGTCTGCCGCAGGGTGCAGAAGACGGAGGCCAGGGCCGGGACGACCACGAGCAGCGGCACGACGCGCAGGTCGTCGCCCGTGGCCACGTCGAGGAGGACGATCAGCACGCTCAGCAGGGCCAGCCCGCCGGCCAGCGGCCAGCTCCCGATCCGGCCGGCGGAGGCCGCCGCGCCCGGGTCCGTGCCGGGCAGGACCGGCGTCCGCTTCCGTGCCGTGCGCCGCTTCCTCATGGCCACGGCCTCTCCTCCCGTTCGTTCCTCGACGCCGCCCGCAGATCGGAACGGTCCCTTCCAGTTGACCGGATCCAAGGCCCTCCCGCACGGGGGCGTAGGGCCCACGGCAGGTGCCGAAGGTCCCGGGCGGGGCTCAGCGCCCGGAGCCTTCGGCCGCCGCCGGGACCAGGGCGGAGAGGAACTCCGTACGGCGGCGGAGCCGGAAGCCGAGCGATTCGTAGAGCCGGATCGCCCCGGTGTTGGCGGCGGAGGCGTGCAGGAACGGGGTCTCGCCGCGCTCGCGGATCCCGTACGCGACCGCGAGGACCAGGCGGCTCGCGAGCCCCTGTCCCCGTACGGTCTCGTCGGTGCACACTCCGCTGATCTCGGTCCAGCCCGGCGGGTGCAGCCGCTCCCCCGCCATCGCGACCAGGGCCCCGTCCCGGCGGATGCCCAGGTAGGCGCCGAGTTCGACGGTGCGGGGCAGGAAGGGGCCGGGGCGGGTGCGCTCCACGAGGTCCAGCATCTCCGGGACGTCCGCCGGGCCCAGCCGTACGGCCTCCGGGGCGGGCTCCGGGACCGCCGACTCGTCGACGAGCTGGACGCCGTCCGCCCGGAAGACGATCTCCCAGTCCTCCGGCGGCGACTCCCGGAGCGCGGTCAGGGTGACGGTCCCGCCCGGCCCGGCGAGCGCCGCGACATCGGCCCAGTCCTGTGCGTCCGGTGCGTCGGGGAGGGCCAGCCAGGGGGTGACGTCGACGGGGTAGCGCAGGATCCGCCCGCGCCGCTCGGCGAAGTGGGCGTGCGGGCCCGTGAGCGAGGAGCGCGCGGGGTTGTCCAGCGGGTGGGACGACCCGGGCAGGGGGTGCGGTACGGCGGACTGCGCATGCGGTGCGGAGGACTGCGGCGAGGGGCTCCCGGGGCGGGACCCGGGGCGCTGCGCCTCTCCGAGGGTCGGGGCGGCGGAGTCGGAGGCGGTCACCGGCCCACCTCCGCCGGGGCGGCTTCGCGGGCGGGGCCACGGCCACGGCCACGGCCCACCGTACGCAGGGACCCGCGCGCCCCCGCACCCCGTGCCGGAACGAGCGGCGCGCCCATCCCCACCCCCGCGCCCGGCCCGTCGATCCCGGCGACAGGCCCGTCGGTCCCCGCGAACGGCGCGTCCGTCCCCGCGAACGGCCCCTCGATCCGGGCGATCGGATCGGGCCGTTCGGCGGCGACCCGGGGCACGTCTCCCCAGCCGTCCTCGACGTCTTCCCAGCAGTCCTCGAACGCGTGCGCCTTGCGCATGTTCTCCCTCGTTCCGGTCCATCGCGCGGTTCCTCCCGGCGGACACCCCGGTGCCCTGGCGCCGCGCGCCCGCCAGCGGCGAAAAGCCGAAGCGCGCAGGGCGTATTCCGGGGCGGGGAACTGTTCACGAGGCCGCAATCAAGCGGGCCGCCCGCCCGGCTCCGAGGAGCGGGGCGCCCAGACGCGGGCGCACGCCCCGCCCCGGCGCACGCCCGCGTGCCCGGGCGATGAATTCGACCCATCCATAGGCCAATACGCGCCGGTGCGGTCCCAACGGCCGTCCGGCTGTGGCAGTCTGGTGACGACCGCCCCACCGGGCTCCCCCGTACCGGTGGGGCGGTTCCGCGCTCCCCGCGATCCGGCCCCGTGCCGTGACACCGCCTCAGGGCCGGACTCCGCCCGTTTCCGGTCGACTCGCACAGCGCAACCAGATCGCATGCGGCTCGCGTGCATGAGGACCGAACTCCCGGGAAGGCGAGTAGACCTGACGGGCCTACGACCATGGGAGGGTGACCAGATGACGGCGCACACCACGCGGACGACCGGTACGGAGCAGCGGACGGGCGCCACGGAGGACCTCCCGTGGATCGAGGACGCCGGCAAGGTCGCCCCGATGGACGCGCGTCGGCTCTCGCGGCTCTTCTTCGACCGCCTCCAGGTCCTGGAGGAGGGCACGCACGAGTACCAGTACGCGCGCAACACCCTCATCGAGATGAACCTCTCGCTGGTGCGGTTCGCCGCCAACCGCTTCCGCAACCGGGGCAGCGGCGACATGGAGGACATCGTCCAGGTCGGCACGATCGGGCTGATCAAGGCGATCGACCGCTTCGACCTCTCCCGCGAGGTCGAGTTCACCTCCTTCGCCGTGCCGTACATCGTCGGGGAGATCAAGCGGTTCTTCCGGGACACCAGTTGGGCCGTGCACGTGCCCCGGCGGCTTCAGGAGCTGCGGGTCGACATCGCCAAGGCGAAGGAGGCCCTGGCGGGCGACCTCGACCGTGACCCCACGGTCCAGGAGCTGGCCGAGCACCTGGGGATGGACGAGGCGGAGATCACCGAAGGGATCGTCGCCTCCAACGGCTATACGGCGGGCTCCCTCGACATGCCGACCGACTCCACCGAAACGGGCCCCCAGAACACCGGCGGGCGGACCTTCGCCGACGTGCTGGGCGAGCCGGATCCCGCGATGGAGACGGTGGAGAATCTGCACACCCTGGCACCGCTGCTGGGCGAACTGGACGAGCGGGAGCGCCGGATCATCGACATGCGGTTCGGCCAGGAGATGACGCAGGCCCAGATCGGCGCGGAGCTCGGGATCTCCCAGATGCACGTGTCCCGGCTGCTGAGCCGCATGCTGGGCAAGCTGCGCAGCGGGATGCTCGTCCAGGAGTGACACACGCGTCGCGGCACGGCGGCGACGCGAAGGGCCGGCCCCGGGGATCCGAACCCGGGGCCGGCCCTTCGCGTTGCCGCCGTATTGCAGGTTCGTGGCCAAGCGGGCGACACGCTTCCGGGCCGGTCCGCCGCGTCCTACGGTCCGTAGTCAGCCCGTCGCCACCCGGGCTTCCGCCGACCGGCGGACGTACGCCGTACGGCGACTGAACCACGTGCGAGGAAACACATGAGCCAGCCCCTCGACTCCGTCACCGCAGGCCACACCCCCGAGGACGTGAACCGGGAGGACCCCGGAGCGGCCTGGTCGTTCGAGACCAAGCAGATCCACTCCGGAGCCGTCCCCGATCCGACGACGGGCGCCCGCGCGGTGCCGATCTACCAGACGTCGTCCTTCGTCTTCCGCGACACCCAGCACGCCGCCGACGTGTTCTCCCTCGCCGAGCCCGGCAACATCTACACCCGCATCCACAACCCCACGCAGGACGTCCTGGAGCAGCGCATCGCCGCGCTGGAGGGCGGGGTCGCCGCCGTGGCGCTCGCCTCGGGGCAGGCGGCCGAGACCCTGGCGCTCCTGACGCTGGCCGGGGCGGGCGACCACATCGTCTCCTCGCCCTCGCTCTACGGCGGCACCTACAACCTCTTCAAGCACACGCTGCCCCGGTTCGGCATCGAGGTGACGTTCGTCGAGGACCCCGAGGACCTGGATGCCTGGCAGGCCGCGGTCCGGCCCAACACGAAGGCGTTCTTCGCCGAGACGCTGGGCAATCCGCGCGGCGACGTGCTGGACATCCGGGCGGTGGCCGACACCGCGCACGCCGCCGGGCTGCCGCTGATCGTGGACAACACGGTGCCGACGCCCTTCCTGCTGCGGCCGATCGAGCACGGCGCGGACATCGTCGTCCACTCCGCGACCAAGTTCCTCGGCGGGCACGGCACCACCATCGGCGGCGTCGTCGTGGACGCCGGAACCTTCGACTTCGGCGCGCACGCCGAGCGCTTCCCCGACTTCCACCAGCCCGACGCGAGCTACCACGGGCTGCGCTACTGGCCGGACCTGGGCCCGGGCGCCTTCGCGATCAAGCTCCGCGTCCAGCTGCTGCGCGACCTGGGCCCCGCGCTCTCCCCGCACTCGGCGTTCCTGCTGCTCCAGGGCGTGGAGACGCTGAGCCTGCGGCTGGAGCGGCACACCTCCAACGCCCTGGAGCTCGCCCGCTGGCTGGAACAGCGCGACGAGGTGGAGACCGTGCACTACGCGGGCCTGCCGTCGAACCGCTGGTACGAGGCGGCGCAGCGTTATCTGCCGCGCGGCGCGGGAGCGGTGCTGGCCTTCGAACTGAAGGGCGGGGCCGAGGCGGGCAAGCAGTTCGTGGACGCGGTCGAGCTGTTCAGCCACCTCGCCAACATCGGGGACGTACGAAGCCTGATCATCCACCCGGCCTCCACCACCCACAGCCAGCTGACCGAGGAGCAGCTCGTCGCCACCGGCGCCACGCCCGGGCTGGTGCGGCTCTCGGTCGGCCTGGAGAACGTGGACGACCTCAAGGCCGACCTGGAGGCGGGGTTCCGGGCCGCGAAGGCGGCGTCCTGAACCGTGGGACGGCCGTGCCCGCCGCACTTCCCCTCCCTCCGGCTTCCGGTGGCCGGAGGGAGGGGGACCCGCCCGGTCGTCGCCGCTGGGCGGCGATCGAGGACCCGCTGCTCCTGGAGTCCGGCGCCCGGCTGCTGGGGGTTCGCCTGGCGTACGAGACCTGGGGGCAGCGGGCGGCGGACGGTTCCAACGCCGTGCTGGTCCTGCACGCGCTGACGGGCGACAGCCATGTGTCGGGACCCGCGGGTCCCGGCCACCCCACCCCCGGCTGGTGGGACGCGCTCGTCGGACCGGGCCGGGCGCTCGACACCGACCGGTGGTTCGTCGTCGCCCCGAACGTGCTGGGCGGCTGCCAGGGCAGTACGGGCCCCTCTTCCCCGGGGTCCGACGGCGCGCCCTGGGGCTCCCGCTTCCCGTATCTGACGGTACGGGACCAGGTGGCGGCCGAGGCGGCGCTCGCCGACGCGCTGGGCGTCGACCGGTGGGCGGCCGTCGTCGGCGGGTCCATGGGCGGGATGCGGGCCCTGGAGTGGGCGGTGAGCAGGCCCGAGCGCACCGGTTCGCTGCTGGTGCTCGCCGCCCCGGCCGCCGCCTCCGCCGAGCAGATCGCCTGGGGTTCGGTGCAGATCGGCGCGATCCGCTCGGACCCGGGGTGGCGGGGCGGCGACTACCACGGCGCGCCGCCGGGCGGCGGTCCGCACCGGGGCCTCGGCCAGGCGCGGCGCGTCGCCCACATCACGTACCGCAGCGAGCCCGAGCTCGGCTCCCGGTTCGGCGGCGAGCCGCAGCCGGGCGAGGAGCCGGGGCGCGGCGGGCGCTACCGCGTGGAGTCCTATCTCGACCACCACGCGGACAAGCTGGTGCGCCGGTTCGACGCGGGCAGCTATGTGACGCTGACCGAGGCGATGAACGGGCACGACGTCGGCCGGGGCCGGGGCGGGATCGCCCGGGCGCTGCGGCGGGCGGAGATGCCCGCGCTGGTCGTGGGCGTCGACTCGGACCGGCTGTATCCGCCATCCCAGCAGGAGGAGTTGGCGGCACTGCTGCCGGGCGCCGACGCCCTGCGGCTCGTCACCTCCCCTTACGGACATGACGGCTTCCTGATCGAAACCGGCCAGGTGGGTCGTCTGGTCAGGGAGTTGCTCCCGCCCGCTCCCACCCCCCTCCCCTCCCCCGTACTCAGCAAGGAGTCTCCATGAGCCCGGTACCCCCAGCGCCGTCCGAGGACGCCTACGACCGGATACGGCTGCGGCAGTGGTCGGCCGGCCGGGCGCGCTCGGCCGGGATCGACCGCCGCGATCTGCTGAGGCTTCTCGCGGCGGCCTCGGCCGCCGCACCGCTGGCGTCCGTCGCCGCCCCGGCACAGGCGGCGGCCACCTCGGGCAGCCCGGCGGCCACCGGTCTGCCCGGTGTGGTCAAGCCGCTGCCCCCGGAGCTGTTCACGCTGC
This sequence comes from Streptomyces sp. cmx-18-6, assembly GCF_046548915.1. Classification (NCBI taxonomy): domain Bacteria; kingdom Bacillati; phylum Actinomycetota; class Actinomycetes; order Kitasatosporales; family Streptomycetaceae; genus Streptomyces; species Streptomyces sp. cmx-18-6. The sequence goes on along the minus strand of NZ_JAEBEP010000010.1, from coordinate 72,994 downwards.
GCGGCACCAACGCCGAGACGAACTTCGCCGCCCTCAGGGGCACCGGGCTGCTCACCCCCGCCGACCGGTTCTTCGTCCGCAACCACACCGCGACCCCGAGCGTCGACCGGGACGCCTGGAAGCTGACAGTCTGGGGCGACGGGCTCAAGGGCGGCCCGGTGGACTTCGGTTACGCCGATCTGCGGAGGCTGCCCTCGGTGAGGCGTACCGCGTTCGTGGAGTGCGCGGGCAACGGCCGCAGCTTCTTCGCCTCGCAGCAGGGGCAGGCGGCCAGCGGCACCGCGTGGACGCTCGGGGCGATCGGTACGGCCCGCTGGCGCGGGGTGCGGCTGGGGGACGTGCTGCGGCGGGCCGGGATCGGCCGGCACGCGGTGGACGTGCTGCCGCGCGGGCTGGACGCGGAGGTCGTCACGGACGGCGTGAACCTGGGGCGGGTGCGCCGGCCGCTGCCGGTGGCGAAGGCGCTGGACGACGTACTGCTCGCGTACGAGATGAACGGCGAGCCGCTGCCGCCCGACCACGGGTATCCGGTCCGGGTGATCGCGCCGTCGTGGGTGGGCATCGCCAACATCAAGTGGCTCGGGGACATCGAGGTGAGCGCCGAGCCACTGCTCACGCCGTGGAACACGGGCCTCTACCGGCTGTTCGGCCCCGGCCATCCGCCGGAGGGGAGCGCGCCGCTGACCCGGCAGACGCTGAAGAGCGCCTTCGAGCTGGCTCCGGGGGCCGTGTTCCCCGCCCATCGCCGTACGCTGCTGACCGGCCGCTCCTGGTCGGGCGGCGCGCCGGTCAAGTCGGTGGAGGTCAGCACGGACGGAGGCCGCCGGTGGCGGTCGGCCCGGCTGCACGACGTGCCCCGGGCCGGGAGCTGGGTGCGGTGGTCGGTGGACTGGGCGCCGGTGCACAAGGGCGCGACGGAGCTGCTGGCCCGGGCCACGGACCGGTCGGGGCGTACGCAGCCGAAGGCGACGGCGCACAACACGCAGGGGTATCTGTTCGACGCGGTGGTGCGGCACCCGGTGACGGTCAGCTGAGGCCCCGGTCCGGCCGGGCCCCCGCCAGTACGGCGGTGTGCACGGCGCGGGCGATGCGCGCGCCCCAGGTGGAGCGGGGTCCGGCGAAGGGTTCGCCGCCGGGCCGCGGCCCCGCCCCCACCGCCCCAGACCTCGACTCCGGCCCGGACTCCGGCCCCGATTCCGGCTCCGGTTCCGGGGCGGCGACGCACACGGCGTCCGTGGGGGTGCCCGAGCAGTCGAGTCCGGCGTCCAGGAGGGCCTGGACCTTGGCCTCGGTGGCGGTGGCGACGGCGTTGACGAGGGCGGCGTCGGAGAGCGCGACGGGGACCGTGACGACGATGTTGACCGTGCCGGGCCGGTGCGGGGTGCGGGGCCGGTCGGTCTCGGGGGCCGCGGCCCAGCCCCGTACACCGAGCCCCGCGGTGACGGTCGCGGTCACGCCGCCGTCGTGCCCGGTCGTGTACGCGGCGACGTCCGCCGCCGTCATCAACCCGGCGCCCGGGCCGGTGAGCCCTTCGGCGGCGGCGATCTCGGCGAGGTGGCGGTCCGGGTCGAGCCGGGGGTAGCCGCCGGGGACCTGGGCGTTGAGGATCCAGGCGCGGGGGCCGATGCCGCCGCCGAGGACCGCGCTGCTGCACACCCGCACGCCGGGGCCCAGCCGCCACACGAGGTGGTGGAGGCGGTGGCCGTCCTCGTGCCGGTCGCGCAGTTCGCCGCGCTGGGCGGGCAGGTGGACGCGTACGGAACGGATGGCGCACCCCTGTGCGGTCGGCGGGACCGGCGGTGGCCCGTCGTTCCGGGGCCGCCGTGCTCCGCCGCATCCTATGCGGGCCCGCCCCCGCTCACTCGATTGGCCTAACCGGTCCCTGGGCCGCTCAGCGCCGTCGTACGGGGCCCCGCAGGGACGCCGGGTCTCCGGGGCCCTCCCGGCCGGGTGGCCGGGAGGTTGCAGCGGCCCACGGCATGAGGCGCGATGGAAGCCGGACGCGCCTCATCCGTGGAGCGAACCACAGGGCGTGCCCGAGCGAGGAGGAATCGGTTATGGGAGCCGCTGACGGTTTCACGGATTCCGGAGAGCTCGACGGTCTGACCGTGTACGACAACGAGGGCGAGAAGGTCGGCAGTGTGGGCCGGGTGTACGTCGACGACGACACCGGCAAGCCCGACTGGGTCACGGTCAAGACCGGCATGTTCGGCATGAAGGAGAGCTTCGTACCGCTCGCCGGAGCCCGTCGAGTGGGCTCCGACCTGCATGTCGCGCACTCCAAGGACACGGTCAAGGAGGCGCCCCGTGTCGACGCGGACGCGCACCTCTCCGTGGCCGAGGAGGAAGAGCTCTACCGGCATTACGGCCTGACCAGGAAGACCGGCAACCTCGGTGACAAGCGCACCGGAGCCGACGCCCCGACCGCCGCCGGTACCGGCGCGATGGGCGCGGCCGGAGCGGGTGCCGCCGGAGCGGGTGCGGCGGGCGCGGCCCGTGGCACGGGCGCCGCGCCGAACGCCAAGGCGACCGGTCGTACGACCACGGGCGCGGCGGCGGGCGGCACGGGCAGGCACCGTGACACGGACGCCTCCACGACGGCCCGCCCGCTGGCGGGCGCGGGAGCCGCGCGCTCCGCCGACCTGAGCGGCAAGGAGGAGCTGATCCGCTCCGAGGAACAGCTCCACGTCGGCACGGAGGAGTACGAGAGCGGAACGGCCCGTCTGCACAAGTACGTGGTGACGGAGAACGTCTCCCGTACGGTGCCCGTCTCCCACGAGGAGGTGCGGGTGGTCCGCGAGCCGTTGCAGCCCGGTGAGAAGACGGCCGGGACCACGGACATCGGCGAGCAGGACGTGGAGGTCACCCTGCACGCGGAGCGCGCGACCGTCCGCAAGGAGTCCGTGCCGGTGGAGCGGGTCCGTCTGGAGACGAACCGGGTCACCGAGCAGAAGGAAGTCTCCGCCGAGGTCCGCAAGGAGAAGATCGACTACGCGGACGGCAAGGACATGGGCACCGGCAAGGACGCCGGTGGCGAGTTCGGCCAGGGACGCCGCCGCTGACGGCGCATCCCCTTCCGGCGGCCGGAAGGCCGCTCCCATGTCCTCGGCCTCCGGGCGGGCCCGTGCGAACGGGTCCGCCCGGCGGGCTGTCCGGGACCGGCCGCTCGCCCGTTCCTCAGCGGCGCGGCGGAAACCGTACGCTCTGGCGGCGCGGCAGGAACCGTACGCTCTAGCGGCGCGGCAGGAACCGTACAGACGGACGTCCGTCCGGCCCGTCCGGGGTGACGACCGCCCGGACCCCGTAGACGTCCTCGATGAGCTCCTCGGTGATGACCTCGGCCGGGGTGCCGTCCGCGATGACCCGGCCCGCTTTCATCACGGTGATCCGGTCGCAGAACATCGCCGCCAGGTTGAGGTCGTGCAGGGCGATGACGCTGGTGAGGGGCAGTGCGGCGACCAGGGCGAGCAGGTCCAGCTGGTGCTGGATGTCCAGGTGGTTGGTCGGCTCGTCCAGGAGGAGTTCGCGGGGCTGCTGGGCCAGGGCGCGGGCGATCTGGACGCGCTGGCGCTCACCCCCGGACAGGGTGTGCCAGGACTGCGCGGCCCGGTCGGTGAGGCCGGTGCGCCGCAGGGCGTCGGCGACGGCGTCCTCGTCGGCGCGGTCGGGGGCGGACCAGGCGCGGCGGTGCGGGATGCGGCCGAGGCGTACGACGTCCAGGACGCTGAGGTCGACCTGGGTGACGGCGTGCTGGTCGACCACGGCGATCCGGCGGGCCACGGTGCGGCGGCCGAGGCCGGCGAGGGGGTCGCCGTCCAGGGTGACGACGCCGGTGTCCGGGGCGAGCAGGCCCGCGAGGATCCGCAGCAGGGTGGACTTGCCGGACCCGTTGGGGCCGAGCAGGCCGACCGTGGAGCCGGGCGGCGGGGTGATGGCGACCCCGTCGAGGATCAGTCGGCCGCCCGCCTCGCGGCCGACCCGCTCGGCGCGCAGGCCGCCGTTCTCGATGAGGCTCATGGCGTGCTCCGGGTGCGGTACAGGACGGCGACGAACGCGGGCACGCCGATCAGCGCCGTGACGACTCCGACCGGCACCTCCTGCGGGTCCAGGACCGTGCGGGCGAGGGTGTCGACCCAGACCAGGAAGATCGCCCCGGCCAGCGCGGTGACCGGCAGCAGGCGGCGGTGCCCGGAGCCGGTGAGCGCGCGGGCGGCGTGCGGGAGCACCAGGCCGACGAAGCCGATCGCTCCGGCCGAGCTGACGAGGGCGGCGGTCAGCAGGGCGGTGGTGCACAGCAGCACGATCCGGGTGCGGGCGACGTTCACGCCGAGCGCCGCCGCGGCGTCCTGCCCGAAGGCGAAGGCGTCGAGCGTACGGGCAGACCACCAGGCAGACGGCGAGGACGGCGGTGCACAGGGCCACCTCGCTCCAGCCGACCCCGCTGAGCGAGCCGAGCAGCCAGAACAGCACTCCGCGGGTCTGCTCGGCGTCCGCGGAGGTCATCACGACGAAGGAGGTCAGGGCGGAGAACAGCTGCATCGCGGCGACGCCGGACAGCACCACCCGGTCGGTGGTGGAGCCGAGGGTGTGGCTGAGCAGCAGGACCAGGGCGAACGAGCAGATGGCCCCGACGAACGCCCCGGCCGACAGCGACACCGCTCCCCCGCCGACGCCGAGGACGACGACCACGACCGCCCCGGTGGAGGCCCCGGAGGAGACGCCGAGGACGAAGGGGTCCGCGAGCGGGTTGCGCAGCAGGGACTGCATCACCGTGCCGCACACCGCGAGCCCGGCCCCGCACACGGCGGCGAGCAGGGTGCGGGGCATGCGCAGGTTCCAGATGATGCCGTCGCGGATCGGGCTCAACTCCGTACCGCCGAGGCCCAGATGGGAGGCGACGGCGGACCAGACGTCGGGGACGGAGATCCGGGCGGGCCCGATGGTGACGGCGACCGCGACGGAGAGCAGCAGGAGCAGGAGTCCGCCGGTCCAGAGCAGCACCGCGAGCGGGCCGCCGCTCCACACCGGGCCGGACGGCGTCCGCGGCGAGGAAGCCTTCAGCTCCACGGGCTCCTTCACCGCCCGGCCTTCCCGCTCCACCGCCCGGCTGCCCCCCTCGACGGCCTGGCCTTCCCCCGTCATCCCCCGGCTTCCCTGCTTCACGGCCCGGCCTTCCCCCGTCACTGCCCGGCCTTCCGCCGTCACGGCCCGGCCTTCCCCCTCCACCGCCCGGTCGCCGCCGCTCACCCCGCGAGCCTGAAGTCGCGCAGCCCGGCGGCGACGCGCTCCAGTCCCTCGACCGTCCGGATGGTGGGGTTCATCGCCTGGCCGCTGAGCAGCACGTAGCGGCGGTTCTTGACGGCGTCCATGGTCTTGGTGACCGGGTTGGACTCCAGGAACTCGATCTTCTTCTCGGCGCTCTCGGCGGTCTGCATCGTGCGGCTCAGATCGCCGATGACCAGGACGTCGGGGTTGCGGTCGGCGACGGTCTCCCAGCTGATCTGGGGCCATTCGTCGTGGGTGTCGTCGAAGACGTTCTTCGCGCCGAGCTCGCGGGTGATGACGCCGGGAGCGCCGCAGCAGCCCGCGAGGTAGGGGGCCTTGGAGTCGGAGAACCAGTAGAGGAGCGAGGCGTCGGACGCGTCGATCCCCTCGGTGGCCTTCTCCACCCGCGCCTGGAGCCTGCCCACCAGCGCGTCGCCGCGCTCGGGGACGCCGAACACCTGGGCCAGTTCGCGGACCTCGGTGTAGACGCTGTCCATGGTGAGGGGCGCGGTACGGGCTCCGTCGCCGCCGCCGCTGTTGTCCTTGCCGACGCAGTCGGCGGGCGAGACGTAGGTGGGGACGCCGAGCTTCTCGAACTGTTCGCGGGGTGCGACGCCGCCCTTGGCGAGGGTGGAGGCGAAGGAGGCGCTGAGGAAGTCCGGCTCCTTGTCGAGGACCTTCTCCGACGAGGGGCGGTTGTCCGAGATGCGCTCGACGCTCTCGTTGGCCTTCTCCAGGCCCTTCATGACCGGGTCGCTCCAGGTCGCCGTGCCCGCGAGCCGGTCGGCGAGGCCGAGCGAGAGCAGGATCTCGGTCGATCCCTGGTCAACGGAGACGGCCCGCTGGGGCGGGGCCTTCACGGTGACGGTGCGCCCGCAGTTCTTCAGGGTGACCGGGAAGCCGGCCGCCTTGTCGCCGCCCTCGGCGGACGAGGTGGCGGCCCCGCCACCGCAGGCGGTGAGCAGGACGAGCCCGGCCGCGAGCAGGGCGGCGGTGCGTATCGGGGCGGGGGTGGCCGTGGGCAGCACGAAGGACCTCGGTGTCTCTGGGCCCAGCCGCGGAGCCCGTCGTACGGTTCCCGTGCCCCGGTGCGGGGCGCGGATGCCAGCAGGTCTTCGGACTCGGGTTCGTCCGGGCGGGACGCCTTCCCGGAGCGCTTGTGCTCCAGTGGCCGTGGCCCCGCCCGTCCCCCTCACCGCTGCGCGTCAGTTCCGGTCTCGCACCGGATTCCCTGACCCCGTCGCTGGGGTTCGACTGGCCCCGGCAAGCTATCACGGGGCTTCGCGCAGCTCAGAGCCGGTGCGGGGGCCGGCTCCCGGCGGGCCGGTGCGGCGCGGGATCGTCCCGCCGCACCGGCCCGGACGCCCTCCGCTTCGGTTGCGGAGCCTGGCGGGCCGTCGGGCTGAAGGGTCACGGAGCTGCTCGGATCACAGAGCTTCGCGGGTCACGGAGCTTCGTGGTCACCGAGCTGTGAGGTCGCGGAGCTTCGCGAATCACGGAGCTTCGCGGTCACGGAGCCGCCCGTCAGGGAGCGGCGCGTCAGAGACCGCGCGTCAGGGAGCCGCGCGGGTCAGGGAGCTTCGAGCGCGATCACCGCGTTGTGTCCGCCGAAGCCGAAGGAGTGGCTGACGGCCCGTCGTACGGGCGCCTCGCGCGGAACCTTCGTGACGCAGTCGATGTCGAAGTCCGGCGCGGGGGCGTCCAGGTTCGCGATCGGCGGGACGGTGCCGTGCTGGAGCGTCAGGACGGTCAGTCCCGCCTCGATGGCGCCCGCCGCCCCCATGCAGTGCCCCAGTACGCCCTTGGGGGCGGTGACGGGCGGCCGGTGCGGGTAGGCCCGGCCGATGAGGGCGGCCTCGGTCGCGTCGCCCTGCGGGGTCGACGTCCCGTGCGCGTTGACGTGGTCGACGTCCTCGGCGCGCCAGCCCGCGTCGGTCAGCGCCGCCTCGACGGCCGCCCGGGCGACGTCCCCTGAGGGGTGCGGGCTGGTGGGGTGGTGGGCGTCGGTCGTGGCCCCGGCTCCCGCCAGCAGCGCCCGGGGGGCCGCTCCTCGGGCGCGGGCGTCCTCGGCCCGCTCCAGGACCATGATCGCGGCGCCTTCGCCCATGACGAGCCCGGACCGGCCGGCGGCGAAGGGGCGGCAGAGGCGGGCGGGGTCCCCGTTCCGCAGCGCCGCCGCGCCCGAGCGGGCGAAGCCGGTCATGGCGACCGGGAAGACGATCGACTCGGTGGCTCCGGCGATGGCGATGTCGCACTGGCCCAGGGCCAGCATGTCGCGGGCCACGGACAGGGCCGTCACCCCGGAGGAACAGGCCGTGCACGGCGCGAGGCTGGGCCCGGTGGCCCTCATCTGGATGGCGATCTCGGCCGCGGGCATGTTCGGGATGGTGAGCAGGATGCCCGAGGGCGAGGTGGCCTCGGGGCCGCGCCGCTCCAGGGCGACGGCCTGTTCGGTGAGTCCGGCGGAGCCGCCGCTGCTGGTGCCGACGACGACGGCGACGCGGGCGCCGTCCCAGTGGGCGGGGTCGAGCCCGGCGTCGGCCACCGCCTCCCGTGCGGCGAGGACGGCGAACTTGACGTACCGGCCCATGCGGTAGGCGCTGCGGCCGCCGACCGCCTCGTCGAGGTCGATGCCGGAGACCGTGCAGGCGAAGTCGACCGCGCAGCCTTCCAGTGCGGGGACGGTGCGCGCGAGGGACTCTCCGCGACGGACTCCGTCCCAGGTGGTGTCGGTGGTATGGCCGGCCGGGGTGATCATCCCCAGACCGGTGACGGCGATGGCGGGTCGGTTCATCGGGTGTTGCTCACCGGCACCGAACTGTCGGCCGCCCGGCCGCCGCCGGCCGTCGCGTCGGCCGCCTCGCCGCGGGCCCTCACGCCGGCGACGGCCGCGTCGATGAACGCGGAGACGTCGGCCAGCGTGGCGTCCTTGTAGAGCTTCTCGGAGTCGGCGTCGACGCCCAGGGTCTCCTTGATGATGACGGCGAACTCGGCGACCGCGAGGGAGTCCATCTCCAGGCTGTCCATCGTGGACTCCGGCAGGATTTCGGCCGCGGGCACCTTGAACGTCTCGGTCAGCACCTCGGTGATCTTCGGGTGGATGGTCTTCATGGTCGTTCCTCTCATCGGCCTCGGCGTCCTCATGACGCCTCGGCGTCCTCACGAATGGCGGATGGCCGAACGCTTCGACCCCACCGCCGAAGTAACTGGATGACGACCCTCCGGTTACGCCTTCGGGCGAACCGATTCGTCTGCGCTCACCTGCGGCTTCTCGAACCATCGGGAGAGCACCGATGTGGTTCCCCAGTACGCCAGCAGCACCCCGCGGGTCCCGAGCGCCGCCACCTTCTCCCGCAGCGGACGCCGCTTGCTGCCGCAGACGGGCCGCCGGAACCCCACCGTGCGCCCCCCGGCCGCCGCCGCCCTGCGGTCCCGGTGCCAGGATCCCTCCGGGTCGTCGTAGGCGTCCGCGTAGCCGGGTCCGGCGATCGGCCAGTCCGACATCAGGCGCTCCGGCAGCGCGAAGGACTTCACCAGGGCGGGGGTGTGCGCGGCCACGGCGGCGATCGACGCCTCCACCGCGTCGGGCAGGAAGGTGACCTGATCGGCGGTCAGCCGTCCGGCGGCGAGCAGGTCGCCGCTGTTGCGGGCGATCCACTGGAGGGCGAAGAGCCGGTGCAGCTCGGTCAGCCGTTCGCGGGCGGCCCCCTCGGGCAGGGTGGCGACGGCCTGCTCGTACGCCTCGCCCGCCTGCCGGTAGCCGTACGCCTCCACCCCGCGCAGCGCGGCCCCCGACGCGGCGTTCCACCGGCCGAGCGGGTCGCCGGGCGGGGCCGAGCTCATCCGCTCCCGGGCCCGGGCGAACCAGATGTCCTCCACCGCCGCGAGCAGTCGGCCCAGGAAGCGGGGGTCGTCCAGCTCGCCGGGGCCGTCGTCGCCCGCCGCCTCCTCCTCGTCCCGGAGCGTGGCGCTGAACAGCATCTCGGCGGCGGCCTTGGCGTGTACGGCGAGGTTGTCGCCCTCGGCGGTGATCGCGCCCTCGATGCCGGTGAACAGCTCGGTCATGCCGTTGTTCTCCAGCAGCCCCTGCGCCCCGCACCGCTCCCGGCACTCGACGATGACGCCGCGCGCCTGCCAGGTGATCCAGCCCTTGGCGACGGCGACCAGGCGCTCCGCCTCGTCCCGGTCGGGGGCGGGTGCGGACTCCCAGCGGTCCAGGGCCCTGCGGTGGAGGAGGCTCATCGCGAAGACGGTGGCCATCGCCCCGGCCAGCGGGCCGTGGTGGGTGCGGTGCGCGTAGACCGGCACCCGCCGGTCGGCCCGCGATCCGGAGACCAGCCGGTGGCCGGCGTAACGGACGGCGATGGCGAGGGTGACCCGGGCGGAGCCGACCGCGCAGGCGCTCATGGAGAGCTTGCCGGGGGTGACCCGCCCGATGGAGAGGAGGAACCGCCTTCTGCGGTTGGCCAGTTCGCTGGTGAACCGCCCGTCCTTCCCGATCCGCCCCTGCTCCCCGGCGAGCAGCGCGTCGCGCGGGACGAAGTAGCGGTCGAAGGAGGTCACGCAGTGGTCGACCGGGGAGCCCATTCGGGCGGGCAGCCGCCGCACCCGTACGCCGGGCAGGGCGCTGCTGTCGTCGGTGAGCGGGGCGAGGAAGAGGAAGACCCCGTGATCCGCCCCGTCCGCCAGCAGCCGGGCGGCCACCACTCCGGTCTTGGGACCGCCGGCGGGGCTGGTGTTGGGCATGAACTTCTGGGCCCCGGCGTGCGGGGTGTGCAGGACGAAGCCGTCGCGTCCGCGGTCGTACGTCGCGGTCGTCTCGATCGCCGCCGCGTCGTTGCCGTGCGCCACCTCCGTACAGAGGAAGGTGCCCACCCGCCGCAGCTCCAGGAAGTCCGACAGGTCGCGCAGGGTGCCCGGGTCGTGGTCGAGGAGGCTGCCGAGGAAGAGGTTGTAGTGGATGCCCGCGACGGTGGTCAGGGCCGGGTCGACCGGGCCGAGCCATTCGTGCAGGGCGGCCAGCGCGCGGGGGTCGGCGGCCAGCCGCGCACCGCTGTCGAGCGCGCTGTTCAGGATGCGCAACCGGTGGTAGGCGAGGGCGAGTTGTTCGTCGGGGGTGCCGCCCCCGGGGCGGCGGAACGGTTCTGTGGTGAGCAGCCGCCGCCAGAAGCCGTGCTCCTGACGGAAGTTGTCACCGAACAGGACACGGGTCAGCTGGTCGTCCGTGGAGGGCAAAGTCGGTTCATGCATGGATACGGTCACGACAGAGTAACGATCAAGGAACGGCGAGGACACCCCTCGCCGTTCCCGAACGGCCCTGCGCGCTCAGGCGCGTTGGAAGGCCAGGGCCACGTTGTGCCCGCCGAAGCCGAAGGAGTGGCTGACCGCCGTCTCCACCCGCCGGCTCCGGGGTTCCTTCGTCACGCAGTCGAGCGGGAAGGCGTCGGGGAAGGAGTCCAGGTTGGCGATCGGCGGGATGAGGGAACGTTCCAGCGTCAGCACGGTGGCGACCGCCTCGATCGCGCCCGCCGCCGCGAGGGTGTGCCCGACGACGCCCTTGGGCGCGGTCACCGGCGGGCGGTGCGGGAAGAGCCGGGAGATGAGGATGGTCTCCATGGCGTCGTTGAGGGGGGTGGAGGTGCCGTGGGCGTTGATGTGGTCGACATCGCCCGGCGACCAGCCCGCCTGGTCCAGGGCCGCCTGGACGGCGCGCTGGGCGCCGTGCCCGTCCGGGGCCGGGGCGGTGGGGTGGTGGGCGTCGGTGCTGGACCCGGCCCCGGTGAGCAGGGCGCGCGCCCGGCCGCCCCGCGCGCGGGCCGCCTCCTCGCGCTCCAGGACGAGCATGGCCGCGCCCTCGCCGATCACGAAGCCGTCGCGGTCGGCGGCGAACGGCCGGGACGCGCCCGCCGGATCGGCGGTACGGGTGGAGAGCGCGCCCATCCGGGCGAACGCGGTCACCACCAGCGGGGTGAGCACCGACTCCGCGCCCCCCGCCACCACCACGTCACAGCTTCCGCCGAGCAGCAGATCGCGGGCGACGGCGACGGCGGTGGCCCCGGAGGCGCAGGCGGTGGCGGGGGCGAGGCTCGGGCCGCCCGCCTTCAGGGCGATGGCGACCTCGCCCGCCGCCGCGTTGGGGATCATCATCGGGACGAGCAGCGGGGAGACCGCCTCGGGCCCGGAGGCGGCCAGCTTGGCGGCGTTGTCCACGAGGACGGACACCCCGCCGACGCCGACGCCCAGCACGACGCCGACCCGGCCGCCGTCCCAGACCGCCGGGTCGAGGCCGGCGTCCGCGACGGCCTGCCGGGCCGCGACGACGGCCAGTTTCACGAACCGGGCCATCCGCCACACCGAGCGGCCGCCGACCGCCTCGTCCAGGTCGATGGAGTCGACCGGGCAGGCGAAGTCGACCGGGAGACCGGCCAGTTCCTCGCACCGCCGGGCGGTGGAGCGCCCGGAGCACAGTCCCTCCCAGAAGCTGTGCTCGTCAGCCCCCGCGGGCGTCACCAGGCCGACCCCCGTCACCGCGACGGCGGTGCCGAAACCGGCTGACCCCTGATCAGCGGACTGCGACATGCTGTGTTCCTTCCGTAGAATCCGTGGAAATCCTCTGCGGGGTCCCCGGCCACCGAAGTGCCGCCGAACCCCAGGTCAATCCGCCCCCGAACGCGGTGAGCAGCACCCGGTCCCCGCCCCGGAACACCCCCCGGCCCGCCGCGTCGGCCAGGGCGAGGGGGATGGAGGCGGCGCCGGTGTTGCCGACCCGCTCCAGATGGGTGACGCAGCGCTGCGGCCCGATGCCGACCCGGTCCGCGACCGCGCGCAGGATCCGGGCGTTGGCCTGGTGCGGCACGAAGTGGTCGACCTCGGCCGGGTCCCAGCCGACCCGGTCGAGCAGCGTCCGGCACGAGCCGGTCATCCGCTCGACGGCGTGCTGGTAGACGGTGCCGCCCTGCATGCGGAAGTACGCGTCCGTCAACGCGGGCGGTTTCTGGCTCGCGCGGGCGCGGGCGCCGCCGCCGGGGACGGTGATCAGGCCGTAGCCGCTGCCGTCGCTGCCCAGGTCGAACGCGAGCAGCTCACCGGGGTCGCCGGTCCGCCCCGCCGCCACCAGGGCCGCGCCCGCCCCGTCGCCGAAGACGACTCCGGCCGAGCGGTCGTCCGGGTCGAGCCAGGTCGAGTAGACGTCGGCGCCGACCAGCAGGACGCGCTCATAGAGCCCCGAGGCGATCAGCCCGTGGCTGAGGGCGAGCCCGTAGACGAAGCCGCTGCACACGGCGGCGATGTCCAGCGCCGGTACGGTGCCGAGCCCGAGCCGGGCCGCGAGGGCGGGCGCGGTGCCGGGGCAGAGGTGGTCGGGGGTGGCGGTGGCGAGGACCACCGCGTCGACCGGGCCCGTCGCCGGGGAGCCGGCGAGCAGCCGGGAGGCCGCCTCGTAGGCGAGGTCACCGGTGGCGACCCCGGGTCCGGCCCGGTGCCGGCTGCCGATGCCGGTGCGGCGGCGGACCCAGGCGTCGTCGACCTCCCAGTCGGCGGGGAGCCGGTCGTTGCCCACCGGCTCCCCCGGCACCCAGCCCGCCACGCTCTCCAGCACCGCCGTGCGCCCGCCCGCGCCCGCTAAGGCACGCTCCCGCCCCCGCGGCCCCGCCCCGCTGCCTGCTGCCCGTCTGCTCGCCACCCGCTGCCCCGATCCCGTTGTCATACTGCGAACGGTTGACGAACGGCGGAACGTCTGGCGAGGGTGCGTTCGACTGGGCCGAACGGGTCATGACGGTTTGTCAGTTGCGCGCGAGCGCCTCCCGGAGTTCCCCCGCGTCGGGCGGGTTGGCGCCGGCCCGGGAGACGGTGACGGCGGCGGAGGCCACCGCGTGGCGCAGTACGCCGGTGAGGGCGTCCCGGTCCACCGTGTGCAGCCGGTCCCTGGCTCCGGCGCCGAGGAGGCCGTGCGCGGCCAGCGCGTGGAGGGTCCCCGACATGAACGCGTCGCCCGCGCCCACGGTGTCCACGACGTCGACCGGCGCGGCCGCCACCGCGATCCGGCCGCCCGGGAACACGGCCAGGGCCCCGTCGCCGCCCCGGGTCACCAGCACGACGGCGGGCCCGCGCTCCAGCCAGCGCGCCGCGACCTTCTCCGGCTCCTCCCCCGGATACAGCCACGCCAGGTCCTCGTCACTGGCCTTGACCAGGTCGCTCAGCCGGACGCACTCCTCGACCCGCCGCACGGCCGCCCCGTGATCGCCCATCAGATCGGGCCGCACATTGGGGTCATAGCTGACGGTGGCGGTGGCCCGGGCGGCCCGTACGACGTCCAGGACGGTCGCCGCCCCCGGCTCCACCACCGCACCGATCGACCCGGTGTGCACATGTCCCGGCGCGGGCTCCACGGCGACCGGGCCCAGGGTCCAGGCGACGTCGAACGCGTACGAGGCCCGCCCGGCCCCGTCCAGGGTGACGACGGCGGACGGGGTGGGGGCGGACGCGCCGTCGGTGCGGACGACGACTCCGGCGGAGACCAGGTGGTCCCGGATGAGCCGCCCGTTGTCGTCGGGGCCGAGCTGGGTGAGGAGGGTCGGCCGATGCCCGAGACGGGCCAGCCCGTGGGCGACGTTGGCGGGGCTGCCGCCGGGGTGGACCGTGTCCTCCTGGTCCGGCAGCCGGACGACGTCGGCGACGCATTCGCCGACGACCAGCAGTTCGGTGCGGTCGTGCATGGGGGTGGATCTCCTCAACTGCTGTGACGTGGGTGTCCTCGGGCCCTCCGTCCCCCATTCAGCCCGATCGCGCCCGCCGGCGGAAGCCACCCCATGCATCGGGCGCCGGCCGGCTGCCGTTCAGGCGTCATCACGGCCACAACGGGCAGCGGGCTGTTCCGGCATCACGGTCGCCGCTCCCTTCGGGTACGGCTTCGCGGGGGCGGCCCGCCGGGCCCAGAGAAGGGCTCCGGCCAGCACGACGGCGGCGACCAGCAGCCACGGCAGTGGACCTGGCTCAAGGGCCCCGACCCCCAGTCCAGCGGCGGCGGCCACGAGTAGCAGGGCGAGCGACTGGACGGAGAGGGCGGTGGCGCGCCCGGAGGCGTCGACCCGGCGGTGCAGCAGATCCTTCGTGTTGGGACTCGCAGCTCCGAGCCCCAGATAGACCAGCCCGTAGCCGATGGCGGCGATCGCCGCGGCGAAGGGGCCCGTCGAGGTCGCGGTGAGGCCGAGCAGGACGAGGCCCAGCGCCATCACCGCGTAACCGGCCAGCACCGCGCGCTCACTACTGCGGGTCAACCGGGCAGTCGGCGGAGCGAGTTGGTTGCCGATGGCGGAACAGACGAACCCGGCGCAGGCAAGCCCGGCAAAGATCACGGCCCCGGATTCGGCCGTTCCCATGAGGGCGGCGGCCCGGCCCGGGGTGAGCAGTTCGACGGCCGCCAGCGCGGCCCCGGCGGCACTCGCGGTCAGCAGAATGCGCCGGATCAGGGCGTCCTGGGCGCCGAGCCGGAGCCCCGCACCGATGGCGGCGGGAACACCGCCGACGACCCCGCGCAAGGTGGCCGGGGGCCGGGGCGGTTCGGGCAGGGCGCTCAGCACGTAGAGGACGAAGACGACTTCGACGAGCGCGCTGAGGAGTGCGGGCACGGAGAGGGGAATGACGAGCCCGCCGGTCGCATCGGTCAGCCACTCCCTGATGCCGCCGCCGAGTCCGAGCAACCAGGGCAGCCCGCCGCCGAGCAGGGTGCCGAGTGCGAGGCCGGCCGACATGGCGGAGCTGCCGCGCGCCAGGCCCGTACGCAGATCGGCTTCGGGTCCCGCGTGGGCGTGGACGGTGTCGACGTACCAGGCTTCGGCGGGCCCGCTGGACAGAGCGCGGGCGCAGCCCATGAGGGCCATGCCGAGCGTGACGGCCCAGGCCGACGAGGCGAGGCCGATGAGGGTGAAGGCGGTGAGGTTGAGGAGCCCGGCAGTGGTCAGGACAGCGCGGCGGCCCACCACGTCGGAGAGGCCGCCGGTGGGAAGCTCCATCGCGGCGGCCGTGAGGGAGTGCACGGCGAAGAAGCCGGCGATGGCGGCGAGACCCATGCCCCTGTCGGTGAGGAGGAGCACCCCGGTCGCGATGAACATGCCGGTGGGGAGCCAGAAGAGGAACGAGACCGTGGTGAACCGGCGGCGGGCGGTCAGCGGGTCGAGACCCCGCCCGGTGGGGGCGGGCGTCCGCGGTGCCGACGCGTCGTCGCCGGCCTCCGGTAATCCGGCCGTCGTCCCGCTCACGAAGCGTCCTCGCCGGCGCCGGCGACGGACGAGGCGGGCCCGTCCGCCGTGGACGGGGCGAGGGCGCTGGGCGGTTTCGGCGCCAGGGGAAGCCCGGCCGTGAACACCACGACCTGTTCGGCGCGGGGATCGCCCTCGTCGCGAGCGGCCAGTTCGGCCGTCTTCGCCTCGACCGCCTCCCACAGCTCGGCCAGCGACTCTGGGGTCAGCCGGGCCAGGGCGTCTCCCAAACCGGCCGGTTCCTGCCAGGCGGTGTCGAGTCGGCCGTTCTCCAGGTCGGCCTCGTGCCGGATCAGCGAACGCTCCAGGTGTTCCAGCCGGCGGCGGAGCGCGCTGAGCGCGGCCCGGCCGCCGGGGGCGCGGTGCAGGGCCTCGTTGCTCCACGAGGTGACGGAGTGCACGGCCTTCCAGCGACGCTCGCGGCTGTCGCGGTGGTCGGCCTCGTCGACGAACGCGTACCTGGCGAGCACCCGCAGGTGGTAGCTGGTGGAGGCCGAAGACTCCCCCGTCCGGGCGGTCAGCTCGCTGGCGGTGGCCGGACCGTGCTGCCGCAGCAGCCCGAGCAGCTCGACCCGCAGGGGGTGGGTGAGGGCCTTGAGCGCAGCTTGGTCGCGGTCGGGATCGAGTACGCGATGAGTGGGTTGGCCATCCATGGCGGCAGCGTAGGGCGGAGCGCTCATTCTCCCAAAGTATTTTTGCCGAATGTTTTCGGGAGAGTTGTGCCGGACCCCGTCAGGCAGCGGACCGTGCCCGCAGGACCGCGATGACCTCCCGGCACCAGTCCCGGTTGGCGCGCTCGAAGTCCCGGCCCCGGCGGCAGGTGAGATAGGGCCCGATCCGCTCGCCGTACCGGAGGAACTCCCCCTCCGACCGGTCGCCGCGCATCCCCCCGAGCAGCGCCTCGAACTGCGCGGCCTTGGCCTCGGCGAAGTCCGCCCGTTCGGTGAGCCGGTCGACCAGTTCACCGGTGTCGAGGTGGTCGGCCGCCTGGACCTTCACGAGCAGGTCGTCGCGGATGAACGAGGGCTTGGCGGCGGTCGCGGCGAACCGGTCCAGTTCGGCCAGTCCCTCGTCGGTGACCCGGAAGACGCGCTTGTTGGGCCGGGCCTCCTGGACGACCTCCCGCCCCGCGACCAGGCCCTCCTTCTCCAGCTTGGCGAGCTCCGCGTACACCTGCTGCGACTGCGCGTGCCAGAAGTTCGCGACGCCCAGGTCGAACGCCTTGGCCAGCTGGTATCCGCTCAGCTCCTCGTCGAGCAGCGCCGCCAGTACGGCGTGGCGCAGGGCCATCGGACCGCCTCCCTCTCCTGTCCACCCACCCCCTGTCCAGGAGCGCATCGTCCATGATAGTCATGAAAGTGACTACTCATATTCATGACTAGTCATTTCATGTGCACCAGCCTTCGAGGAGACGCCATGACCACCGCAGTGGACCGCTTCCGCACCGCCGTCGACACCCGCGACCTCAGTGCCCTGGACGATCTGTTCACCGAGGACATCCGGCTCTACAGCCCGGTGAAGTTCACCCCGTTCGAGGGCCGGCCGGTGGTGCTCGGACTCTTCGGGGTGCTGCTGCGGACCTTCGAGGACTTCCGGTACGTCGGAGAGTTCGCGGGCACCGCGCAGACCAGCGCGGACGGCGGCGAGGCCCCGGCCGCGGTCCTGCTCTTCCGGGCGACCGTGAACGGCAAGGAGATCCACGGCATCGACCTGGTCCACCTCGCCGAGGACGGGCGGATCAAGGAGTTCACCGTGATGGTCCGTCCCCAGTCCGCCGTCCACGCGCTCGGCGAGGCGGTACTCGCCGGGCTCGTGGCCGACGGACTGGTCCCGACGGAGTAGACGCCTACCCTTCCAGCGCGTCCGCGACCAGGCCGAGGAAGCGGGCGTGGTCGCGGGGGCCGTACAGGGGCTCCGGGTTCCACGGCACGACCGGCGTGGAGCGGGCGTCGCTCCCGCGCAGCTCGTCGAGCGGGGCGGCGTGGGCGCGGATGTCGGTGAGGATCACCTCGGGGCGCAGGGCGAACGCCTCCGCCCGGCCGAGCGTGGACCAGTTGGCCCCGGGGCCTTCGGGCGGCTCCACGACGGCGACGCCCAGCTCGGTGAGCACGCGCAGCTCGGGCCACATCCTGGGGCGTGCGACATGGGCCTGATCGGGTCCGGCCGGGGAGAGGGCGACCACGCGGCGCGCGCCGGCCGGACCCGCTGCGGCGATCGCCCGCAGCCGCTCCCGGGCGGCGTCGAGATCGGCGTCCGCGTCGGCGCGGTCCTCCGCGCCGAGCGAGCGGGCCAGCTCCGCGAACCGCTCGCCTATCTCCCCGAACGTGCGGGCCTGGCTCACGTCGAGGACCACCACCGGGACCCGCTCCTCCAGCGGCTTGGCGGTCTCCGGCGGCAGCCCGTACACATGCCCGCCGCCGTAACTGACAGCCACCACCAGGTCCGGCGCACCCCGGAGCAGCCGCTCGACGTCCAGGGCGCTGCCCGCGCCGACGTACTCGACCTCGTCCAGCGGAAGCGTCCCGGTCTTGGCGCGGTCGGGGTCGGGGCCGTCGTGGTCGGAGCCGAAGATCCCCTGCGGGCGGATGCCGAGGCCCCACAGCGTCGCCCCGGCCTGGACATACGCGAGCACCCGCTCGGGCCGCCGGGCCGCCGTCGCCAGCTGACCCCGGTCGTCGGAGAACCGCCATTCGCTCTGTTCCGTCACGTCACACACGCCCCTCTGCCACCGACTGCCGTACCGCTTGTGCGAGTTCGTACAGGTGTACCTGCCCACCTCGTCACCGCCACACCCCTCGGGCCGACGCCGACCTTCGTACCGCCGGCATCCGTCGCGACGGGCGACCGCCTTCACTCAGTGTTAGAAATAAACACGTTCGGTGACACCGGGCAGCACCCTCCGCCCGCCCTCTTCGGATGGAGACGACCCCCCATGCGCACAACCCTCCTCAAAGCGGCCGTGACCCTCGGCCTGGCGGCGTCCGTCTGTGCCGCCCCGACCTTCGTCGGCGGATCCGCGAGCGCCCCGGCCGCTCCGGCGGCGGTTTCGGCGGCGGCAGCGGCTCCGGCGGCCGCAGCGATGAAGTGCCCGGTGGTCGACGTGCTCGCGGTCTACACGCCGAAGGCGGCGGCGCGGCTCGGCGGGGAGCACCGGGTGCCCGCCTCGGCCCAGCGGATCGCCACCCGGATGAACCGGTCGCTGGCGGCGGACGGGCTCTGCGGCATCATCAGGATCGTGCACCCCTACACGGCGAGGGGGTATGACGGCTCGGAGGAGTTCCGCGCCGCGTACGCCGTGCTGAAGGACCACTCATCGGGGCTCGGGCGGCAGGTGCACGAGCAGCGCGAGCGGTACGGGGCCGATCTGGTCACGCTCGTCGTGGAGCGGTCCGAGCGGGGCGGCGGGACCGCGGACTACACGACGGCCCTCGACAGTTCGTCCCACGAGTACGCCTACTCGGTCGTCGAGGTCGACGGCATCGAGCTGGACTCGGCGAGCCACGAGATCGGGCACAACCTGGGCCTGGCCCACGACCGTACGACCCTGGCGTCGAACGCCGAGGGTTCGATGAACGTGAGCCGGACCCGCCCGTACAACACCGGCTGGATCACGGACGACGGCCGGCACTACACGCTGATGGCCTACCGCGCCTCGTGCGGGGCCCACTGCCGACGGATCAGCCGCTTCTCCAGCGCGGAGGGTGACTGGCAGGGGCGGCGGCTCGGCGACGCGTCGAACGACTGTGTGCGGGTGCTGCGCGAGACGATGCCGATCGTCGCCGGATACCGTTCCAGGGCCTGACCGGCCGGGCCCGTCGCCCGCGACCGGCCCGAACCGGAGAACCAAGGACCCCGCCATGGAACGCATGCGCGCCGTGCGCCTGCATCTGCCCACCCGCACGCTCTCCGTCCAGGAGGTGGCGAAGCCGGCGCCGGGCCCGGGCGAGGTGCTGGTGAAGGTGGGCGCGGCCGGGGTCTGCCTCTCCGACGTGCATCTCATCAGCGGCACGCTCAGTCCGCCCTACCTGGAGGGTGACTCCGTCACCCTGGGCCACGAGGTGGCCGGGACCGTCGAGGCGCTCGGCCCCGGTGTCGCCGGCTGGGCGGCCGGGCAGCGGGTGGTCCTCCAGGCGGGCGAGCGGCGCGGGGGCCGGACGTACACCCGGGGCGTCGATTACGACGGCGGCTGGGCCGAGTACGCCCTCGCCACCGCCACCACCCTCGTCGCCCTGCCCGACGCGCTCCCCCTCGACCAGGCGGCGATCATCCCGGACGCGGTCTCCACCCCGTGGGCGGCGGTGACCGCCACCGGTGACGTACGCCCGGCGCAGGCCGTGGGGGTCTGGGGCGCGGGCGGGCTCGGCGCGCACGCCGTGCAGTTGCTGCGGGCCGTGGGCGCTTACCCGGTGATCGCGGTGGACCCCTCGGCCGCGGCCCGCCGCCGGGCCCTGGACCTCGGGGCCGACCTGGCGCTGGACCCCGGCGACCCGCTGCTGCGCGAACGGGTGCTCGGGGCGACGGGCGGCGCGGGCCTGGAGGCGGCCTTCGACTTCGCGGGCGCTCCCCCGGTCCGGGAGCAGGCGCTGACCGTGCTCGCGCCGAAGGGACGCCTGGTGCTGGTAGGGCTGAACGACCAGCCGCTGACGGTCACCCACTCCACCCGGTTCAGCTACCTCCAGCACCGGGTCCTCGGGCACTACGGCTCCGAGGAGCACCATGTGGCGCAGCTCGTCCGGCTGGCGGAGGGCGGGCGGCTGGACTTCTCGCGCTCGATCAGCGACGTACTGCCGCTGGCGGAGGCGGCGACGGCGGTGCGGCGGATGGAGACGAAGGAGGGCGATCCGGTCCGCCTCATTCTGCGGCCGTAGGGCGTTTCGGCTCCGGCTCGGGCTCCGCATCCGGCGGGCCTGTGGGGGCCGGGACGTCCGGGGACTCCGCGCGGCCTGCCGGCTTCGGGCGGCCCGTGGGCTCAGGGCGGCCCCGTTCCACGTTGAACTGGGCTCCGGCCAGCAGGGAGAGGTTGGCGAACCAGACCCAGATCAGGAAGACGACCAGGCCCGCGAGGGAGCCGTAGAGCCTGCTGTAGCTGCCGATCTGGGTCGCGTACAGCGCGAAGAGCGCCGATGCGGTCAGCCAGAGGAACGCGGCCAGGATCCCGCCGGGCAGGCCCCGGCGGACGCCGCGCGCGGAGCGGGGGCCGGTACTGAAGAGGACGAGGATCAGACAGGCGACGAGGCAGAGCAGCACTGGCCACTTCAGGACCACCCACAGGGTCTCGCCCTCGTGCGGCAGGCCGACGCGGCGGCCGAGCCAGCGGGCCAGCGGGCCGGTCAGGACGAGGGCGAAGGCGCTCGTCATCAGCAGGACGAGCAGTCCGATCGCGGAGACGACGATGATGTGCGCCTGCCGCAGGGGCGGGCGGTTGTCCTGTACGTCGTGCATGGCGTGCATCGCCCGGCGGAAGACCGCGAGATAGCTGCACGCGGACCACACGGCGCTCACGGATCCGGTCCCGACCAGCAGCCAGACGGCGGTGCGCTGCTCGGTCGCCGCCTCCAGCGGGCGGCGCAGCGCCTCCCCGGACTCGGCGGGCGCGAAGGCGGTGATGTCGGCGATGAGCGCGGTGGTCGCGTCGGGGTTGGCCAGTCCGATCACGGAGACGGTGACGAGGAGGGCCGGGAGCAGCGAGAGGATGGCGTAGTAGGTGAGGGCCGCGGCCCAGTCGGTGATGTCGTCGTTCCACAGCGAGACCGGGGTGCGGCGCAGGGCGGTGAGCCAGTGGCGCGGCGTGCCGGGGCCTCCGGCGGCGGGGGCGGTGCGTTCCGCGGCTGCGGTCGCGGCGGTCTGGGTGGGCAAGCTGGTACTCCGGGGACGTGGACGGACGCGGCGGGCGGGGTGGCTCGTCCGTAGGACGCCCCGGCTTCCCTCGATCCTCTCCTGCCACGTCATCGCCCGGACACACCTGTCCGGGCCTCCCGGGTGCGCGGCGCGGCTGTGCGCCCCGGACAGGTCACCCGCTGACGGCCGTGAGTCAGTCGTTGACGGCCGTGAGCAGGACCACCGCGTCCTGGAGCGCCAGCAGCCCGTGCCGCTCCTGCGGGATCGGGTGAAGGGCGCCCGCCGGGAGCTCCACGTCGCCGGAGCCGGCGGTGAGGCGGACCGTGCCGTGCAGCACCAGGAGGGAGGCGGCGGGCGGCGCGTTGTGTTCGTCGAGCGCCGATCCGGCGGTGAGGGCGATCACCGTCTGGCGCAGGGGCGGTTCCTGGATGAGGAGGTGCGCGCTGCGGCCGTGCTCGGAGGCGCGGGCGGCGGTCAGGTGCTCCTGGGCGAGTGCGTTGAGGTCGTCCATGCAGCCACTCTGCCGCAGACCCTCCCGCCTCGCGATCCTGCCGGGACTGCGGGGAGGAGGGTGGGGCTGAGCGTGGGGCGGCTGATCGCGGAGTAGGGGCGGGCTCGGCAACCTCTCGCAGGATTTCGGCCATGTTTCGCAATTGACGGACCGTTGCACGCACAGGACGGCGATCCGGCCGGGGCAGCTCAGCTGGACGCTTTCGCGGTCGAGCCGCGCACCACGAGCTCCGGCTCGAACAGCAGCTCCCCGGGCGGCACCGCGCCGCCCTGGATGCCCGCGCAGAGCAGTTCGACGGCGGCCCGGCCCATGGCTTCGATGGGCTGGCGGATCGTGGTGAGCGGGGGTTCGGTGCAGCTCATGAAGGCCGAGTCGTCGAAGCCCACGACCGAGACGTCCGCCGGCACCCCCAGGCCGCGCCTGCGGGCCGCCCGGACCGCGCCCAGCGCCAGCGGGTCGCTGGCGCAGACGATGCCGGTGACGCCCCGCTCCAGCAGCCGTGACGCGGCGGCCTGGCCGCCCTCCAGGGAGAACATGGAGCGCTCGATGTTCTCCTCGGGCAGCTCCTGGCCGGTGGCCGCCGCCACGGAACGGGCCGCCGCCAGTTTGCGGCGGGAGGGCACGTGGTCGGACGGGCCGATCACCACGCCGATGCGTTCGTGGCCGAGCGAGGCCAAGTGGCGCCAGGCGCGCTCGATGGCGACCGCGTCGTCGCAGGAGACACAGGGGAAGTCGAGCCCTTCTATGGGGGCGTTGATCAGCACGACGGGGATGCGGCGCTCGGCGAGCCGGTGGTAGTGCTCGTGGGCCTCGTCGGCCTGCGCGAAGAGGCCACCGGCGAAGACCACGCCCGAGACCTGCTGCTGGAGCAGCAGGTCGACGTAGTCCGCCTCCGAGACGCCGCCCTTGGTCTGGGTGCAGAGCACGGGGGTGAGTCCCTGCTGGGCGAGGGCTCCCCCGATCACCTCGGCGAAGGCCGGGAAGATCGGGTTCTGGAGCTCGGGCAGGACGAGACCGACCAACCGGGCCCGCTCCCCCCGCAGTTGGGTGGGCCGCTCATAGCCGAGGACGTCCAGGGCGGTCAGTACCGATTGCCGGGTGGTGCGGGACACCCCGGGCTTGCCGTTGAGCACCCGGCTCACCGTGGCCTCGCTGACCCCAACCTTTTTGGCAACCTGAGCAAGTCGTCGCGTCATGACCGCAAGACTAACGCAATCACTGCAAACACTAGACGGAACAATGCAAGGAATATACGCGGGAGGGACGCCTCCCGGTCGACGGGAAACGCCCCTCCGCACATCCGTGCTCCGCCCTCGCTACGGATTGACAGTGATCTTGAAGGTGGAGGTGGTGTTCCTGATGTCCTGAGCGTTGCCGCTGAGCTTCAGTCCGTTGAAGGTGACCTCACCGACCGCGGGCCCCTGCCCCGCCTCCGGCATCTCGTTGGCCCAGAGGCCGAAGCCGGACTTGGCGTCGAAGGCGTCACCGCTCTTGCGCGCACCGGAGATGGAGATGTCGGTGAGCACGGTGTCCTTGATCGGGAACTGCGGCTGTCCGCCGACGTAGTTCGTCTGGAACATGATGCCGCTGTACGTCGGATCGACGATGTCCACGTCCGAGATCCGGATCCCCTGGAACACCTTGGAGGCCGAGAACAGCCAGATGCCGGGGAAGGTCTGAGATCCCCAGAAGTGGCCGCCGGACCGGACGATCGAGACGTTCTCGATCTTCGTCGGCTGCGTCCCGAAGCCGTTCATCGGGTAGCCGAAGTCGAGCGAGCTGACCGTGATCCCGGAGTACACCAGGGTGTCGGCGATATGGATGTTGCGGAAGGTGTTGTCGTAACCGCCGTAGACGGCCACGCCCGCCGCGCGCCAGGTCAGGATCGAGGTCAGGTTCTCGTAGACGTTGTTCTTCATGTCCGCACCCCCGGCGTCGATCGCCGAGAAGAGCGCGAAGCTGTCGTCGCCGGTGGCGCGGGCCTCGTTGTTGGTCACCCGGTTGTCGGTGGACCCGTTGGTCATGTTGACGCCATCGGCGAACATGTTGCGGATCCGGGAGTTCTTGATGGTGACGCCGTCCGTGTTGGCGCCCCAGTAGAGGCACACCATGTGCTCGTTCCAGATGTTGTCGATCACGATGTCCGACACGTTGGCGAAGTCGAACACCTTGCCCGGCCCGTCGATGCGGGAGGTGTAGTTGCCGAAGTAGGCGAAGTTCGCGAACGACGACCCCTTGGCACTGGCCTCGGCCCGGAAGCCGATGTCGGTGTTGTCCTGCGTGGTCGGGGCGTTGAACCGGGTGTACCAGGGCCCGGCGCCGGCCACCTTGACGGCCTTGCCGTACACCTGGAACTTACTGGCCGTGCTGTACTCCCCCGGCGGCAGGTAGACGCCGACCAGCGTGCCGGTGCTGTCCATGCGGACCTTGTCCAGGGCGTTCTGGACGTCCTGGTGGGTGAACCCGGCCGGCACGGTGTACGTGGCGGGGTTCGGGTTGGCGACCGGGGCGACCTGCTCCAGGCTGATGAAGTCGATCGCGTACGTCGTGGAGTTGGCGGCGTCCTTCTGGAGTCGGATCTTGGCCCCGGCCGGGACGGTCCTGCCCAGCATGACGTTGGCCTCGTCATAGATGTGGCGGGGCGCTCCGGAGCCCGGGGAGTTGCCGGGCGCTGCCTCGTTCCCGTACAGCCAGGCGTACTTGGAGGTGAGGTCGATGGCCTTGAGGAAGACGCCGTCCACGTAGACGTTGAGCGTCGAGTCGATGCCCCCGCCACCCGCGGAGTCCGGGATGGAGAACCGGGTGACCAGGGTGTTGGTGGCTGCCCTGGTGGTGAACTCCACGTAGTTTCCGGTGTTGTCGAGGGTGACGGCCTTGCGTCCCGATGCCTCGCCCGCGATGTCGCCGACGGTCCTGTTGGGACCGACGACCCGGGCTCCGCCGCCGGTGGCGCCGTCCTCCGCCTCGTACATGTCGTACGGCATGTCAGCCCCACGCCCGACGAACAGGGACTCGGTGGAGGTGTTGTTCTCGCGCTTCACCGGGAGCTCGTTGGCGTCGGCCGCGAGGACGGTGCGCAGGGTGTACGAGCCGTTGGCGGCGGCCCAGGCGCCGAGGGAGACGGGTGCGGTGGTCGCGCCCGCCGCGATGGTCCCGTTGTGCGCGCCGGTGAAGGTCTTCACCGTGTCGCCCTGGGCGTTGAGCAGCGTGAGCGTGATGCCGTGGCTGCCGCCCGCGGAGGCGACGGTCCCCTGGTTCCTGATGGCGACGGAGAAGGTGACCGTGTCGCCGGCGGCCGGGGCGGAGGGCGAGGTGGTGACGGTCGCCGCGACCAGGTCGGAGCTGGATACCGGCCGCACCACCAGCGGGGAGGCGGCCGTGTGGGTGTTGTCGGTCTCGTTCTGCTCGATGATCTCGTTCTCCGGGTCGGCGACCGCGCTCAGGACGTAACTGCCCGCGCCCCGGGCCCCGATGGCCGCGCTGACCTGGGTGGAGGCGCCGGCGGCCAGTGCGCCGACGTTGCCGGTGGCGACCTTGGAGCCGCCGAGCCGGAACTCGACCTTGCTCGCCGGGGCGGCGAGCGCGCCCGCGTTGCGGACGGTGGCCGTCAGGGTGATGGCGTCCGACTCCACCGGGGCGGCGGGCGACGCGGTGAGGCCGGTGACCTGGAGATCGGGGTTGGCCGCCGGGACGCCCAGCACCTGGAACTCCGCGACCTGACCGGCTCCCGAACCGCTGTTGGCGGTGAACCTCAGCTGGACGTCGGCGGCTCGGGCGGCGACCGGGATGGTCACCGTGTTTCCGCCGGCCGGGCTGAAGGCGTAGTCCTTGGCTGCCGCCAGGGAGTTGAAGGACGAGGAGCTCTGCTCCCGGCCGAGGACCTCGATGCGCTGGGTGCGCGGGCCCCAGCTGCTGTCCGGGTTGAGCTTGACGACGACGCTCTGGGTGTCGGCGTTGGAGCCGAGCCGGACGGTGAGCGTGTTCGGGTAACTGCCGCCCGCGCCCTCCCAGTAGGTGGCGGTGTCGTTGTCGTTGGCGTTGGCGGCGACGAAGGTGTGCACCACCGAGGAGGCCGTGATCGGCTTGTTGACCGCGAGGTTGGAGGCGGCGCCCGTGGAACCGTTGCGGGTCACGGTGTTGCTGTTCGTGGAGACGTTGCCCGCCGCGTCCTTGGCCCGGACGAAGTAGCTGACCGTGGTGGTGGCGGGCTGGGTGTCGGTGTACGTCAGCACGTTGCCCGCGACGCTGCCGCGCCGCACGTTGTCGGCGTAGACGTCGTAGCCGGTGACGCCCTTGTCGTCGGTGGACGCCTGCCAGCTGAGCCGGATCTGCCCGGCGGCCGGTTCGGTGAACGCCAGCGCGCCGGGGGCGGTGGGGGCCTGGGTGTCGCCCGTGTCACCGGTGCGGGTGACGGTGTCGCTGTTGGCCGAGACGTTGCCGGCGGCGTCCTTGGCGCGTACGTGATAGGAGACGGTCTGCCCGGCCGGGCGGGTGTCGGTGTACGTGGTGACGTCGCCCGCGACGGAGGCCAGCAGGGTGTTGTCGGCGTAGACGTCGTAGCCGGTGACGCCGGTGTCGTCCGTGGACGCCTTCCAGGTCAGCCTGATCTGGCCGGTGGCGGGCTCGGTGAACGCCAGGTCGGCCGGCGCGGTCGGGGCCCGGGTGTCGCCGGTCGCGGGGCCGTAGACCTCCAGCTCGGCCAACTGGGCCGAAGGGCTGCCGGAGTTGGCGGTGACCAGCACGCGGACGTACCGCGTGGTCGTGGCGTCGAAGGAGATCGTCGTCGACTGCCCGCCCGCCGCGTCGAAGCGGTAGTCCCTGGACGCGGTGAGGTCGGTGAACTCCGTGCCGTTGGCACTGGCTTGGAGCTTCAGCGTCTGACTGCGCGCCGCCCAGCCGTCCGGCAGCCGCAGCACGACCCGGTCCACGCGGACCGACGCACCGAGGTCGGCCTCGATCCACTGCGGGAACGCGTTCTCCCGGCTCGCCCAGTAGCTGGCCCGGTTGCCGTCGTTGGCGTTGGACGCGACGTAACTGCCGTTGCCGCTACTGGCCTTGAGAGTCTTCCCGGCGGCGAGGTCGCCCGACGACGCGGCTGCCGCCCGGACCTCCAGCTCGGAGAGCTGAGCGGCCTGCCAGCCGGTGTTGTCGGTGATGTTCACCCGGACGAAACGGGTCAGGGTGGCCGGGAACGTCACCCTCACCACGTTGGCGGAGCCCGGGCTGAAGGTGTAGGCCGCCGAACTCTTCAGGGTCGCGAAGCTGGCGCCGTCCGCGCTGCCCTGGAGGGACAGGGTCTGCCGGCGGCTCTCCCAGGACGGCGGGAGCTTGAGGGTCACCTCGTCGACCCGGGCGGCCGTGCCCAGGTCGGTCTGGACCCACTGGGGCAGGTTGCCTCCCGCGCTCTCCCAGTACGTCGAGGCGTTGCCGTCGGTGATGTTGGGGGCGGTGTACTCGGGATGGGCGCTGCTCGCGGCCGCGGCCCGGCCCGCGGCGAGGTTGGGGCCGTCGGCCGCCGAGGCGGCGAGCGACGGCGGGCCGATCATCAGCAGACTGGTGGCGACCACGGCGGATATCGCCCGCCATCTCCAGCGTTGGGCTCTCATAGCTCCCCGATCTTCGGCCTCGGCGCACGACGCGTCGAGGGCGCGGCTCTGGATCCGTAGTCAGGAAACACGCGATTCTGCACGCACTACGGCTTGGATTTGCGTTGTGCGGTCAGAGAGTTGCAGAGAAATGAGAGACCGTCCACCGTTGCGGCAACAGTCGGGCGGCAGGGGCCGGTGGGCGGATCGCGTGCCGCGGTGACCGCTCACCGGCCCCGCCCGGCGGTGTGTCAGAGGCCGCCGGTGTACAGCAGCAGGTCGGGCGAGCCCTGGCCGAGGCCGGAGAGCGCGTCGGGCGTCGCGGTGTCGGTCAGCCAGCGCGCGACGGCGGCGGGCGTGGCCGTGGGGTTCGTCTCCTTGTAGAGGGCGGCGACTCCGGCGACGTGCGGGCTGGCCATGGAGGTGCCGTTCAGCGAGACGGTGCCGCCGCCGAGGCGTGCGGAGACGATGTCCGCGCCGGGGGCGTAGAGCGAGAGGCAGGAGCCCCAGTTGCTGAATGCGGTCTCCCGGTCCTGGCGGTCGCTCGCCCCGACCGTGACCACGCCATCGGCCGCGGCCGGGGAGATCCGGCACGCGTCGATGTCGTCGTTGCCCGCCGCCACCACCGGCAGGACGCCCGCGTCCGCGACGGCTTCGACCGCCGCGTCGACGGCACGGGAACGGCCCCCGCCCAGCGAGGCGTTCAGGACGGCGGGGGCGGTGGCGGCGGCCGCCGCGTCCTTGGCCACCCAGTCGAACCCGGCGATGATGCCGGCCCAGCTGCCCCGGCCCTGACAGTCCAGGACCCGCACGTTGACCAGCGAGGCGTCCTCGGCGACCCCGGAGACGGAGCCCCCGACAGTGCCGGCGACATGGGTGCCGTGACCGTTGCAGTCCTGCCCGCCACGGCCGTCGCCGACCGCGTCGTAGCCCTTGACGACCCGGCCGCCGAACTCGCTGTGGGCGGCGTCGATCCCGGTGTCGACGACGTACACCTTCACCCCGTCGCCCGTGGCGGTGGTGGTGAAGGTGTCGTCCAGGGGCAGGGCGCGCTGGTCGATCCGGTCGGTGCCCCAGCCCGCGGCGGGGGCCCGGAAGAGGCCGCCCGACCTGGGCGCGTCCACGGCCACCTCGGCGTTCTCCTCGACGGCGAGCACCCCGGGGACGGTCCGGACGGCGTCCAGTTCGGTCGCGGTGAGCGTGACGGCGAACCCGTTGAGGACATTCCCGTACGTGAACAAAGGGCTGAGCCCGAACTCCCGCAGGATGGCGTCCGGCGAGAGTTCGGGCTCCAGGGTGACGATGTACTGCCCGGGGACGGCCCGGGCGGACCGCTCCACCGGGACCCCTTCCGGTCCGGTGTCGGCCGTGGCCGGTGGGGTGGCGCCGATCAGTGGTGCGATCAGCAGCAGGGCGGCCGTGGCCCAGCGGGCGCGCAGGCGCATGCGTGTCTCCTCGGGTGGGGGTCGTTCGCGGAGCAGGTGCGCATCCGCGAAGCGCGAACACCCGTTCCTTCGTCCCGGCCCGTGCGGCGCCTTAGCGGGTTCAGCCGGACAGCGCAACGCTCGGCGCGAGCCCCAGTCCGGCCAGTTCCTGTGCGGGATCGGCCGCGGGACCGTGGTTCGCCCAGCTGCCGACCGCGACCTCCGCGGTGATGCCGGGGCCGAATCCGGCGATCAGGCCCTGCGCGGATTCGGCCGCGCCCCCGTCGTCGAAGAGGCGGGCGAGGGCGTCGAAGACGACGGAGCTGGCGATGTTGCCGCGTTCGGTGAGGGTGGCCCGGCTGTAGCGGAACATCTCCATCGGCAGGTCGAGGAAGTGG
Source organism: Streptomyces sp. cmx-18-6 (assembly GCF_046548915.1). Taxonomy (NCBI): domain Bacteria; kingdom Bacillati; phylum Actinomycetota; class Actinomycetes; order Kitasatosporales; family Streptomycetaceae; genus Streptomyces; species Streptomyces sp. cmx-18-6. The sequence goes on along the minus strand of NZ_JAEBEP010000010.1, from coordinate 43,717 downwards.
CAGAGGTCGTCCAGGATGCGCGGTCCGCCGGCGTGGATGATGAAGAAGTCCATGTCGGGCACCGACCAGCCGTGCAGGTCGACGAGGTCCTTGAGGACCGGCGCGAGCATCTCCATGGTGCCGGGCACGCGCTTGTCGAGCAGGAAGTGGAATCCGGTGTCGCGGACGGCGTAGGAGATCCAGTCCTCGGTGTCGGGCACCAGGTGGGAGCCGTTGCGCTCCAGGCTCATGCCGGTGCCGCCCTGCCCCCGGACGACGGCGGCGGAGATCGCGTCCCCGAACAGGCCGTTGGAGAGCAGCGATCCGACGCCGATGTCGGCGGGCTGGTAGCAGAGCGAGCAGAACTCGCAGGAGACGATGAGGACGTTGGAGTCGGGGTAGGCCCGGCAGAAGTCGTGCGCCCGGTTGATCGCCGCGCCGCCCGCCGCGCAGCCGAGCTGGGCGATGGGCAGCTGTCTGGTCTCGGGTCTGAACCCCATGGTGTTGATGATCCAGGCGGTCAGCGACGGCATCATGAAGCCCGTGCACGAGACGTAGACGATGAGGTCGATGTCGGCCGGGTCGGTCTCGGCGTTGGCGAGGGCCTGCCGCACGACTTCGGGGACCCGGGTCTTGGCCTCGGCCTCGTACACCTGGTTGCGCAGCTCGAAGCCGGGGTGCTTGAGGGTCTCCTCGATCGGCTGCACCAGGTGCCGGGTCTGGACGCCGGTGTTCCGGATGAGCCTCAGGACCAGGTCGCGCTGGGGGTGCCCGTGGTGGGTCTCCCGGGCCAGCTCCAGGGTCTGCTGCATCGTGATGACGTGTTCGGGCACAGCGATGGCCGGTCGGCACAGGGTCGCCATGGGTTCTCCTCGTATCTGGGAGCGAAGGCTCTCGTCACCATGTGACGGGCAGGGCGAGCGGGTAACGCCAGATGGACGTCGTGTTCCACCGGATGTCCTCGGGCTCCGCGTCCAGGCGCAGGGCCGGGAAGCGGGCCAGGAGGGTGGAGAAGGCGACGTCCAGTTCCATGGTGGCGAGCGGCGCGCCCAGGCAGTGGTGCGCGCCCCAGCCGAACGTCATGTGCGGGATGGAAGGCCGGTCGGGGTCCAGCTCGTCGGGGCGGTCGAACTTGGCGCCGTCCCGGTTGGCCGTCAGGTACGACACATGAACCACATCGCCCGCCTTGATGGCGACCCCGCCCAGCTCCACGTCCTCCATGGCGATGCGGGGGATGCCGACGCCCTTGCGGAAGGGGATGTACCGCAGCAGTTCCTCGATCGTGCGGGGCAGCCGCTCGGGTTCGGCCTGGAGCGTCTTGAGCAGGTCGGGCCGGGTCAGCAGGGTGTACGCGATGTTGCCGAGCTGGTAGGTCGTGGTGTCCTGGCCGGTGATGAGCAGGACCATCGCCATGACGGCCAGTTCTTTGTCGTCGAGCAGTTCGTCGCCGTCGCGGGCGGCGGCCAGGGTGCTGATGAGGTCATCGCCCGGGGCGCGGCGGCGCTCGGCGGTCAGTTCGGTGAAGTAGCCGCGCAGTTCGGCCTTGGCCCGTACCGCGTCCTCCTTGCCCGCCGCCCCGACGTTCATCATGGTCATGGCGTGGGCGCGCAGCCAGGGGCGGTCGGCCTCGGGGATGTCGAGCGCCTCGCAGATGGTGATCAGCGGCAGCGGCGAGGAGAGGCGGGCGACGAAGTCGGCGGGTGAGCCCTCGTCCTCCATCCCGTCCAGCAGCCGGTCCACCACGCGCTGGGTCCCCGCCCGCATCTGCTCGACGCGGCGCGGGGTGAAGCTCTTGGCGACCAGGCTGCGCAGCCGGCTGCTGGCGGGCGGGTCCATGAGGTTGATGGACTCCGCCTGGACGATCGGCTCCGGGGTCATCCGGGGGAAGTCGCGGCCGAGTACGGCGGCGCGGCTGAAGCGCCGGTCGGTGGTGACCGTCCGGACGTCCTCGTAGCGGGTGGCGAGCCACGCCTCGCCCTCTCCGTATGCCATACGGATACGGGAGACCGGCTCCTCGGTGAGCAGTTCCTTGAGCTGGGGGTCGAACTCCAGTTGCTGTGCGAAGTCGAACGGACAGCTCCGTACGGATTCCTTGTCGTGGACCGAGGCGTCGTGCACCGAGGCGTTCTGCACCGAGGTTTCTCCCAATGACCGGTTCGGGGGTTTCAGGGCGTCCCGGCTCATGGCCCGGGAACAGACCTCCCCTGTGTCCCCCGTGGTCCTGCGAAACATGTCACTCACGGTTCGCAGTCAGCCGATCAGAGGGGGCGCACGCTCCCCCTGCTGTCCTGCCGGTGCGGCGTCCGCCCCGGTCCAGGACGTGGTGGCGGCCGATCGGGAGCATCAGGGGCCTGCCGGACGCGGGGGCCGCCTCTCACTGGACCGGCCGGGTGAGGGCGCTCACGGGGCACGTACCTTCCGCCGGCGGACGATGCGGATGAGGAAGGGGGCCCCGATCAGCGCCGTCCCGATGTCCACGTCGACGGTCGTCGTGCGGCGCGCGGGGGCACTGCGCCGGGCCGAGTGCCTCAACTCGACGTTTACGCAGGGGCAGTTACGTCCTTCGGGTGAAAGAGCTCCGGCTTTCGTCGTGCGGGGGGCCTCCCGGCCGGACAGTGGGTGGGCCGGCCGGGCATCGGGCTCCGGCCGGAGGGACCGTACGGCGAAAGGTGACGTATCCATGACCACTGAGGCCAACCGGCGGGTCGCGCTCGTCTTCTCCCTCCTCGACGCCAACGCGAACGGGGTCCTGGAGGCGGACGACTTCGACCTCATGGCCGACCGCGTCGTCCAGGAGGCGCACGCGTCGGACCAGGCGGCGAAGGACGCGATGCGCGCGGCGTTCCGGCGGTACTGGACCACCCTGCGCACCGAGCTCGACGCAGACGGGGACGGCGAGATCAGCTTCGAGGAGTACACCGCCTGCGTGCTCTCGCCGGAGCGGTTCGACGCGACGATCGGCGTGTTCGCCGAGGCGCTCGCCGCGCTCGGGGACCCGGACGGCGACGGTCTGATCGAGCGCCCCCTCTTCGTGGCGCTGATGACGGCCATCGGCTTCGAGGCCGCGAACACCGACGCGCTCTTCGACGCCTTCGAGCCCTCGGACGGGGACCGGATCCGGGTGGAGACATGGGTCGCCGGGATCAAGGACTACTACGCGCCCGACAAGGCTGGCATCCCCGGCGATCACCTGGTCGTCGGCACCCCCGTCTGACCCGCCCCACCCGGGAATCGCCGGCCGTACCGGCGAACGACGACGAAGGAGCATGGTTGAAACCGGTCATCGGGCTCGCTGTGGGCCGTGGAACAGGACCAGAGGTCGCCGCCGTCTTCGAACGGGTGCTGGGCGCTCTGGCCCGGCTGCACGGAACGGAGATCGGCGTGCTGCGCTCGCCGCGGACCTACCACTCGTATGTGTCGCTCAAGGCGGAGGGGGACGGGGAGGCGGTCCGCCGGCTGACGGAGGAGGACGCCGCGCACTACGAGGAGTTCTGCCGGACGCAGGCCGCTCTGGGAACGCCGGTGATCTTCCGTACGGCGATCAACGCCCAGTCCCTCTATCTGGTACGTCAACGGCTCCAGGCCGTCAAGGTGGACGCACTGCCCGCCGGGGCCGGGGCGGCCTCGCTGCTGCTGGTCCGCGACCAGGCGCAGGGCTTCTACACCGGGGAGAACCAGCACCTCGACGGGGTGGTCCGGCGGACCATGGAGTTCAGCCGCGACCTCACGGAGAAGGTCCTCTCCTACGCGGTGGGCCGGGCCTGGCAGCAGTGGCCCGACGCCGGGCCCGAGCGGATCGTCATGGCGTACAAGTTCCATCTGCTCGACGGCGCACTGGACTCCTGGGTCACGGACGTCGCCGGACGGTACGACGTGCCGGTCCGGCTCTTCCAGCCGGACACGGTGAACCGGAACCTGATCACGCACGGGTTCGGGGACCGTACGGTCGTGGTCGCGGGCAACGAGTGGGCCGACATCATGCATGTCGTCCTGCTCGACCGGTTCGGCTCCGACCGGCAGGAGAACCGCTGCACGGAGAACGTCCTCCTGCACCCCGAGGTACGGGGGCTGACCGAGTACCAGACGGTGCACGGGTCCGCCGACGACCTGGAGGGCCTGGACCGGGTCAACCCGGTGGCCACCGTGCGGGCCGCCGCGGCGATCGCGGAGCGGTACGGCGGCTGCCTGGGCGCGGCGGAGGCGGTGGAGCGGGCCCTGACCTCCCTCGCCGGGCAGGGCGTCCATACGCCCGACCTCGGCGGACGGCACTCCACCACGGCGGTGGTGGACGCCCTGCTGGAGGCCCTGGAGGCGGAACGGGCCGTGCGGGAGCCGCCGTTGGCCGCGACCGCGCGGGCCGAGGCCCCGTGAGCGCGCCGGGCGGGACCGCGCTGGTCGTCGTCGACCTCCAGAACGACTTCTGCGCGGGCCCGCTCGCCGCGTCCCGGTATCCGGGCGACCCGGCGCGCCTGGAGAGGGTCACGGCGAACACCGCCCGGGCCGTCGCGGCGGCACGGGCCCGGGGCACGGAGGTCGTCTTCGTCCGCTTCCTGGGCGACGCCCGCTACCAGGGGGACGGTTGGCGGCGGCGGGACGCGGAGCTCGGGAAGCCGCCGAAGTGCCTGGAGGGTTCCTGGGGCGCGGAGTTCGCCGCCGGGGTGGGACCGGAGCGGGGCGAGGCGGTCTTCACCAAGCGGGCCTGCTTCGACGCGTTCCTGGACGAGGGGTTCGAACGGCATCTGGTCGAGCGGGGCGCGGTCCACCTGGCGTTCGCCGGGCTCTTCGCCGACGTCTGCGTGGACTCGACCGCGCGCACGGCGTTCCAGAAGGGCTTCCACATCACGGTGTTGCGCGACTGCACGACGGGGCTGCACCTCCCGGACGAGCAGATCCTCGCTTTCATGGGCCGGCTGTACGGGGCCCGGATCACGACCGGCGACCGGGCCGAGGTGTGGTCGCGCCGTCCCGGAGAGGAGGAGGGATGCCCGGGACAGCCCAGCAGGACCGCGGCGTCGCCGGGGGCGTCGGCCTGACCGCGCTCATGGTGGCCGCCGCGCGGGCCGTGGAGACCCACCGCCCGGACCCGCTGGCTGAGGACCCCTACGCGGAGCACTTCGTGCGCGCCGCGCGGGCGTCCGCGCACTGGCCGGTGCGCCCGGAGGAGGTGCCGGGCGGGGAGGGCGATCCGCTGTGGGGGCGGCTGGGGCGCTACTTCGGCCTGCGGACCAGGGTGCTCGACGACTTCCTGCTCCGGCAGGCGTACGGCGGGGTCCGGCAGATCGTGCTGCTCGGGGCCGGGCTGGACACCCGGGCGCTGCGTCTGGACTGGCCGCCCGGGTGCACGGTCTTCGAGGTCGATCAGGAGGAGGTCCTCGCGTTCAAGCACGGGGTGCTGGACGCCCTGCCCGCCGGGGACGGGCCGCGGGCCGCCCGCGTGGCCATCGCCGCCGATCTGCGCCACGACTGGGGCGCGGGGCTCACCGGCGCGGGATTCGATCCGTCCGCGCCGGCCGCCTGGCTCGCCGAGGGGCTGCTGCTCTACCTCCCTCCGGCGGCCGAACAACGACTTGTCGACACGGTGGACGCGCTGAGCCGGGCGGGGAGCACCGTGGCGTACGAGGTGAAGCTCGGCGTCGAGTCGGCGGACGTCCGCGACAGCCCGGTCTACGCGGCGGCGAAGGAGCGCATCGGCGTGGACCTGCTCGCCCTGTTCGACGGCGAGCCCCGGCCCGACTCCGTCGCGGACCTGGCGGGGCGGGGCTGGTCGACGACCATCCGTACGCCCTTCCACTTCACCCGGCTCCATGGGCGCGGCCCGCTGCCGGAGCGCCCTGACGCGCTGGCGGCCAACCGGTGGGTCTTCGCACGCAAGTCCCCGCGCTCAAGAGGCTCGGCGGCCGGTCTCAGCCGGTGAGGAGGTCCGGGTCGCCCGCCAGTGCGGCGAGGCGGCCGCGCGGGGTCGGGGACGAGCCGGCGTTCTGCCAGGTCCAGAACGCCGGCCACTCCCGTGATCTCGGCGGCCACCGTGCCGTCCTCCTTGATGACCTGCTGCTCCAGGGTGAACGTCTTCCCCGTGCCGTAGTCGAAGCGGCAGGTCACCCGTACGCGCTCCCCGCCGCGCAGCTCACGGCGGTATCTGACGGTGACCTCCAGCTGCACCGGGCCGATCCCGTCCGCCAGCAGCTTCTCCTGGGGGAGCCCGGCGGCCCGCAGCAGCTCCCAGCGCGCGTGTTCCGCGTACTGGAGGTAGACGGCCTGGTTCAGATGGCCCTGGGTGTCGAGCTCGTAGCCGCGCACGGTCACGTCGGTGGAGAAGGTCATGACCGTACGAACGCCTGCGCCCGACGCTCCATTCCGGTGGGCCGGTCCTTCCGGGCGTCCCTGTCCGGGCTGTCACACGCCGGTCGCTCGCCTCTCCCCGGGTGTCTCAGTCACGGGCGGCGTCGACGCGGTGCGCTCCCCGGTGTCACCGTCGCCGTCGCCGATGACGCCGACGTGCCGCAGCACGATGCCGGACAGGAGCACGAGGACCAGGGTGCACACGGCGGCGACGGACATCGCGACGTTCAGCCCGGCGGTGGCCGCCTCCTTGGCCTGGTCGAGCCAGCCGGCGGGCATCCGCTGCGCCGAGGAGACCGCGCCGACGAGGCTGTCGCCCGCCGCGTCGGCCACCTCGGACGGCGTGCCGGCGGGGATCTCGCCGGCGATGCGGCTGCGGTAGACCGCGGTGGCCAGGCTGCCCAGGATCGCCACGCCCAGGGCGAGGCCCAGTTCCTGCACGGTCTCCGACAGCGCCGAGGCCGAGCCGGCCTTCTCCGGCGGCGCGGCTCCGACGACCAGATCGGTGCCCAGGGCCGCGATCGCCCCGAGTCCGAGGTAGACGAGGCCGAAGCCGGTCAGCATCAGGGCGACCCCGCCCGAGGCGTTCACCTGGGTGAGCAGCACGTATCCGACCAAGGACAGGGCCAGAGTCGCGGCCATCACGATTCCCGGCGGCACGCGGCGGGCGACCAGTGGCGCGCCGATGGCGGCCAGGACCATCATCAGGGCCGGCGGCCCCATCCACAGGCCCGCTTCGACGGGAGGCAGTCCCTCGACGAACTGGAGCTGCTGGGTGATCAGCAGCAGGGAGCCGCCGACGCCGACGAGGCCGACCAGCAGGACGCTGAGCGCGGCGCTGAAGGTGCGGTCGGTGAAGAGGCGCACGTCCAGCAGGGGGTCGGCCAGGTTGCCCTGGCGTCGGACGAAGAGCACCGCGAAGGTCACGCCGATCGCCGCGGCGGCGACCGTGGGGGTGTCGAGGCCGTCCTTGGCGAAGCGTTTCACGGCGTAGACGACCGGCAGGATCGCGGTCAGTGACAGGACGACGCTGAGCAGGTCGAACCGGCCGTTGTGGGGCGCCCGGTACTCGGGGATCAGGACGGGGGCGGCCACCAGCAGGATGATCGCGACCGGGACGGCGAGGAGGAATGCCGAACCCCACCAGAAGTGGTTCAGCATCACGCCGCCGACCACCGGCCCCAGCGCCATGCCGAGGGCGAAGCTCGTCGCCCAGACGCCGATGGCCAGGGAGCGTTGGCGCTGGTCGGCGAACATGTTGCTGATCAGGGCCAGGGTGGACGGCATCAGTGTGGCGCCGGCGATCCCCAGGGCCGCGCGCGCGGCGATGAGCGTTTCCGCGCTGTCGGAGTAGGCGGCCACCACGGAGACGGTCCCGAAGGCGACGGCCCCGATCAGCAGCAGCTTGCGGCGGCCGATGCGGTCGCCGAGGGTGCCCATGGTGATCAGGAAGCCGGCGATCAGGAAACCGTAGGAGTCCATGATCCACAGTTCCTGGGATCCGCTGGGCCGGAGGTCCTCGGCCAGGGAGGGGAGGGCCAGGTACAGCACGGTGACGTCGAGGCCCAGCAGCACCGTGGGCAGCGAGAGGACGGCCAGACCTCCCCACTCCCGGGCCCCGGCCCCGGCCCTGCGTACGGTCGTTGTGCTCATGGCGCTCCCCTGCGTTTCACGTTCGACGATGTGCCCCGCCACTGTGCGGACCGTCACGCACGATTTCCTGAGGGTCGCCCGGTCGTACACTGTGACCATGCGTTACGGGGTGCTCGGCCCGCTGGCCGTCTGGGACGTCGAGGGGCGGCCGGTCAGGGTCCCCGAGACGAAGGTGCGCGCCCTGCTGGCGAACCTGCTGGTCCACGGGGGCGGGCCGGTTCCGGCGGACCGTCTGATCGAGGACCTGTGGGCGAGCAGCCCTCCGGGCGGTTCGGCCAACACGTTGCAGACCAAGGTCTCCCAGCTGCGCCGGGTGCTGGGCCGGGAGCAGGTGGTCCGCGAGCCCGCCGGATATCGGCTGCTGCTCGCGGACGGCGTGGCGGACGCGGCCGACGCGGTCGACGCGCTGCGGTTCCAGGAGCTGGCCGAGCGCGCCCGCGCCCACGAGGAACCGGCGGTCAAGGGGGATCTGTTCGCCGACGCGCTCGCGCTGTGGCGGGGCCCGGCCTACGCCGATGTGGCCGAGTCGCTGTTCGCCCGCGGGGAGATCGCCCGGCTGGAGGAACTGCGCCTCGCCGTCGTCGAGGACCAGGCCGAAGTGCGGCTGGCGCTGGGCGACCACACGACGCTGGCGGCGGAGCTCGGGGAGCTGGTGGCGCGGCATCCGCTGCGCGAGCGGCTGCGCGCGGCCCATATGCGCGCGCTGTACCGGGCCGGGCGGCAGGGCGACGCGCTGCGGAGCTTCCAGGAGCTGCGCCGTCAACTGGCGGAGGAGCTGGGGGCGTCACCCGAGCCGGCGGTCTCCGCGCTGCACCAGGCGATCCTGCGCCAGGAACCGCGGCTGGCCGCGCCCGCCGCCCCGTCGCCGTCGTGTCGTACGAACCTGCCCACGCCGCTGACCCCGTTGATCGGTCGGCGCGCGGCGGTCGAGGAGGTGCGGGCCCGGCTGAGCCCGGGCGCGCACACCCGTCTCGTCACGCTCACCGGTCTCGGCGGGGTGGGCAAGACGCGACTGGCGATCGCCGCGGCGCACGCGATGGCCGAACAGTTCGCCGATGGCGTGTGGCTGGTCGAACTGGCGGGTCTGGGCGCCGCGTCGACCCCGGACGACATCGCCGAGCGGGTCATCACGACGCTGGGCCTGTGCGACACCGCGGTGACGGAGCCGGACCTGCACGACCTGGTGGGCTGGCTGTGCCGGGCGGTGGCGGACAAGCGCCTGCTGATCCTGCTGGACAACTGCGAGCACCTCGTCGAGCCGGTCGCCGTGCTCGCCGGAGCCGTGCTGTCCGCGGTGCCCGCCGCACGCCTGCTGGTCACCAGCCAGGAAGCCCTGAACGTCCCCGGCGAGGCGGTGCGTCCGGTGCCGCCGCTGGCGTTGCCCAAGGGGGCCGATCCGGAGTCGGTCGCCCGGTCCAGCGCTGTCGAGCTGTTCGTGGCCCGGGCGGCGGCGGCAGCGCCCGGCTTCGTCCTCGACGCGGACAACGCGGCGGCCGTCTCCGCCATCTGCCGTCGCCTCGACGGCATTCCGCTCGCGCTGGAACTCCTGGCGTCCCGGCTGCGGACGCTGAGCCCGGACGAGCTCGCCGTCTGCCTGAACGACGGGTTCGCCCCGCCCGAGGTCCGGGTGCGCGGGCTCCCGGCCCGGCAGCAGACGCTGCGCGGCATGCTCGACTGGAGCTGGCAGCTGCTGACCTCGGACGAGAGGACCGTGCTGCGACGTCTCGCCGTGCACGCGGACGGCTGTACGCTGCCGTCCGCCGAGGCGGTCTGCGCCGACCGCGAGCTGAGCGCGGAGCGGGTGGGCGACCTGCTGTCCCGGCTGGTGGACCGCTCGCTGGTGGTCCGTGAGGGCGGCCGGTTCCGGCTGCTCGACTCGGTGGCAGCCTACTGCGCCGAACGGCTGGCGGAGGCGGGTGAGGAGGCTGCCGTACGGGCACGGTTCGTACGCCATTGCACGGAGTCGGCCGAGCGGGAGAGCGAGCGGCTGCGCGGCCCGGAGCAGCGGCGCTGCCTGGAGCGCCTGAACGCGGAGACCGTCAACCTGCGCCGCGCCCTCGACCTCGCGGTCACCGGGAGCGCCGATGGGTACGCGGTGCGGCTGGTGAACGCGCTGGCATGGTACTGGTTCCTGCGCGGTCGGCTCACCGAGGCCCGGAGGTCGTTCCGAGCGGCGCTGGCCGCCGACCTCGGGGCCGCTCCGGCGGCGCGCCTGACGGCGCTGGCCTGGCTGAGCGGCATGGAGCTGCGCACGGCGTCGGCCGACGCCGCGCCGATCGCGGTTGCGACTCCGGTTCTGCCTCCGACGCCCGTTCTGCCTCCGCCTCCGGTTCCGGTGGGTGAGGATCCGACGGACGGTGTCGACGATCCGGTGCTGCGGGCCCGGTTGCAGTGGTTCGTCGGCACCGGTCTGACCGGCCATGGCCGTCACCGCGAGGGGCGGCGGCTGGTGGAGGCGAGTCTGGCCGGTGCGCGCGCCGCCGGAGACCGCTGGGGGGAGGCCGCCGCGCTGGTCGAGCTCGCGGACCACGCCCCCGCGCGGGGCGCGTCCCACGCGGAGCTGGGCTCAGCGCTGTTCCAGGAGGCGGGCGACCGCTGGGGGCTGCTCCGGGCCACCCGGTGCCTGGCGCTCGCGGCCGAGCGCGAGGGTGACCACGCGCGGGCGGAGCGGCTGCACCGGGAAGGACTGCTGGCGGCCGAGGAGCTCGGGCTGTGGACCGAGGTCGTCGAGGCGCTGACCTGGCTCGGCAGGATCGCCCTGGCAGACGGCCGGGCCCGGCGGGCGACGGAACTGTACGAGCGGGCGCTGTCCGTCTCGGCCGAACGCGCCTACGGCAGGGGCGAGATCCGCGCCGAGACCGGTCTCGGGCTCGCCGCCCGTCTCCGCGGCGACCAGGAAGCAGCCAGGCGCCACCTGCACCGGGCTCTGGCCAAAGGCCGCTCATCGGTCCACGCCGCCGACGCGGCGGCCGCGCTGGCGGAACTGAACCTCGTCGCCGGGCACGGGCGGGACTGAACCCCGCCCCCTCCGGGGGCCCTCCCCGCCGTTCCGGGCAGCGGCCAGGCGTGACGAGTGGCCCTCATCCTCCCCCGGCGACCCGCCGCACCGTGCGCAGCCGGTACTCCTTGTGGTGCGGCGGGTCGTGGTCCCTTCGCGGGCGGTCCGGGGCCGGGCCGGTCACCGGGCGGTGGCCGTCGGAGGCGGACTCCGGCACGCCTTCGCCCCGGGTCGACCCCGGTAGCCGCTGCTGGAGTCGGTGGACCCGGGCCGCCGGGATCTCCCCCTCCAGGGTGCACAGCGCTCCGCGTCCATCAGGACCAGTGGCGTGAGGTCGCGGAAGTCGCCCGCCGTGCTCGACATGCTTTGTCGAACGTGCCGTGGGAATGGCTGTGCCGGGGCCAGTATCCGGAATCGGCAGTGGATCAGCGGGTGTTCGGGGGCCGCAACTGGTCTTCTTCCGCACGCGAGTCCGCACCCGGTTCCGCGCGGAGGTGGGGAAAGCGCCATTCGGTGCGGCTGCGCAGTGTTTCGCCGGGGCGCAGCACCGTACTGGGATGGGCGGGGCGGTTGGGCGAGTCCGGCAGGTGCTGGGTCTCCAGGCAGAGCGAGCCATGGCGTTCGTGGCGGCGGCCCGTGCCATCGGTGAACGCGCCGTCGAGTTGGTTCGCGGTGTAGACCTGGAGTCCCGGTTCCGTGGTCCAGAGCTCCAGGGTCCGCCGTGCGCCGGGGGCGGTCAGCCGGGCGGCCCGGCGGAGGGCGGCGGGGGCGTGGTCGCGCAGGACCCAGCAGTGGTCGAAGCCTCCGGCCAGGGCGAGTTGGGGGTGCGGCAGGCCGAGGCGTGCGCCCATCGGGTGCGGGGCGGTGAGGTCGAAGGGGGTGCCGGCCACGGGGGCCGGAGGGCCTTCGGGGATGGAGTCGGGGTCGACGGGGAGGTAGTGGTCGGCGTCGACCTGGAGGGTGTGGCCGAGGATGTCGTCCGTGCCGAGGTTGAGGTAGGCGTGGTGGGTGAGGTTGACGACGGTGGGCCGGTCGGTGACGGCCGTGTACTCCAGGGCGAGGGTCCCGGCGGTGTCCAGGGTGTAGGCGGCCGTGACGTCGAGCGCTCCGGGGAAGCCCATGTCGCCGTCCGGGCTGTGGAGGGTGAGGCGGAGGACGGCGGCGGAGTCGGTGGAGTGGCCGGTGGCCTGCCAGATCCGGGTGTGGAAGCCGTCCGGGCCGCCGTGCAGGGCGTGGCCCCGGTCGTTGGCGGGGATGTGGTGGGTCGTGCCGTCGAGGGTGAAGCGGCCGTGGGCGATGCGGTTGGCGTACCGCCCGACGATCGCCCCGAAGTAGGGGTTCTTGTCGGTGTAGTCGTCGAGGGCGGGCAGCGAGCGGACGACCGGCCCGGGGACGCCGGAGGTGTCCGGCACGGTGAGGCTGTGCAGGACGCCTCCGTAGGTGAGGATCTCGGCGCGTACGCCGGCGCCGGAGTCGAGGGTCCAGAGGTCGACCTCCGTCTGCCCGTGGGCGCGGCCGAACGGTTTGCGGTGCACGGTGGGCATGAGGAGTTCCTTGGGGGTGCGGGACGGGGGTCTCTCGAAGGACCTCTGGCGGGCCGGGCCGGAAACCTCGGGGGTCCGGAAACCTCGCAGGGGCCGGGAGCCTCCGGGGGGCCGGGAGCCTCGCGGGCCCGGCGAGTTCGCGGGACGCGGCGGGTCAGCTGGGCCCGGTGGACTCGCGGGGCCCTGTGGACTCGCGGACGACCAGGCGGTAGCCGGGGCGGGGTCGACGGGGTTCGGCGACCGGGGTGCCGGCCAGGCGTTCGACCAGGCTGTCGACGGCGAGCCGGGCGATGGCCGCCTTGTCCGGCGCGATGGTGGTGAGGGTGGTGGTCCCGTACCGGCTCTCCTCGATGTCGTCGAAGCCGACGACGGCGATGTCGCCCGGGATGGTGAGCCCGCGCTCGGTGAGCGTGCGCATGGCCCCGATCGCGATCAGGTCGTTGTACGCGAACACGGCGTCGGGCCGCTCCCCCCGGTCCAGGAGCGAGGCCATGGCGGCGGCCCCGTCCTCCCTCCCGTAGCCGTCGGTGACCACGACCAGGGACTCGTCGGGTGCGATGCCGGAGGCGGCCAGCTCCTCGCGCCAGCCGCGCAGCCGCAGGTGGGCGGGCTGGCGTTCGCGGCCGGTACGGGAGCCGAGGAAGGCGATCCTGCGGTGGCCGAGGGCGATGAGATGGGCGACGGCCTCACGGGCGGCGGCCACGTTGTCGATGGCGATGTGGTCGTACGGCGCCTCGTACTCCCGCTCCCCCAGCAGCACCAGCGGCGCCGTCTCCGTACGGGCCATCAGGTCCTCGGTCTCCAGGTGGATGGGGCTGAGGATGAGGCCGTCGATGACATGGGACCGGAACCCCTGGCTGACCAGCAGCTCCTTCTCACGCAGCCCGCCCGTGTGGTCGACCAGGACCGTGTAGTCGTGCCGGGCGGCCGCGTCGACGACCTCACCGGCGAGCTCCGCGAAGTACGGGTTGCCGAACTCGGGCACGGCCAGCGCGATGATGCCGGTGCGGCCCTTGCGCAGATGGCGGGCGGTGAGGTTCGGCCGGTAGCCGAGCTCGTCGATGGCCTGCTGGACCTTGGCCCGCATCTTGGGGGTGACGTGCTGGTAGTTGTTGACCACGTTCGACACGGTCTTGATGGACACGCCCGCCCGTTGAGCTACGTCCTTGAGGCTGACGCCCACGGCACTCCTTGTACTCGGTTCGACTCGTCCCTGCCCGGCCCGTCCGGCCGTACAGTCCATCCCGATCCATCCCGATCCATCCCGATCCATCCCGATCCATCCCGGTCCATCCGGCCCGTCCGGTTCAGGTGGTTCTCCGGCTGCGCGCCAGGTAACGCTGCGCCACCACGACAACGATAAGGAAGCCGCCGCTGACCACCGATTGGTACGAGGAGTTGAGCGAGCCGATCTGGTTGATGAGGTTCTGGATCACGGCGAGCAGCAGGACGCCCCAGAGGGTGCCGCTGATCGAGCCCGCGCCGCCGATGAGGAGGGTGCCGCCGATGACGACGGCGGAGATCGCGTCGAGTTCCATGCCGACGCCGATGATGGTGACGCCGGAGGAGAGACGGGCGGCGTTGAGGGCTCCGGCGAGTCCGGCGAGCAGCCCGCTGAGGGTGTAGACGAGGATCTTCGTCCGGGCGACGGGCAGGCCCATCAACGTGGCCGCGTCGCTGCTGCCGCCGACCGCGAACAGGGTCTGCCCGAACGAGGTCCGCTGGAGCAGCAGCCCGCCGGCCCCGAACAGGACCAGCGCGATGAGGATCGGGTACCCGAAGCCCCAGACGGTGCCCTGGCCCAGTTCGGCGAAGGCGGAGTCCTTGGGCACCAGATAGGTGGTGGCGCCCTCGTCGGTGAAGGCGAGGAGCATCCCGCGCGCCGCGAGGAGGGTGGCGAGCGTGACGATGAAGGGGGCCATGTTCGCGCGGGCGATGAGCAGACCGTTGAGGAGCCCGATCCCGCCGCAGACCACCAGCGGCGCCAACAGGGCGGCGAGGAAACCCCATTGCGAGGCCCAGGCGGCGAGCACCCCGCCGAGGGCGAAGACCGACCCCACGGAGAGGTCGATGCCGCCGGTGATGATGACCAGCGTCATGCCGAGGGCGACGATCGCGAGGAACGACGCCTGGACGGTGACGCCCCGGGCGTTGTCGAGGCCGGCGAAGGTCGGGTAGACGAACGAGGCGATGAGGATGACGGTCAGCAGGACCGCCAGGACGCCCTGGCGCTGGACGAGTTCACCGATACGGGAGCCGGTGGACCGCTCGGGCCGGGGTTCGGGGCGCGAGGGGGCGTTCTTGAGCGGCGCCGGCGCCTGGGGGGCCGGGGCGGCGGGGGTGAGGTTCTTCATCGGGACCGACGCTCCCGGGCGACGTAGACGGCGGCGATGATGATGGCCGCCTGGGCGATCTGTGCGGTGGAGTCGGGCAGGTCGTGCTTGACGAGGGTGGCGCGCAGCAACTGCATCAGCAGGGCGCCCGCGACGGTGCCGAGGACCCGGATGGAGCCGCCGTTCAGCGGGGTGCCGCCGACGACGACCGCCGTGATGGCGGAGAGCTCCATGAGGGTGCCGAGCGAGGACGGGTCGCTGGCGGTGAGCCGGGCGGTGGCGAGGATCCCGGCGAGCGCGGCCATCGTGCCGCACAGGATGTAGACGCCGATCAGGACGCGTTTGACGGGCAGTCCGGAGAGCCCGGCGGCTGCCCGGTTGCCGCCGATGGCGACGATCTGGCGGCCGAAGGTGGTGCGCTGCACCAGGAACGCGACGGCCACCGCGAGCACGCCCGCGATGAGGACGACCAGCGGGATGCCGAGGAAGGAGCCGGTGCCGAGCGCGAGGATGTCCGGGTTGACGATCTGCTTGAGTTGGCCGTCCGCCATCACCAGCGCAAGTCCCCGGCCGCCGACGAACAGGGCGAGGGTCGCCACGATGGGCTGCAGGCCGACGAGGGAGACGAGCGTCCCGTTGACCGCGCCGACGACCGCTCCGGCCAGCAGCGCGATCAGGAGCGCGGGCACCAGTCCGTAACCGAGGTAGAGCGGCAGCAGGGCGGCGGCGAGCGCCATGGTGGAGCCGACGGAGAGGTCGATGCCCTCGGTGCCGATGACCAGGGCCATGCCGAGCGCGACGATCACGATGGGGGCGACCTGGACGAGCTGGGTGCGCAGGTTGTCGGCCGTCATGAAGTGCTCGGTGAACAGGGCGTTGAACAGCAGGACGACGGCGACGGCCGCGTACACGCCGTACTCCTGGTACCAGGCGGGGTCGCGGAGCCGGGCCAGGGGCTTCGCGGGGCGTGGCAGGGTGGCCTGGGTGGTCATCGGGGGTCCTCCTGGCCGGCCGCCGGGGCCTTCCCGCCGGGGTCGGGGGTGTGGTCGGCGGCGCTGTCCTCGGTCGGTACGGCACCGGGCGTGTGGTCGGCGAGCACCTCGAGGAGGCGGCTCTCCTCCACCTCGTCGCCCGCGAGTTCACCGGCGATCGCGCCGCCGCGCAGGACGACGATGCGGTCCGCCCCCTCGATCAGCTCCTCGATGTCGGAGGAGATCAGCAGGACGGCCAGCCCCTCGCGGGCCAGGTCGTCGATCAGGCTCTGCACCTCGGCCTTGGCCCCGACGTCGATGCCCCGGGTGGGCTCGTCGAGCAGCAGCACCTTGGGTTCCAGGCAGAGCCAGCGGGCGAGCAGCACCTTTTGCTGGTTGCCGCCGGAGAGTTCACCGACCTTCTGCTCGGGGCTGGACGCCTTGATCCGCAGCCGCTCCATGAAGACGTCGACGATCCGGTCCTGGCGGTCGCGGGAGACGATCCCGGCGCGGGAGAGCCTGGGCAGGGCGGCGAGCACGATGTTCTCGCGCACGGAGAGCTGCGGGATGATCCCCTCCGCCTTGCGGTCCTCGGGGAGCATGCTGATGCCGGCGCGGATGGCGGCGGCCGGGGTGGGGCGGCCGAGGCGCTTGCCGTCGACGGTGATCTCGCCGCCGTCCAGGGGCAGCGCGCCGGTCAGCGCCTTGGCGGTCTCGCTGCGCCCGGAGCCCAGCAGCCCGCCGAGTCCCAGCACCTCACCCCCGTACAACTGGATTGAGATGTCGTGCAGTTGGTGGCGGCGGTCGAGTCCGGTGGCGGTGAGGACGGGGGTGCGGGCCACGTCGTGGCCGGCGGCGTCGAAGCTGGTGAGTCCCTCGCGGCGCACCTCGGCCAGGTCGCGGCCGAGCATCATCGACACGAGCCGCATCCGGTCGAGGCCGGCCAGGTCGCCGGTGTGGATGTGGCGGCCGTCGCGCAGGACGGTGACCCGGTCGCAGACGCGGTAGAGCTCGTCCATGCGGTGGCTGACGTAGAGGACGGCGATGCCCTGGCCGCGCAGGTTCTCGATGACCCGGAAGAGGGTCTCGACCTCGCGGGGCTCCAGCGATGAGGTGGGTTCGTCCATGATGACGACCTGGGCCCGTACGGAGACGGCGCGGGCGAGCGCGACCATCTGCTGGGTGCCGATGCCCAGGGTGTGCAGGGGGCGTTTGGGGTCGACGCGGACGCCGAAGCCGTCGAGGAGTCCGGTCGTCTCGCGGTTCATCCGGGCGAAGTCGATGAGCCCGAAACGGTTCTTCGGCTCGCGGCCCAGGAAGATGTTGCGCGCCACGCTCATCAGCGGGACGAGGTTCACCTCCTGGTAGATGGTGGAGATCCCGGCCTGCTGCGCCTCGAAGGGCCGGGCGAAGCGGACGGGCGCGCCCGCCACCCGCACCTCGCCGCCGTCGCTCTGGTAGACGCCGGTCAGCACCTTGATGAGGGTGGACTTGCCGGCCCCGTTCTCGCCGACGAGCGCGTGGGTCTCCCCGGCGCGCAGCGAGAGGGAGACGTCGTCCAGGGCGACGACGCCGGGGAACCGCTTGCTGACCGAGCGGGCTTCGAGCACGGGGTCCGCGACGGCGGTCTCCGCGTGCCTGGGTGTCGCTTCGGTTGGTGCCATGGATGCCGGCCTTCCGGTGTTACGGGTGGCCATGGGTGCTGGCCTTCCGGTGTTACGGGAACGGGGCCGGGCCGCCGTGAGCGCGCGGGGCGTCGCGGCGGCCGGCCGTCCGGTCGGGGTCAGTAGGCTCCGCCGAGCGAGTCCTTGGCGTTGGCCTCGTCGTACTCCCGGTCGGTGATGATCACGTTCTCCGGGATCTCCTCACCGGCGTAGAACTTCTGCGCGGTGGCGAAGGCGAGCGGGCCGAAGCGCGGGTTGGACTCGATGACCGCGTTGTACTCGCCGTCGACCAGGGCCTGTACGGCGTTGCGGGTGCCGTCGACCGACACGATCTTGACGTCCTTGCCGGGCTTCTTCCCGGCCGCCTTGATCGCGGTGAGCGCGCCGAGGCCCATCTCGTCGTTCTCCGCGTAGACGGCGGTGATGTCGGGCTTGGACTGGATGAGCTGCTCCATGACCTGCTGGCCCTTGTCGCGGGCGAACTCGCCGGTCTGCTGGGCGACGATCTCCAGGCCGGGGGCCTCGGCCTCGACCTGGTCGACGAAGCCCTTGGTGCGGTCGGTGGTGACGTTGTTGCCGGACGCGCCGAGCAGGATCGCGACCTTGCCCTTGCCGCCGGTCACCTTGATCATCGCGTCGGCGGCGCGCTTGCCCTGCTCGACGAAGTCGGAGCCGAGGAAGGCCACATAGTCCTTGCAGGCCGTGGAGTTGACCTTGCGGTCGATGGTGAGGACGGGCACCTTCTTCGCCGCCGCCGCCTTCAACGCGGGCTCCAGGCCATCGGAGTTGAGCGGCGCGACGATGAGGAACTGGGCCCCCTGCGACAGCATGTCCTGGATGTCGCTGATCTGCTTGGACAGTTGGGACTGGGCGTTGGTGGTGAGCAGCTTCTTGACGCCGATCTTCTTCGCCTCGTCCTTGATGGACTGGGTCTCGGCGATCCGGAACGGGTTGGCCTCCTTCTCCGACTGGGAGAAGCCGACGACCGCGTTCTTCAGGTCCAGCTTCGGCGCGCCGTAGGTCTCCAGCGAGCAGCCCGAACCGGAGGTGGAGTCGGGGGACTTGGCTTCCTGGGCGCCCTGACTGCTGTCGCCGCCCGCGTTGTTCGAGGTCTCCGACTTGGCGCAGCCGGCGGCGGCCAGCAGGGAGGTGGCGGCGAGGAGGCAGGCCACGGCGAGGGTACGGGGTCGACGCTGGATCATCATGCGCGGAACGCTCCTTGGCGGGTTGACGGCACGCGCGGCGGCGCGCGGTCGGGCATGGCGGGACGGTCGGGCACGGCGGGACGAGACATCGGCCGCTCGGCGGCTGATGCCACCGCACTCCCCACGACCCTGCTCCGACGTGCGGGAACAGCGGTCACGAGGGCCTGACCGGGCTGTCGGCGGCTCGGTTTACAACGTTATATAGGCGGTGTGGCACGGGCGGCAAGAGCGGGGCCGATGCGTTTCGAAAATGTGTCGGCCACCCGGCGGGGCTCACGTACGGGACGGGCCCGGGACGCGTACGGGAATCGGCACGCCGTACGGCAACGGGCCCTGCGCACCCCCTGGACAGCCGCCCGACGCCGTGCTGTCATACCGCCGGACGCCAGATTTCTAACGTTGCAAGAACGGCTGCCGTACGCCCGGTCCGACCGCGCGACGGCGACCTTCGCCATGCGCCCGACCCCTCCGAGCGCCCCTGCACCCGGGCTCTCGTTCCTCCCCCGCACTCGCTCGCTCTCCCCCGCCCCCGCTCTCCCGTCGCGCCCCGCCGGCAGTCCCCACCCCCGCGCCACCTGGGTGCGGGGGTTCTCCGGCAGGAACAAGAAAGGGATGGTCAGACATGCAACCAGCACCCGCACCCCGCCACCGCGCCTGGTGGCGGAGATTAACGGCCGCCACCGGCCTCCTCGCCCTGGTGGCCACCGCCCTCGTGGGCTCCGGCGCCTCCCCGGCCGCCGCCGCGCCCGCCGCCTGGACGCCGAAGCCGTCGCCCATGACGACGCCGTGGACGAACCAGGTCCCGGTGGACAAGCCGCTGCCGGAGTATCCGCGCCCGCAGCTGACCCGCCCCGACTGGACGAACCTCAACGGCATCTGGGACTTCGCGGTCACCGGCCGTGACGCCGGGCAGCCGGCCACGTTCCCGGAGCAGATCCGCGTCCCGTTCGTCGCCGAGTCCGCGCTCTCCGGCATCCAGCGCCGGATCACCCAGAACGACAAGCTCTGGTACAAGCGGACCTTCACCGTCCCCGCCAACTGGAACAACCGCCGCGTCAAGCTGCACTTCGGCGGCTCCGACTGGCAGACCACGGTCTGGGTCAACGGCGCCCAGGTCGGGGCGCACAAGGGCGGCTTCGACGCGTTCTCGTACGACATCACGCCGCAGCTCAACGGCGGTACGAACACCATCGTGGTCTCCGTCTACGACCCGAGCCAGACCGGCGGTCAGGCGGTCGGCAAGCAGCGGATCAACGATGTGAAGCCCCACCCGGGCGGCGGGATCTTCTACACCGCCGCCTCCGGCATCTGGCAGACGGTGTGGCTGGAACCCGTCGCCCCCGCCCACATCACCCGTCTCGACATGACGCCGAACCTGGGCGACAGCACCCTGCGGGTGCGGGTCCAGACGGCCGGCGCGGCGGGCCGGAACGCCCGGATCACCGTCTCCAACGGCGGTACGGTGGTGGGCTCGGCGACCGGCTCGGTGGGCGGGGAGATCTCCGTACCCGTGCCGAACCCGCGGCTGTGGACTCCCGAGGACCCGTTCCTGTACGACGTGCGGGCCGACCTCCTCGACGGCTCGGCGGTCACCGACACGGTGGGCAGCTACACGGGTATGCGGTCGGTGGGTCTGGCGAAGGTCGACAACATCCTGCGGCCGGTGCTCAACGGGAAGTTCGTGTTCCAGACCGGCACGTTGGACCAGGGCTACTGGCCGGACGGCATCTACACCGCGCCCAGTGACGAGGCGCTGAGATACGACCTCCAGGCGCACAAGGACCTCGGGTTCAACATGGTCCGCAAGCACATCAAGGTGGAGCCGCAGCGGTGGTTCTACTGGGCGGACAGGCTGGGGCTCCTGGTGTGGCAGGACATGCCGTCGATGGACACCGGCAAGGTCCCGGACGGGCCCTCCCGCACCCAGTGGGAGGCGGAGTACCGGGCGATCATCGACCAGCACCGCAGCTCGCCGTCCGTCGTCATGTGGGTGAACCAGAACGAGGGCTGGGGCCAGTACGACCAGGCCAGGATCGCCGACGAGGTCAAGGCCCAGGACCCCTCGCGCCTCGTGAACAACATGAGCGGGGTCAACTGCTGCGGCTCCGTCGACGGCGGCAACGGCGACGTGGTGGACAACCACGTCTACGTCGGCCCGGGCAACACCGCGCCGACCGCGACCCGGGCCGCCGTGCTCGGGGAGTTCGGCGGTCTCGGCTACAGGGTGCCGGGCCACGAGTGGTATCCGGGCGGCGGGTTCAGCTACGAGGACCAGCCGAGCGTCGCGGCCCTCGACAACCGCTTCGTCGGCCTGCTCGACGCCATCCGGATCGGCCAACTCCCCGCCGGGCTCTCCGCGTCGGTCTACACGGAGATCACGGACGTGGAGAACGAGGCGAACGGGCTGCTCACCTACGACCGCCAGGTCGTCAAGGTCGACACCGCCCGCGTGAAGGCCGCCAACCAGGCCCTCATCCAGGCGTCCCGCAACCCCGCTCCCCCGGTGACGTTGCCCACCGGGCAGTACAGGTCGCTACGGGTCACCACCCCCGGGCACACGACGAAACACCTGCGCCACTACAACGCGCTGGCCGCCACCGAGGCAGTGAACAGCGGCAGTTCGGGCGTGCTGAAGGCGGACGCCACCTGGAAGATCGTCACCGGCCTCGCCAACGGCAACTGCTACTCCTTCGAGTCCCGGAACTACCCCGGCGAGTTCCTCCGCCACCGGGACTTCCGGGTCCGGCGCGACGCCAACGACAACTCCGCGCTGTTCAAGGCGGATGCCACCTGGTGCGCGGTCGCCGGGAACGGCGGGGTGCGGTTCACCAGCGCCAACCTGCCCGGCAGCTATCTGCGCCACATCGACTCGGAGGTGTGGCTGGCCACCCCGGGCGGCGGGCGGGCCTTCGACAGCCCGGCCCTCTTCGCCGAGGACACCACGTGGGCGGTGGACGCCCCTTGGGCCCCCTGATCGCGCAGGGGCGGTGACCGGCCGGTCCGGCAGCGGCGAGGGAACCCTCCGTCGCTGCCGGACCGGGAGGCCGTGTGCCGTCCGTCCGCAGCACGTCGCCGGTGGCTTCGCGATCGCCGATCCGAGCATCCGAGCATCGGAGTATCCGATTACCTGAGTACATGAGCGGTGTTGCCCGGTGGCCTCCACCTGCTGACATGGGCGCATGACGACGCGCCCTCGCACCCGCTGCTCCCCCGCCCCCGCACTGTTCGGCCGACGCCGTACCCGGGCGCTGATCGCCGGTGGCGCGGTGCTGCTCGCCGGGGCGCTCACCCAGGGGTGCGCGGGTGGGCGGGTGATGGCGGAGTCGGAGTTCCGGGAGCACTTGCGGCTCACCGAGGAGGCGGGCGAGGACGCGGTGCGGCGGCTGGGGATGGACCCCTCCTCCATCGTGGACACCCACGAGATGGCCAACTCCTCCTGCAAGGACGAGTTCGGCGCGGACGGCGACGGGGTCACCCGCGATCAGCCGCGCGTCACCTGGGCCCCCCACTTCGAGAGCAGGGCCGCCTACCGGGCGGCGGTCGACACCCTCCGCGAGGCGTGGTCCGCACAGGACCTGACGGTCGAGGACATCCCCGCACCCGGGAAGGGCGAGCGGGGAGCGGGCCTGCCGGGAGTCCGGACGAAGGGCGACCACGATGTGGAGCTGTCGCTGCGGCCCGACTGGTACACCGGGGAGCCGACGCTGACCGCCGATGGCGGCTGCGTACGGCACCGGGGATATCTGGTCGACTGGGAATAGAGGTGACCCCGCCGGGCCGCACCTGCCGGACCAGCGAGTGCGGGACGTGCCCCAGGGCGCACGTGGCGATCAGCCGGTCGACCCGGCCCATGCCGGGGAACGGAGGGTGGCTGCCACGCGCCACCGGGGCAGGGCGCTACGTCCTGCCTCACAGCGCCGGGTCCATCCCGAGCCGGGACGCGAGGCCGCGCAACGTGCTGTTCCGCCGACGTTCGGCCTCAAGCATCTCCCGTACGGCAGCCGCCGCCCCGGGCTGGACACGGATCCACTCCGGCTGATCGGTCTCCACTTCCAGAAGCAGCTCCGGCGCGCCCGCGTCGTCGCCGGTCCGGCAGCGGGCCTGCGCCACGTCCACCCGGTACGACGCCGAGCGCACGGGGCGGCTGATGGCCCCCAGGTCGACCGCGCCCGCCGCGTCCGGCGCGACAGCCACGTCGCCCGATCGATGGCCGTCCAGAAGAAGCTCAATGAGAATCTCGAGCTGCGGCCGGGTGGTGACGGTTCAGTCCGCGGCATCCGCTCCGGCCCAGCCTGATAGCCTGCAATCTTCGCCGGTCACCCGGACGGAGTCCCCCGGCGGGTCGCCATGTCACACCATCAGCAGCTCATGACAGCCCTCGACGCACTGGACCGCGTCTTCGCCTCTGAAGAGCCGTTCCCGATCGGTGGTTGCACGTACTGCTACGGCGAGGAGGAACTCGTCGAGCTCTCCAGGCCGCTGCACCTCATACCCGACGACTTGGTGTCCGCGGTCGCCGGAGAGGTGCCCAGCCACTGGGACGACTTCCCGCGTCTCTATCGCCGTCTCGTCCCGCGCATCATCCGCCCCCTTGTCACCGGCCAGTTCGGCGTCTCCGAGGAGCTGATCGCCACCCGCCTGGTAGAGGCGGGCTGGAGCACCTGGGACGCGCCTCTGGCCGACGCCCTTCGCAACGTCTGGACCGCGTGGTGGCAGGCCACCTTGCACACCCACCCGAGCCCGGTGTCCGTCAGGGACGCTCTCGGCCTCATCACTGTCGCCACCGACAGCCTGCGCCCCTGGCTGGACGTATGGACCGCCACCCGGACCCCGGCTGCCGACGCGCACCTGGAGGACCTGGTGGTCGACGTGCTGTTCGCGTACGAGATCACCGACCTGAGCCTGGGGTTCCACAGCGAGTATCACGCCACCGCGGAGCTGGCGGAATGGCTCCTCACCGATGTGCGCGACCGTGTCACCGACTCCCGTCTCGACGATCCGGACTTCATTCAGGTCCTCCGGCAACTGATTCAGCGCTCCAGCTGACGTCTCACATGCCGGTGTTCATGTGGACCCCCGCCAGGAGGCGCCGGCCCACCGTGCTCCGGAGCGCCCGGAGGCCCCCGCCCCCGACCAGCTCGCTCACCCCGGGAGGGCCGGCATCGTCGCCGCGAACCGGCTCAGGCCGTCGGCCCACGGACGGCGACCCGCCCCGGTCCCCGCCGGACACGCCCTAGGTGCGAGGGCTGAGCCGTCCGTGGGTACTTCGCACGCTCCCTCACGGTGCTCTCATGAAACGCCGCAGCGGGGGTACGCGACCGGTCAGCCAGAAAGCTCAACGCGACGGGGTGACCGCCATGAATGACCGCATGCTGATGACACTTTCGCCGGACGGAGCGACCCGCACGGACTTCGTGTGCCGCCCGGAGAAGGCCGCCGACGCACGGGACGCGGTGAGCACCTTCGTAGCGATGCTCAATCCGAAGCCGACCGCGCACGTGGTGCAGAACCTGCTGCTCCTGGTGTCGGAGCTGGTCACCAACGCCGTCCGGCACGCGGGGGCCGTCACCGCCCTCTGGCTGACCGCCGACCGCACGAGCGTCCAGGTCCGGATCACCGACCCGAGCCCGGCCCGGCCCCAGGACCGGACGCCCGATCTGACGGGCCGCAACGGCGGTTTCGGGTGGCCGATGGTCCAGCGGCTGGCCCAGGAGGTCACGGTCCGCGATGCGGCGGACGGCGGAAAGGTCATCCTCGCCACCGTGCCGCGCTGACGCCCCGGGGCCCGGTCCCCACGCCGTTCCGAGGCCCGCCTCTCGCCGGACGGTCACCCTGCGAACGGCGGCGACACCGGGTCGTCGCACCGGGACGGACCGGCAACGGGCGGCGATCGTGACGTCTCGATAGAATTCAGACATGGGAGAGCGGCCCGCAGCGCCGACTGCGCCCGAGCTCGTCCTGGAGACCGATCTCGGCTCCACGGTGATGAGCCCGAGCCGGGACTACCATGTCGGGCGCGACCCCGAGAGCGACATCGTCATCGACGACGCCCGGGTCTCCTGGCACCACGCGGTGCTCCACCCCGAAGCCGGTCACTGGACGCTCCAGGACGAGGACAGCACCAACGGCACGTACTTCGGCGGCCACCGGATCCATGAGTCGGGCGTCGGCGCGGGCAGCGTCATCCACTTCGGCAACCCGAGCGACGGCCCCCGCGCCGTCCTGCTCGGACGGGAGCCCCCGGCCCGCCCCAGCGCCGCCGACCGCCCATCGGCCGTCTCGATGCCCGCCGCGACCGGCACCTTCCGCCGGCCGACCACCGTACGGCCACTGCCCGCGAAGACCGTGCGCATCGGCCGCGACGGCGACAACGACCTCGTCATCGACGACCTCGTGGTCTCCCGGCACCACGCCGAACTGCGGGCGCTCGCAGACGGCCGGCACGAGATCGTCGACCTCGGCAGTCACAACGGCACCTTCCTCAACGGCCAGCCCGTCACCCGGGCGCTCGTCGGCGCGGGTGACATCGTCGGCATCGGCCACTCGGCGTTCAGCCTGGTCGGGGACGTACTCCAGGAGTTCGTGGACACCGGTGAGGTGTCGCTCGACGTCCAGGATCTGGAGGTCACGGTCGGCAAGGCGGGCAAGGGCGGCAAGACGCTGCTGGACGGGGTCTCCTTCCCCGTGGGCGAAAAGTGCCTCCTCGGCGTCGTCGGGCCCAGCGGCGCCGGAAAGTCGACACTGCTGAACGCGCTCACCGGACTGCGCCCGGCGGACAGCGGCACCGTCCTCTACGACGGCCGTGACCTCTACCGGGACTTCGCCGAGCTGCGCCAGCGCATCGGGCTCGTACCGCAGGACGACATCCTCCACTCCCAGCTGACGGTCCGCAAAGCCCTCGGTTACGCCGCCGAGCTCCGCTTCCCGCAGGACACCGCGAAAGAGGAGCGGCAGGCCCGGGTCTCGGAAGTCATCCACGAACTGGGCCTGGAGCAACGCGTCGACCAGCCGATCCACAGCCTCTCCGGCGGACAGCGCAAGCGGGTGAGCGTGGCCCTGGAGCTGCTGACGAAACCCTCCCTGCTCTTCCTGGACGAACCGACCTCGGGGCTCGACCCCGGGATGGACCGCTCCGTCATGCACATGCTGCGCGGCCTCGCCGACGACGGCCGTACGGTCATCGTCGTCACGCACAGCGTGCTGAGCCTGGAGGTCTGCGACCGGCTGCTCGTCCTCGCGCCCGGCGGGCGCATCGCCTACTACGGCCCGCCGGCGGACGCCCTCGCGTTCTTCGGCTTCGAGGAGTGGCCGGAGGCGTTCGAGGCGTTCGAGAACGACCGGGACCGGGACTGGGCGGCCACCTACGCGGACTCCCCCTTCCACCGGCAGTACGTCGTGAGCGCCTCCGCGCAGCCCCAGCTGCCCCCGGCCGCGCCCGGCGCGTCCGTCGCCCCGCCGCCGAAGACCCGTAACTGGGGGGCGCAACTCCATACCCTGGTGCGCCGGTACGCCTCCGCGCTCGGCGCCGACCGTACGTTCCTGATCATCATGATCGCCCTGCCCTTCGTCATGGGGGCGATGGCCCGCGCCCTGGCCGGCAGCAGGCTCACCCAGGAGACGGCGATGAACGCGCTGCTCATCCTGTGCGTGGGCGGAGTGCTGACCGGAGCGGCCAACGCCGTACGGGAGCTGGTCAAGGAACGGGTGATCTACCAGCGGGAGAGGGCGGTCGGCCTTTCCCGATCCGCGTACCTGATGTCGAAGATCGTGGTCCTCGGGACCATCACGGTCCTCCAGGCCATCGTGCTGACGCTGGTGGGACTCGTCGGCGTCGACCTCAACGCGCCAGGCGGCGAAGGGGTGTTCCTGCCACCACTCGTGGAGATCACCCTGGCCGTGGCGCTGTTGTCGTTCACCGCGATGATGCTCGGCCTGCTGGTCTCCGCCCTGGTGCGCAAGGAGGAGGTGACGATGCCCCTGCTCGTCCTCCTCGCCATCGTCCAAGTGGTGTTCTGCGGCGCGCTGCTCAAGCTGAACGGGGTCCCCGGACTGGAGCAGTTGTCCTGGCTGATCCCGTCGCGGTGGGCGCTGGGCGCGATGGCCGGCACGATCGATCTGGCCCGCATCGTCCCGGGCGACCTGACGTCCGACCCGCTGTTCGGGCACTCCGCCGGGATCTGGCTGCTCAACATGGGCATGCTCGTCGTGCTCTCCGCCCTCTTCGGATTCGTCGTCGCGAAACTGCTGCGGCGGCATGAGCCCGCCGTCATGCGGAAGTGAGGCGGTGCCATGGCGACGCCCGATTTCCTCCCCACCCATGTCGTCCCGCCGGACGGGCTGCCCGCGTGGGAGGCCCCCGAGGTCACCCGGCCCACCGACGCCCTGGACGCCCTGCTCCCGGTGCAGCTGCTGGACCGGCGGGGCGACTGGGCCCATGTCGCCTGCTCCAACGGCTGGGCGGCCTGGGTCGACGGGCGGCTCCTCGTCTCCGTACCGCGGACCCCTCCGGCAGCCGGTCAGCCGCTCGCCCGCACGGCGGACCCGCGGCCCCTGCTGGCGCGGGCGGAGGAGGCCCTCAACCAGTACCGGCGCGCGGCCCAGGACCTGGCGGAGGGGCGCAGCGACGGGGAGAGCTTCCAGCAGCGGACGCGGGGGCTGCGGGTGGGCATGGTCGTGGACGGGGAGTCGGTGTGGCTGTACGACGCCGAGCACGAACGGTGGGTCTTCTGCGACGGGACGCAGCTCAGTACGTACGCGGCGGAGGCGGGGCCGGGAGCGTCGAGGGCGGGGGCTTCGAAGCCGGGGGTGTCGGGGGCGGGAGTTACGGGGGCGGGAGCTATGGGGGTGGGTGCCAGGGGGGCGGGAGTTACGGGGGCGGGATCAACGGGAGCCTCGAGCCCGGGAGCAGCCGGAGCGGAGCCCACGCGCAGGGTCGCCCCGGATGAGCCGGAACCGACCCGGTTGGCCACGTCCGGCGGTCCCGAACCCACGCGCGTCGTACCCGCCGACCAACCCGAGCCCACCCGCGTGGTCACACCCGAAGGACCCGAGCCCACCCGCGTGGTCACACCCGACCAACCCGAACCCACCCGCGTGGTCGCACCCGAAGGACCCGAGCCCACCCGCGTAGTCACACCCGAAGACCCCGAACCCACCCGCGTAGTCACACCCGACGACTCCGCCGGTGGCGGGGCCTCCGGGGACGCGGGGCGGTGACGGGCCATGGCTCCTCCCCCGCCTCCCCCGTCGCACGACGCCGGGTTGCCTGCCGGCCGGGACGACGAGCTCGTCGGGAAGCGGATCGCCGGTTATCTGGTGGAGGCCGAGATCGGCCGGGGCGGCATGGCGGTCGTCTACCGGGCCAGGGATCTGCGGCTGGACCGGACCGTCGCGCTGAAGCTGCTCGCCCCGGAGCTGGCCCGCAACGATACCTTCCGCCAGCGGTTCACCCATGAGTCGCGGGTGGCGGCCGCGATCGACCACCCCCATATCGTGCCGGTGTTCGAGGCCGGTGAGACGGACGGGCTCCTCTACATCGCGATGCGTTACGTCGCGGGCGCCGATCTCCGGGTGCTGATCGACCGGCGCGGTCCGCTCGACCTCACCGCCGCCGTCCGGATCGGCGGGCAGGTGGCGTCGGCGCTGGACGCGGCCCACGACCACGACCTGGTGCACCGCGATGTGAAGCCGGGCAACATCCTGGTGGCGGCGGGGACCGACAGCGACCATCCGGAGCACGTGTATCTGACGGACTTCGGGCTGACGAAGAAGTCGCTGTCGCTGACGGGGTTCACCACGGTCGGCCAGTTCGTCGGGACGCTCGACTATGTGGCGCCCGAGCAGATCTCGGGGAAGCCGGTGGACGGGCGGTGCGATGTGTACAGCCTGGCGTGCGTCGTGCAGGAGACCCTGACCGGCGCTCCGCCCTTCCAGCGGGACGACGACATGGCCCTGTTGTGGGCCCATCAGTACGACCCGCCGCCTCCGCCGAGCGGGCAGCGGCCCGGCCTGCCGGGTGCGGTCGACGGCGTACTGGCGAAGGCGCTGGCCAAGTCGCCGGACGACCGTTATGAGACCTGCCTGCGGTTCGTGGCGGCGCTGCGGGCGGCGGCGTCCGGGATCGCGGCCGGGGACCACGCTCCGACCCGGGTGGACGCGCGGGCCGGTTCCTGGACCGCGACGCCCGAGCCGCCGCCCGGGCCGCCGCGCTGGGCCCGCCCGGTGTTCCCGGGCATCGCCTAGTCCGGCGCCGCCTCACCCCGCCGGCGCACCCGGGAGGCGGCGATCCCGCCGAGGAACCCGGCGACCAGACCCCACAGGAAGGCGATGCCGAGGGCGGTCCACAGCCGGGGGCGCAGCGACACCTCCCCGTCGAGGCCGCCGCCGAGGTCGCCGATGCCCAGCAGGGAGAGGCCGTAGCGGGCGGAGAGCGCGGCGGTCAGGCCGATGAGCAGCACCGTCAGGGTGAGCGCGACCGCCAGATGCAGGGCGTGCTGCCAGGGCCGCGTCCGGGCGGGCGAGCGGACCGCCATGAGGAAGGCCGCGCCGAGCACCAGGAGGGCGGCGACGACGAGCAGCCACCAGACGCGCCCGTCCTGGGCGGCGAGGGTGCGCAGGTTGACGGTGGAGAGGTCGGGCGTACGGAGGACCGAGTCGAGGACCTGGGGCATCGGCAGGCCGAAGGGGCCCTGCACCTTGCCCTCCCAGGAGGCGCCGAGGCCCACGGTGAACGCGAGCCAGACCAGGTTGGGCAGCCCGAGGAGGATCACCGCGAGGGTCTGGGCGGGGTGTCCGCGGACCACCATCACGACGAGTCCGGCGACGACGCCCAGGGCGACGGAGACGAGGAGCAGCGCCACCATGGCGGAGGCGGCCGGGCGTACGGTCTCCTGGAAGCGCACCAACCGGGGCGGGAGCGGCGCGCGGCGCGAGACGAGGAGCGCCAGGAAGAGGACGCCGGCCAGCCAGAGCAGGCCGAGGAGCAGGGTCGACGGGATCTCGGCCCGGAATCCGATCCGCGCCGAGTCGCCCACCACGTCCCCGAGGGCGTCCCCGGAACCGTCACCGGTTCCGTCGCCCGTTCCGTCACCCGTTCCGTCACCCGTGAGGCTTTCGGCCGGGAGGGTGAACGTGTGCCGGGCCAGAAGCGAGAGGACGACCAGGACCACGAGCCAGAGGACGGCGACGCGGCCCGCCCAGCCCGCCAGTTCACGGCCTCCCGCGACGGCCCGGTGGCGCAGCGGGCGGAGGAAGCCGTGGGCGAGGAGGAGCGCGCCCGCCAGGGTCACCGACAGCGGGAGCACCGAGAGCCCCGCCCGCGCGCCCACGAGGGAACCGGCGTCGCCCGACAGCCCCACGGAACCGCCCGCCGCCATCACGACGACCGCGGCGACCACACGGGGGAAGGCCCCGCCGGGCAGCCCGGCCGCTCCGGCGGCCCAGAGGCCAAGGGCGGCCGTCACCAGCATGGCCAGGGCCGCGGCCAGTACCGCCACGAGGGCGTCGCGCCAGCCGTGCGGTGCGCGCGTCGCGCCGGTCTTGTCGTTGCTCGCCCGGACGTTCACGCTGCCACGCTAAGCAGTGGCCCGGCACTCCGCTTCCCGGGGAAACGGCCTCTCCCTCCGCTTGCGGGGAGCCCCCGGGCGGGACACACAATGAGGGCGATAAGGCCCGGATCGCCCTGGATGCCCCCTGTGTGGGAGCGGGAGTCCGGGGCGGGTCCCAACTTCGGGGAGCAGAGCCCGTGAGTGAACAACCGCCGTCCTCCGGCCGCCCCACAGGACCGCCATCCGGTCCGCTCTCGGGCCCCTCCCAGTCCGGCCCGACACCCCCGCCCCCCACCGTGCCCGGCGCACCGCCCGGGCCGCCGAGCGGCGGTGACCACGGCGGCTCGGGCGGTTCCAGCGGCGGCCGGGGCGGACCGGGCGACTCCGGCGGCTCCGGAAGTGGCTCCGGTTCCGGTTCGGGCGGTTCGGAAGGCGGCTCGGGAAGCGGCCCCGGTTCCGGCAGCGGCTCCGGCGCCGCCCCGGATCCCGGTCCCGGGCGGCCGTGGTGGCGTTCCGTCCCCCGGATCGCCGCGATCGTGACGGCCGTGGTCGTGGCCGTGGGGCTGGTGGTGTTCCTGACCCGACCCGACGACGGCGGTTCGAAGGCGGGCGGCGAGGTGTTCCTCCAGCCGGCCGGCGAGTCCGGCCCGGATCCGTTCACCGAGTCCACGGCGCGCGAGAGCGATGCCGATCCGGAATCCGCCTCCCCGTCCGCGGTCCCGAGCGCCTCGGCCACGGGGTCGCAGGTGACGCGCGGGGTGGACGGAGCGGCGCCGGGTCTCTACGGGGGCACCCGCAAGGTCGCCAGCTGCGATGTGGAGAAGCAGATCAAGGTCCTGCGGGCGGCTCCGGACAAGAACCGGGCGTTCGCCTCGGTCCAGGACATCGAGCCGTCCGCCGTCCCCGACTATCTCCGCGCGCTCACCCCCGTACAGCTGCGGATGGACACCCGCGTGACCAACCACGGCTTCCGGGACGGTAAGGCGACGCCCTATCAAGCGGTGCTCCAGGCCGGTACGGCGGTGCTCGTCGACGACCGCGGGGTGCCCCGGGTGCGCTGCGCCTGCGGCAATCCGCTGCTGCCGCCCGTGGCCCAGGAGGGCACCCCGAAACAGACGGGCAAGGCATGGCCGGGCTACCGGGCGTCGGACGTCGTCGTGGTGAAGCCGTCGTCGAAGCCGGTGGACGAGTTCAAGATGGTCGATCCGGACAGCGGTGACTGGTTCACCCGTCCGGCGGGAGACACCGGCGGCAAGGACGAGAAGACCGCTCCGCCCGACTCCTGCCCGGGCTCCGGCGACGACCCGAACCGCTCCTGTCCCCCGACGCCGGGTGAGGTGCCGCCCCCTCGCGACAGCCCGTCCCCGAGGGACGGCACCACGCCTCCGGGCGACCGTGACACGCCTCCTGGGCAGGACACTCCGCCCACGCCCCGGCCCGACAGCGAGCCCGCGCAGCCGGACGACCCGCCCAAGCCCGACCCCGACACCCAGCCGGCGCCGCCGGAGGAACAGCAGCCGGACACCCAGTCGGCGCCTCTGCCCCAGAATCCGGGCGCCTCGGAGCCCGGCACATGAGGAGCCCGGCACGTGAGGAGGCCGGAGCGTGAGGAGCCCGGAACCTGAGCCGCTGACCGGAGCACCGGCGGCGGGGCCGCGGAAGGGCTAGCCCACCACGTCCGGCCGGGGCTTCGCCGCCCTCTCGGGCTTCGGGATCTCCACCGGCGCGGCGGTCCTCTTCGCCTTCCCCAGTCCGGCCGACGCGGCGGCGGTGTGCAGCGAGCGCAGCGCCAGCAGCAGGAATCCGATGTCGTCGAGGTAGACGGGGTCGGGCAACAGGTCCACGGGAGACACGGTGTAGATGACGGCCGCCCAGACGAGCGCCTTGTCGCGCAGCGGGATTCCGGCGTCCACCAGGAGCTTCCTGGCCTTGACCACGCGTACCAGCAGTACGGCGGCCAGGGCGAACATGATCAGCGCGGCGATGGCGGCGACGACGAGCCAAGCGGTGGTGTCCATGGCTCATCGTGTACCCGCTCGGTCGCCGCTGACGACGGCGCGGGGGCGGTGTCACCGATTCACCGTGCGGGGAACGCGCCCCGGGAGCCGGTCCCGGGGGTCAGCCCGCGGTGTTCTTGGCCCGCCTGCGGCTGCGGCGCTTCAGCGCGCGTCGTTCGTCCTCGGCGAGTCCTCCCCAGACTCCGGAGTCCTGGCCGTTCTCCAGGGCCCACTCCAGGCACTCCGCCTGGACCGGGCAGGTCCGGCAGACCGCCTTGGCCTGCTCGGCCTGGACGATCGCGGGGCCCGAGCTTCCGATGGGGAAGAACAGGTCCGGGTCCTCCTCGCGGCAGGCCGCGTGCGTGCGCCAGTTCTCCATGCTGCTCACTCCCGGTGTCGATGCGTGCCGTAGGCGCGTGCCGTACGGGTGTACTCGTCCGGGTGACCGACGATCGACGCCTCAAACACGTGGGCGGCCGGGAAACGGGCTCCGTCCCGGATCGGGGCGGTGCAGGGCCAGGAGGGCCTGGTCGTCCTGGATGCGGCCGCCGGTGTGGCGTCCGACGTCCTCGATGAGCAGGTGGAGGATCTGCGCGGGGGTGGGCGGGTCGCCCACGGCCGTGCGGTGGCGCAGGAGGCGGGGCAGCCGGACGGCCGCGTCGTAGAAGAGGCCGGCTTCATCGCGGGCCTCGGTGACGCCGTCCGTGTAGCACAGCAGCGTGGAGCCGGGCGGGAAGGGGAACGCGTCGACCGGGAACGGCCAGGCCCCCAGGGCGGCCATGCCGAGCGGGGGCGACTCCTGCGACGGTTCGAGGACGGTGGCCGCGCCCCGGGCGTCCAGGAGCACCGGCGGCGGATGGCCCCGGTTGACGATCCGTACGGTGTCGAGGCCCGCGGCGAACTCCACGATCAGCGCCGTGGTGAACCCCTCGTCCTGCTCCTGGCCACCGCGCCGGCCGCCCTCGCGCAGCAGGGCCCGTTCCAGCGAGGTCACCAGGCCGGTCAGGTCCTCCGCCTCGTCGGCGGCGTACCGGAAGGCCCCGATGTCCGCGCAGACCGCGCTGACCGCGCCCAGCCCCTTGCCCCGGACGTCCCCGACCATCACCCGCACGCCGTGCGGGGTCTCCTGCACGACGTAGAGGTCGCCGCCGATCATCGCCTCGTCCTCGGCGGGGACGTATCGGGCGGCGATCCGCAGCTCCCCCAGCCGGGACGGCGGTCTGGGCAGGACGGCGGTCTGGGCCACGGCGGCGACCTGGCGGGCGCGCCGGGTCCGGGCGTTCTGGCCCTCCAGGGCGCGGTTGATGAGGACGGCGAGCACGGTTACGGCCAGAAGGGTGAGCTGGTTGGCCACGCCCCGCTGCCAGCCGAAGGTGCCGTCGACCCAGG
Source organism: Streptomyces sp. cmx-18-6 (assembly GCF_046548915.1). Classification (NCBI taxonomy): domain Bacteria; kingdom Bacillati; phylum Actinomycetota; class Actinomycetes; order Kitasatosporales; family Streptomycetaceae; genus Streptomyces; species Streptomyces sp. cmx-18-6. The sequence goes on along the minus strand of NZ_JAEBEP010000010.1, from coordinate 10,099 downwards.
CGAGGACCGCGTGGACGGCCATCGCGAGGGCGCCGATCGCGATGATCCCGGGCAGGGGCAGCAGCGGTGCGGCGGCGACGGGCGCGGCCATCAGCAGGGGCGCGGAGGTGACGTCCGTCGGGGTGGCCAGGTCGATGACGACGGCCAGCACGATGACCCCGGCCGGGATCCACTGAGCCCTGCGCTGTAGCACCACTCCCCCACGCTGTACGGCGGGGACACGCGCCGCATCCCGGCGGCGCGCCCCAGGGCCCCGGTCGTACGGCCCCGGCCCCGGGCGGTCAGAGCGGCAGCGGGGTGCCGGGGGGCGGTGCGGCGGCGCACGCGGCGTCCAGCCGGATGCGGTGGGCCATCACGGCCTCCGGGTCGTCGACGAGATCGACGCGTACGCCGGGGGTCTCCAGGACCGCCTGGTCGCCGATCTCCGGGGCGGGCACGCGCAGCAGGTGCAGGGGCGGCACGGCGGTGAGGGCGTGCGGCGGGTGGTCCAGCGGCACCACCTGGACGGTGACGTGCTGCTGCTCCATCACCTCCGCGAGGGCCTCGCGCTGCCCGGCCATGGTCTCCGGGTCCCCGACCCGGGTATGCAGCGCGGCGGCCGGGAGCAGGGCCCACAGGGCCGTGCCGCGCTCGCCCAGCCGACGCCGCCGCTCCCCCAGCAGCTCGACGCGGCGCTCCAGCCTGGCGGGGCTGTCCTCGGGGTACCGCATCCGATACAGGCCGGCGGCGTAGGCGGGGGTGCGCAGCAGCTCGGGTACGAGGGCGGGGTGCCAGGTGCGCACGAGGCTGGCCGACGACTCCACCCCGATGACGTCCTGCTGCCAGCTCTCCATCGCGTCCCGCCAGCCGTGCCACCAGCCGGGCAGGTTCGCGGCGCCGAGTCCGGCCAGGATCGACTCCGCCACGGTCGGCGGAGCCTCGTAACAGCGCAGCAGCCCGGCGACCTGGAGGGCGTCGAGCCCGGTCTCGGCCCGCTCGATCCGCCGTACGGTGGCGGGGTGCGCGTCCAGCGCGTCGGCGGCGGTCCTGAGGCTGACTCCGGCGCGTTCCCGCAGCAGCCGCAGGCGGGCCGCCAGGACGCGGTGCTCCACGGTGGGACCGGAGCGGGGTCGCATGCGCGTACCTCATTCGTCGAGCCCCGGGGCGGAGCCTTGGACATTCTGTCGCTTGCAAAGTATGCACTTTGCGCCGAGAGTACATACATGTCGGAAATAGTCAGTTGCGCAGAACGCGCTCCCGCCGGTGGGGGCGTCAGAGGTGCACACAGCTGGTGGGTCCCCCGGTTGCCCGGGGGCGTCCCGGAAGCCCGTCATCGCGTGCAGGAGGCGATGCGGGCGTGGGGAGAACCGGCGGAACGCATCGAGGCGGCGGCACTGATAGTGACGGAACTGGTCACCAACGCCGTACAGCACACCAGTACCCGCCGGATCCGCTGTCGGCTCCTCCGTTCGGCTGACGGGGTGCGGATCTGCGTCTGGAACCGCGGCCGGGCGCGCATCCCGGCCCCGGCGACCCCACGCGACTGGGCCGGCCCGACCGTCGCCGCCGCTCCGGCGGCGGACGGCCCGGACGGCGACGACTCGCTCGACTGTCTGGCGGAGGACGGCCGGGGCCTTCTCCTCGTGGAAGCGCTCGCCGAGCGCTGGGGAGCGCGCGCCGCGCTGGCGGGCATGCTCGTCTGGGCCGACGTCTGAGGCTCCGCCGCGCGATCGGGGTGCGGGACTTCCTCGGCGAGCGGGGCAAAAGACTCCCCCGCGTGATCAGAGGCTTCCCGTGTGATCAGGCCGGGACCGTACGGCACTCCGGGTGACCCCAGCCGTTCGGGTTCTTCGCGATCGGCTCCTTGGCCGCGTACGGCTTTCCGCAGTGGCACCGCCCCGCGAACCGCGCCTTGATGGTGCCGCCGGACCGCCCGGTCCGGGACGCGCCCGAAGCGCTCTTGCCCTGCGCGCCTCCCGCGCCGCCGCCCGCGTCCGTACGGCCCTTCGTCGACCGGGCCGGGGCGGGCACGGGCAGGACCGTCGCGCCGTGCGCCGTACCGGCGGGGCGCTGGGCCACCGCCGCCTCGCTCGCCGCCTGGTCGGCGAGCGCGTTCAGCGGGTCGCCGTCGACCTGGTGGGCGGGCACATAGCGGAAGGTCACCGAGCGGGCCGTGAGCAGGGCGTCGATGCGGGTGACCAGCTCGCGGTTGGCGACCGGCTTGCCCGCCGAGGTCTTCCAGCCGTTGCGCTTCCAGCCGGGCAGCCACTTGGTCACGGCGTTCATGGCGTACTGCGAGTCCATCCGCACCTCGACGGGCACCGCCGGGTCGGTGGACTCCAGCAGCTGTGCCAGGGCGGTCAGCTCGGCGATGTTGTTCGTCGCGGCGCCGAGCGGGCCCGCCTCCCAGCGCACGGGGTTGCCCTGCGCGTCGGCCACGACCCAGGCCCAGGCCGCCGGTCCCGGATTTCCCTTGGACGCCCCGTCACACGCGGCGATGATGCTCTCGTTCATTCCCCGATCATGCCAGCCCCGCATGACCGCCCCGACCGGCCCGGGCTCCCCTCCGGCCGCTCCGTCCGCCCCGCGCGCACCCCTCAGGGCACGGTCACCCCTCAGGACACGATCGCCTCTCAGTCGCCCCTCAGGGCACGATCGAGTCGATGTACCCGCCGTCGACCCGGACCGCCGCCCCGGTCGTCGCCGAAGCCTGCGCGGAGCTGAGGTAGACCACCAGGTCGGCGATCTCCTCGGGCTCGATGAGCCGCTGGAGCAGGGACTGCGGGCGGTGCAGCCGCATGAACTCGCGCTGCGCCTCCTCCCAGGGCAGGTCCTTGTCGACCAGTTCGTAGACGAAGTCCTCCACCCCGCCGGTGTGCGTGGGTCCGGCGATCACGGAGTTCACCGTCACGCCCGTTCCGGCCGCCTCCTTCGCGAAGCCGCGCGAGACGGCGAGCAGCGCGGTCTTGGACATGCCGTAGTGGATCATCTCGGCGGGGATCACGATCGCGGAGTCGCTGGCGATGTTCAGCACCCGGCCCCAGCCCTGCCCGGTCATCCCCGGCAGGTAGTGGCGGATCAGCCGCACGGCGCTGAGGACGTTCGTGTCGAAGTACGTCCGCCACTCCTCGTCGGTGATCTCCAGCGGCGGGCGGGACCCGAAGACGCCGAGGTTGTTGATCAGGACGTCGGCCTCGGGGACGGCCGCGTACAGCCGTTGCGCCCCCTCCTCCGTAGCCAGGTCGCAGGCCACCGTCGTGACGGCCGCCCGGTCCACCTCCGCGCGCAGCGACCGCGCCGCCGCGTCCAGGCGTTCCTGGCCGCGACCGGTCAGGACGACTTCCGCTCCGGCCGCGGCCAGTCGGGTGGCGATGGCGAGGCCGATGCCCTGCGAGGAGCCGGTCACCACCGCGTTCTTGCCCGTCAGATCGATGCGCACGCCGCTTCTCCCCTTGTCCGTCGTTGCCTCTGCCGATCCCACTGCCCGTCACGGTCACGTCGTTCGGCCCGCTTCGCGGGATCCGTTACGTCGTCGGGCTCGCCCCACGGGCCCGCTCCGGCCCCCAGGCTCGCACCGCCGGGTCCCCGACGCCCGCCGGAGCACGCGATCGGGGTGCGCGGACTGCCGGACACCCCGGCCGGCCCGCCTCACCCGCTCGGGGCGGCCGCGGGAGCGGGGCGGTGGACCCAGCCGAGCAGGACCACCGAGCAGACCGCCGCGAACGCGCACCAGGTGGAGATGAACTCCATCCGCCACAGCGCGACGCAGACCACCGCGCCCACCGTCACCAGGACCCCGAGAAGCCGCAGGACGCGGTCGCCGGAGAGCAGCAGGGCCCCGATCGTGGCCAGAAGATAGCCCCCGACCAGCAGTGGGGCGTGCGGGAGGTCGACCGCGTACCCGAGGGTGCGGCCCCGGACCTCTGCCGTCACGGGCCGGGCGGCCAGGGCGTACGCGAGGAACCCGGCCGTGACCGCTCCGGCTGCGAGCGGACCCGCGAGCCGGGCGCGCGCCCCCTCCGGCGCGGCGCAGAACACGCCCAGCGGCACCCAGAGCGCCAGCAGCGGCAGGGCGATCACCGCCCAGGCGAGCGTGGCGGGTCCGGTGCCGCCGTCCGCGTTCCACACCACCGACTCGACGATCTGGTGCGCGCCGAGCAGGAGCGGCAGCGCGGCCAGCGGGAGGTCGCGGATCCGGCGGGTGCGCGCGAGGGTCACCACGCCGATCGCGGCGATCCCCGAACCGGCCACCAGGTCGGCGGTCGCGCTCCAGCACATGGCGTCACCCCGGGGTCCGGTTCGGGCGGGCGGATCGTCGTCCGGGCCACGCTACGGCTCCGGGGGCCGTGGGGTGCGGCGGCGCAGCGGCGGGGAGCCGTCCCGCGCGCCCTGTTGACCTCAACCAAACTCCAGGTTCTAGCGTTCTCGGTATCCCCGGGGCCGCACCGGCCGCGGGGCCCGTACAGGCCGTCGTCACCGGACGGCCAGAACCCCATCAGCAGGTCAGCAGAGTTCGGAGCACCCCATGGACATGGAAGTCACGGCATGGACGTCGCTGCACAGCGCGATGAACGCCCAGCAGGACCGCCGCCCCTTCTCGAAGGCGACCCTACGCCGGATCATGATCTTCGCTCGGCCCCATCGGCAGCGCATCAACCGGTTTCTCCTGCTGAGCGTCGTGACCGCCCTGCTCGCGGTGGCCACCCCGGTCCTGGCCGGGCGCGTGGTCGACGCCATCGTGCGCGGAGCGGACTCCGGGACGGTCACCCGGCTCGCCGTGCTGATCGCCCTCATCGCGGTCGCCGAGGCCGGGCTCGGCCTCCTCACCCGGTGGCTGTCGGCCAATCTCGGTGAGGGGCTGATCCTCGATCTGCGGACCGCGGTCTTCGACCATGTGCAGCGGATGCCGGTCGCCTTCTTCACCCGCACCCGGACCGGCGCTCTGGTCAGCCGGCTCAACAACGACGTGATCGGCGCGCAGCGGGCGTTCAGCAACACGCTCTCCGGGGTCGTCTCCAACGTGGTCACCCTGCTGCTGACGCTCGCCGTGATGCTCACGATCTCGTGGCAGATCACGCTGCTCTCGCTGGTCCTGCTCCCGGTGTTCGTCGTTCCGGCCCGCCGGATGGGGGCCAGGATGGCGGGGCTCCAGCGGGAGGCGGCCAACCACAACGCCTCGATGGGCACCCAGATGACCGAGCGGTTCTCCGCCCCCGGCGCGACCCTGGTCAAGCTGTTCGGGCGTCCGTCGCGGGAGTCGGCCGAGTTCGCCGAGCGGGCCCGCCGGGTGCGCGACATCGGGGTCCGTTCCGCCATGGCCCAGTCAGCGTTCATCACCGCCCTCACCCTGGTCTCCGCCCTGGCGCTCGCGCTGGTCTACGGGCTCGGCGGCTACTACGCGCTGCGCGGCACGCTGGAGCCGGGAGCGGTGGTGGCGCTGGCCCTGCTGCTGACCCGGCTGTACGCCCCGCTGACCGCGCTGGCCGGGGCCCGGGTCGAGGTGATGAGCGCGCTCGTCAGCTTCGAGCGGGTCTTCGAGATCCTGGACCTGAAGCCGCTGATCGAGCAGAAGCCGGACGCCCGTGAGGTGCCGGAGGGCCAGGTGTCGGTGGAGTTCGACCAGGTCTCCTTCGGCTACCCGTCCGCCGAGAAGGTCTCCCTGGCCTCGCTGGAAGAGGTCGCGACGCTGGACGACCGGGGCGGCTCCCCGGTCCTGCACGAGGTGTCGTTCCGCGCCGAGCCCGGTCAGATGATCGCCCTGGTGGGGTCCTCGGGTGCGGGCAAGTCGACGATCGCGCAGCTCCTGCCCCGGCTGTACGACGCGGACGCCGGTTCCGTACGGCTGAACGGCGTCGACGTACGGGATCTGAGCGCCGACTCGATCCGCGACACGCTGGGGATGGTCACCCAGGACGGGCACCTGTTCCACGAGTCCGTACGCGCCAATCTGCTGCTGGCCCGGCCGGACGCGACCGAGGACGACATCTGGGACGCCCTGCGCCGCTCCCGGCTGGAGGGCCTGGTCGCCTCGCTGCCGGAAGGGCTGGACACGGTGGTCGGCGAGCGCGGCTACCGGCTCTCCGGCGGCGAGCGCCAGCGCCTCACCATCGCCCGGCTGCTGCTGGCCCGTCAGCGCGTCGTCATCCTCGACGAGGCGACCGCGCACCTCGACTCGACCTCCGAGGCCGCGGTGCAGGAGGCCCTGGCCGAAGCGCTGGAGGGGCGGACCGCCGTGGTGATCGCCCACCGGCTCTCCACCGTACGGGCGGCCGATCAGATCCTGGTCGTCGAGGCGGGCCGGATCGTCGAGCGCGGCACGCACACCGAACTGCTCGCGGCGGGCGGGCGGTACGAGGAGCTGTACCGCACCCAGTTCGAGCGGCCGTCCGCGAGCGAGGCCCAGCCGGTCGGCTGACGGGACGCGACATCGGGGGAGGCACTCGGCGGCGGCTCCGCATACTCGGCCGCCCGCCCGGGGACGCTCACAGCGGCCGGGGCGCTTCCCCCCGCCCCGTACGGCCGCCGACCACGGGAGGACCCGCCGATGAGCCACGCCGACTTCGGACAGCCCGCGGGACTCCCCGCCGCAACAGTGTTCGACGCCCTGGGGGCCGATTATGAGCGGGCCTTCGCCGGTTCGGCGGCCCATCGCGCCTCGCTGGACGGGCTGCTGGAGCGCCTGTCGCCGGGCAGCCGGGTGCTGGACGTGGGCAGCGGGACGGGTCGCCCGACCGCGCAGGCGCTGGCCGGGGCGGGGCACCGGGTGGTGGGCGTCGACGTCTCCCCGGTGATGACCGCGCTCGCCGCCCGGCAGGTGCCGGATGCCGAGTTCCTCTGCGCCGACATCCGGGATCTGCCTCTGGCGGACGGGGAGTTCGACGCCGTGTGCGCGTACTTCTCGCTGCTGCAACTCTCCCGTGACGACCAGAAGGAGCTGCTGGGCCGGCTCGTGCGGGCGGTCAGGCCCGGCGGCCGTCTGGTGGTGGCGACCGTGCCGGTGGACGTCGCGGACGTCGACGCCGTGTTCATGGGGCAGCCGGTACGGGTGTCGAGCTTCGGGGCGGCCGAGTTCACCGCGCTGGCGGCCGGGGCGGGGACCGTCGTGGAGGAGCGGCAGAGCACGCTGTTCACCCCGGACCATCCGGCGGGCGAGCCGGAGCCGCATCTGTTCCTGCGCTGCCGCCGCGTCTGACGGCCCTCCCTCTCCGCCCCCCCGGCAGCCTGCCGGCGGGGCACTTCGGCACGTCCTGGCCCTGCTGCCCCGCAGGGCTCGAACACCCCATTGGCAATCACAAAGAACAAGCCGAATGAATGACAAGAATGGCGCATTCGCGTTCCTTCACGAGAAGGTAATGCGACAGCAAAGTTCTGGTCTATATGCTCAGCTGTAGTCGTACTCCCCGGAGCGGCTCCAGCAAGGCCGGACGGGCTCACTATTCGGCAAAGTGCGAGGTGAGACGCAGGATCCCCTTCCGAACATTCATACGGATTTAAACAAAGCATTCGTCAATATGACCCGACCACACCGCTCCCCGGCACCCGCCGGATGCAGGAGGCAGGCCACCATGCAGCCCCTTGTCGAACACGTTCGGACTTTCACCGAACGCGTCGCCGCGAACGCAAAGAAAACCGAACGCATCGCGCGCGGCCGGACCACGAAAACCCCTCCCGTGAGCTGCCACGGGGCGCGCCCCGGCACCATCAACGTTCACCGGCCGGAGAGCGGCCCGTCGTCCGGCCGCCTCTGACGGCTTCCCGCCCCCCACCCTTTCGCACCCGGCCGAGGCCGGGCGCGAACCGTACACACAAGGGAATCGTCACCCGTGATCACCGTGAAGGAACTCAAGAACCCCCACGTCGTACGCCGTGACCTGCTGGCGTCACTCGTCGTCTTCCTGGTCGCCCTCCCCCTCTGCGTCGGCGTCGCCGTCGCCTCCGGTGTACCGGCCGAACTCGGCCTGGTCACCGGCATCGTCGGCGGCATCGTCGTCGGCATGCTGCCGGGCAGCAAACTCCAGGTCAGCGGCCCCGCCGCGGGTCTCACCGTCCTGGTCTACGAGGCGGTCACGGAGTTCGGCCTCGCCACGCTCGGGCCGATCGTCCTGGCCGCCGGTCTGCTCCAGGTGGTGATGGGCCTCGCGCGCTTCGGCCGCTGGTTCCGCGCCATCTCCGTCTCCGTGGTGCAGGGCATGCTCGCCGGCATCGGCCTGGTCATCGTGCTGGGCCAGGTGTACGCGATGGCCGACACCGAACAGCCGGGCACCGCGCTGGCCAAGCTCGCCGGGCTTCCCGGCCTGGCCGTCGAGATCGCCACGAACAACGAGGCCCTGACCGCCTTCGGCCTCGGCGCCGGAACGGTCGCCGTCCTGCTGCTCTGGCCGAAGCTGCCCGCCCGCGTCCGCATCGTCCCCGCGCCCCTCGCCGCGGTCGGCCTGGCCACCGCCGTCGCCGCCCTGACCGGGCTGCGGCCCCTGGTCGCCGACGTGAACGGGCTGCTGCACGCCATCGATCTGCCGGGGGCCGCCGAATTCGGCAACCTGGCGAACGTGGCCGTCATCGGCACCGTCCTCGCCTTCGCCCTGATCGCTTCGGCCGAGAGCCTGTTCAGCGCGGCGGCCATCGACCGGATGCACGACGGGCCCCGTACGGACTACGACAAGGAACTGGTCGCGCAGGGCGTCGGCAACACGATCTGCGGGGCGCTCGGCGCACTGCCGATGACGGCGGTCATCGTCCGCAGCGCGGCCAATGTCCAGGCCGGGGCCACCACCGCGCTCTCCCGGGTCGCCCACGGGGTGTGGCTGCTGCTCTTCGCCGCGCTGCTGCCCTCCGCCATCGGCATCATCCCGCTCGCCTCGCTCGCGGGGATCCTGGTGCACGCCGGCTGCAAGCTGGTGCCCGTCAAGGAGTTCGGCCCGCTGTGGCGCGAACACCGCGGTGAGGCGGTGCTGTTGGCGGTCACCGCGCTGGCCATCGTGGTGACCAACCTCTTCGAGGGCGTGGTGCTGGGGCTGTTGCTGGCCGTCGTCAAGTCGGCCTGGGAGACCTCCCACGTGCAGCTCTCCACCCGCCGGCTCACCGGCGGCCGGGTCGTGGTGACGCTCACCGGGAACGCGACCTTCCTGCGACTGCCGCGCATCCTGGAGCAGTTGGAGAAGCTGCCGCAGGACCAGCCCATGGAGCTGGACCTGACCGGCCTGCGCCACCTCGACCACGCCTGCCGGGTGGCCCTGGAGAACTGGGCGCGCCGGCACAACAACGGCGAGATCGAACCGGTGACGATCCGCCGGTAGGGAGGCTCTCAGGGGCTGGTGCGCCCGACCACGCCTTCTAGGGTGTGTCCGGCCTATCCGGTCAAGATCCGCCGGACACGCCCTAGGCCGCCGTGGTGAGCTGCGCGCGGCCGAAGAGCAGGGCGTAGCCGGTCGGCAGGCCGTCGATGACGCGGGTGACGAGGGCCGGGTCCATCTGGGATCCGGTCGCACCGAGCACCGTGCCCGCGTCCCAGCGCGCGGTGGCCGCGGTGCCGCCGGTGCGGGCGGCCAGGTCGTCGACGAAGGCGGCGGCCGGGGACGGGGCGATGCCGGGGGCCTCGGCGGTGAAGATCAGGGCGGCTTCTTCGGGGAGCGCGGCGGCGAACGCGACCCGCTCCTCGCCGGCGATCTGCCGTCCGAGGCCGCCCAGTACGGCGCGCAGGGCCTCTTCGGCACGTTCCCGGGTGGGGTAGGCGCCCTCGTACCTGATCTTCTCCAGCAGCCGGTCGAACGTCATGGCCTTCGGGACGGCGATGGTCCGAGGCTCAGGAATCATGGCGGCGGCAGCCCTTCTCGTCATCCTGCGGTGTCAGTCGTCTCTGGCTTCTTCTCCGAAACCGCCGCCTTACACCCCCTGGGGGGTATTCGGCCCTGATCCGCCGGACACGCCCTAGGTGTATTGACCCGCAGGGTTGTTGACTCGGCTGATCGGGGGCTGGCCTCCGAGTGCGGTGTGGCTGCGGTGGTGGTTGTAGGTGTGGAGGAAGTCTGCCAGGGCTGCCGTGCGCTCGGTGTTGGAGGTGTAGGGCCGCTGGTAGGCCCATTCGTCGGCGAGGGTGCGGTTGAAGCGTTCGACTTTGCCGTTG